>NZ_DATMLW010000179.1:0-58063 GCF_035570375.1 Bradyrhizobium sp. | reverse complement strand
AACGCGGTCGAGCACGGCGTGGTGATGCTGCGAACGCCGGAGAATTCACGCGCGCTGGCGCGGGTGCCGGCTTACGATCGTTCTACACTGGCGCATCTATTGGATATGGAGCGTAGCCCGGTCGGTTCGTCCGGTGATGTCGTCCAAGCCCAGGACGGCGTGCTGGAGTGGCGGGCGGGGTGAAGTCACGCCTCGTCTTCTTGGCAGGCCTTCAAACGCAAATGGCCGGGTAATCCCCGGCCATCACGAAGAACAGAACCTCTGGTCCTTGGATCCTAGCCCTTCCCGCCCTGTGTGGCCGTCGCGGTCGCCGGACGCCCCTTGGTGCTCACGACACGAACCGGATCGCCATCGACGACGCCATCCGGCGGCGTGCTGATGACGCGGTCATCAAGCGTAATACCACCGGCAAGCTCGATCTCGCGCCCAAGGTCGCGGGCAATCGTCACCGGCTTGAACAGGATCTTGTTATCGGACGTCACCGTCGCGACGCGCAGCCCCTTCTGATCAAAGACGAGTGCGCTGGAGGGGATGTGCAGCGGTGCATCCTCGCGTTGCAGGACCAACCGCACGTTCGCAAAGCCGCCCGGCATCAGCGCGCCCGAAATATTGTCGAGCCCAAGCTGCATCTGTGTGGTGCCCGAGTTGACATCGACCGCCTGGGACGAAGCCTCGACCGTCGCTTCAAACGTCCGGGTCGGATATTCAGGCACCGAAATCGTCCCCTTGGCCCCGATCTTCACCGCGGGCACGTAGGTCTGCGGCACGTTGACATAGACGCGCAGTTTCTTGATGTCGGACACGATGAACATCGGCGGGCTGCTGGTGCCGCCCGCATTAATCAGCGCTCCAACGTCGGTGTTGCGCGCCGTCACAATGCCATCGAACGGCACGGTAATCTTCTTGTAACCGGCGAGAGCTTCGAGCCGTTCAACGTTGGCCTGGCTGGAGTTGACGGCCGCGTTCTTGTTGGAGAGGTCGGCGGTGCGTTCGTCGATCTCCTGCATCGAAACGAAATTCGACGCTATCAGCGTCTTGCGGCGGGCCAGTGTGACTTCGGAAAGCTTCGCGCTCGCCTGCTGGTTCGTCAGATCGGCGCGCGCCTGGAGCAATTGCTGATCGAGATCGGGCGCATCGATTTCGGCGATCACCTCGCCGGCCTTCACCCGAGCGCCGATGTCGGCGCTCCAGCTCTTCACGTAGCCGTTGACGCGAGCGAAGATCGGCGCCCGGTAATAAGCCTCAAGCCGGCCCGGCAGGTCGATCGTCCCGGTCAGCGTGCCTGGATTGGGGTAGATCACCGCAACCGACGGTACAGATTGATCGTCCGTCCATTCCTTCAACTTGACGTCGGCGTCTTCCCGCGCCCGGATACCGGTCACGACCAAGGTCAGCGCACCGGCGACTGCGACTACGCCTACGATGCCCAGTTTCCGGCGGGAACCAGCCGGCTTAGGTTCAGTGGACATTATCTCTCTCCGATAGGACGGCGGCTTTGGCGTCCTGCTTCTTGTGCAGCATACTAAATACCACGGGAACAAACATCAACGTCGCGACGGTTGAGAACATCAGGCCGCCGATCACGGCACGGCCCAGCGGCGCGTTGGCCTCGCCGCCCTCGCCCAGGCCGAGCGACATCGGAAGCATGCCGATGACCATCGCGAGTGCCGTCATGAGCACCGGACGGATACGCACAAAGCCAGCCTCGATAGCCGCAGCGATCGGGTCACCCAGTTCCTCATAACGCTCGCGGGCAAAGCTGATCACCAGCACGCTGTTGGCGGTAGCAACGCCCATGCACATGATGGCGCCGGTCAATGCCGGGACGGATATGGTCGTATGGGTCAGGAACAGCATCCAGACGATGCCCGCCAGCGCAGCCGGCAGTGCGGTGATGATCACAAATGGATCGGACCACGACTGGAAGTTCACGACGATCAGGAAATAAACCAGAACGATCGCCCCCAACAGACCGAAGAGCAGACCGGAGAACGAACTATTCATCGTCGACACTTGGCCGGACAGCACGACGGTCGAGCCCTTCGGCACATCCTTGGCAGTGTCCGCAACGATCTTCTTGACGTCCTTGGCGAGGCCACCCAGATCGCGTCCTTGGGTCGCCGCGAAGATCTGCAGCGTGGGTTGAATGTCATATTGCGAAACAATCGCGCTCGACGTCGTGCGCGTCAGATTGGCAACACCTCCGAGAATCGGCGCGTTGGGGCGCCCGGTCGCCGTGATCGGCAACGTTTCCAGCGCGCTCAACGAATCGAGCTGATATTGCGGCGTCTGCATCACGATCGAGTACGACACGCCGTTATCCGGATTGAGGTAGTAAGTCGGAGCAACCTGCCCGCTACCGGAGAGGTTCACGGTAAGGCTGTTGACGACGTCGCGCTCGGTCAGACCGACATATTGCGCTCGCGTCCGGTCGACGTCGATGTTGAATGTCGGCTCGCTTGTCGACTGCTGGATGCGAACGTCAGCAGCGCCCGGGACCTGGCGAATGCGCTTCATCAACTGGGTAGCGTAGACAATATTTGCGTTCAAGTTGTTGCCCCGGACCTGCAGATCGATCGGCGCGGGTGAGCCGAAGTTCAGGATCTGGTTGACGATATCCGCGGGCAGAAAAGCAAAACTCGTTCCAGGAAACAGGCGCGGAAGCTGCTCGCGCATCGCCTTCACATAGTTTGCGGTCGGAGGATGATCCTCCTTGAGCTTGATCTGGATATCGCCGTCCTGCGGACCCATCACGCCGGTATTGTTGTACGTCAGGTTGATGCCCGAAATCGGCAGCCCGACGTTGTCGGTCATCGTCTCGATCTGGTCAGGCGGAATGATCTTGCGGATCGCCTTTTGAATGTCGGCAAACTGATTGGCGCTTTCCTCAAGCCGCGTGCCTACCTGAACGCGCACATGCATCAGGATCTGGCCGGCATCGACCGCGGGGAAGAAGTTCTCCCCGAGATAGGGCACCATCACGAACGAGGCTCCGACGAAGCCCAGAAAACCGATCACAAAGGTCGGCCGGTGGTGCAGCGCCAGCGTCAGCAGGTCGCGATGTCCGCTGCGAAACTGCTCGAACCGGCGTTCGAAGCCGCGCTGAAACCAGACCAGCGGATTACGTGTCGGCGGCAGCGTTGCGCCATGCTCGTGCTGATGCGGCTTCAACAGATACATCGCCATCGTCGGCACCAGCGTACGCGACAGGATGAACGACCAGATCATCGCGAAGATCACCGCTTCGGCCATCGGCACAAACAGGAAGCGAGGAATGCCCTGCAGGAAGAACATCGGAATGAACACGATGCAGATGCAGAGTAGCGACACGAACGCCGGCACCACGATCTGCTGCGCCCCGTCGAGAATGGCCGGACGAACTTCCTTGCCCTGCTCCAGATGCCAGTTGATGTTCTCGATCGTCACGGTGGCTTCGTCGACGAGAATACCGACCGCGAGCGCCAGACCGCCCAGCGTCATGATGTTCAGCGTCTCGCCGATCGCTGCCAGCATGATGATCGAGCCGAACACGGCCAGTGGAATTGATGTCGCGATAATGATCGTCGAACGCCAGCTTCCGAGAAACAAGAGGATCATGACGCTGGTGAGCGCGGCCGCGATGATGCCTTCCCGCACCACGCCTTCGATGGAAGCCGCGACGAACACGCCCTGGTCGCCGACATAGCCGATTTTCAGCGCGTCCGGCAGTGAATCCTTGTAGGCAGCGGCCTTTGCCTTGATGCCCGCGATGATATCGAGCGTCGAGGTATAGCCCGACTTCAGCACCATCATCAGAACCGAGCGATTGCCGTTGACGTGGACGACGTTGGTTTGGGGCGGATTACCGTCACGCACAGCCGCAACGTCGCGCACGTAGATGGTTGCGCCATTGACGACCTTGATCGGAAGATCGCCGAGTTCGCCGGACTTCAGCGGCGAGTTGTTGACCTGAATGACATATTCGAAGGTGCCTATCTTCGACGTGCCGGCCGGCTGGATCAGGTTCTGCGCCGCCAACGCGTTGGCGACATCCTGCCCGGATAATCCCAGCGACTGCAGTTTCGACGGGTCGACGTCGATCTGTATCTGACGTTGCTTGCCACCATACGGATACGGGATCGCGGCGCCAGGCACCGTCACCAGCGGCGTACGCAACTGGTTGATCGCGATGTCGCCAAGGATCTGTTCTGTGAGCCCTTCGCCCGACAACGCGAGCTGAATGATCGGAACCGTCGAGGCACTGTAGTTGATGATCAGCGGCGGCGTCGCCCCCGGAGGCATCTGCTTGAGAACCGTCTGCGAGACGGCCGTGACCTGCGCATTGGCGGTGCGGATGTCCGCGTTCGGCTGGAAGAAGATCTTGACGATGCCGACACCGTTATAGGAGTTCGCGGTGATGTGCTCGATATCGTTGACGGTCGTGGTCAGGACCCGCTGATACGGCGTGATGATGCGCCCCGACATCTGGTCCGGCGGCAAGCCGGTATATTGCCAGACCACGCCGATCACCGGGATGCGAATCTCTGGAAAGATATCGGTCGGCGTGCGCAAGGCCGCGAGCGGCCCGATGATCAGGAGCAACAGCGCGAGCACGACGAATGTGTATGGCCGGTTGAGGGCGATACGAACAAGTTCAGTCATGTCACGCGCATTCCGCTTACCAAATTCGGGATGGAGGAATTGGGCCCGCGCCGATGTACCCGAAATGCGGCCAAATGGCTAACTTGCGCGCCTTCACTTCCGCGATACCGTTGCCGTTACGCGTTACCGCTTCGCGTTCGCCAAAGGCGCGGTGACACTTCAGCGCATCAGCTTGAGCGCATCGGAAAAAAATTCGGGCCCGCCGAAATTGCCCGATTTGAGTGCAAGCAGCATTTCGCCGTCCTTCGCGCCGACAGCGCGCAAAACCGGCACGCCTGCGGCAATTTCCGCACCTACCAGAAAACCGGGAATGCCCAAACGATCCACAACCGCGCCTGAAGTTTCACCACCTGCTACCACCAGGCGTCGCACCCCCGACTGCACCAGGCCTTCGGCGAGGTCGGCCATTGCCTGCTCAATGGCATGCCCGGTTGCATTGCGGCCATGACGTGCTTGCAGAGCTGCGACCTGGTCCGGTGTCGAACTAGAGGCGATCAGGATCGGTCCCTCGTTCAGCCTCCCTTTGGCCCATGCCAGCGCACGACTTGCTTCGTCCCCGCCCGCGACCACTCGCTCCGGATCAAGATGCAGCACCGGCATCACCTGTTCGGCTTGTGCGATCTGTTGCAGCGTCGCGTGCGAACAGCTGCCGGCAAGGCACGCCGCCGGGCCGCCGACCGGCGCATCGGAAACCGCGTTTGAGGCGCCCGCCTTCAGCTTGCGTGATGCGACCAGCGCGCGGGCAAGGCCGAGGCCAACTCCGGATGCCCCGACGGACAGGCGATGCTCCAGCGCGACCTCGCCAATCGTTTCCAGATCATGGTCAAAGACGGCGTCGACAATCGCCGCACCAAAACCCCTGGCCGACAATTCGGATAAGCGCGCCCGCACGGCATCCGCTCCGCGAGTCACGGTCTTGAGATCAACGAGATCAACCTTGGTCTTGCTCTGGCGCGCGAGCACCCGCACGAGATTGGAATCGTGCATCGGATTGAGCGGGTGATCCCTAAGCGGGCTTTCGTTCAGCGGCACCGAGCCCACGAACAAATTGCCCTGGTAGACAGTGCGGCCGGTCTCGGGAAAGGCAGGCGTCACCAACACGATCCTGTCACCGCAGTCGTGGCGCAACGCGTCCATCACCGGACCGATATTGCCGGCGTCGGTGGAATCGAAAGTCGAACAGATCTTGAACAGCACATGGGCCGCACCGCGTCCGCGCAGCCATTTGTCCGCGGCGCGCGAGCGCGACACGGCGATAGCTGCTTCGATCGACCGGCTTTTCAGCGACACGACGACCGCGTCGACCTCGGGGAGCTTCAGTTCGTCGGCGGGAACGCCGATCGTCTGCACCGTGCGCAAACCGCAGCGCGTCAGCGTGTTGGCGAGATCGGATGCGCCGGTGTAGTCGTCGGCGATGCAGCCAAGTGCGAGCGTCACGGCGTTCCTCCTAGCGTCCCGCACCAGCATATTGCTTGAACCAGCCGAGGCCGTCGGTGGTCTTGCCCCGCGGGTTATATTCGCAGCCGACGAAGCCGCCATAGCCGAGCCGGTCGAGCTCGGCGAAGATGAAGGGATAGTTCAACTCTTCGCCATCAGGCTCGTGACGCGACGGGATGCTGGCGATCTGGACATGACCAATCACCGGCATCATCTCGCGCAGCCGCATGGTGACATCGCCATGAATGATCTGACAGTGATAGATGTCGAATTGCAGCTTCAGGTTCGCAATCTTCAATTCGTTGATCAGCTCGTGCGCGAACACAAAATCGTTGAGAAAATAGCCGGGCACGTTGCGCGGATTGATCGGCTCGATCACCACATCGAGACCATGGGGCGCGAAGAATTCGCAACTCCACGCTACCGATTTGTAGAACGCCTCGACCGCCTTTGCATCGGTTCGACTGGCAATTCCCGCCATCAGGTGCACGCGCTTGACGCCGGTCGCTTCCGCGTAAGGCAGTGCCGTGTGCAGGCTCTGCTTGAGGTCGGCAAAACGCTCCGGCAGCGCGGCAAAACCCTTTTCGCCGGCATCCCAATTGCCGGGCGGCAGATTGAACAGCGCTTGCGTCAGACCGTTGGCGCGCAGGCGCTTGCCGATCTCTTCGGCGGGAAACGCATACGGAAACAGGAATTCGACCGCCGTAAAACCCGCTTTCGCCGCCGCCTCGAAGCGGTCGAGGAACGGCACTTCGTTGAACATCATGGTGAGATTGGCGGCAAAGCGGGGCATCGCTGTTCCCTTCTTTTTCGAAAATAGCTATTTCGGCTCGCCGGGCAGTTTCGTGCCCGTGACGCGGGCATAGATCCGCGCGACCGATGCATCGTCGTCGCGGCCCATGCCCGCAGCCGCCGTCATCAAAAACATCTGCAGCGCTGCCGCCGCGACCGGAACCGGGAATTTGGCATTGCGCGCCATATCCTGAATGATCCCCAGATCCTTGACGAAAATCTCGACCGCGCTGCGCGGCGCATAGTCGCCGTCGAGCACATGCGGCATGCGGTTTTCGAACATCCAGGAATTGCCGGCGGAAGCCGTGATCACCTCGTAAACCTTGCGGATATCGAGCCCTTGTCTCGCGGCAAAGGCGATGGCCTCGGAAGCCGCCGCGATATGAACGCCCGCCAGCAGCTGGTTGATCATCTTGAACGCGGCGCCCTGCCCCGCTGCATCGCCGAGTTCATAAAGTTTTGCCGCCATCGCATCGAGCGCGGGCCGCGCCCTTGCGAAAGCCGCTGGGCTTCCCGAGGCGAGGATGGTCAATTCGCCCTGGGCTGCGCGCTGCGCGCCGCCAGAAATCGGTGCGTCGAGATAAAGCCTTCCTGTCGCCTCCAGCTGTTGGGCGAGCCGCCGGGCGACGTCGGGGTCCATGGTCGCAGACGAGATAAACACGGCGTCCTTTGCCAGCGTTTCGGCCGCGCCGTGCTGGCCGAACAGAATGGTTTCGGTCTGGCTCGCGTTGACGACGACACTGACAACGATGTCGGCACCGCTTGCGGCCTCTGCCGGCGTCCTGGCGCCCTTGCCGCCTTCGGACACAAACCGGCCAACCGCGTCCACTGAGACGTCGCAACCGGTCACCTCGAAACCGGCGCGGCGGAGCGAGGTCGCCATGCCGAAGCCCATCGAACCGAGTCCGATGACGGCGATGCGGGGTTTTGCGATTGCAGGCTGGGACATGCGGCGTTTCCCTGAGTTCCTCTTTGACCGTCATGGCGGTGCGTTGCCCCCTGCGTATCACGGCTTGGCCGCGCTGCCAAAGCGTGAGACAAGGTTTGAAAAGGATAGGCCATGAGCGAAACAAAGATCCGCGAGGAAATCTGCCGGCTCGGCCGCTCCCTGTTCGAACGCGGGCTGACGCCGGGCTCCTCGGGCAACATTTCCGCAAAACTCGACGATGGCGGCTATATGGTGACGCCGACCAACGCCTCGCTCGGTTTACTCGACCCGGCGCGGCTGTCGCGGCTCGATGCTCTCGGACGGCTCCTCTCCGGCGATGCGCCGACCAAGGAGGTGCCGCTGCACACGGCATTGTACCAGACCCGTGCGGCGGCGCGCGCCGTGGTGCACCTGCACTCGACGCATTCGGTGGCGCTCTCGATGCTGCCGGAGATCGACCCGCGCGCGGCGCTGCCGCCGATGACGGCCTATTACCTGATGAAGTGCGGTGCCACCGCGCTCGTGCCTTACTACCGGCCCGGCGATCCGGCGGTCGCGGACGCGATCAAGGGCCTGGCGGGAAAATATTCGTCCGTGCTGCTCGCCAATCACGGCCCGGTAGTCTCCGGCGATACGCTGGAGGGTGCGGTGTTCGCGATCGAGGAGCTGGAAGAGACGGCACGGCTTTATCTTCTGCTGCGCGGGCTCAACCCGCGTTATCTTTCGCCTGCGCAGGTCGCCGATTTGTTGAAGACGTTCGGGCTGGTGTTGCCGGAGCACGAGCATTGACTCTACGCGTCATGCCCGGCCTTGTGCCGGGCATCCACGTCTTTGGCATGCATTACAAGGAAAGACGTGGATGGCCGGGACGAGCCCGGCCATGACGACAAGACCGATCACAGCCCGAGATACGCCTTGCGGACGTCGGGATTGTCCCTGATTTCGCTCGAGGTGCCCTGCATCTGCAGGCGGCCGGTCTGCAGGATGTAGGCGCGGTCGGCGATGTCGAGGCATTCGGCGATGCGCTGCTCGACGATCAGCACGGTCATGCCGGCGTCGCGGATCCGCTTGACCGACTGAAAGATCTCATCGACGAGTTTTGGCATGATGCCCTGCGAGGGCTCGTCCAGCATCAACAGCCGCGGCCTTGTCATCAGCGCGCGGCCGATCGCGAGCATCTGCTGCTCGCCGCCGGAGAGCGTTTCGGCGCGCTGGTCCAGCCGCTCCGACAGCCTCGGGAACAGCTTGAACACCAGCGACTGCGGTTCGTCGCGACCCGCTTCGCTGCGGTAAAGATAACTGCCGAGCCTCAAGTTGTCCCGCACGGAGAGACGCGGAAACAATCGCCGGTTTTCCGGCACGTAGGCGATGCCGCGCGCGGTGATCAGATGCTGCGCCAGCCCGTCGATGCGCCCTCCGTCGAAGGTGATGGTACCTGCGCGCGGCCGTTCTGCGCCGGCAATCGTCTTCAGGAGCGTCGACTTGCCGGCGCCATTGGCGCCCGCTACGCAGACGATCTCGCCCTTCTCGACCTCGATCGAGACCGAAGAGATCGCGACCAGTCCCTGATAGGCGGTGGTGACTTCATGCACCGACAGCATGACGATCCCCAAGATAGGCAGCGATGACTTTCGGGTCGCGAACGACGTCGGCAGGCTTGCCCTCCACCAGCACCTTGCCGAGATCGAGTACGATGGCGCGATCGACCAGCGGCATCACGATCTCCATGACGTGCTCGACCATCAAAACCGTCACGCCGGTGGCGCGAACTTTCCGCACCAGCTCGACACCTCGTTGCGCCTCGATCGGCGTGAGGCCGGTGAGCACCTCGTCGAGCAGTAAAAGCTTGGGTTCGGTGGCAAGCGCACGAGCGACTTCGAGCCGGCGTTTTTCGGACGGGATCAGCTGGCTTGCCGGCACGTCGGCGCGAGCGGCAAGGCCGCAGAAGTCCAGGACCTCGTGAGCCTTGCGGCGTGCCTCGCGCATCACGGTGGTACGGATCAACGCGCCGACGATGACGTTATCGATCACCGTCATGGTCTCGAAGCTTTTCACGACCTGGAAGGTGCGGGCGATGCCGCGCTGGCAGCGCTCCGCCGCCGGCAGTCGGGTGACATTTTCATCGTCGAAGATGATCGAGCCTTCGGTCGGCGGCAGTACGCCTGCGATCAGGTTGAACAAGGTCGACTTGCCGGCGCCATTGGGACCGATCAGCCCCACGATTTCGCCAGCCTGGACCGAAATCGACACGTCGCTGTTGGCGATCAGGCCGCCGAAGCGCTGCCAGACGCCTCTGGTTTCGAGCAACGCCGTCATCGCGTGGCTGCCTTGCGGTGCCGCGAGAACATTCCGACCAGCCCTTGCGGCCGCGCCAGCGAGATCAGCACGATCAGCGCGCCGTAGACGATCAGGTCGACGCCCCGACCGGAGCCGCCGATGAAGGAGCGCGTCAACTCGGTGAGCGGAATCAGGATCACGGCTCCGAGCATCGGTCCCCAAAGCGTGCCAATGCCGCCCAGCACGGCGGGCAGCGCCATCAGAAGCGAGAACTGAAAGCCCATGACGCTCTCGGGATCGATATAGGAGACGAACTGCGCGTAGAAACTGCCGCCGACGGCAGTGAGAAATGCCGATACCGCTGCCGCGCCCATCTTGGAGTTGAAGACCACCACACCCAGGCTTTCGGCGGCATCCGGATTGTCCTTCACGGCACGCCACCAGTATCCCCATTTGGAATCCTCAAGCCACCACGTCACGAACCAGGCGATGCAGGCAAGCACCAGCGCAAAATAAAAGTAAGGCAGCTTGCTGCGCGTGAACTGGAATTTGAGCCAGCTGTCGCCGCGCACGGGGATATCGATGCCGAGCGCCGCACCCGCCCATTCCCAGTTCTGGAACAGAAGCAGCGCGGTCTCGGCGATGACGATGGTGGCGATGACGAAATAGTGGCCGCGCAGGCGGAAGCAGGGATAGCCGAGAGCGAGCGCAATCGCCGCCGATATCAAGCCGCCGCCGAGCATGCCGAACCAGGGCAGCACGCCGAACTTGGTGAACAAGAGTGCCGTGGTATAGGCGCCGAGCCCGAAATAAAGCGCGTGTCCGAGCGAGATCTGCCCGCAATAGCCGGACAAAATGTTCCAGCTCTGCGACAGCGCCGCATACATTAAGCTCAGCACCATGATGTTCTGGACGTAGACGTCCTTGACGAACAGCGGCACCAGCGCCGCGATCGCGGCAAGGCAGGCGGCGACGATCAGGTTGCGGCGGCGGCGTTCTGCGAAAGCCGTATCCATCACAGCGACCCGAACAGGCCGCGCGGCCTGATGAAAACGACCAGCAGATAAACCGCGTAGATGCCGACCGATTTCAGCGATGGCGGCAGGATCAATGCAGTGGTCGCTTCGACCAGACCGACGAGGAGGCCGCCGGCGAAGGCGCCGAACACACTGCCGAAGCCGCCAAGCGCCACCGTGACATAGGCGATCAGCGCAAACGAGGCGCCGACGTCGGGATAGATGTAGAAGAAGATCGCCATGATCGCGCCGGCAAGCCCGACCAGCGCGGCACCCAGACCCCAGCCGAGCGCAAACACCCGGTTCTTGTCGATGCCGACCAACGCCACCGCGCCGGCATCCTCGCGGGTTGCCTCAAGGGCGCGGCCGAAATCGGTGCGGTTGATGAAGAACCACAGCGCGCCAAAGGCTGCGATCGCGACCAGCGCGCCGAACAATTGCGGGACGGGGAGAAAGATTCCGGCGATCGACACGGTTTTGCCGCCGAGCCATGAATGCGTGATGCTGCGGTAATCCGGCGTGAAGAAAAACTGCGCCAGCCCGCGCATGACGATCGCAAGCCCGAAGGTGGAGAAAATCTGCACCATGCCGGCATTGGCTTTCGCCCGCATCGCAAAGCGCACGACCAGGAGATAGACCACCGCCCCGAACACGAACAGCGCCGCCGCAACCAGCGGCGCCGACAGCAGGGGATCGACGGCAAAGAACGCGAACAGGAAGAAGGTCGCGTACATCGCGATCATCAGGAATTCGCCGTGGGCGAAGTTCACGACGTCCATGAGGCCGAAGATCAGCGCCAATCCCACCGCGATCAGGCCGTAGAGCAGCCCCATCAAAAGACCGCTGGCGAGACTTTGGATGATGGTCTCGGCGGTCATGATATGCACCCCGAGCGCCGCCTGATTGGTAACCCAGTCATTCCGGGATGGTCCGAAGGACCAGACCCGGAATCTCGAGATTCCGGGTTCGGTGCTGCGCACCGCCCCGGAATGACCACGCGCGAAATATCGATCTGCGCTGTCATCGCCCCGCCCCCTCTTGCGGCTCTCGCCTACTTCATCGGCCAGACGGCTTCGGCAACGGCGGCTTGCGCCGGGAAAATGGTGACGAATTTGCTGCCGACATATTGCAGCAACACCGGGTCGGCGTCGTTGTTCTGGCCCATCTCGTCGAACTTGACGCGCTTCCACGGCATGATGGTCTGTTCACCGCCCAAGTCGGTTGAGGCCAGCGCCTCGCGGATCTTTTCGCCATCGGTGGATTTGGCGCGGTTGATCGCGTCCGCCATGATGATGAGGGCCATGAACTGCCGCGACGAATAGTCGTTGAGGTCCTTGCCGGATTTTTGCTTGAACATGTCATTGATCTTTCCGACCATCGGCCGCTTGGCCGCAAGGTCGAGCGAGAAGGTGCCGCGCGAGATCACGCCTTCGAGCTTGTCGCCGACCGCGTCGTACAGCGCCTTTTCGGAGAAACCCGCATCCTGGGCCACGATCGCCGGCGGCTTGTAACCGAGCTCGCCCATGGTCTTCACCAGAAGGATGCCGTCGGTGGTGTAGCTCGAAGGCATCAGCACGTCCGCATTCGCCGCCTTGAGCTGTTGCACCTCGGCCGAGAGCGAGGGCGAATTCGCCCTGTACTTGATGTCGGAAACCACCTTGTAGCCGCGCTCATTGGCGAGCTTGGTCTGGGCATTGCCCGAATCGGTGCCGAAGATCGTGTCTTCGTGGAACAGCGACAGGGTGTCGATCTTGACGCCCTTCTTCCTCATGGCATCGAAGAAGTCGAACATCGCCTTGGAATACATCTCGTCGTGAGGGCTGGCTCGGAAATAGAACTTCAGGCCGCGCCGATGCAGGCTCGGCGAGGAGTTGTCGGCCGAGAGGAACGGAACCTGGTAGCGCTCGCAGATCTGGCTGACGGTGACCGCAACTGCGCTTTGATAGGTGCCGATGACCGCGCAAACCTTTTCCTGGGTAATCAGGCGCTCCGCCTCGGCACGCCCTTTCTGCGGATCGGCCTGGTGGTCGGCGAAAACGAGCCTGATCTTGCCGCCGTTAAGACCCGGCAATCCTTCGCCCCGCGCCAGCGGCAGATCGAAATCGAAGTTCTTGTTGATGATTTCCCCGGCAGTGTCGAAGGCTTTCTGCGCGTCGACGCCGATCTGGGCGCTGGCGCCCGACAGCGGATAGATCACGCCGATCACCACGTCGGAGGTCTGCGCGCGGAGCGGCATCGGCAACAGCGCGGCGCTCGCGGTGGCCCCGAGCAGGATGTTTCGGCGGGAAATGGTCATGGGATCTTCCTCTGATGTCGGCGGGCTATCGATGAAAACGATTGAAGACGACCGCAAAGCCTCAAAGAGCGGCAACAGCTGCCCGTTAAAGCGCAATCGTCCAATCGGATGCGATTAAGTGGAATGGCAGCATGATCTCATCTTTGAGCATGATCTCCGCGCAAACGCGTTCCGAGTTTGTCGCGAGGGAAAACCGGTTTCCACTTTGCACTAGCGTGGCCCTTCGGGTCCGGATCATGCTCTAGAGCACGGCCAGGTCTTTGTTGCGCAGATCGGTCACCAGCATCAAGCCCGGAGCATGCGTGATCGCAAACGGTACCTTGGCTGCCGCAATCACCGCCTGCGGTGTGACGCCGCAGGCCCAGAACACCGGGATCTCGTCCGCCCCGACCGGGACCGCATCGCCATAGTCGGGCCTTGCGATGTCGGAAATCCCGATCGACTGCGGATGGCCGAGGTGAACCGGCGCCCCATGCACCGAAGGAAAGCGCGAGGTGATCTGGATGGCGCGGATCGCTTGCGCCGGCCTGAACGGGCGCATCGACACCACCAACGGACCGGCAAACGGCCCCGAGGGGCTGCAGGCGATATTGGTGCGATACATCGGCACGCGGAGCTTGCCTTCGACGTGACGGAGCGGCAGGCCGCCTTCCATCAGGGCTTCTTCGAACGAATAGGAGCAGCCGAGCACGAACGCCACGAGGTCATCGCGCCAATGGGCCATGATGTCGGTGGGTTCATCGACCACCGCGCCGTCGCGCCACACGCGATAGCGCGGCAAATCGGTGCGGATGTCGAGATCGATCCCGAGCGAAGGAATTCTGGGATCGCCTGGGTCGGACATGCCGATGATGGGACAGGGTTTTGGATTGAGCTGGCAGAAACGGTGAAAGGAGCCTGCGAGCTTTTCCGGCAGGATAGCGAGATTGCCCTGAACAAATCCGCCTGCGACGCCTGCCGTCGTCGTGGCCATTCCGGCGCGGCACGCCAGCCGCGCCTGCCGGCTCACAAGGGAGTCCTGGTCTTCGCAAAACTGCCCTGCCGCCAGAATGGTCATGTCCCGCCCATCAACTCGACAGAAGTGAAGCGCATGCGTACTATAAAGTCTAATCTTGCTTTATAATCAAGTTGAATAAGCCAGATTTATTGCGTGGGGGCACCTTCCGTGGTGGACTTCAAGTCGATCGAGACATTCCTGTGGGTGGTGACGCTCGGCAGTTTTCGCGGGGCCGGCCAGCGACTCAACACCACCCAGCCGGCGATTTCGCAACGGATCGCGCAACTCGAGCGCGAGCTGGGCGTGAAACTTTTGAACCGCGATCACCGCGTCGTGTCGCCAACGCCGAGCGGCCGGCAGCTGATGGTCTATGCGGAAAAGCTGATCGGCCTGCGCGCGGAGATGATGGCGGAGGTCGGCGAGCGCTCGGCGATGCGAGGGGTATTGCGGCTTGGCGTCGCTGAGACCATCGTGCACACCTGGTTGCCGCGGCTGATCAAGAGCGTCAACACGGCCCATCCCAATCTGTCCCTCGAAATCGAGGTCGATATCACGCCGAACCTGACCGCGCGTTTGCTGGAACAGGAGATCGAACTCGCTTTTCTGGTTGGGCCGCTATCGGCCGCGGGCGTCCGCAACCGCGTCCTGTGCGACTATCCGGTCGGCGTGCTCGCCAGTCCCTCGCTCGGCCTCGGCAATGGCGCCCTGAAGATCCAGGATCTCGCCAAATTTCCGATCATCACCTTTCCGCGCAAGTCGCAGCCTTACGAGATCGTGCGCTCGCTGTTCAACCGGCCCGATCTGCCGCCGATCCGGCTGCATGCCAGCGCCTCGCTCGCAACCGTCATCCACATGGCAGTCGAGGGGCTTGGAATCGCCGTGATCCCGACATCGATCGTGGAGAATGAACTGGCGGACGGCCGGCTGCAGCTCTTGGCGACCGAACTGAAAATCCCGCCGCTGACATTTTCCGCAAGCTGGCTGGCTTCACCCGATACGCTCGCTGTCGAGCTGGTCGCCGATCTCGCTGCCCGCATCGCGCAGCAGTCATCCGCCGTTGTTGACGTGCCGCGACGGGCGCGTCATTGAAGCGGCAGCCATTATCCGCCTGGAGTCCCGAATCCGAAGTTCGCCACATTTCGCTGGCGGCCTCTTTCGCGAACTCGGATTCGAAAGGACACTAGAAACCTATGATTCTAGTGTGGTTTCGGTTCAGAAGTTCTCTTGACGGACTCGCGGCGATAATGAAGAGAACTTCTGAACCACCACACCAGCGGGAAAAGGTTCATGACCCAGGTCGCATCCAATCTGCAAATCGATTCCGCAAGGCTTTGGGGCACCATCCACGAAACCGCGAAATTCGGCGCCACGCCGAAGGGAGGCGTTCGGCGGCTGACGCTCGGCGCCGAAGACAAGCAGGTCCGCGACTGGTTCAAAACCGCCTGCGAGGCGGCCGGCCTCGAGGTGCATGTCGACACCCTCGGCTCGATGTTCGCGCTTCGCAGGGGTCGCGACATGTCAAAACCCCCGGTCGGGCTCGGTTCGCATCTGGACACCCAGCCGACCGGCGGCAAGTTCGATGGCGTGCTCGGTACGCTCGCGGCGCTTGAGGTCGTTCGTACGCTGAACGACGCCGGCATCGAGACCGAAATTCCGCTCTGCATCGTCAACTGGACCAACGAGGAAGGTTCGCGCTTTGCGCCTGCGATGATGGCGTCCGCAGCCTATGTCGGCGATTTCACCGTCGACGATATCCTGTCGCGCAAGGATGCCGATGGCGTCACCGTCGCCGACGCACTGGAGATCATCGGCTATCGCGGCGACAGCGCGGTGGGAGCGCAGAAATTTTCAAGCTTCATCGAATTGCACATCGAGCAGGGTCCGATCCTCGAAGCCGAAGGCAAGACCATCGGCGTGGTCGATTCCGGCCAGGGCCTATTGTGGTACGACGGCAGGATCACGGGCTTCGAGAGCCACGCAGGTTCCACACCGATGCGGCTGCGCCGCGATGCGCTCGCAACCCTATCGGAAATCGTGCTCGCGATGGAGACGATCGCAAAAAAACATGGTCCCAACGCGGTCGGCACCATCGGCGAGGCCGTCATCGCAAAGCCGTCGCGCAACGTCATTCCCGGCGAAATCGCCTTCACCGTCGATTGCCGCAGCGCCGACGCCGCGATCATGGATGCGCTCGATGCGGATCTGCGTGCGGCGACTGCCGAAATCTCGGCGCGGCGCAAGGTCGAGGTTGCGCTCGACCTCATCTGGCGCAAGGCGCCCACCCGTTTCGATCCAAAACTGGTCGATGCAGTGGAGGCCGCGGCGAAAAAGCTCGGCTTTTCCCATCGCCGCATCACCTCCGGCGCCGGCCACGATGCCTGTAACCTCAACACCAGGATTCCCGCCGCGATGGTGTTCGTGCCCTGCAAGGACGGCGTCAGCCACAACGAGCTCGAGGATGCCACCCAAGCCGATTGCACGGCCGGTGCCAACGTCCTGATGCACACGGTGCTGGCGCTCGCAGGCGTCGCTTCATGAACACTTAGGGAGATTTCGGTGCGCGGAGTTTTTATCGATGCCAACAAATCGCTGGCGGATATTTTCGATCGGCAGAACAAGCCCGGCGATCCCACCGTGCGCGTCAACCGCGATCCTGACATCACCTCCGACCAGATCCCGGCCCTGCTCGATGGCGCCGAGATCGTCGTCGTCGATCACACCGCATTGCCGACCGACGTCGCGCGGCGCTGCGGTGGCCTGAAACACGTCGTGTTTCTGGGGACCGGTGCGCGCAGCTACATGAACCCGGAGGAACTCTCCGAACTCGGCATAGCGGTTCACCTGATCAAGGGCTATGGCGACACGGCGGTCGCAGAATGCGCGATCGCGCTGATGTGGGCGGCAGCGCGCGGGATTGCGCAAATGGACCGCGAGATGCGCGCCGGCAACTGGCTGCGAGAGGACGGCATGCAGCTTACCGGCAAGATGCTCGGCCTGATCGGCTTTGGCGGCATCGCCGCTGAAGTGGCCCGCATCGCGCTTGGGACCGGCATGAAAGTGATCGCCTGGAATCGCTCGCCGAAGAAATTTGCAGGCGTGGATTTCGTCCCACTCGAGGCGCTGCTGGCACAGAGTGACGTGGTTTCGCTGCATCTGTTGCTCAATGACGAGACCCGCGGCTTCCTTTCACGCGGACGCATCGCCGCAATGAAGCGCGGCGTGATCCTGGTCAACACCGCGCGCGGGGCGATCGTGGACGAGGGCGCGATGATCGAGGCGTTGAAATCGGGCCACATTCGCCATGCCGGGCTCGACGTCTTCAATATCGAGCCGCTGCCTGCGGATCACCCGCTGACCCAATTGCCAAACGTGACCCTTTCGGCACATTCCGCATTCCGCACACCGGAGGCGAGCGAAAATCTGATCCACGCGGCGTGGGAGCACTGCCGAAGGGTGGCGAGGGGCGGGTAATGTTGCACCCTCTCCCCCTGCGGGAGAGGGTGGCGAGATGAGCGAAGCGAAATTGAGCCGGGTGAGGGGTTGAAATCCATCGAGCGCGTGAACCCTCACCCGGTTTCTCGCTTGCGCTCGAAACCACCCTCTCCCGCAAGGGGAGAGGGTAAGAGAGCTACTCCACCATCTCCGCGACCGCCTTGCCGCAGGCAACCGTGTCGGCATTGCCGCCGAGATCGCGGGTGCGCAACGTGCGTTCGCCGAGCGTGCGCTCGATCGCCGTGACGATGGCAGCGGCAGCCTGCCTCTCGCCGAGATGGTCCAGCATCATCGCGCCGGACCAGATCATGCCGATCGGGTTGGCGATCCCCTGCCCTGCGATATCGGGCGCCGAGCCATGTACCGGCTCGAACACGGACGGGAAATCGCCTTCCGGATTGATGTTGCCGGATGGCGCAATGCCGATGGTGCCGGTGCAGGCCGGCCCCAGATCGGAGAGGATGTCGCCGAACAGGTTCGAGCCGACCACGACGTCGAACCAGTCCGGATGCAGCACGAAATTCGCGGTCAGAATATCGATGTGGAACTTGTCCCACTTCACCTTTGGGTAGTTTTTCGCCATCGCCTCCACGCGCTCGTCCCAATAGGGCATGGTGATCGAGATGCCGTTGGATTTGGTCGCCGAGGTCAGATGCTTCTTGGGCCGCGACTGCGCGAGGTCGAAGGCGAATTTCAGGATGCGGTCGACGCCGATGCGCGTCATCACGGTCTGCTGGGTGACGAATTCGCGCTCGGTACCCGGAAACATGCGGCCGCCCACCGAGGAATATTCGCCTTCGGTATTTTCCCGCACCACCCAGAAATCGATATCGCCGGGCTTGCGGTTGGCGAGCGGCGACGGCACGCCCGGCATCAATCGCACCGGGCGAAGGTTGACATACTGATCGAACTCCCTGCGGAATTTGATGAGCGATCCCCACAGGGAGACGTGGTCGGGGATTTTGGCGGGCCAGCCAACGGCGCCGAAATAGATCGCGTCGTGCTTGCCGATCTTCTCCTTCCAGTCGTCTGGCATCATCTCGCCGTGCTTCTCGTAATAGTCGCAGGAAGCAAAGTCGAAATGATCGAAACGCACGGCCACGCCGTGCTTTTTCGCCGCCGCTTCAAGCACGCGAAGCCCTTCCGGCATCACTTCCTTGCCGATGCCGTCGCCGGGAATGACCGCGACCCGATATTGCTCTTTTCCGTTGCTCATCGATCAAATTCCTTGAGTGGCCCTGCTCCCGCTGGGTAAACCCATTTTATGACCGGATTGCAAGAGACCAAGCGCAGTGCCGCCTCTGCAACGCTGCACTGCAATGTTGACCGCCCGGCTGGCCGCGGCCTAACAGTTGAAATCCGCTTTTTTCCCCTCCGGCATTTCCCATCAAGCGAGGTGTTCCATGGATCTTCATCTGCGCGGCAAACGCGTCCTGATCACCGGCGCCTCGAAGGGCATTGGGGCTGCGGCCGCCGAAGCCTTTGCCGAAGAAGGCTGCCACTTGCGCCTTGCGGCCCGCAGCGGCGATCAGCTCAAGGCCGTTGCCGAGCGGCTGCGATCGGCCCACCAGATCGATGCCGCGACCCATGTCGTCGACCTGCGCAAGCCCGACGACATCGCGCGGCTCGTGAAAGAGGCCAACGACATCGACATCCTCGTCAACAATGCCGGCGACATTCCGGGCGGCTCGATCGACAAGATCGAGGAGCCGACATGGCGCCACGCCTGGGAATTGAAGGTGTTCGGCTATATCAACATCACCCGCGCCATCTACGCGCAGATGAAGGCGCGCGGCGGCGGTGTGATCATCAACGATATCGGTGTGGCCGGAGAAAAATTCGACACCAACTACATCTGCGGCTCTACCGGCAATGCCGCGTTGATGTCGTTCACCCGAACGCTCGGCAGCAAGAGCCTTGCCGACAACATCCGCGTGGTCGGGATCAACCCCGGTCCGGTTGGCACCGATCGCCACATCACGCTCCTGAAAACGCGAGCCAGAAACCAGTTCGGTGACGAAAACCGCTACAAGGAATTCCAGAAAGGCCTGCCGCTCGGCCGTCCGGCCCATGCACGCGAGATCGGCGACCTGATGGCATTCCTCGCTTCCGACCGATCGGCCTATACCTCGGGCGTGATCTTCACCGTCGATGGCGGCATCGCGGCGGGTTGGGGGTAGGCTGTCGTTCGGGGATGGTCCGAAGGACCAGACCCGGAACATCGAGATTCCGGGTTCGATGCTTCGCATCGCCCTGACGGCGCGCTCTATATCCGCTCCAACAACTGGCGGATCATCAACGTGATCCGCCCCGTCGGCGCGAGCATCTCGTCCATGATGCTAAAATGGTTGGCGCCTGGAATCTCCTCATAGCTGACGGGAAGCCCGAACCTGGCGCGGTGGCCCGCAAAATCCGCGGTCTGCTTGCGCAATAGCGGCAGCTCGGCGGCTCCGACCGTCAGCGCCATCGGCTTGATCGCGCTTTCGGTCTGCCTGATCGGCGAGTTGCGGTGAGACATCGCCTCATCGAGGCCGAGCTTGACGTTGAGATAGCTGCGGCGGATCGGCTCGAGATCGTAGATGCCGCTGATCCCGACGCCACCCTTGATGCGCCGGTGCGACATCGCCATCGCCGTCAGGTGGCCGCCGGCCGACCAGCCGGAGGCGACGATCCGTTCCGGATCGCCGCCGAGCTCGGGCAGGCGACGGGCGAGAAAATCGATGCCGGCGTGAATCTCGGCGACAATCCCGTCAAGCGTCGCTTCGGGTGCCAGTGTATAGCCGATCAGGGCGACATTGATGCCGTGGGTCATCGGGCCGCCGGCAAACAGCGAGAAGGCTTCCTTGGCCCGCATCTGCCAATAGCCGCCATGAATAAATAAAACCGTCGGCGCATTCGCACCCGCCTTGAAGAAGTCGATGCGATTACGGCCGGCTGCGCCATATCTGAGGTCGAGGTGATCGGATTGGGCCGCGCGGAATTCGGCCGAACGCCGTTCCCAGCCGCCGACCATGTCGCCACTTCCGGCCACGGCCGTGGAGTTGTTCAGGCCGCTGTCGAGGTCTGGCTTGCTCATACTGCGCCAGTCGGGCGCGTCGAACGGCGTCGTCATGCTCGCATCTCCGTGATCGCGTTTCCACTTTGTCGTAAAATGTTTTACTTCGCTGCGCAATCCGCTATCTAGAGCTCCGATTCCGAAGTTCGCAAGCTATCGCGGCGACCTCTGATGCGAACTTCGGAATCAAAGGAGCTCTAGCAGCTTGTTTATTCCAGTGCGGCTTTGAATTTGAAGTTCCTATAACGATCTTGCCGCGATACCGTAGGAACTTCAAATTCGCCGCACTAGTGGAGTGGATTTGACATTCGCTACCCAGCTAGCCGCGTACCGTCGAAGCGAATGTCAAATCCCAAACTCCACTAAAATTTTATCTTGCTAGTGGTCCTTTGATTCTAACATTCGCAAACGTGTCTGCTGCAACGGGAGCGAATGTTAGAATCGGACCACCAGAAGCCAGGATGTGATGGGAGTAAACCGATGTCGTCCGATCAGGCACTGATACGGTCAACGGCATGTGCCGTCGTCGACAAGCTCAACTCCGGCGAAGTCACGCCGCTCGACCTGCTCGACGTGCTGGAGCGGCGGATCGCCGAGGTCGATCGCCAGGTGAACGCCCTGCCGATCCTGTGTTTCGATCGCGCCCGGAAGCAGGCGCAGGCATTGATGCAGAAACCTAAAGGCCATCGCGGCCTGCTCGCCGGCATGCCGATCCCGATCAAGGACCTCACCAATGTCGAAGGCGTGCGGACCACGCAGGGTTCGCCGATTTTCAGGGATACGCTGGCAGCGAACTCCGACATTGTCGTCGAACGTCTCGAGGACAATGGCGCGGTGATCTATGCCAAATCGAACACCCCGGAATTCGGCGCCGGCGCCAACACCTTCAACGAGGTTTTTGGCGCCACGCGCAACCCATGGGACACCTCGCGGTCTGCGTCCGGCTCCTCGGGTGGCGCCGCCGTGTCCCTTGCGACCGGCATGGCCTGGCTCGCGCACGGCACCGACATGGGCGGCTCGCTGCGCAACCCCGCAAGCTTTTGCGGCGTGGTCGGTCTTCGGCCGAGCATCGGCCGGGTCGCGCACACCCCGGCGTTCAAGATCGATCGCAATCTGACCGTGCACGGGCCGATGGCGCGCAATGTCGAGGATCTGGCATTGCTGCTCGATGCCATGAGCGGCGAGCATCCTGCCGACCCGCTCTCCCTCCCCGTGCTGCCATCCTCCTTCCTCTCCACCGCACGCTCGGGCAAAAAGCCCAGGCGTATCGCCTACTCGAGCGATCTCGGCATCACCCCGGTCGATCCGCAAGTTGCCGCCATTACCCGCAAGGCGGCATTTCAGTTCGCCGAGGCTGGCGCCATCGTCGAGGAAGCCCATCCCGATCTGAATGAGGCCCACGAATGTTTCCACGTGCTGCGCGCGTTCGACTTCGCGGTCAGCAAGGTGGCTTTGCTTCGCAAGCACCGCGATCAGCTCAAGCCGGAAGTGATCTGGAACATCGAGGAAGGCCTGAAACTTTCGGTCGAACAGATCGAGCGCGCGGAAGCGCAGCGCCTGGCGATGACTCAGCGCGCGCTCGAGTTCTTCAAGACCTACGATCTGCTGCTTTCGCCCGCGACCATCGTTGCGCCGTTTCCGGTCGAGAACCGCTATGTCGCCGAATGCGCGGGTAAGAAATTCGACAACTACGTCCAGTGGCTCGGCATTGTCTATGCCATCACACTGGCCTGCTGTCCGGCGCTTTCGTTGCCGTGCGGATTTACCACTTCCGGCCTGCCGGTCGGGCTGCAGATGGTAGCCCGGCCCCGCGGCGAGGCACCGCTTCTCGCCGGCGCAAAGGTGCTGGAGGATATTCTGGGCCTGCGCGGCACTATTCCGATCGAGCCAAAATCGGCGCCTTAGCTGTCGACAGAGGCGGCAAGCACCAGCAGCCTTTCGAGCCTTCGATTTGGGCGCTGGTGAATGCTGACTGCCTCGCTATAATTGCGGCGGGAAACATAGACGCAGCGCGCCACCAGCGCTACTAGTGCGGCGAATTTGAAGTTCCTATCGGTATAGCGGCAAGTTCGTGATAGGAACTTCAAATTCAAGGCCGCACTAGAATCAAGAAGTTGCTAGAGCTCCTTTGATTCCGAAGTTCGCATCAGAGGTGCCGCGATAGCTTGCGAACTTCGGAATCGGAGCTCTAATAAGGGTGCCCAAGGATGTCCGGAAAGCTCAAAGTTCATGTCGACCAGGATAGATGCCAGGGACACGCCCGCTGCAAGTCGCTGGCTCCCGAACTGTTCGAACTCGATCGGTTCGGCAACGCGCATGAGATCGGCGACGGCACCGTTCCGGCGGGGCTTGAAGACAAGGCCTGGCTTGCGCAAGCCAACTGCCCTGAAATTGCGATCGAAGTCACGGAGGAATGAGCTCGCTTGCCCCTCTGTTTCAGTAAAGTCGATCCAGATTCGCCTGTGCGAGCCGAACCAAGAGGAAATTGCCTGATGTCCGACCATGCCCCTGTCACCGATTGGGTTCACGATTTCGACCATACCGATCCGCGCTGGACAGAAAACCCCTATCCGATCTGGGACGAACTACGCGCCACGAGCCCGCTAATTCATACCGAACGCTACCTCGGTTGCTACATGCCGACGACCTATGAGGCCGTGAAGCAGATCTCCTACGACACCGAGCATTTCTCCTCGCGGCGCGTCGTGGTGCGCGACGTCAGGCCCGAAGTCTTACCGTCACCACCGATCACGTCCGATCCGCCGGAGCACAAACCGGCAAAGCAGTTGCTGTTGCCGCCGTTCACGCCCGACGCGGTCAAGAAGCTGGAACCTCGCGTTCGTGCCATCTGCAACGAGCTGATCGACGAGTTCATCGAGGATCGGGGATGCGACATCGCCGGCAGCTACAGCAAGCACATTCCGGTCCGCACCATTGCGAACATGCTCGGCATTCCGGAAGCCGACAGCGACCGGTTCATCAAATGGATTCACCAGATACTCGAGCTGGGCATCAAGGACCAGGCCATCCTGATGCAGGCGGTTCAGGAGATGACCCTCTATTTCGTCGACCAAATCGAACATCGCAGGCAGCATCCGACCGACGATCTGATCTCGACGCTGATGAACGCGCGGGACAAGAACGGTCAGCCGTTGTCGGACGCGCATGTGCAAGGCTCGTTGCGGCTTTTGCTGATCGCGGGCATCGACACCACCTGGAGCGCGATCGGCGCCTCCCTGTGGCATCTGGCGAAGACGCCCGAGGACCGCGAACGCCTGGTCGCAGAGCCTGAGCTGCTGCCGACCGCGGTCGAGGAATTCCTGCGTGCCTATTCGCCGGTGACGATGGCGCGCGAGGTCATGAAGGAGACGGCGATCAGCGGCTGCCCGGTCAAGCCCGGCAACATGGTGCTGCTGTCATTTCCTGCTGCAAACCGCGATCCCGCCGTCTTCCCCGACGCTGACAAGGTCGTGATCGACCGCAAGCAAAATCCGCACGCCGCCTTTGGCCTTGGCATTCACCGCTGCGTCGGCTCCAACCTCGCGCGGATGGAGATGACGGTGGCGATCGAGGAATGGCTGAAGCGCATTCCGCATTTCAGGCTGGATCCCGCCGGCAAGGTCATTTGGTCGGAAGGCACGGTACGCGGGCCGCGGCTGCTTCCGGTCCTGTTCGGAAAGCCGAGCTGAATTGTTTATCCATTCGTCCTCCTGCAACGACAAGACCTGAAAAATCGGCGAGGAAACCAATGTGATTGATCATGCTGCAAGCCTGACCGAAGACCGCCTCGATGTCCGTGACGTGCAGCGGCGCATCAAGGCGATCTTTATTGGCTCGGTCGGAAATCTCGTCGAATGGTACGATTTTTACGCCTACACGGCGTTCGCCTTGTATTTCGCGCCAGCTTTCTTTCCGAACAGCAACCCGGTGGTGCAGCAACTCAACGCCGCCGTGATCTTCGCCGCGACCTTCCTGGTGCGGCCGCTCGGCGGCTGGCTGTTCGGCTACATCGCCGACCACCACGGCCGCCGGCTTTCGCTGACGCTGTCGGTGGTCTGCATGTGCTTCGGATCGCTGATCATCGCCGTCACGCCGACCTATGCCTCGATCGGTTTCGCCGCCCCGGCGATCCTGGCGCTGGCGCGTGTCATCGAGGGCTTGAGCCTTGGCGGCGAATATGGTGCCAGCGCGACCTATCTGAGCGAGGTCGCCGACGCCAGGCATCGCGGCTTCTACTCCAGCTTCCAATACGTCACCCTGATCGGCGGCCAGCTCACCGCGATCATCGTGCTGTTGTTGCTGCAAAACCTGTTTTTGACACCCGAGGAGCTGAAATCCTGGGGCTGGCGGATTCCGTTCGTCATCGGCGCCCTGCTGGCGATTTTCGCGGCCGTGATGCGGCGCACGCTGCACGAGACCGAGGCGTTCGTGGAAGCCAAGAAGGCGGTCAATCCGACCGGATCGATTGCCGGCCTCCTGAACTATCCGCGCGAATTGGCTCTTGTCGTCGGCCTTACCGCCGGCGGTACCGCCGCCTTCTACACGTTCACGACCTATATGCAGACCTTCGTCAGGCAGTCGGTCGGCTTCACCGAAAACCAGACCACGTTCATCATTTTCGGCTCACTGGTTTTCGCAACCCTGCTGCAACCGATTTACGGTGCGATATCGGATCGAATCGGCCGCAAGCCGGTGCTGATGTTCTTCGGAATCATGGGGACCATTGCGACGATACCGATCCTGACCACGCTCAAGGAGACGAAGTCGCCGTTCATCGCCTTCCTGTTGATTTGCGCGGCCTGGATTTTCGTCGCCGGATACACCTCGATCAACGCCATCGTGAAGGCCGAATTGTTCCCCACCAAAATTCGCGCGCTCGGGGTCGGCCTGCCCTACGCCATCACGGTCTCCCTGTTCGGCGGCACCGCGCCTGCGGTTGCGCTCTATTTCAAGACGCTCGGCCATGAGGACTGGTTTTACTATTACCTCAGTGGCATGATCTTCCTCTCGCTGATCATCTACACGACCATGCGCGACACCAAGCACGAATCGGCGATGCATCGCCACGAGTAGAAAAGTCGGGGGTGAGCGATGGCTGACGACAGCAACGAGCCCGCAACATCGAAACTCACCCGCACCAAACAGCGCTGGGCACGCGAAGGCCGCTTCCTCACCGGAAAAATCTCGCGCTCCGAGGACCAGCGGCTCCCGCCCGGACAGCATCTGACCAGGGATTGGCCGGTGCTCGATCTCGGGCTGACTCCCCATATTTCCCGCGAGCGCTGGCGGCTCGACGTCTACGGCGCCGTCGAAGCGCCCATCTTCTGGGATTTTGCACAATTCACGGGCAAGCCGCAGACCAGATCCGTCTCCGACATCCATTGCGTGACCACCTGGTCGCGATACGACAACCAATGGGAAGGATTGGCGGTTCGCGATCTCCTGATGGCCTGCCGGCCACGCGAGGACGCACGCTACCTGGTGCTGCATTCTTATGATGGATACACCACAAACCTGGCAATCGAGGATTTTGCCGCCGAGGACGCCCTGCTTGCGCATAGCTGGTCGGAAGCTCCGCTGACGCAAGATCACGGCGGCCCGGTGCGGCTCGTCGTTCCCCATCTTTATTTCTGGAAGAGCGCAAAATGGCTGCAAGCCATCGAATTCCGCACTGAAGATGCGCCCGGCTACTGGGAAGTTCGCGGTTATCACAACCGCGGCGATCCCTGGGCCGAACAGCGTTATTCCGCCGACTAACTTCGTGCCAGCTCTCTTCCCGACCGGAGAGGGAGCGCCAAACGTTATGGAGGATCTCACCATGCCTACCGAACGTTTCCAATTCGAAGGCGAAGGCGGCATCCACCTCGCCGCCACGCTCGATACGCCTGAGGCGCAAATTCGCGCCTACGCGTTGTTTGCGCATTGCTTTACCTGCGGCAAGGATGTGCTGGCGGCAAAACGGATCGCGGTGGCGCTGGCCGCCAAGGGCATCGCGGTGCTGCGTTTCGACTTCACCGGCCTTGGCTCCAGCGAGGGCGATTTCGCCAATTCGACATTTGCTTCCAACGTGGCTGATCTGGTGCGCGCCGCCAACCATCTGCGCGAGACCAAACAAGCGCCGGCACTTCTGATCGGCCACAGCCTCGGCGGCGCCGCGATTTTGGCGGCGGCAGAAAGCATTCCGGAAGCGAGGGCCGTCGTCACCATCGCCGCGCCCTCCGACCCCGCGCATGTCACCGGGCTTTTCGCCGATCGCATCGAGGACATCCGCAAATTGGGCAAGGCCGAAGTCTCGCTCGCGGGTCGGCCGTTCACAGTCAGTCGAGAATTCCTCGACGATATCGCCGAGCACAGCCTGATAGATCGTGTCGCCAGGCTGCACCGGGCGCTCCTGATCATGCACGCCCCGACCGACGATACGGTCGGCATCGACAACGCGACGCGCATTTTTGTAGCGGCCAAGCATCCCAAGAGTTTCGTGTCGCTTGCCGACGCCGATCACCTTTTGAGCAACCGTCGCGATTCCGGCTATGCTGCCGACGTCATCGCCGCCTGGGCCTCGCGCTATATCGAGCCCGCGGTGGCAGAAGCAGCCGTCGATCTCGGCCAATCGCCGCGCCGTGTCGTGGTTCGCGAAACCCGCGACAGCAAGTTTCAGCAAAGCATTTCAGTTGGTCCGCATCGCCTGGTCGCCGACGAGCCAGTCGCGGCGGGCGGCGAAGACACCGGGCCCGGACCTTATGATTTCCTGCTCGCCGGGCTTGGCGCCTGCACCTCGATGACCATGCGGCTTTATGCCGATCGCAAATCGCTGCCGCTCGAGCGCACCACCGTCACGCTGAGGCACAGCAAGATCCACGCACAGGACTGCGCCGAATGCGAAACCAAGGAAGGGATGCTCGACCAGATCGAGCGGGTGATTGCCATGGAGGGTGAGCTCGATGCCGAACAGCGCAAGAAGCTCATGGAGATCGCCGACAAGTGTCCGGTACACCGTACCCTGACCTCGGAGATCCGCATTGTGACCCGCGCGGCGGATTGACGAACCGCCACGCGAGCGTATGATTCAGGTGGAGGAGCGCTCATGCCGGCCGTGTCGCGCATCGATCCCAGATCAGTCTTCTCGCCCGAGGAGTGGAATTGTCTGACCTCGCGCAGTTCGCTGCGGAGCCTGTGGCTGGTGGCGCATGCCCGGGGCACGATCGCTGCGGCCATCGCGCTCGCGACGTTGTGGCCCAATCCCCTGACATGGCTGGTCGCGGTGATGATCGTCGGCACGCGCCAGCTTGGACTTGCGATCCTGATGCATGAGGCCGCTCATGGCGGGCTTCATCCGAACCGGGCGATCAACGAATGGATCGGACAATGGCTTTGCGCGGTGCCCATCGGGGCCGATCTAGCCAGCTACCGCTCGTACCATCTGCAGCATCACAGATACACGCAACAGATGGAGGATCCCGATCTGTCGCTCTCGGCGCCGTTCCCGATCACGAAAGAGAGTTTTACCCGCAAGGCGATCCGCGATCTCACCGGCCAGACCTTTGTCAAACAGCGGCTTCCGCTGTTTCTGTCGCTGTTCAGGCCGAATTCCGGCGATGAAGAAGTGACGCACGAGAGCTTCGTCTCGAGCGGCGCCGACAAGATGGCGCGTTTTCTTTTCGTCAATGCGCTGATTTTCGGCCTGTTCTGGCTCTTCGGCGCCGGCATCTGGTTTTGCGGCGTGTGGGTTATTGCGATGGCGACCTGGTTGTCGCTGGTGACGCGGATCCGCAACATCGCCGAGCACGCCTGCACCTCGACTGGCGAGGACCCGTTCAGCCATGCCCGCACCACCCTTGCCAATCCGTTCGAGCGGCTCCTGATCGCACCCTATTGGGTCAACTATCACGCCGAGCATCATCTCTTTATGTACTTGCCGTGCTACCGGCTGCCCGAGGCCCACCGGCTTCTGGTCGAAAAGGGATTGATCAAGCGGATGGAAGTCCGTCCCGGCTATCTCGACGTGATGCGGCTGGCGACCTCACGCTAGCGTGGCGGTTCAGAAGTCCGCATCATTGAACGATCCGCCATGGCGCTTGCGTCTTTTGCTTGCAATGGCGCGACGCGGAACGGGCCGCGCAAGCCTGCGGCCGAACCCAAAAGGATTCCGCCTGCCGCCACGAACGATGCCAGCGCCAGCGTCGAAACCCCCGTCAGGCCCTGCCCGATCGAGCAGCCGAGCGCCATCGCGCCGCCCGATCCCATCAGCGCCGCGCCGCCGATCGAGCGAAGCATGTGGCGGGGCGATGTGTAACCCTCCAGGCGGAAGCCGCGCGTGGCGAGCGCGGTCACAAGGCTCCCGGTGAAAACGCCAGCCACCATGGCGATGCCAAAGTTGAGCGTCAGCCCAGTCGACAGCATCACGTATTGCACCGTATCCGCGACCGGGGCGATAAAGGTGAGAGAGGTGACGGGCGCCGGATCGAAATCGTCGGCGCCAAGATAGCCGGTCGCAAACCAGCCCGCGCTCACCAGGAGACCGACCGCAATGCCCGCCGCGATCTGCCCCCTCGCGCGCCGGAACGAGGCATGGGCGAGGGCAAAGATGACCAGCACCGCCGCGATCGCCGATGCTGCAATGACGCGCGCAAGAATTTCGCTGCCGACCAACGCCGAGAGCAGCGCCGGCAACGAAAGGTAAGCCGGTTTGACCTGCGATGCCTGCAAGAGCGCGACCCGTAGAGGCGCGATCAATCCCCGGATCGTCATCTGCGCGGCGATGCCGAGCACGATCACCACGACAAAAGAGCGCAGATTGCCGCGGCCGAGCAGTACCAGGGCGCGCGAGCCGCAACCGTTTGCCAGCACCATGCCGTAACCGAACAGGAGGCCGCCGACAAACATCAGCGGCGCCGAAATCGAGGTGAGAAGATAGACCGACTTGCCGAGATCGACGGCGCCGTATCCGGCCAGAAGCTGGGTCGCCGCGACCGCTACGCCAAGCGCCAGCGCAAACGTCCGGATCAAACGGCTGTCGCCTTCAACCCACCAGCCGCGCAGGCTGCTCGTCAGGCAAAAGCCGCTCAACAGACCGACCGCGCCATAGGCGAGCCCGATCAGCAGTCCGGCGAAGACGACGATGTTGGCGCCTGATGGCACGCGCTGTCCTTACTCAGGATGGCCGCAGGATGACGCGGTCACGCGAAGAACCGGCCACTGCCAGAAAGGCCGTCTTTGCTTGCTCGAGAGAAAAGATCGCATGAGGCAGAATCGGAAACGGCTTGAGATGCCCGCTGGCAAAGCCCGGGCCGAGTTCTGCGAGCACGGCTCCCGTCGCACTGGACGACAGACCGAGTGTATCGATGCCGACATAGCTGTGCTGGCCGCGATAAAATTCGAGAATGTTGAAGGGCACGACCGGGTTGATCGCCGCGATCAGGATCTGCCGCCCGCGGAGCGCGAGCGATTGGTTCGCGGTGAGGAAATAGGGATCGCCGACGGTGTTGAATACGATGTCGGCGCCCTTTCCGCCCGTAAGCTCGCGCACACGCGTCGCTACATCGGTTGTCGATGCATCGACGATCTCGACGGGAGAATTGCTATGGCCCGCGTAAGACTCGCTCCTGCGCACCACGCCGATCACGCGCGCGCCAGCCCATGTGGCGATCTGCACCACGGCTTGGCCGACCTTGCCGTTGACGCCCATCACCAGCACCGTCTCGCCGCTCTTGGGCATGCCGGCACGCCGAAAGCCTTCGATCGCGGTGACAAAGGGAACGCCTATGCCTGCGGCCTCCTCAAAGGAAATGTTTTTGGGCTTCTCGACGATCGCCTCGGCTTCGACGGCGAGATGGGTGGCGTGCGTGCCGTCCCGGCGGATACCGAGATCGCCGGATGAGCCGAATACTTCGCGCCCCACCGTGCCCGGTGGCCCGTCGATCACGATCCCGGCGTAGTCGCGGCCGGGGGTCCGCGGAAACACCGCGTAGGCCATCAGCCCGGTCGCGGCCTTGACGTCGGACGGGTTTACCGCCGCGGCCCTGACCTCGATCAGCACCTGGTTTTCGTTGCGCGCCAGCGGTCGCCGCTCGATGTCAGGTGCAAGCGAGGCCGGCGTCTCGGCTTTCGCCGACAGCCGCACGCAGCGCGCCTCGACCCCAACCGATCGACCAACTCTTTCAACTTCGCCCGGCATCAGACCTTCCCGATTTTCTTGCCCGATTTTCTTGCGGCCCCATCACGGTCGGAATCGTTGACAGCGCCGTCGCCTAGTGCTCCGATTCCGAAGTTCGCAAATATTCGCGGCGACCTCTGATGCGAACTTCGGAATCAAAGGAGCACTAGCAAGTTAATGTTTCCAGTGCGGTTTTTGAATTTGAAGTTCCTGTGATGAGATTGCAGCAACACTGATAGGAACTTCAAATTCACCGCACTAGTGCTCCGATTCCGACGTTCGCAAATATTCGCGGCGACCTCTGATGCGAACTTCGGAATCAAAGGAGCATTAGCAAGTTAATGTTTCCAGTGCGGTTTTTGAATTTGAAGTTCCTGTGATGCAGCAACACTGATAGGAACTTCAAATTCACCGCGCTAGTGCTCCGATTCCGAAGTTCGCAAATATTCGCGGCGACCTCTGATGCGAACTTCGGAATCAAAGGAGCACTAGCAAGTTAATGTTTCCAGTGCGGTTTTTGAATTTGAAGTTCCTGTGATGAGATGGCAGCAACACTGATAGGAACTTCAAATTCACCGCGCTAGTCCCATGACTAACCGACTGACGCCGCTATACAAGAGACTTGTTACAATGGCCCGGCGCGACCGGGGAGGTAAAAGGTGAATTTCAAGGCCGCACTTTCGCCCAACGAGCTGGCGCGGGCCTGCGCGGAAGCGATGTGGAAGGAAGACGGCGCCAGCCAGGGCCTCGGCATGGAGATGGTGGAGGTGAAAGCGGGTCAGGCCGTGCTGGCAATGACCATCCAGCCGCACATGGTCAACGGGCATGGTATCGCCCATGGCGGCTTCATTTTCACGCTCGCGGATTCGGCGTTTGCTTTCGCCTGCAACTCCCACAACCAGCGCACGGTCGCCGCGCAATGCAACATATCCTTCATCCGGCCGGGTAAGCTCGGCGACCACCTGGTGGCCAGCGCGCGGGAAATCTCGCGGACGGGCCGTTCCGGGATTTACGACGTACGCGTCACGGTGAATGATACGGTCATCGCCGAGTTGCGCGGTCATTCGCGGACCATCGGCGGCGCCTTGGTGCCGATGGCCGAGGCCGCCGCCGGACGGAAATGACGGGACATTAGAGGAAACGCGCGATGGCTTCGACCGGCAAGAAAATCAGCACCCGCAACTATCGCGCCGAGATCGATGAGATCGAAAAAGCGTCGCGGGACGAGATCATCGCGCTGCAGGAAAAGCGTCTCGCCTGGTCGCTCGCCCATGCCTACGACCATGTCACGCATTACAGGAAAGCCTTCGATCAGGCCGGAGTCCATCCGAAGGACTTCAAACAGCTTTCCGATCTCGCCGAATTCCCGTTCACGACAAAAGTCGATTTGCGCGACAACTATCCGTTCAACATGTTCGCGGTGCCGCGCGAAAGACTGGTCCGCGTCCACGCTTCCTCCGGCACCACCGGCAAACCGATCGTGGTCGGATATACCAGGGCCGACATCGAGACCTGGTCGGAAGTGATGGCGCGCTCGCTCCGTGCCGCCGGCGGCCGCACCGGCATGATCATCCATAACGCCTATGGTTATGGTCTTTTCACCGGGGGTCTGGGCGTGCATTACGGCGCCGAAAAGCTCGGCTGCACCGTGGTGCCGGTTTCCGGCGGCATGACCGAGCGGCAGGTGCAGCTTATCAACGATTTCAAGCCTGACATCATCACGGTGACGCCGAGCTACATGCTGGCGATCCTCGACGAGTTCAAGCGCCAGCGCCTCGATCCGCGCCGATCCTCGCTGAAAATCGGCATCTTCGGCGCCGAGCCCTGGACCAACGCGATGCGCGGTGAAATCGAGGCGGCCTTCGACATGGACGCCACCGACATCTATGGCCTGTCGGAGGTGATCGGTCCGGGCGTCGCGCAGGAGTGCATCGAGACCAAGGACGGGCTGCACATCTGGGAGGATCATTTCTACCCCGAGGTGATCGATCCCGATACCGGCGCGGTGCTGCCGGACGGCGAAAAGGGCGAGCTGGTCTTTACCTCGCTGACCAAGGAAGCCTTCCCGGTGATTCGCTATCGCACGCGCGACCTCACGCGACTGTTGCCAGGCACGGCGCGAGTGGGCATGCGGCGGATGGAGAAGGTCACCGGCCGTTCCGATGACATGATCATCCTGCGTGGCGTCAATGTGTTTCCGACCCAGATCGAGGAAGCGCTGCTGGCGACCGATTGGTGCGGCGGCCATTTCGTCATTGAACTGACGCGCGAGGGCAGGATGGACGAGATGACGGTGCTGGCCGAAGCGCGGGCCGAGCACTGGGACGGTCAGGGGCTTTTCGAGCACGCCGAGCGCATCACCCATCACATCAAGAGCACCATTGGAATTACGGCGCGGATCAGGGCGGTGGCGCCGGAAACGCTGGAGCGGTCGCTCGGCAAGGCCAAGCGCGTGATCGACAAGCGACCGAAGGGGTAGCTGTCGTCATTCCGGGGTAGCCCGTCAGGGCTGAACCCGGAATCTCGCGCATGCTTCTTGTGGATTCCGGGTTCGCGCTGACGCCCGCCCCAGAATGACGGCCGCCGACGACGCCCTCGCACCTCACACGTGATCGTAATCTACCACGACCCTGTCGGTCACAGGCCGGGCCTGGCAGGTGAGAATGAAACCCTTCTCCAACTCCCACGGCTCGAGCGAGTAGTTCACTTCCATTTGCGCCTTGCCCTCGACGAGCCTGGCACGGCAGGTCGAACACATGCCGCCCTTGCAGGCGAAGGGCAGATCGACGCCGGCACGCAAGGCCGCATCGAGAATGGCTTCGCCTTCGGCGATCGGCACTTCGCGGCGCTTGCCGTCAATGATGAGGGCCGCAAACGCCTTTGGCGGCGCGGTCGGCGGAACCACCATCTTCGGGCGCGGCTTGCCGCCGAATTCGGAGACGAAGCGCTCGACGTGAATCCGGTTCTCCGCGATCCCGATCGCGCGACAGGTCGCCTCGATATCCTCGCTCATGCCCGAAGGGCCGCAGATGAAAACATGATCGACGACTTGCCAGCTCACCAGCGATCGCAGCAGCACCCTCACCTTCTCGCCATCAAGCCGGCCGTGCAGGATCGGAATGTCCTGCTCTTCGCCCGAAATGACGTGAAACACCGACAGCCGTTCGATGAAGCGGTCCTTGAGTTCTTCGAGCGCTTCGCGAAACAGCATACCGCTGGCCGAGCGGTTGCCGTAGAACAGGAAGAAGCGGCTGTCCGGCTGCCGCACCAACACGGCTTTGACGATCGACAGGATCGGCGTGATGCCGGAGCCGGCAGCGAAGCCGACATAAACCCGTGCCTGGTCCGGCGCCGCCGTCACCCCGAAGCGGCCGGTCGGCGTCATGACGTCGAGTTCGTCGCCGCATTTCAGTTCGTCGGCGGCCCAGTTCGAGAACGCGCCGCCATCGATCTTCTTCACCGCAATTCGCAATTCGCCGTCGTCCGGACCGGAGCAGATCGAATAGGAGCGGCGAACCTCCTCGCCATCCATCATGGTTCGCAAGGTCAGATATTGGCCGGGAGAAAAGCGATAGTCTTCGGCAAGCTCTTTCGGGATCGCAAAGGTCAGCGACACCGCATCTGCGGTCTCCCGGCGCAGGTCGCTGACGGCAAGGCGGTGGAAACGTGGTGCCGACATTTTCTAATGACACTTGAAATAGTCGAACGGCTCGCGGCATGTCTTGCAGCGCCACAGCGCCTTGCAGGCGGTCGAGCCGAATTCGGAAATTACCTCGGTATCGAGCGATCCGCATTGCGGGCATGCCACATGGTCCTTGCCGAACAGACCTCGGCGGGAGTTCGCGGCTTGCGGCGGAGCGATACCGTATTCCCGGAGTTTGCGGTGACCCTCTTCGCTCATCCAGTCGGTGGTCCAGGCCGGCGCCAGCACGGTGCGCACCCTTGCGTCGCGAAACCCCTCGCGCTCCAGCGCCAGCTCGATCTCAAGCGTGATCATGTTCATTGCGGGACAACCCGAATAGGTCGGCGTGATCGTCACCTCGACGCGCCCTTCCTCGACCGTGACCTCGCGCAACACGCCGAGGTCGGCGATGGTCAGAACCGGAATCTCGGGATCGACGACGCTCGCCGCGACATCCCAGGCGTGCCGCCGCAACCCGGCATCATCGAACATGGCGATCACCATTTGCTCCCCGGAAACGTTCGCTGCATCGATTGCAATTCACTGAGCAGATGCCCGAGATGTTCGCTGTGCCGCCCGCTGCGGCCTCCCTGCTGCATCCAGTCGCTCCTGGGCAAAGCAAGCGTCGCTTCGCCCACGACATCGGAAACGGTCTTGAGCCATTTCACCTGCAACGCCGTTGCATCGATGGCGATACCGGCATCGATCAGAGCGCGCTCGCTGTCGTCGGTCTCGAACATCTCGCCGGTAAAGGCCCAGAGATCGTCGATCGCGGTTTGTACGCGAGCGTGGCTCTCCTCGGTGCCATCGCCAAGCCGGACGATCCATTCCGAGCAATGGCGAAGGTGATAAGCGCTTTCCTTCTCCGACTTCGCCGCGATCGCCGCCAGCGTCGCGTCCTTCGACTTCATCATTGCGCGCCAATAGAGGTCGGCGAATGCGGCATAGAAAAACTGCCGCACCATGGTGCGCGCGAAATCGCCATTGGGCTGTTCGACGAGGAGAAGATTGCGGTATTGCCGCACATCGCGAAGATAGGCGAACTTGTCTTCGTCGTTGCCGCAGCCTTCGACCTCCCCTGCATAAGCATAAAGCTCGCGCGCCTGGCCGAGCAGGTCGAGCCCCATATTGGCAAGCGCCATGTCTTCTTCGAGCATCGGCGCGTGTCCACACCATTCCGACAACCGATGGCCGAGAACAAGCGCGTCGTCAGCCCGGCGCAGCGTGTACAGCACCAGCGGGGTTTCGGAGATTTTGATCGACGGCGTGGCCATGGCAACAAGCCTGTTGTCTAACTCGTCATTGCGAGCCAACGGGTCGCGCGAATGCGCGCCCGATGACAAGCTCCGCGAAGCAATCCAGACTGTTCCTTGACAAAACCATGATGGATTGCTTGGTCGCTTTGCCCCTCGCAATGACGTTCGGAAGTTCGTCTCTTCCTCACATATGCCCGACTTCTTCGGGCACGTCGTAAAAGGTCGGATGGCGGTAAATCTTGGATTCCGCGGGTTCGAACATCATGCCCTTTTCAGCCGGTTCCGAGGCGGTGATCGCGCTCGACGGCACGACCCAGATCGACAGGCCTTCGCCGCGGCGGGTGTAGACGTCGCGTGCGGCCTGCAGCGCAAGCGTGGCATCGGGTGCGTGCAGCGAGCCGACATGCTTGTGCGCAAGCCCGTTGCGGCTGCGAATGAAGACTTCCCACAGCGGCGTGTTGGGTGTGGCCATGTGACCTCCTTTACGCAGCGCGCGCCGCGGCGCGTTGCCGGCGCTTCTCCGCATAGGCCGCGGCAGCCTCGCGCACCCAGGCGCCCTCATCATGCGCCTTGCGCCGCGCCGCCAAGCGGTCGCGATTGCAGGGGCCGTTGCCGGCCAGCACCTGCTTGAATTCTTCCCAGTCGATTGCGCTGTATTCCCAATGCCCGGTCGTCGCATTCAGTCTCATGCCGGGATCGGGAATCGTCAGCCCGAGATAGTGAGCCTGCGGCACCGTCGCATCGACGAATTTCTGGCGCAGCTCATCATTGGAAAAACGCTTGATCTTCCATTTGGTGGAAGTGTCGCTGTGCTGGCTTGCCTGGTCCGGCGGCCCGAACATCATCAGCACCGGCCACCACCAGCGATTCAAGGCATCCTGCGCCATCGCCTTCTGCTCTTGCGAGCCGCGCGAAAGCGTCAGCGTGATCTCGTAGCCTTGCCGCTGATGAAACGATTCCTCCTTGCACACCCGGATCATCGCGCGCGCATAAGGGCCATAGGAACAGCGGCACAACGGGATCTGGTTCATGATCGCCGCGCCATCGACCAGCCAGCCGATCACGCCGATATCGGCCCAGGTCAACGTCGGGTAATTGAAGATCGAGGAATATTTTGCCTTCCCCGCCAGCATCTGGTCGACGAGTTCTTCCCGGGAAGAGCCGAGCGTCTCGGCGGCGGCGTAGAGGTAAAGACCGTGGCCGCATTCGTCCTGCACTTTCGCCAGAAGTGCCACCTTGCGGCGCAGCGTCGGCGCGCGGGTGATCCAGTTGCCTTCCGGCAGCATGCCGACGATCTCGGAGTGCGCGTGTTGCGAAATCTGCCGCACCAGCGTCTTTCGATAGGCCGCCGGCATCCAGTCATTCGGCTCGATGCGTTCCTCGGCGTCGATGCGCGCCTGGAACTGCGCAGCACGCGCCGCATCTTCGAGGTTGCGATCTTCGGCTTCCGACGTATTGAGCGCCTGGGTGTACATGCGCCGACCTTTCCGCAATCATTGCCGGCAATATATAACAAAAACTTCAATATGCAATATAATTCTGTAACATATTAATCGACCAAACCTAATCGCCGAAACGCCGCTCCAGTTCCACACCTGCGGGCGGCAATGGCCCGCTTTCGTTCGACCCGTGCCGGTCGAGCCATTGCTCGGATGCCGGTAGCAGCCCGCGGTAGATTTCCCCGCACAGGCCCCGGGCGGCCCGCCCCGGCCAATCCGCAGGCAGCAACACAGCAGGCAACAGCGGATCGCGCAGGACGACGCGACGGTAATGATGGATCAGCAGGACTCGCGCGGTGAAGGCGTCCTCATCGCTGAGCCGGCCGCGGCGGCCGATCCAACCGCGCAATGGCTCGAAACTCCGCATGAATTTCAGATAGGCTTCCGCCGTGCGATCGAGCGGCCAGCTCTCGCGCAAGAGACGACGACCGCTGTCGTCTTCGGCCGATACTTCGAGACGGATCGCGGATGCGGCTTCCTCGGGGATCGGAACACCTGACGGTGCGACCCACACGCCCGGCAACGGGCTTCCGAAGCCTGCGTTCTTGAGCGCATCGCGCGAGATGTCGCGATCCTCGGCTCTGCCGATCAGCAAGAGCTCAAAGCGGCCGGTCCAGTCGGACGGGGGCGAATCGTAGATATGCGTGGTGGCGGCCGCAAACGTGTGCCGGCCGTTGTCGGTCAGACGGTAAAAACTGTTGCGCCCGACCTTCTCGCGTTCGAGCCAGCCATCGGATGCCAAGCGCGACATCGCGGTGCGCACCACGCCGCTGTCGATATCGATCGCCTCGAAGAATTTCAGCAGCGTTCCGAGCCAGACCGAGCCGCCGCGCGGCACGATCGCATCGCCGAATACGGTGATGACGATCGAGCCGGTGCGCGAGGGTTCGCGCTTGAGCTCGTCGATGATGCGTCCAAGCGGCTGCGGCATGACAGACGCATAGCGCGTTTTCCGCCTCTGCGACAATGACGTAACGGTTCTGGGCGCGGCGTTGCGACGCTCGAACTAAATTAATGCTTTCGGAAATCTCGTCATGCCCGGGCTTGTCGGGCATCCACGACAAAACGTTGCCGGCGGAAAAGACGTTGATGGCCGGGACATCTAGCGCGAAGCGCGCTTCGCGCTTTTGCCCGGCCATGACGAACAATGCGAGTCCAACGCGCCAGCGCGCTAATCTTACCGGCTCGGATCGGGATAAACGAGGCTGCGCCAGCCGCTCCGGTCGAACGGCTTCCATTGCCCCTCGGGTTGGGCGAGGCGATCGGCGACCGCGTAGACGACCGCCGGATGATGACCCATGCCGCAATGGCTGCTTTCGACCTCGATGCTTTCCGACATCGCAGAGGTCCTTTCCATGCAGCCTTGCCACGCACAGATGCCGTCCGTGCGGCTGAAGATTGCGGTGGTCGGCACCGGCGGTGCTTCCGACAGCCGTCCGCCAAACCGCGGGTCCTGCTCGTCGGCGCGGCGCCCGCTCGCCATCTCATAGACGCGCCAGGCGTTGGTTGCCCTTGGGTGGCTCGCGAACGGACTGCCAAGCGTGATCACCGAGCGCACGCGATCGGGCAACATCTTGGCGAGCTGGCGCGCATAAAGACCGCCGAGGCTCCAGCCGACCATGCTGATCTTGCGTTTATGGCTGTCGGCGAGTTCGCGCACGAGATCGATCATCGCATGCTGCACGCCCTGGCGCAGGCCGAGATTGCGACCCTGCCGCCAGCCGGTCACCGCATAGCCGCGGTTTTCCAGGAAGCTGCGCAGCGGCCGTGTCGAAACGTCGGATGCGACGAGGCCGGGCAGCACCAGCACCGGATGCCCATCGCCGCCAGGCGCCAGGCTCAATAGCGGCAGCGCGCCGAGAAACGCGCCAAACTCGGAAATCGCGCGTCCTTCCAGAAACATCAGGGTTCTCGACGGCGGGCGCAGCGTCTGGGCGGTGGCGGACATCGTATTCCTCTCCATGACCCGCTTTAAAAAAAGCGGCCAATCAGTCGTTTTCGGAAAACGCGGTTCTCACACGGTCGTTCTGCAGTGCAACAACGTCGATAGAGCTATGATACTGATTCCAACATTCAAGCGGCCGCCAGCCGGCCGGACAATGGCTCCGGGCAGCTTAAATCGCAGCAGTGATCTAAAAGTCACAACAAGCGAAGCAGGAATTCACAGGTGTAGAGCGCAAGCCCTGCCAACCCGCCGATCAACGAGCCGTTGAATCGGATGTATTGCAGGTCGCGGCCGACATTGATCTCGATCAGCGAAATCAATTGTCCCATGTCCCACGCCTTGACCTGATCGGCGATGAAAGTGGATACGCCGCTTTTCTGATCGGCGATGAAACTGCGCAGCACAGTGACGAATCCCTCGTTGATTTCACCGCGCAATTCGGAATCGGCTGCAAGCGCCTCGCCTGCTTTCACGAACATGCCGGCAAGATGCTGTTGCAATACCTGGCTCTCGCCGCTGGCGCTGCGCTCGATGAACGAGCGCGCATTCGCCCACATGGTTCGCGCAAGTTCGCCGAGTTCGGGGCGCGCAAGGAGGTCGCGCTTCAAGCCGTCGATGCGATCGCCATAGCTCTTGTCATTGGAAAGCCGGTCGACGAAGGACAGCACCATGCGGTCGAATTCACCGCGGAACGGATGGTCGGGATCCTTGCGTACCTCCTCGAGGAAGGCCGTTGCCGAGGCGACGATCTTGTTCACCAGAAACTTGTCAGCGCGATAGAGCTTCAAAAGCGTCGGCAGTTCGGCGCGGACTTTCTCGCGGATCATAGCCATGGTCTCGGCCTGCGTTAGCATCTCGTGCACGCCGCGCAGGAAGTCATCAAGCAAGCCCTGATGCCTCCGCTCTGCCACGAACGCCCGCAGCGTTCCGGCGGCGAGCGGCGCAAGATCGATATCCTGCAATTGGCTGGCGATGCGGCGGCTGATGAAATTCATCAACCCGGAAGTTTCGGTCGCGCTCACCGCCTCGGGCAAAAGGCGGAGCGCGAAGCGGGCGAGATCGGCGCTGCGCTTGCGGTCGCGGAGCCAGTCGGCGATGAAGGAGCCGAAATCGATCTGGCGCAACTTGGCCTCGACAGGTCCGGGTTCGAGAAAATGCACTTCGATGAATTCGCCGAGTTTTTCGGCGATCCGGTTCTGATTGGCCTGAATAATCGCCGTATGCGGGATCGGCAGGCCGAGCGGCCGCTTGAACAGCGCCACTACCGCATACCAGTCGGCGAGGCCACCGATGGTCGCAGCTTCCGCAAAGGCGGCGACAAAGCCGAACACGGGGTGGAGGGGCAATAGCAGCTTTGCCGCGACGAAAAGCGCGAGCGTGCCGGTCAGAACGAGCGTCGCCAGCGCCTTGATCCGCCGCAGTTCGGCGGCGCGTGCGGCGTCAGTGGGAGTGTCGAACGAGAATGTCGTGGGAAGGATCATGAGGGTTTCATCGAGGACGAACCAGCTTCGATCCTAGCGCGACGGCCCACCTTCGTCATGGCCGGGCTTGTCCCGGCCATCCACGTCTTGATCGACACAGGAAGGTAAGGCGTGGATGCCCGGGGCAAGCCCGGGCATGACGTGGAGAGCCAAAAAAGAAGGCCCGCGTGAAGCGAGCCTTCGAACTGACGCAACTGATACTTAAGGCAATCAAGCCGTCTTGTTGTAGACCTTGGCAAAGTTGTCCTGAGCGGTCTTCGCACTCTCGGTCACGAGCTTGCTCAGATATTCGCTCGAGGCCTTGGCCCTCGACACGAGCGTTTCACCGCGCGTGCGCAGGAGGTCGGACTGGATCTGCACCGCCTCGTTCAGCGACTTGGCCGACGCCAGCTTGTCGATGCCGGCGAAAAACGCCTCGGCGTCCTGGTACAACGCCTGCTGGATATTGCGGCTGATCTTGGCGGCTTCGCTGACCGAACCGGCAACGGCGGACTCGATCGCATCAGTGGCCTTTTCCGAACCGGCGTAGAAGTCGGCGGTGCGCTCCTTGGCAGTCTCGGCCTGCTTCTTCACGAACTCGCGGGCGGCCTCGGGAACTTCCATGTTCTGGAAATTCTTGAAGGCTTCGGTGACGGGCGCGAAGGCTTCCTTGACGCTGTTCAGCATGGGATTCTCGGTGCTCATTGGGGTCTCTCCATCCTCAGGTTTGAGCTATGGGCTCACCCCGTCCGAATGGCCCGGGGCGTGGCTTATATGGCATCGCCGTTGTTGCAACGCAATATACATGCTGCGTCGCGATATCACAAGTTCGTGATTGTCGGAATTTTGGGCGATTTGCCTCGGGAACCGGGGGATCTAGCCCTCTTCAGCCTTGCGCCACGGCCCCGGGAACCCCGTAGGCCTCCAGCTGTGCCCGAACCTGCGCCACGTTGTGCCCGAGCACGACAATGTCGTGCTTCTTGCCGTCGACGTCGCGGACGTGGTCGTGCAGCAGCGCCTCCGCCTTGAAGCCGAGGCTCTCGAACAGCGCGATCGCCGCCTGCTGGTCGACCGTCATCTGCACCGAAAGCTTTTCCAGCCCCGCGCCAATCGCGATGGCGAATGTCTCCTGCGACAGCGCCCGGCCCACGCCCTGACCGCGGACCTCCAGCGACACCACCATCCGGATTTCGCCGACATGGGGCGACCATGAGTGCGGATCGCGCACCAGCGTGCCGCAGCCGACGACGACGCCCTGCCTGATGGCGAGCAGGCTTGTGATGTCGCCGCGCTCGATCTCGTTGATCCAGGCCGAAAGCACCTTGGACTGGCTGATATTGCGCGGCAGGAACAACAGATCATGGGTCGGCAGTTGTTGCGCGAAGGCAAGCACGGCGGCCTCGTCGGCGCGCGACATCAGGCGGAATTCGATCTCGCCGGCATCGGTTTTGACATGCCGCGGGTAGGTGCGTTTCTCACTCATGTCGATCTCTCGCATAGCCATGAATCGAGTTTGGGCCACAGCCGCCGGATGGCGTTGGCGCCGGCAACCAGGCTGACATGGCCGCCCTTGAGCATCACCTCTTCCTTGTCGGCCGAGCCGACCTTCTGGATCAGGGGCCGGGCGGCATCATAGGGAACGATGTGGTCGTGCTCGGCCACCGCATGCAGGATCGGGACCTTGATGTCGGCGATGTCAGCCTTGCGCCCGCCCACCGTCATGGTGTCGTTATAGAGCTTGTTGTCCCACATCAGGTCCTTGGTGATGGTGCGGAAATATTCGCCTGCCAGCGGCAGCGTATCGGTCGCCCAGCGATCGAACATCCGGTAGGATTTCACGAACTCGTCGTTCCAGATGTTTTCCCAAAGCTGCACCTGGCTTGCGGCGCGCGAGGCCGGCCGCAGCATCTCGAACGAGGACAGGATCATTTCCGGCGGCACGTTGCCGACGCTGTCGATCAGATGATCGACGTCGAAATAGCGGCGGTCGGCGAAACTCTGAAACAGCTTCATTTCACGGAAGTCGATCGGCGTGGTGAAGCAGATCAGGTTCTTCATCGGCCCGTCGGCAAAGATCGAGCCGTAAAGCAGCGACAAGACGCCGCCGAAGCAATAGCCGATCACGGTAACGTCGTTCTCGCCGGAATCCTGTTGCACCCGCCGCACGCAATCCGGAATGAAATCGAGGACGTAATCCTCCATCCGCAGCCGCTTTTCCTCCGGCTTCGGCGCGGTCCAGTCCAGCATGTAGACGTCGTAACCGCGTTTGAGGAGAAACTCGATGAAGCTCTGGCCGGGAACCATGTCGAGGATGTAGCCGCGATTGGTGGTCGCCATCACGATCAGGATCGGCACGCGGTAGATCTCGTCGGCGAGGGGGCGGTAATGATAGAGATTCATCGTGCCGCGAACACTCAATATGTCCTTGGGCGTGGAACCGAGCGACGGTCCCGTGGACGAGATATATTCGACCCCCTTGATGCTGCGTTGAATCGCGCGCTGGACCTCGCTCTGAATCCGCTCCGGGATCGAGGCCAGGTCGAGGCCGAGCGGATTGAGGCCGGCGTCGGCGTTCATTTTTGCTCTCCGCCTTCGCCCGAGGGCGGCGAAGGCGGGCGCTTGGTGCGCGGCGGCCGCGGCGCTGCCGGCGCGTTCGACGTGCCGGCCTGCCCGTGCACTTGCTGCAGGAGCGTCTTGATCTCGTTCAGCTGCCCCTCGATCGAGGCCAGCCGCTCCGCCATGCTGACCATCTGCTCCCGGCTCGGCAGGTTCAGGGATACCAGGTATTTTTCCATGAGGTCGGCAAGCTGCTTTTGCGCTCCCGCCGTGGTGCCGCCTACCTGGTTCATGACCTTGCTGAATTGCGGCGACGCCATGGCCTGATTGGCGAAGGCGTTAAACCCCTTCTCCATCTCGCCGATCATGTTTTGCCACAACGCGACTGGATCGTTGCTCTTGTCTGCCATCGGCGTCCTCCGGCATGATTGCGAAAGTCGAGGCTTGTCGCGGCGTCAAGTGCCCGCGCGGCCGACTTCGGTTATTTCATTCCACACCGTTGTGCTTAGTGGAGTGGATTTGACATTCGCTCCCCACCTGGCCGCGCACTGGCAAAGCGAATGTCAAATCCTAAACTCCACTAAAATCCTATACTTGCTAGTGGTCCTTTGATTCCAACATTCGCAAAAGGTGTCCGCAGCAATGGGATGCGAATGTTAGAATCGGACCACTAGCCGGTCAACCTGAAGAGCCTTCTGTGCCGCGAAAAACCGTGTCATAGAAATCTTTGCAAAGCCATTTCACGAAGGAATGCCCAATTGAACCCGTCACCTCATCAGCCGCCACAGCTCGCTCGCGCCAACGGCATCGACCTTTGTTACGAGATCTTCGGCGATCCGGCCGCCGAGCCCATGCTTTTGATCATGGGGCTCGGTGCCCAGATGATCCATTGGGACGACGATTTTTGCCGCCAGCTCGCCGCGCGCGGCTTTCGCGTCATCCGCTTCGACAATCGCGACATCGGCAAGTCCAGCCGCCTCTCTGGCGGCAAGCGCCTGACCGCGATGGAACTGCTCAAGCTGCGGTTCCTCAGGATCCCGGTCCAGGCGCCTTACAAATTGCGCGACATGGCGGAGGATACGGTTGGCCTGATGGACGCGCTCCGCATCAAGTCGGCGCATCTCGTCGGCGCCTCGATGGGCGGCATGATCGCGCAGGAAATCGCGATCTCGTTTCCGGAGCGCGTGCGCTCGCTCACTTCGATCATGTCGAGCACCGGCAATCCCAAACTGCCGCAGGCGAGCCGTGAAGCGATGGCGATCCTGATGGCGCCGCCGCCCGCCACGAGAGAGGAATACCTCGATCGCTTCGTCAAGACCTGGAAGGTCCTGCGCGTCGGCAGCTTCCCGGAGGACGAGGAACTTGATATCGCGCGGGGGAAACGAACCTATGAACGCGGCCTCAATCCGGCCGGTGTCGGACGCCAGCTTCGCGCCATTCTCGCTTCCGGCAGCCGCAAGGAGCGGCTATCCGCCGTCAAGGCGCCAACGCTGGTGATCCACGGCACGGTCGATCCGCTGGTACGGCCCGAAGGCGGCATGGACACCGCCGCTTCGATTCCCGGCGCAAAACTCCTGATGATCCCGGGCATGGGCCACGCACTGCCGATTCCGTTCTGGCCGCAAATCATCGACGGCATCGCCAGGCATGCGAAGGAAGCATCCGGAAAAGCGGCACATCAGTCAAAAGAGAGGGTCTCATGAAACTGGAAGGCGGCTGCTATTGCGGCAAGGTGCGCTATGTCGCCGAGGGCGAGCCGATGATGAAAGCGCAATGCCACTGCCGGGAATGCCAATATATCAGCGGCGGCTCGCCGAACATGTTCATGCTGATGCCACTCGACGGCTTCAGCTTCACCAAGGGCACGCCCAGGAAGTTTACCCGCAGCGACCTCGAGCGCGCGGTGACGCGGGAATTCTGCGGCGAGTGCGGCACTCATCTTCTTACCCGGCGGCCCGGATTGGCGGCTGCCATTGTCAAAGTCGGCACGCTCGATGATCCCGCGGTGTTCGGCAGTCCGCAAATGGCGATCTACACCTGCGACAAGCAGCCGTTTCATGCAATCCCTGAGGGGACGCCGAGCTTCGAGCGCTTGCCACCGCGGCGGTAAAGCCTACCCGCCCGCCCAGACGTCGAGCACGTAGCGATTTCCGGCGCCGAGATCATCGATCCAGCGCTGAGCGGCGTCCCTGTCGGCGCCGGTGCGCTCGCGGTAGATCGCAACCAGCGCGGCCTTGACGTCCGGCTCCATCTTGCCGCCGTCGCCACAGACATAGATGATTGCGCCGTCCTCGATCAGCTTCCACACGCGATCCTGCTCGGCTGCGACCAGATCCTGCACATAGGTTTTCGGACCCTCGCCACGCGAGAACGCGGTGTAGAGTTCGGTGATGCCGCCTGCGGCATGGGCCTTCAGTTCATCGGCGTAAAGATAGTCCTGCTCGGGATGGCGGCAGCCGAAGAACAGCATCGCCGGGCCGAGGGTCGCTCCGCCTGCTTTCGAGGCGGCGCGCTGCTGCAGGAAGCCACGGAACGGCGCAAGGCCCGTGCCAGGACCGATCATGATGATCGGCACGGCGGGATCATCGGGCAGGCGGAAACCGGCCTTGGTTTCACGCACGGTAGCCTGGATGGTTTCGCCGACACGGCGGCCGGCGAGATAGTTCGAACAAATGCCTTTGTAGATGCCGCGGCCCGAGGCGGCGGGTCCCTCGACGACAGCGACGGTGACGCTACAACGCGACGGATCGACCGAGGGCGAGGACGAAATCGAATAATAGCGCGGCGCGAGCAGCGACAGCATTTCCAGGTAGGCATGCAACGGCAATTCGCAGGCCGGATATTCCTCCAGAAGGTCGAACACCGATTTGCGCCTGGCATGGATCTCCGCGCGATAACGCTCGGCGGAGGCGGCATCATCTCCGACAAAGGCGAGCAGCTTCGGCTTGGTGACCGGGCAGTTGGTGTGCTCGGACATGATCTGGATCTGCTTGCGGGTCGCGACCTGTTGCAATTCGACAAAATCCGCCAGAAGCCTGCCCACCGACACCGCTTCACCGACGGGCAACTGCGCGCGCCGGCCTTCCGCGACCTGCAGGCGAATCTGGTCGGAGGGAAGAAACCCGAACCGGCGGGCAACCGCATCGACCAGCGCCGGATCGTTACGCGGTACGACGCTGAGGTGATCGCCGACCCGGTAGCTGAGGCCGGCGGGCAATTGCACCTCGATGTGCCGGGTCGACCTCTCCGAGGCGTTGGCGCCAGCCTTGTTCTGCAACTCGTTGTTGGTCAGCAGCTTCATGGGCGAAGGGCCGCCGAGCGCGACCACGGCGTTGACCACTGACGGCGCAACCGGCTCGACGCTGTACAGCGGTTCGTCCTCGGCGCTGCGGGCGAAACTGGATTCGATGCCGAATTCCCGGGTCGCAAGCGGGGCGAGCCTGGTAAACCAGCTCTCGAAGTCGCTGTCGAGATCGCCGCGCGCATCGCCCTCGCCGCGCGTAAAGACGCCGCGGCCGCCATGCGCGGCCAATTTCTCGTCGATGAAGCGCGGTACGGCCTGATAGGTCGCGGCCCAGTCGCTGTTGCCGCAGCCGAACACGGCGTAGCGCAGCCTTGCGAACGCATCCTTGCGCAAATCGCCGCCCAGCCATTTGACGAATTGCGTGGCGTTGTCCGGCGGCGCGCCGTTATAGGACGCACAAAAGATCAATGCGCCGCCCTCTTCCGGCAACTTGCCGACGAAATCGTCGAGCGGCGCCAGCCGCGTTGCAAAGCCGTTGACCTCGGCGAGATCGGCCACGCGCGTTGCGAGTTCTTCCGCGGTGCCGAGATTCGATCCGTACAGCACAAGCAGCGGCGTATTGTGTCCGGGACGGGTCCGCCCGCGGGGCGCCGTCGCCGCGCCGGAAACCGCCGCCGTCGCCGACGGGCCTGCATAGGCGCCGCGCTCCTTGTCCTCGCGCGGCCGTACCTTGATCCTGAAACCCTCCGGCTTGATCGTCAGCGTCTCCTTCAGATGCATCTGGTAGCGATGGACGTCGATCAACCTGAAGCGTTGCAGGATCATGCCGATCGCAAGCGCCGCCTCATGCATCGCAAAGCCGCGGCCGATGCAGGCGCGCTGGCCGTTACCGAACGGTTTCCAGGCGTTGACCGGACGCGCAGCTTCCGCCTCGCGGGAAAAATTCTCCGGATCGAACGCATCCGGATTGGGGCCCCACACCGAGGGATCGCGATGCAGCGCCAACACGAGCACGGTGATGAAGATGTTCTTCTTGAGCCTGTAATCGCCGCCGATAACTTCATCGGCAAACGGCGCGATGCCGTAGGCGGGTGCGGGCGGCCACAGCCGCAGCGCTTCCTTCAACACCTGGGTGATGTAGGTAAGTTGCGTCACCTGCTGAAAGGTCGGCTTGGCGTTGACATCGGGCCCGAACACCCGGTCGACCTCCTCGTAAGCCTTTTTCAGAACCTCGGGATGTTTCAACAACGCGTAAAGCGTGCACGACAGCAGTCCGCTGGTCGTTTCGTGGCCCGCGATCAAAAACGTGTTGATCTGGTAGCGGATGTTGACATCGTCGAGTTGCTCGCCGGTGACGCGGTCGACACCCGTCATCATGGCGGCAAGCAAATCCTTCCTGTCATCGCTGCCCGCGGCGCTTCTGCGGCGCTCGGCAACGATTTCGTCGACCATCTTGTTCATGAAAGCGACGTCGGCAGCAAGATCGCGCCGCCGCTTCTGCATCCAGAGATTTTCCAGCGGCAGGCCGCGGATCATCATGATGGTCTCAAGCGAGCGCACCAGCGACTCGACAAAGGGATGGTAGTCGCGCCGGTAGAACGAATTGAAGCGGTAGTCGAACCCGCACAGCCCGATGGTATCCAGCGTCAGCGCAGTCATGTCGTGCACGACGTCGATTTCGTCATCGGCGTTCAACCGCTCCCACTTCTTCACAAGCTGCTCGGCGATGTCGACCATGCTCGGGTGATAGGACTGCATGGCGCGGTTGCCGAACGGCTGCAGCAGGATGTTGTGGGCCTTGCCCCAGTTCGGCTCGGTCGTATCGGCGGTGAACAGACCGTCGCCCGCGATCGCGCGCACCCGCCGCAACGGCCCGCGCACCGCCTTGTCGAACCGCTTCTCGTCGCTGAGTTCATCGACAAGATCGTGGCCGGAGACGATGACGATCGGCGCGCCCATCATATCGAGCCAGAAGATCGGCCCGAGTTCCCTGGCGAGCCGCGCCAGGTTCTGCACCGGTGCGGTCGAATCCAGCGACAGCATGTTGCCGACCACCGGCTTGGTCGGCGGATGCGGGATCGGGCTTAGTCGGTTTGACGACGCCATAACGGTAACATTCCCTGCCTTCTTAGAATTCGTCATTCCGGGATAGTCCGAAGGACCAGATCCGGAATGACGAGATTCCGGGCTCGATGCTACGCATCGCCCCGGAATGACAATTCAAGTCGCTTCGCTCGCAATGACGATACCTAACCAAACCGTTTCCGCCGCCATTCGATCAGCTTGGCGCTGACTTCCTCGGGCTTTTCCTGCTGCGTCCAGTGTCCGCTGTCGCGAACCAGATATTTTTCCAGATCGGGAACAAGTCTTTCCATGCCGTCGGCGGCCGAGGGCGGCAGCACCGCATCGTTCTCCGCCATGATCATCAACGCCGGGACCTTGACCGTGTGATCAAGCTCGACCGCGCGCCGCCAGTTGCGCGACATGTTGCGGTACCAGTTGATGCCACCGGTGAAGCCGGTTCTGGAAAAGGTGCCGACGAAGACCTTCATCTCCTCGCCCGAGAGGATCGGCTTGCGCGGATCGTATTTGGCATCATAGCCGGCGACCATTTGTGGAAACGCCAGATTGAGCTTTGACGACGCACCGACCCCCGCCGTTGCGGGCTCCGCCGGCAAGGCCTCCTTGCGCGGCATCGGCTCGCGCATCAGGAAATCAAAGGTCTGCCCCACACGGCTATCGAAGATCTTGTCGGCCGCGCGCGCGGGGTCCTGAAATTGCACGATATACATGCTGTCGCCGAACCGCTTGCGCAGCAGTTCGATCGGGTCGGCCGGTGCGCGGTCGAAGTGCGGCGTATTGACACCGACGACGCCCGCGACACGGTCGCGATGCGCAAGCGCCATCCGCCAGACAACAAAGCCGCCCCAGTCGTGGCCGACGAAGATCGCCTTGTCGATCTTCAAATGATCGAGCAGCCCGACGAGGTCGCCGGTCAAATGCTCCAAATCGTAGGCCTCGACCGCTTCGGGCCGCTCGGTTGCGCCATAACCGCGCTGGTCCGGCGCGATCACCCGGGTGCCGGCTTCGCCCAGCGCCTTGATCTGGTGACGCCAGGAGAACGCAAGTTCCGGCCAGCCGTGGCAGAGGATGAGCGGCGGCACGTCGGTTTTCGGACCCGCTTCGTAAAAGCCCATCCGAATCCCGTTGACTTGCGCAAATTGCAGCGGCGGCATGTCGATCATCGGCGAAAACCCTTATTCGGCCGCACCCTTCACGTCGGTTTGCGGCGGCGCAAAGGCCGCCTCCAACGCGGCGAATTCCGAAGGCACCAAGTCGCACAGCACCTCGACATGCGGAATGATATTGGCGCCGGCGATGAAGCCGAAGTCGAGCTGATCGCGGTAGCTCTGCACGGTGATGTTGAGGGCCAACCCATGGGTTGAGATCGACACCGGGAAAATGTGCAGGAGTTCGGCGCCGGCTGCATATAGAGTTTGGCGCGGCCCCGGCACGTTCGACACCGTGATATTGGCCGCGGGCGGCAATACGTCCGACAGGCTGGAGCGGCTATAGAGCAGCGCAAGAATCTGGATCAGGATCGGCGCGCCCAGCATCGAGACGTTCGATATTTGCGGCATCAGCGCGCGGAGCGGATGCGACATTTCCTTGGATTTGGTCGATTGCGCAATGATCGTCTCAAGCCGCGTCTTCGGGTCCTCGACATTGGTCGCGATCGAACAGATCATCCCGAACACCTGATTGTTGGCATCCGTATTGCCTTCTTCGCGCAGCGAGATCGGCACTCCCGCGGTCATCGATTTCGAAGGCAGCGCGCCGCGCTCCAGCAGATAGCGGCGAACCACGCCGCTTGAGACCGCCAAGACGACATCGTTGAGTTTGCCGCCAGCCGCCTTCGCAACGGCCTTGGCGCGGGACAACGGAATCGAGACGCCGGCAAAGGAGCGCTCGGACGATATCTGTTTGTTGAGGATGGTCGGCGGCGACATCATGCCGGCAATGCTGTCGCGCGATTTCGGATCGGCGATCTTTGCGACCACGTCGGAGACGCCCTTGAGCATGGCCGGGACGTTGCCGGCGAACTTCACCGCGTTCTCGATCTGGAACATCGCATTGTCGAACAGGATCGATCCGAGATCGCTCTTGCCGGAGCGCGGCAGTTCGATGCCCTTGGCGGCGGCGGAAGCATCGAACGGCTGGCGCCAAAGCTGCTGATAGGAATCAAGAAGGGTGGCGGCGATGTCGCGCGGCTCCTGGTCGACCTTGGCAGGCGCTGTGGGCGGCTCGATTTCCCTGGGGGTCGGCGTCACATCATAGATCATGTTGGTCAGCGCTGCGCCCGCGCCGCCGTCGATGCAGGCATGGTGCATCTTGGAATAGAGCCCGATCTCGTTGTCCTTCATGCCCTCGAAGACGTAGAACTCCCAGAGCGGACGGGCGCGGTTAAGCAGCTTGGCATGCATCCAGCCGACGAGGCGCTCGAGCGTGGCGCGGTCGTGCGGCGCCGGAAGGCTGCCGCGGAAGATATGACGATCGATATCGAATTGATCGTCCTCGACCCAGGACGGATGGTCGATGTCGAGCGGCGCCTTTTCCAGGCGGGCTTTGAGGATCGGCGCAACGTGCAGCCGCGAGGCGATCATCGCCTTGAAGTCTTCGAAGAAGTCTCCCTTGTAGTTCTCAGGCAGACGGAAGATCGCCATGCTCCCGACATGCATCGGCATTTCCGGCGTTTCCAGATACAGAAACGACGCGTCCATGGCGGACAGTTTCCTGGCGTCGCTCATAGGTTCCTCCCGCGAACAGTTACGCTGCACCTTTGGCGGTGCTTTTCAATTTTAATTCTGGCGTTCAGACAGTCCCTTTATTCGGGGATTGTGCCCGTTCTGGCGGCGCATATGCAATGGCAAAGGGCCCCGATCGGTCAAATTGGATGAATTGACCTTCCCGCTGGGCCAGACGGTCGGCGACCGCCCACAATGCCGCCGGATTGACGCCAAGCCCGACATGGCTGGCGAGGTATACTTCGAGGTTCTCGGCCGTAGCGGAAGGCCGCAGCAAGCAGGTCCGCCAGTTTACGACGCCGTCCGCGCGCGAGTAGATCGACGTTGTGGGAACCGGCAGATCGCCCGAGAGCGCCTCGAGAAGCTCGGGGTCGTTGTCGATCGTCTCGCCGGACAGCGCTTCGTAAAGCCGGGTCGCATTCGTCGCCCGCACGTCGTTTGCAAAGGGACTGCCGAGCGTCACCACATAGCGCACCATATGCGGCGCATGCAGCGCGAGATCGCGCGCATAGACGCCGCCCAGACTCCAGCCGACGATACTGACCTTGCGGCCGGTGCTTTCGTGAATTTCGGCAAGGCGCTGCCGCAACGCCGCGCGCACGCGCGAAAGGCCGCCAAGATTGCGGCCCATCTGCCAGGCGTGGGCATCGTATCCGAGTTCCGCCAGATAGCGGCGCATCGGCGACATCGAAAGGTCGCTGGCGAGGAATCCCGGCAATGCCAGCACAGGGTGGCCGTCGCCTCTCGGCGCGCGCAAGAGCAGCGGCGACATCATCAGGCTGGCGTTGAATTCGAAGATGCCCCGCATCTCGGCGAGCAACAGGCCGAGGCCTGGCGGGCGAAGCGGGTGTCTCGCCGGCTTTTCGCTCTCGTCAGGCGGCGTCATTTTTTGTCAGGCGCGCGCGCACCGCCAAGACCGGCACCAAGACCGGTACCAAGCCCTGTCATCGCCGCGAACATGTCGCTAAATCGCTCGGCAAACTTCGGGTCGAACGAGAGCCAGCTTTGCATGAGCGCTTCAGGCGAGACCTTCTGGATATTTTCCATCATCTGATTCTGGAGCTTTTCCATCACGGCCGTCTGCATCGGCTGCACATCCGGAAGCCCGAAAAACTGCCGCGCCTCCAGCGGCGTGCAGTCGATTTCAACGTTAACCTTCATGTGCGCTCCTGGGTGCATTGACCGGACCACTAGTATCGCCGCTACCGCCTGCTGGAAGCAAGCCGTCCAAAGGGCGAAAGCGGAACGCGATCAACCGAAGCGATCGGCGGCAAACGGCAGCGGGTCGGCAAAGGGCGTCACGCCGGTCATCATTTCCGCGAGCAGGCGGCCGGTCACAGGCCCGAGCGTCAGACCGTGATGCTGGTGGCCAAAATCGAACCAGAGCCCGGGGTGGCGAGGCGCCCGGCCTATGACCGGCAGCATATCCGGCAAGCATGGCCGCCTGCCCATCCAGGGCTTCGCCTCGATCGCCTCTCCCAGCGGAAACAAGCTTCGCGCCCGCGGCAATGCCCGATCGATCTGGATCGGCGAAGGTGCCGCATCGCGGCGGGCGAATTCGACGCCGGTAGTCAGACGAATGCCCTGGTTCATCGGCGCCAGCAGAAAACCGAGATCCGAATCCAGAACCGGGTGGTTGAGCACGGCATTGCCGCCCGGCTTCAAATGCAAGTGATAGCCGCGCTTGAAGCCAAGCGGGATCGCGTATCCGAGCGGCCGATACACCAGATCGGACCATGGCCCCAGCGCCACCACGGCCTCGCGCGCGGCCACTCTATCGACCCGCCATCCGCCGGCCTCCTGCGTGAGCGATCGCGCGTCCGCCACGACGAAGCGTCCACCCTTGCGGACGAACAGCGCCGCATAGGCCCTGGCCAGCGCGGCCGGATCGGCAATGAATCCGGGTGCCGGCAAATGGACTGCGCCCGCAAAATCTCCGGTCAGATGGGGCTCGCGGGCGGCGATTGCCTTGCTATCGAGAATTTCGCTCGCGACGCCATATTGCCCGGCGCGTTCAGCCTCACGCACGGCCTTGGCAAGGCTCGTCTCGGAACGAAACAGCTTGAGCCAACCGGTGCGGCGCAACAGCTCCGGAACACCGGCTTCGTCGATCAGCGCCTCGTGTTCGACGAGGCTTTGCTGGATCAGCGGCAGCTCGGCCATCGCGCTGTGTAACGCACGTTGCGGCGAAGACGCGAAGTAATAGCGCACAAGCCACGGCAGAAAGTCGGGCAGATCGGAAATACTGTAGCGCACCTGCGGCGAACGGTTCAGCGCATATTGAAGGATCTGCTTGAAGTCGCGCGGAAACATGTAGGGAAATACCGAGGCGCATTCGATCAGCCCCGCGTTTCCGTAGCTCGTCTCTTCACCGGCGCGCTCGTGCCTGTCGACGAGGATGACATCGCGCCCGAGTTTTTGCAGGTGCAGGGCCGCGCTGACGCCGACCATGCCCGCTCCCAGCACAAGGACGTCCGCCTTCAGTTGCACCATCCAGCACTCCCGTCAGCTTGGCGCGATACACGAAGCCGCCCGCGTTGAACTTAGGTAGGGCACGATGCCCGCAAACCATTGCAGCCGGAGGAAATCGCCTTTGCGTGGCGGCCAAACTCTGGCAACATGGATTGGGTATTCCTCTACACCATCGCGGAGAGCTTCCACCAATGCCGTTACGTCAGATCTTGCTTGCAATGGCCACTGCTTCGATTGTCGCCTTTGCCGCGATGCCGGCCTCAAGCCAGACCTTGCGCTACGCCAACCAGGGAGAGCTCAAATCGCTCGATCCCTATACGCTGAAGGAAACCACGACCATCGCGCATCATGCCCATGTTTATGAGGGCCTGGTCACCCGCGACAAGGAGCTGAAGATCGCTCCGGCGCTCGCCGAGAGCTGGGAAATTCTGGAGCCGACGCACTGGCGTTTCCATCTGCGCAAAGGCGTCAAGTTCCACAACGGCGACCCCTTCACCGCGGACGACGTGCTGTTTTCCGCCGATCGCGTGCGCGCCAAGGGCTCGAACTTCCTGACCAACGTTCCCGCCGACGCCAAATTCGTCAAGGTCGACGACTACACCGTCGATGTGAAACTTGACTCGCCCAACCCCATTCTGATTTCGCAATGGGACGGCTGGTTCATCATGGACAAGAAATGGTGTGAGGAAAATAACTCTGTCGCACCGACGCCGGCTTCCGCGACGACGCCGAGTTATGCCGCGTTGCACGAAAACGGCACCGGCCCGTTCATGATCGAGACCCATCAGCCCGGCGTGAAGACCGTGTTCAAGGTCAATCCGAACTGGTGGGGCAAGCCGGAGCACAATCTCAAGGAAATCGTCTTCACGTCGATCGGATCGGCCGCCACCCGCGTGGCCGCGCTATTGTCAGGCGACGTCGACGTGATCGAGCCGGTTCCGACCCAGGATATCCAACGCGTCAATGCCGGTGGCAACGCCGCAGTTCTGACCGGACCGGAGGTCCGCACCCTCTTCCTCGGCATGGACCAGGAGCGCGACGAACTCCTGTATTCCAACATCAAGGGCAAGAACCCGTTCAAGGATATCCGCGTTCGCGAAGCCTTCTATAAAGCGATCGACGTCGATTTGATCAAGAACCGCGTGATGCGCGGCCTTTCGACACCGTCGGCGCTGATGGTTGCACCACAACTATTCCCTCTCGCGAAAGACTTCACCCGGCCGAAAGCCGATCCCGACGCGGCCAAGAAGCTCATGGTCGAGGCTGGCTATCCCGACGGCTTCGAAGTCACGATGGATTGCCCCAACGACCGCTACGTCAACGACGCGGATATTTGCCAGGCGGTGGTGGGCATGCTCGCGCGGATCGCCGTCAAGGTGAACCTGCTGGCGCAGCCCAAGGCGCAATATTTCGGCAAGGTGCTCAAGCCGGGCGGCTACCAGACCTCGTTCTATCTGTTGGGCTGGACGCCGGCATCGATGGATTCCCACAACGTGCTGTACGATATCATGGGTTGCCACAATCCCAAGGAGTCCACCCGCGGCGAGGCCAATCTCGGCGGCTATTGCAGCAAGGAACTCGATGCGTTGGCCGACAAGGTTCTGGTCGAGCCGGACATTGCCAAGCGCGACCAGATGATCAAGCAGGCCTTCGAAATCGGGATCAAGGATTACGGCTACATCCCAGTGCATCAGCAGGCGCTGGCATGGGGTGTCTCGAAAAAGGTGAAGTTGACCCAGCGCGCGGACAATCAGGTCCTGTTTTATTGGGCAACCAAACAGGAATAGCGTTATACGCTGGCATGCGGTCCCGGAACTTTCCGGGACTTGTCGTTTAAGCGTAGTGATCCGATACGCACCCTTTGGGTAGCCGATGACAACGAAGTAAAAAGATGCTCGCATTCACGCTTCGCCGGGCAATCCAGGCGATCGGTGTCATGATCGCTGTCGGCATCATCGCGTTCTCGATGTTCCGATTTGCCGGCGATCCGGTGAGCCAGATCGTCTCCATCGACACCTCGGCGGCTGAACGGGCCGAGATCAGAAAATCGCTCGGCCTCGACGATCCCGTCCCGCTGCAGTTCGCCCGCTATTTCGCCGATGCCGTGCGATTCAAGTTCGGCGTCTCCTATCAGTTTCGCCTGCCGGTCGCCGATCTCCTGAAGGAGCGGCTTCCGGCGACGCTGGAACTGGCGACCTGCGCCACCATTCTGGCGATGGTCTTCGGCATCCTGATGGGAGTTTATTCGGCGCTGCGACGCGACACGCTGCTCGCCAGGATTTTCCAGGCGGTTTCACTGATCGGCATTTCGTTGCCGACGTTTCTGATCGGCATTCTCCTGATCTACCTGTTCTCGGTGACGCTCGGCTGGCTACCCTCGTTCGGCCGCGGCGAGGTCGTGCGATTCGGCTGGTGGACCACTGGGCTACTGACGGTCTCGGGCCTCAAAGCGCTGATCATGCCCGCGATCACGTTGGGTCTGTTCCAGATGACGCTGATCATGCGGCTGGTGCGGGCCGAGATGCTCGAGGTCCTGCGCACCGACTATATCCGTTTTGCCCGCGCGCGCGGATTGACCACCCGCGCCATCCATTTCGGCCATGCCCTCAAAAATACACTGGTGCCCGTCATCACCGTGGCGGGCCTGCAATTTGGCTCGGTTATTGCATTTGCGATCATCACCGAGACGGTTTTCCAGTGGCCCGGCATGGGGCTTCTGTTTGTGCAGGCCGTACAAAATGTTGATATCCCGATCATGGCGGCCTATTTGCTGATGGTTTCGCTGATCTTCGTCACCATCAACCTCGTGGTGGACATCCTCTATACCGTGGTCGACCCGCGCTTGCGCGCGACCATCGATCGCCCGGCGTGAAGCTTGCGAGGTTTGCAATGTCCGACGCCGCCCTCACCCGCAAGGCCAATTCGAACACCGCGCTGACCCGCGCGCATGCGGCCGGCTGGCTCAAACGCGCCATCGAAAGCGACATCCTCTATTCGTTTCGCCGCTCCAAGCTCACCATGGTGGCCGCCGCGGTGACGCTGCTTTTCTTTCTGCTTGCGATTGCCGCACCGCTTCTAGCGGTCCAAAATCCATTCGATCCGGCGCAGCTCCAGCTGATGAACTCGCGGATCGCGCCGCTTTGGACGGCCGATGGCCAGAGCCCATTTCTGCTGGGCACCGACGAGCAAGGCCGCGATGTCTTTTCCGCCATCCTCTACGGCCTTCGCATTTCGCTTGTTGTCGGCATCCTCGGCGTGCTGTTTTCCGGAGCGCTTGGCATAGCCTTGGGGCTGATCGCCGGTTATTTCGGCGGCGCGATCGACGGTCTGATCATGCGCATCGCCGACGTTCAACTCACCTTCCCCGCCATCCTGATCGCATTATTGGTCAACGGGGTCGCCAAGTCGTTGTTCGGCAACCGGCTGGACGCGATGAGCACGCTCGCGGTGTTAGTCTTCGCGATCGGCCTGAGCTTCTGGGTGCAATATGCGCGCACCGTGCGCAGCTCCGTGATGGTGGAAAAGAGTAAGGATTACGTCGCGGCGGCGCAGCTGATCGGCCTGCCCGCGCCCGTGATCATGCTCCGGCACGTTTTGCCCAATGCGATGGGGCCGATTCTGGTGATTGCGACGATCAATCTCGCGCTTGCGATCATCACGGAAGCGACCCTGTCGTTTCTGGGTGCCGGCATGCCCGACACCATGCCGTCGCTCGGCACCTTGATCCGGATCGGCAACAACTACCTGTTCGCCGGCGAGTGGTGGATCGTGGCCTTCCCCGGCCTTGCGCTCGCGGCGCTGATCCTGTCCATCAACTTGCTCGGCGACTGGCTGCGCGACGCGCTGAACCCGAAACTTCGATGAGCGAACCTGTTCTCTCCGTGCGTAACTTGCGGGTCGAATTTGCCACCCGCCATCAGGCGCTGCGCGCGATCGACGACGTCTCCTTCGATATCGCCAAGGGCGAGGTACTGGGCGTGGTCGGCGAATCCGGCGCGGGAAAATCCGTGACGGGGCTCGCCGTGATCGGCCTGATCGACCGGCCCGGCCGCATCGCGGG
>NZ_DATMLW010000178.1:0-17385 GCF_035570375.1 Bradyrhizobium sp. | reverse complement strand
TCTAGGCGGCGTCGCTGCCTCAGTAGGTCTTTTTACTTATTTTTTTATTGTATCGGTGAGGCAGAAAAGGAGCTGGAAAAATCTCTTAGTTCTGCTCGGATTTCTTCCATATCTCTATTCGCTGTACATCATTGGTGTTCTTGGGCTGTACACTATATTTGAAGGCATCGTCGGAGTGTTTTCTTTTTGGTCAATGATCGGTGGGCTCTTTTGGGTTTTTGTGGGATTTCATCTGATCTATCGGTTCTATCTGATGACGGAGATCGTCAGGCAACACGATAAAAAACGGCGCTGGCTTCGTCAAAAAGTGACATGAGCTGAAAATGGTGTGGATGCGTCTCGCGTCATCACCGATGTGGCAACACTGCTCGGCAGCGCGGACTTGGTGATCGAGTGACTCCGGCGCGCGCGCCACAGGAGGAAGTAATGAAAGCATCTCTCAAGGCTGCATGGCTTTTAATTGCTCTCGTCGGTTTTGCTCTTTGGTGCGCGACGCCCGCCACTGCCCAGAACGAACAAGTTCAATTCTACAACTCACCGGCTGCCACCGCTGCAAAGCTACCATTCAGCCAAGCGGTACGAGTCGGAGACGTGCTGTACATGTCGGGTGCCATCGGCCTCTTGCCGGGAACAAGGGAATTGGTTCCGGGCGGAATTGAACCTGAGACAAAGCAGGTGATGGACAACATCGAGGAGGTCTTGGAGGCAAATGGTTTAAATTTCGACGACGTTTTCAAATGCACAGTTATGCTTGCACACATGTTCAATTGGGGTGCATTCAACAAAATTTATGTGACGTATTTCAAGCCGGAGCGTTTGCCAGCGCGATCCGCGTTTGGCGCTAACGGATTGGCTCTGGATGCCGAAGTCGAGTTGGAATGCTGGGCCTTTGCCCGCAAATGATGGATATGGCTCCAGTGCCCGCCCGGCTCCGCGCCGAGCAGATTTAAGTCCTCGTCGATCTCAGCAAATAGACGTTCGATCTGCGCTCGCTCTTTCGGATCGGGGATTTCATCCAGTCGTTCGATGAGCTTTTGCTTTTGCGCGAGGAGCTGGACGATGGTCGTCATCTTGTGCCTAAGTCCCCAGCACGCCCCAAAGCAGTAAGCCGCAATAGATCAGCACCGCGAATACGATGTTGATCGCTAGGACAACTGCGAGATCGACCGGAAAATGCGGTCCTCGATCCATCGCCCACCCTAAAGCGACTGCGGCAATAATTTCCGCAGATCTTCCTATAGGGTAAGCAGATGCACGACGATAGCTCGTGAAGGCTTCACAGTTGCAAAAAAACCTGAACTGTTGCCGTGTGGCCTCATGAACGCTCGTGCGAAACAGTGCTGTCGGGCGGTCCGAAATCATCTTCCGCTGACGCGTTCCGAGCGCCAACAGCACAGTTGACAGTTCGACTCTAACCCATCTGACATGCAGCTGCTGCTACGGTAGTGCGCGGCCCACCGACCTGCACCTTGCCGTCACGATCCCTTTCGTCGACGGCGAGGTCGTCCAGTGGCTGACGCGGCGGGAGCGGCCGAAAGGGTCAAGAGCAAACCCAGATAATCACCACGGCCATCGGGAGGCCGATCCCTACGGCACCGCCAAGCATCATAATGAAATCTCGAAGCAGACCTGTTCCGACTCGAGCTGACATACCCTCACTCCGTCCGGCCCCCGCCAGCAGGGCTTCAGCTTGGTCGGGCGATGTTGTCGTGATTGCGTCGCCTTCACAGCGCAAAGGAAGTAGTCCTGAATGCGCGCGAGCCTCTTCCGACTTGACTGTGGCTAAAACTCACCACTCACGACAAACTCGTTCCCTTTCCCAGATTTACTGCGCGGCCTAATTGCGGCGGCGGCCTCGGCCTTTCTAACCCGCTCGCGTAGGTCATGTAGTTTGCGATATTCTTTAGCAAGCGAGCCGCGTAACCGACTCAGCGCTCTTATTCGGTCATTCGTGGTGGATAGGTCCATCGGATTTCCTCCCGCTGGCTTTCGGCGAGAGGCCTAAACGGACATTTCTGTCGAGAGTTCCTATATTTTATTTCACCCGCCCAAGGCTAAGAGAGAGACGCGGCTAACGATTGATTGGGATCCTGTTGCTGTAGATTGCTTATTACGCCGTCACCGAACTCACGGGTGTTCGCAGGGTATATTATCACCCCATGCGATCGGCGCGCCCGGACAGATACCTGCTAGTCTGAACAGTTCATCAGCAGATATGGGCTTCATCTCGTCACGTAAACGCCTCCATCACCCGCTCCATCGCCGGATGCTTCCGGTTCTTCACCTTGATTCCAATGCTTCAACCGGCCAGCCTGATAGGGCCGGTCCCGGCGCTTCGAGACCAAACCCTACTAATCCCAAGCGACAGGCGGGGCGCAAGAACGTCACCCATTCCTGATGCTTCCCAGTCAGACCGCAGCTCTAGGTCAGCGCCGACTACTTTAAGACCTGCTTATCTCTTGATGAAATTATTCATCGCATAGGGGATTATATCGAAATTCTCTGACGTCGAACCAGTATTGCAAAAGCCCTGCCACCAGCCATCAAAGTCATCCTCTCCGGTCACATGCAGTCTGCCGCTGTATGACAGGGCCTGCCCCGGAACGATGGCATTAAAAGAATTTGTCGCCCGAAACCAATAGCAAAAGACCCCGCCCTCGGTTCGGATCGTCCGTTCTAACCGGAAACTAGCGGGATTTTTCATGCTTTCACGCAGCATGATAGCGATGCTGAGGCCAGTCTGAAACCTCGCTTCTCTGATGCGCTTGATCTCGTCATCTTTGGCCCGCTGTTCAGCTAGCGCAATGCTCTGCACGCGATCGTGCTCGGCGCGCTCAGCAGCTGCCGCCGCGTATCTCTCATACCAACGGGCCGCCGCGGGCGCGATGGCGAAGATCACTGCGACGCCGGCGAGGAAAATAAGCACGAATAGCAACGCAGATTTCATTGCTTTGCCCCCTCATATGCGAGTGTTTCGCAATCAAAGCGGGAGCGCAAGGGCCATCAGCGTCGATCTCTAGAAGCGAAACGCCCGCCGGTTTTCCCGGCGGGGCCACTTTCATGAGAATGCATCCCTGACCCTATTCATTGCGGGATGGGTACGGTTCTTCACCTTGACCCAATGCGGCGACCCGCCGCCGCGATAGGGGCGATCCCGGCGCTTCGAAACCAGACCTTCGAGCCCCATATTGCAGGCGGCACGAAACAGGTCCGGGCCGATCTCTCCCTGCTCAAACGGGGCGGCGAAGATGCCGTCGCTGCGACGTGCAAGTAGCCGGGCTGAGTTGGTCTTGCGCATCGAGAGCGGCAGCTTGCGCAGGTCGTCACCGCCCTCGACGAGAATGTCGAAGGCGCAGAACTGGACCTCATCATCATGCTTGCGGGAGTGCAGGGCGTTGAAGTCCGAGATGCCGTCGACGCCGAGCACGACGGCCTCACCATCGAGGACGAACTGCCGCTGCCGGATCTTCCCCGCCGCCTCGACGATCCATGGATATCGGTCGGTCCAGTTGTAACCGCCTCTTGTGATCATGCGCACGCGATCACCATCGCGCTCCAGGCTGGGTGTCAGGTTGCGATGGAACCGGAAATCGAGCCGGCAGTCGCAAGGAGAAGCCGACGGTGTCACGCCCGCCGGCTTTTTCTCTGTCCGGATGCGGCCCAAATTATTTAAGCCATCCGGCGCATCCTTCTTTCCCAATAACCTGCCGTTGTTCCTATTGAGGAAATGCAGGCGGTGCAGGGGCAGATGACTCGAATTCCTTTTTCTCGTAACCGGATTGTTGCCATCGTTGATTCTAGCCGTGCATCATCACTTCACCAACGCACTGGCTAGGCTCGGTACGGCCGCTTCCGTGGCGTAAACCCCCCGCAGCACTTCCTCGAAGTGGTTCTTGACGTTTTCATTACAAAGGCAGGCCCGCTTCTGTAACGCCTCGCGATCGCGGACAAGGATCGAGCCGCGGCGGGTCTCGAGCACGCCCTCGGTCTTGAAAATCTGAATGACCCGGCTGGCATAGCTGCGGCCGACACCCAACAGGGTGGCGAGCTGTTCGTGGGTCAGCGTTACGACATTATCGCCGTTGGCGCGTTCCATGGCCGAGATGATCCACTTGGCCGTACGCTGCTCGATCGAATGGACGGCATTGCAGGCGGTCGCTTGAAACATCTGGGCCAGCAGGCAGTCGGCATATCGGGCAAACACATTGCGCAGCGAAGGGGAGGCGGTTTTCGCATCGTCGAGTTTCGCGATCGGTAGGCGCACAAACGGGCCACCAAATTTGACCGTCATGCGCGTATAGGCCGGCAAGTAGCCAAGACTGACGATTCCACCGACGGCGCCCTCGCGGCCGACCAGCATCGTCTCGACGTCGCGGCCGTCTTCGTTGGCCACCAGATAAGACACGAGGCTAGACCCGCAGGGAAAGTGGACGGTGTCAACGTTGTCGCCGGGATTGTAAAGCGGCGTGTTGGCCTCTGCCTCTTCGGGCGTTAGATATGGCGCGACCAGCCCAAAGTCGCTCGCGCTGAGCCGGCGCAACAGGTTGTTGTGCGGCCGATCGCCGTGTGCGGTGACATGTTCGAGTTCCCTTCGCTCGCGGCAATTCACAATACGCGCTCACCTTCGGAGGTTCCCTCTACTAGTGCACAGACAGAACGTTCGAGATGATAAGATGGTTTCAAATAGGAACCCGAGAATGCCCCGGCCGAAAAATCCGACGGATTTCTTTCATGCGTTGGCTTGGAACTTTTACCTGATGGAGTCGTGAGCGAACGCCTGCCGGATGACGTCCTGATCGTCGAAGACGACCCGATCATCGCACTTGGTTTTGAAGATACGATCAGCGGCTTCCGCCAATCCGGCGGCATGCGCTCGCCGCGATCGAACCGGCGATACTTCTCCGCCGTCCAGGCTTCTTGATCGCGGCATGCCTGCAAGTCTGCGTCGGTGCGGTTTGAAAAAAAGACTTTCCATGCCGCTTCGAAGTCGGCGCGGGCTTGATCGAAAGTCTTTGCCGTGCCGCTCGTGCATTCGCCCGGACGCGCTCCGGGATAGAAGCCACACTGCCATTCCCATGGCTCAGTTTCGTATGGATTGCCTGTTCGCTCCAGAGATCGTCCCGGCGTGGATATCGCCGCAATAAATCAGCCAGCATTGCTCGTGCGGGTGGTCGTTCGATCGGCGGCAGTGAGGGCGAACATGTCCGCATGATTTCGCCAATCGGGCGAGAAGGGAAGCCGCTAGATTTAGCGTTCGAGAGAAGTGCAACTTAGCTAGCACTAGGAGTGCGTTAATCTCGCAAGCGATTTCTCCAATCTGGAAAATCGTTTATCGAAGCCAGGATTTGACTACAGGGATTGCTGCAATAACAGCCGCTACAGCAGCCACCAATCCAATAAGAATCCCAGCCCAGAACCTTCGATTCTCGGCTTTCTTTCGAGCTTTCGCTTTTTTAACAAGCCAGTTTCTAACGAACTCATAAGGCGGATTGTTCTCGGGTTTGTCGCCGATCGGCATCCGATTTGCCAATCGATACTGCACTACTTCTTCGCCCAGGGTTTCGAGATACTGACTATATTCGTCCTTCGCCATAGCTGCCGGTTTATTTCTTCGCCTTCAGGCCGCCAGCGGGCGGCTTATTTTCTGTTCGGCCGGTCGCGTCGTACGTTCTGAAATTCTTCCGGCCCTCTGATGAGCCGACGCTTACGGCCGGCTTGATCCTCCGGGGTGGCTGTTGTGTCGGTCATCTCGTCTAGCGTGTCGCCCGCCAATTCGCGAGCGCGTCCTTTCGTGTCTTTGCGCGGCTTCTCGTCTTCCTTCACTGGGCTCCACTTGGCCTTTGCGGTCAGCCCAAGCTCGACCAGGCGGCGGATGGCAACCGCGAGTGCGGGATGATCCGGCTGCTTTTTAGCCCAATTCTTGATCTCACTCTGAAATTCTTCGGTCATGCGGACGCCCACGAGTGGTGCCGTGCCAGTAGCTGGCCTGCCGCGCCTTTTACGATTATCGTTTATTGACTTCTTCATGATTTTCCGATTATCATAAAAGCAAGCCGAGGGGAAGGTGGAGACTTCCGCCCCGGCTCTAACCCTAACCATGAGGCAATCATGACTAGAGCTGATTCAAATCATACCACAAAAGCCGGCGTCGATTCATCGCGTCGGCGGTTCGTTTCCCAATGCGCTGGCGCGGCCGCTGGCGGCGCTTTACTCGGCGTGAGCATTCCGCTGCCTGTCCCCGCAGGGCCGCTCCAGCGAGTCCCTGATCCAATCCTCGCGGCCATCGAACGTCACAAACACGCGGAACACGGAGCGGCCAGCCACGAGGACGGTGCGCGTTGGGATCTTGCGATGACCGAGCCCACGACGCTGGCGGGGCTATGCGCGCTGCTGGCGTACATCCAGGAAGGGACGGACGAGATTTTCGCGGACGACGAGCTGGCCAATATCATAACGAGCACCCGAGCTTGTCTCGCTCGACATCTTGGATGACCAAAGTGTGAATACAAATTAGTTGTAGTTGCCTCATTAAGCCAAATCATCGTTGAACGTACCGAACCATTCAAATCCCCGCTTTCCAAGGCGGACCGTCGAAAACACCCAATTCCCTGTCCGGGCGGTTTTCGCGAAAGAACTTGCGAACCACGAACGTCGGGTGGCCTTGGAAAGGCCGTCCGGCAGGGAAGTCCTTAAAATGTCCCGCGGCGCTCACAACTTTAAACAAGGCGATGTCACCAAGGCCATCAAGGGCGCGGTGAACGCTGGCTTGGCTGTGAAGCGTGTCGAGATTGATCGCGACGGGAAGATCATAGTTTTTGCTGGCCGGTCGGATAATCAGACGACGACGAACGAATGGGATGATGTGCAGTGAGGCACAAGTACCCCAAATACACTCACGGCTTTATCGACCACGACGGCACTCCTCGCTTTTATTTACGTTTGCCTGGTCGCAAGCGCGTTCCGTTGCCGGGTCTTCCATGGTCCCCGGAGTTCATGGAGGCCCGCGAGAAGGCGTTAAAGGGCGATTGGACGGCGCCGGAGCTGGGATCCAGCCGCACGAAGGCGGGAACCGTAAATGCCGCTCTTGTCTCATACTATCAGTCGAGCGCCTTCACGGATGGCCTGGCTTCAAGTTCGCAGCGAATGCGACGGGCAATCCTGGAGCGGTTCCGCGAAGAGCACGGTGAGAAGCGGATTGCATTGCTGCACAAGAAAGCGCTGCAGGCGATCTTAAGTAAGAAATCGCCGGCTGCAGCTGCAAACTGGCGCAAAGCGCTGCGCGGCTTAATCGATCATTGCTTGTCACTCGATACGCTGACGACCGATCCGCTTGTTGGTGTGAAACTTGTTTCGGTCAAGTCTAACGGTCACCACCCTTGGGGGCCAGAAGAGTGCAGCCAGTTCGAGGCCCATCATGCCATCGGGACTCGGGCACGCCTTGCCTATGAATTGCTGCTGCAGGTCGGGCAGGCGCGCTGCGATGTCGTGAGAATGGGGCGCCAACACGTTCGCAATGGCGTCCTGTCACTGCAGCGACAAAAAACGAAGGTGCCCTTCGATGTTCCGGTGATGCCGGCGCTACAAGAAGCAATCGATGCGATGCCGTCAAGCAATCACCTGACCTTCCTTGTGACTGCGAGGGGCGAACCGTTCACCGCTGCCGGTTTCGGAAACTGGTTTCGCCAGGTCTGCAATGAAGCTGGATTGCCCAGGCGCTGCACGACGCACGGCTTGCGCAAGGCCGCAGCTACACGACTTGCCGATCGTGGCGGGACCACAACAGAACTCATGGCCTGGTTTGGATGGAAGACGGCCAGCGAGGCAGAGCGTTACACCCGGAGCGCCGACCGAAAACATGCGGCAGCGAATGCCGGCAAGAAGCTCATTTCGGGAACAGGAATTGGCAAATCCGAAATCCAGTTTGCCAAAATTGACAATAAGTAATTGAAAACACAGGAGACGGAATCTTGAGTGGCGATCCCAGCAGGATTCGAACCTGCAACCCACGGAGTAGAAATCCGTTACTCTATCCAGTTGAGCTATGGGACCGCTTTTCGGCCTTATACCATTGCCAATATGAAAAATCCGCTTTCCCGCCAAGACTGATCCGAACCGTTTTCCGCAAGGGCGCGACAAAGCCTCAAGATCGCAGCCCCGTCGCTTCGGCTTGCCGGCAATGCCCGGCGCCGCCGGTGTCGGCTGCGGTCAGGCAAAGGTTAAGGCTTTCGGCAGGTGGTTTGGCTTTGCGACTCTTTCATATCCTTGTTCGGCTGCCATCAGTCCGTCACCTTTCGGCACAAATTTCGTTTAGCTAGCGGCCTTGTCGCCGCCCAGGGAGTTCCATCATGATCGGTTTCGTTCGCGCGGCAGCATTTTGCGCCGCGCTGGTGTTTGGCCTGGTGACGGCGCAGGCGGCGGATAAGGCCTTCAAACGTGACGATCTCGCCGATTCGGCGATCAAGCTGGAAGCCCAGATCAAGAGCGAAGCCGGGCCTGTGGCCAAAACCAATGCGTCCCTGAAAACCGACGCCGACACCGCCCTCCGCCGCAACGATTTCCGCACCGGCCTGCAGATCCTCGGGCAAATCGCCGCCACCGCGCCCGACGACAGCTCCAACTGGCTGCGCCTGGCCCGTACCATCTTCCAGATTCGGCCCGCCAATTTGAGCGAGCAGACCTTCCTGCTCGAGCGGGCCTCCACCGCGGCCTACATTGCCTATCAGCGCGCCGCGAACGCGCAAGAGGAAGCCGAGGCGCTGGCCGTGCTCGGCCGCGCGCTGTCGGAGCGCAAGCTGTGGCGGCCGGCGCTCGACAGCATGCGGCTTTCGCTCGACCTGCGGGAGGTCGCCGACGTGCGCGGCCAGTATGAGAAGATGCGCGACGAGCACGGTTTCCGGCTGCTCGACTACACCATCGATTCGGATTCGGCCTCGCCGCGCGCCTGCTTCCAGTTCTCCGAGGACCTTGCCAAGCGCACCGATTTTGCGCCGTTCCTGGCACTGGGGGGCAACGACAAGCCGGCATTGACGACGGAAGGAAGGCAGCTTTGCGTCGATGGTCTCAAGCATGGCGAACGCTACAATATCAATCTGCGCGCCGGCCTGCCCTCGGCGGTGAAGGAAAGCCTGGCGAAATCGGCGGAATTCAACGTCTATGTGCGCGACCGCAAGCCGTTCGTGCGCTTCACGGGCCGCGCCTACGTGTTGCCGCGCACCGGACAACGCGGCATCCCGCTCGTCAGCGTCAACACACCGGCGGTGTCGGTGAATGTATTTCGGATCGGCGATCGCAACCTGATCAACACCGTCATCGACAACGACTTCCAGCGCGCCTTGAGCCGGTACGAACTGTCAAGCCTCGGCGACGAACGCGGCGTCAAGGTCTGGTCCGGTGAACTCGCAACCGCCTTGACGCTCAACCAGGATGTCACCACCGCGTTTCCGGTCGACGAGGCGCTGGGCACCCTGCAACCGGGCGTTTATGTCATGACCGCGGCGCCAAAGGGCCCCGGCAGCGACGACGACGGATCGCTGGCGACCCAATGGTTCATTGCTTCCGACCTCGGTCTTGCCGCCTTCTCGGGCAATGATGGCATCCACGTTTTCGTCAATTCGCTCGCATCGACCGAAGCGGTCGCAAAGGCCGAGGTGCGGCTGGTCGCCCGCAACAACGAAATCCTCGCCACCCGTAAGACCGACGATTCCGGTCACGTCCTCTTCGAGGCGGGATTGGCGCGCGGAGAGGGCGGGCTTTCACCGGCCATGCTCACCGTCGTCATGAGCGACAAGGCCGACTATGCCTTCCTCAGTCTCAAGACCAATGCTTTCGATCTTTCCGACCGCGGCGTGTCCGGACGGGCCGTGCCCGCGGGCGCCGATGCGTTCGTTTATGCCGAACGCGGTGTCTATCGCTCCAACGAGACGGTCTATCTGACGGCGCTTCTGCGCGACGGTCAGGGCAATGCCATCACCGGCGGGCCGCTGACGCTCGTGATCGAGCGGCCTGATGGCGTCGAGTTCCGCCGTGCGGTGTTGGCGGATCAAGGCGCCGGCGGCCGGTCGCTGTCGGTGCCGCTCAATTCGGCGGTCCCGACGGGCACATGGCGGGCGCGTGCCTTCACCGATCCGAAGGGCCCTTCGGTCGGCGAGACCACCTTCATGGTCGAGGACTACGTCCCGGAACGACTCGAATTTGAGCTTTCGGCCAGGGAAAAGCAGATCAAGGCTGATCTTCCGGTAGAACTGAAGGTAGACGGGCATTTCCTCTACGGCGCTCCGGCCTCCGGCCTGCAGCTCGAGGGCGACATCCTGGTGGCGCCCGCGGCCGATCGTCCCGGTTTTGCGGGGTACCAGTTCGGCGTTGCAGACGAGGAGACCACCAGCAACGAGCGCACACCGATCGAAAACCTCCCGGAGACGGACGCCAAGGGGGTTGCGACCTTCCCGGTCGGCCTCGCCAAGCCGCCTTCGTCGAGTAGGCCGCAGCAAGCGCAGATTTTCATCCGAATGGCGGAAGCCGGCGGCCGCGCGGTCGAGCGCAAGCTCGTGCTGCCGGTGGCACCGAGCACCGCCATGATCGGCGTCAAGCCGCTGTTTTTGGGCAGGAGCATCGCCGAGGGCGATAAGGCCGGGTTCGACGTCTTGTTCGTGGCGCCCGACGGCAAGACGCTGGCGCGCGACGGCTTGCGATATGAGCTATTGAAGGTGGAATCCCACTATCAATGGTATCGCCAGAATTCATCCTGGGAATATGAGCCGGTCAAATCGACCAAGCGCGTCGCCGACGGCGATCTGGTCATCGCCGCCGACAAACCGACGCGCATCGTGCTGTCGCCACAGCCCGGCCGCTATCGCCTTGATGTCAAATCGACCGACGCCGACGGGCCGCTGACCTCGGTACAATTCGACGTCGGCTGGTATTCGGACGGCAGCGCCGATACGCCTGACCTCCTGGAGACCTCGATCGACAAGCCGGATTATCAGTCCGGCGACACCATGGTGGTTGCGGTCAACGCGCGCTCCGCCGGCAAGCTGACCGTCAACGTGGTCGGCGACCGCTTGCTGAAGACGCAGACGATCGACGTCAAGGAGGGTACAGCCCAGCTCAAGATCCCCGTCGGCAGGGATTGGGGCACTGGCGCCTACGTGGTGGCAACGCTTCGCCGGCCGCTCGATGCGGCGGCTTTGCGCATGCCGGGCCGCGCCATCGGTCTGAGGTGGTTCGACATCGACAAGAAAACACGAACGCTTCAGGTGAGTTTGTCGCCGCCGGTGCTGGTACGCCCGAACACCACGCTGAAGCTGCCGGTCAAACTCGGCGGGCTTAATCCCGGCGAGGACGCCAAGGTCGTCGTCGCCGCCGTCGATGTCGGAATCCTCAACCTCACCAATTACTCGTCGCCGGCACCGGACGATTACTATCTCGGCCAGCGTCGCCTTGCGGCCGAAATCCGCGACCTCTATGGGCAGTTGATCGACGGCATGCAGGGCACGCGCGGCCAGCTCAAGACCGGCGGTGACGGCGCCGGTGCGGAGCTGCAGGGCAGCCCGCCGACGCAGAAGCCGCTCGCGCTCTATTCCGGTATCGTTACTGTCGCAGCCGATGGCACGGCGCAAATCAGCTTTGACATCCCCGAGTTTGCCGGCACCGCGCGTGTAATGGCGGTCGCCTGGACCGCGACGAAATTGGGTCGCGCCTCGACCGACGTCACGGTGCGCGATCCCGTGGTGCTGACGGCTACGCTGCCGCGGTTCCTGCTCAATGGTGACCGCGGCACCATGAGCTTCGATCTCGACAATGTCGAAGGGGCTCCGGGAGATTACACCATTCACGTCACTGGTTCGGGGCCCGTCAAAGTCTCCGGCAATCCCGCCGCGACCGTGAGGCTTGCGGCGAAGCAGCGCAGCTCCATGTCGCTCTCGCTCGATGCCGCCGGCACCGGAACCGCCAACCTTGATGTCGATATCAAGGGCCCGAACGGGCTGACGCTGGCGCGGCATTATGCGCTCGACGTCAAGGCCGCGACGCAAATCCTTGCGCGCCGCACGATCCGCACCCTTGCCAAGGGCGAGAGCCTGACGCTGACGAGCGACATGTTCTCCGATCTGGTAGCGGGCACCGGCAGCGTCTCGCTCTCCGTCGGCCTGTCCACGGCGCTCGATGCGGCGACCATCCTGAAGGCGCTTGACCGCTATCCCTTTGGTTGCTCCGAGCAGATCACCAGCCGCGCCTTGCCGCTGCTCTATGTCAATGAACTGGCGGCCGGCGCGCATCTGGCGACGGACAGTGAAGTCGATCAGCGCATCAAGGACGCCATCGAACGTCTGCTCGCCCGGCAGGGCTCGAACGGATCGTTCGGTCTGTGGTCGGCGGGCGGCGACGATGCGTGGCTCGATGCCTATGTCACGGATTTCCTGACCCGGGCGCGCGAGAAGGGCTTTGTCGTGCCGGATGTGCTGTTCAGGAGCGCGCTCGAGCGCATCCGCAACACCGTCGTCAATGCCAACGAACCCGAAAAGGACGGCGGGCGAGACCTCGCTTACGGTCTCTACGTGCTCGCCCGCAACGGCGCCGCGCCGATCGGGGACTTGCGCTATCTCGCCGACACCAAACTGAACAATCTGGCGACCCCGATCGCGAAAGCCCAGCTTGCGGCCGCGCTGGCGCTGGTCGGTGACAAGGGCAGGGCGGAACGGGTTTATGCCGCGGCCGTCGACAGTTTGGCGCCGAAGCCTGTGCTCGAGTTCGGCCGGGTCGATTACGGCAGCGCTTTGCGCGATGCAGCGGCACTGGTTTCGCTCGCAAGCGAAGGCAATGCGCCGCGTGCGACGCTGACCCAGGCAGTGGCGCGGGTGGAAGCGGCGCGCGGGCTCACGCCCTACACTTCGACCCAGGAGAATGCCTGGCTGGTGCTGGCCTCGCGGGCGCTTTCGAAAGAAACCATGGCACTCGAAATCGACGGCGCGCCGATCAAGGCCGCCCTCTATCGCAGCTACAAGGGGGCCGACGTGATGGGCAAGCCGATCAAGATCACCAACACCGGCGAAGCGCCGGTGCAGGCGGTGGTCTCGGTTTCGGGTTCGCCGATCACGCCTGAGCCGGCCGCTTCGAACGGCTTCAGGATCGAGCGCAATTTTTTCACCCTCGACGGAAAGCCGGCAGACGTGTCGAAGGCCAGGCAGAACGACCGCTTCGCGGTGGTGTTGAAGATCACCGAACCCAAGCCGGAGTTCGGCCATATCATGGTCTCCGATTATCTCCCGGCGGGGTTCGAGATCGACAATCCGAACCTGGTCTCCTCCGGTGACAGCGGAACGCTCGACTGGATCGAGGGCGGCGAGGAACCGGAGAACGCTGAATTCCGTGACGACCGCTTCACGGCCGCTATCGACCGCGCCAGTGACGACAATTCGGTGTTCACGGTGGCCTATGTCGTGCGCGCGGTGTCGCCAGGCAAATACGTGCTGCCGCAGGCCTATGTCGAGGACATGTACAACCCCTCGCGCTATGGCCGAACCGGCACCGGTTCGGTCGAGGTGAGACCGGCCAGATGAGTGAGCCAAGCCAGGAAATTTCCTCGCCATGCCCGGGCTTGTCCCGAGCATCCACGCCCTTGATCTCCGCCGGAGAAGACATGGATGGCCGGGCAGAGGCGAGCGGAAGCGACGCCGTTCTTCGAACGGCTATGCCCGGCCATGACAGAACCAGAGGACAAAGCTCTGCGCGCAAGGTCATCCCTGCATTCGCCATCCTTTGCGTCCTCGTCACTGCAACCTTTGCGGCATGGTTGGTCTCACTCGGCCCATTGCCACTGGAAAAGGCGCGGGAAATTTCGACCACCATCGTCGATCGCAACGGCAAGCTGCTGCGTGCCTACGCCATGGCGGACGGCCGCTGGCGGCTCGGCGTCGATGCCAGGACGGGCGTCGATCCGACCTATCTGAAGCTGCTGCTGGCCTACGAAGACCGACGCTTTCGCAGCCACGCCGGCGTCGATCCGCTGGCTTTGGGGCGTGCCGCGATCCAGGTCCTCATTCGCGGGCACATCGTATCGGGCGGCTCGACCATCACCATGCAGCTGGCGCGGCTGCTCGAGCCGCGTCGCGAGCGGACCCTTTACGCCAAACTGCGGCAGATCGTCCGCGCGATTCTGATCGAGCGGCAGATGGATAAGGACGAGATCCTGAATCTCTATCTGGCGATCGCGCCGTTTGGTGGCAACCTCGAAGGCGTTCGTGCCGCATCGATCGCTTATCTTGGCAAGGAGCCGAAGCGATTGTCGCTGGCTGAATCCGCGCTGCTTGTGGCGTTGCCACAGTCTCCGGAGACCCGCAGGATCGATCGCTATCCCGACGCGGCACGCGCGGCACGCGACCGCGTACTCGACCGAATGGTCGAGGAGGGTGTCATAGCCGAGGACGATGCCATCAGTGCGAAAGTGAGTGCGGTGCCGCGCCTGCGCAGGCCAATGCCGATGCTGGCGCCGCATTCCGCGGATCAGGCGATTGTCTCAGTGAAAGCAAAGCCCGTTATCGCGCTGACGCTGGACCTGGCCTTGCAAAAATCGCTCGAGGCGCTGGCGCGCGACCGCGCGATCGCGCTCGGTCCCAATATTTCGGTTGCCATTCTCGCCGTCGACAATGCGAGCGGCGACGTGCTGGCGCGGGTCGGCTCGCCCGACTATTTCGATGAGCGCCGCGCAGGTCAGGTCGACATGACGCGCGCGCTGCGCTCGCCCGGATCGACCCTCAAGCCATTCATCTATGGTCTGGCGTTCGAAGACGGCTTTGTTCATCCGGAAAGTCTGATCGATGACAGGCCGATCCGCTTCGGCTCCTACGCGCCGGAGAATTTCGACATGACCTTTCAGGGCACAGTGCCGGTGCGCAAGGCGCTGCAAATGTCGCTCAATGTGCCAGCTGTTGCCTTGCTCGACCGCGTCGGCGCGAGCCGTTTGTCGTCACGGCTGAAGCAGGCGGGTACCGATCTGGTGCTGCCCAAAGACGAGGCGCCCGGGCTTGCCATGGGCCTGGGCGGTGTCGGCATCACGCTGCAGGATCTCGTGCAGCTCTATTGCGGGCTGGCGCGCCTCGGCAATACCCGGCCATTGCGCGAGATCGCGAGCCTGCTTGATGACGGCCGTGACTCGCTGCGTTTGCTGGATCAGGTCGCCGCCTGGCAGGTCGGAAATATACTTTTAGGTACGCCGCCACCGGAGAACGGCGTGCGTAATCGCATCGCGTTCAAGACCGGCACCAGCTACGGCTACCGCGATGCCTGGTCAATCGGCTTTGACGGCCGCATCACCATCGGTGTTTGGGTCGGTCGTCCAGACGGCGCACCGGCGCCGGGAATTGTCGGCCGCACCGCTGCCGCACCGATTCTGTTTGACGCCTTCGCGCGAACCGGAAAATTGCCGGCGCCGTTGCCAAAGGCTCCCAAGGGAACGCTGGTTGCGAGCAATGCCAAGCTTCCACTGCCGCTGCGGCGATATCGGTCGGTCGGCGAACTGGTCCGAACCGACGGAGAGCAGCCGCCGCGCATCCAGTTTCCGCTCAACGGGTCGCGGATCGACGCGACGGGTGCAGATGGCGCGTCATTTTCCGCGATGCCGGTCAAGGTCGCCGGCGGCGTGCTTCCGATCACGATGCTGGTCAACGGCGTGTCGGTGGGCGAACTCGACGGCCGCCGTCAGCGCCTGATCGAGCCGCCCGGCCCGGGCTTTGCCAGATTGACGGTAATGGACGCCAAAGGCGCCGCGGACACAGTTGTCGTCAGAATTCAATAGAGGTTTCCTAAGCGGTTGTCGCGACGATGGTTTCGGCGTATGCGGAACCGATGGAAGAGACCTATTCCCGCCCCCGATTTGGACAACCGCGCGAGCCCAGGAACCGGGTGGATCCGGGCAGCCTGCTTGCTGGCGTGCTTGATTTCGTGACCGGCAGCCATCTTCGCGCGGCGACCTTCCTGATGCTCTGCGGGCTCCTGTTGTTTCTGCCCGGATTTTTCAACATCCCGCCGATCGATCGCGACGAGCCGCGGTTCGCGCAGGCCACCAAGCAGATGGTCGAGAGCGGTGATTTCGTCGACATCCGTTTCCAGGACGACGTGCGATACAAGAAGCCGGTCGGCATTTACTGGATGCAGGCGGCGGCGGTCGAAACCGCCTCAGTGCTTGGTCTGCCGCGGGCGCAGGCGCGCATCTGGCTCTATCGCGTTCCGTCGCTGATCGGCGCGCTTGGCGCCGTGCTTTTGACCTACTGGACGGCTCTGACCTTTGCCACGCGGCGAGGGGCCGTTCTCGCCGCAATGATCATGGCAAGCACGGTCCTGCTCGGTGTCGAAGCGCGGCTCGCCAAGACCGATGCCATGTTGCTGTTTGCAACCGTTACGGCGATGGGGGCGCTGGCGCGGATATATTTATCGTGGCAGCGGGGCGAGGATCCCGTGCACCCGCCCTGGACGTGGCCCGCGATCTTCTGGACCGCGCTCGCCGGCGGCATCCTGCTCAAGGGCCCGCTGATCCTGATGTTTGTTGGCCTGACCATCGCCGCGCTTGCCGTTCTCGACCGCTCCGCGACCTGGCTTTGGCGGCTGCGTCCTGCCTGGGGCGTGAGCTGGCTTTTTGTTCTGGTGCTGCCCTGGTTTGTCGCCATCTTCTTGCGCGCAGGCGAAGCATTCTTTGCCGATTCCATTGGCGGCGACATGCTGAGCAAGCTGTCGGCACAGGAATCTCACGGCGCTCCGCCCGGTCTCTATCTCCTGCTTGCCTGGGTGACGTTCTGGCCGGGCGCACCGATGGCGCTGATGGCGGCGCCTGCGGTGTGGCGCGCGAGGCGGGAGCCGGGAGCACAATTTCTGCTGGCCTGGCTCGTGCCCTCCTGGATCGTCTTCGAGCTGGTGCTGACCAAACTGCCGCACTACGTGCTGCCGCTCTACCCGGCGATCGCAATCCTCACCGTCGGCGCGCTCGAGCGGCGGGAGCTGTCGCGATCCTGGTGGATGAGAGGCGCAGCCTGGTGGTTCGTGATTCCCGCACTCGCTTCCGCGATGGCCGTCGTCGGAGCGGTCGGCCTGACGCGCCAGCCGGTGTTTCTGGCCTGGCCATTCGTGGCTGCGGCCCTCATCTTCGGATTGTTCGCGTGGTGGCTTTACGATGACGCCCGGGCCGAGCGTTCCCTGCTGAACGCCATCGTCGCCGCGGCCTTTCTGGCCTTCGCGATTTATGGCGTCATTTTACCGGCAGTGAGCCCCCTGTTTCCGAGCGCCGAAATAGCGCGCGCGCTGCGCAAGGTCGCCTGCGCCGGGCCGAAAGCCGCTGCGGCGGGCTTTCACGAGCCGAGCCTGGTTTTCACGACGGGCACCTCGACGCTCTTGACCGACGGA
>NZ_DATMLW010000177.1:0-53251 GCF_035570375.1 Bradyrhizobium sp. | reverse complement strand
ACGCGTTTTGCCTTGCAGCCGAAAAGCTGCTCGGCATCGAGGTGCCGCGCCGCGGCCAGTTGATCAGGGTGCTCTATTGCGAGATCGGACGGCTATTGTCGCACCTGCTCAACGTCACCACGCAGGCGATGGACGTCGGCGCGCTGACCCCGCCGCTGTGGGGTTTTGAAGAGCGTGAAAAGCTGATGGTGTTCTATGAGCGCGCCTCCGGCTCGCGCATGCACGCGGCCTATTTCCGGATCGGCGGCGTGCATCAGGACCTGCCGCCGAGGCTGATCGACGATATCGAGGCGTTCTGCGACCCGTTCCTGAAAGTGGTCGACGATCTCGACCGGCTGCTTACGGGCAACCGCATCTTCAAGCAGCGCAATGTCGATATCGGCGTGGTGAGCCTGAAGCAGGCCTGGGAATGGGGGTTCTCCGGCGTGATGGTGCGCGGCTCGGGCGCGGCCTGGGACTTGCGCAAAGCCCAGCCTTACGAATGCTATGCCGAGATGGATTTCGATATTCCGATCGGCAAGAACGGCGACTGCTACGACCGCTACTGCATCCGCATGGAAGAGATGCGCCAGTCGGTGCGGATCATGAAGCAGTGCATCGCCAAACTGCGTGCACCCGAGGGGCAGGGGCCCGTCGCCATTCTGGACCACAAGATTTTCCCGCCACGCCGCGGCGAGATGAAGCGCTCGATGGAAGCGCTGATCCATCACTTCAAGCTCTACACCGAAGGTTTCCACGTGCCGGCCGGTGAGGTCTATGCCGCGGTAGAAGCGCCCAAAGGCGAGTTCGGCGTCTATCTCGTCGCCGACGGCAGCAACAAGCCTTACAAGTGCAAGATCCGTGCGCCCGGCTTTGCGCATTTGCAGGCGATGGATTTCATCTGCCGGGGCCATCTGCTCGCCGACGTCTCGGCCATCCTCGGCTCGCTCGACATCGTGTTCGGAGAGGTCGATCGGTGATCGCACTGCCGCCCATACAGTTCGACCGCGCTTCGGGGGTCCTGGAGGGGGCTAACCTCTGGGAGCGGACGGCTGCGCTGGCGCTGACGACGGGATCGAAAATATCGTCACACTTCTCGCACCGCGGCTACATCGGTTGCGCCAATCTGCTGCGCAAGGCGCTGCCCGAGCGCAACATCGCGATCAAGCTCAACGAGGATGCGACGTTCGAATTTCCCTACGGCGATGGCTACTGGAGCAAGCTGCTCGACCGCTCGTATAGCTACGAAGACGAGCTGGAATTTCTGTTCCGCCATTCCGCCGACATCGACTACACGTTGCTCGATTGTGGGGCCAATTACGGCTACTGGTCGGTGCTGGTGACGAGCAAGCCGTTCGGCTCGCACAAGGCGATTGCAATCGAGCCGTCGTCGGACAATTTCGCCAAGCTGGCCAATAATGCGAGCGTGAACGGCAATCGTTTCGAGGTCATGAAGTGCGCCATCGGCGCCACGAAGGGGACCGCCCAGCTCTCCGGCACCAAGCACGAGAAGTTCAGTATCGCAGGAAGCCCAGGAAGTGGCTTTGAGACCGTGCCGGTGATTGCACTCGATGATCTCCTGGATCAGGGCAAGATTTCGCCCGGCGGCAAGTACCTCATCAAGCTCGATGTCGAGGGGGTCGAGATCGACGCCATCAAGGGCGGCGCACAACTCCTGCAGTGCGACAGCGTGATCATGTGCGAAGAACACGGCAATGACCCCGACCACACGGTGTCGCGCTACATCCTCGAACAGACCCCGCTCAACCTCATCGTCTACGATCCCCGTTCCAATCGTCTTGAGACCGTGAGCGAGCTTTCGATCCTCGATCGCATCAAGGTTTCATCCCACATCGGTTATAACGTTTTCGGCACGTCAAGCGCGTTCTGGCAGGAGCGGATCGTTGCCCTGAACGCCAACGCCGCGCGCCGCATGCAATGAGAGACTGATCACGATGTCCGTTCGCCGCCTTGCGCCCAAGGAACTTCAGCCCGCGAGTTTCGAGTTCACCCCGGAAAATCTGGCGTGGGCGAAAACGCAGATCGCCCAATATCCGGAAGGCCGCCAGGCGTCGGCTGCGATCGCGATCCTGTGGCGCGTCCAGGAGCAGCACGAAGGCTGGGTGTCGGAAGCGGCGATCCGTGCCGTCGCGGACTTGCTTGATATGCCTTACATCCGCATGCTCGAAATCGCGACCTTCTACACCATGTTCCAGCTCCAGCCGGTGGGCAAGAAGGCACATGTTCAGGTGTGCGGCACGACGCCGTGCCGGCTGCGCGGCGCCGCCGATCTCATCGAGGTGTGTCAGAGCCGGATCCATCACGACCCCTTCCATTTGTCGAAGGACGGCAATTTCAGCTGGGAAGAGGTCGAATGCCTCGGCGCCTGCGTGAACGCGCCGATGGTCCTGATCTGGAAGGACACCTACGAGGATTTGACCAAGGAAAGCTTTGGCAAGGTGCTCGATGGCTTTGCGTCCGGCAAAGCGCCGAAGCCGGGCCCGCAGATCGACCGTCAATTCTCCGCGCCGGTGGGTGGGCCAACCACGCTGAAGGAAGTGACCTGATGCTCGAGGACAAGGACCGCATCTTCAAAAACCTCTACGGCCTGCACGATTGGGGCCTGGAGGGTGCGCGCCGCCGCGGCGCCTGGGATGGAACCAAGGGGATCATCGACAAGGGACGCGACTGGATCATCAACGAGATGAAGGCTTCCGGCTTGCGCGGCCGCGGCGGGGCCGGCTTTCCGACCGGACTGAAGTGGTCGTTCATGCCAAAGGAGTCGACCGACGGCCGGCCGAGTTATCTCGTGGTCAATGCCGACGAGTCCGAGCCCGGCACCTGCAAGGACCGCGAAATCATGCGGCATGATCCGCATCTTCTGGTCGAAGGTTGCCTGATTGCGAGTTTCGCGATGGGTGCGCACGCCTGTTACATCTATGTGCGGGGCGAGTTCATCCGCGAGCGCGAGCGCCTCGAGGCCGCGGTCGAGCAGGCCTATGAGGCGAAGCTGATCGGCAAGGACAACGTCAACGGCTGGCCATTCGATCTCTACGTGACGCACGGCGCCGGGGCCTACATTTGCGGCGAAGAGACGGCGCTGCTCGAAAGCCTCGAAGGCAAGAAGGGCCAGCCGCGGTTAAAACCGCCATTCCCGGCCAATGTCGGCCTGTTCGGCTGCCCGACCACCGTGAACAATGTCGAGTCGATTGCGGTCGCCCCGGATATCCTGCGGCGCGGTGCGGCGTGGTTTGCCGCCATCGGCCGGCCGAACAACGTCGGCACCAAGCTCTTTTGCATCTCCGGTCACGTCGAGCGTCCCTGCAACGTCGAAGAGGCGATGGGCATACCGTTTCGCGAATTGATCGAGCGCCATTGCGGCGGCGTTCGCGGCGGATGGGACAATCTGAAGGCCGTGATCCCCGGCGGCTCTTCGGTGCGCATGGTGCCGGCGGAGCAGATCATCGATACGCCGATGGATTTCGACAGTCTCGGCAAGCTGCGCTCCGGCCTTGGCACAGCCGCCGTCATCGTCATGGACAAATCGACCGACCTGATCCGCGCGATTGCCCGCATCTCCTATTTCTACAAGCACGAGAGCTGCGGCCAGTGCACCCCTTGCCGCGAAGGCACCGGATGGATGTGGCGGGTGCTGAGCCGGATGGCGGAAGGCCGCGCCCACAAGCGCGAAATCGACATGCTGCTCGAGGTGACCAAGCAGGTCGAGGGTCACACGATTTGCGCGCTCGGTGACGCTGCGGCCTGGCCGATCCAGGGCTTGATCGCGCATTTCCGGCACGAGATCGAGGAACGGATCGAGCAATATTCGCACAAATCCGATCTCGACGATCAGGGCGTGCTTGATCCCGCGCACATGGTCGCGGCGGAGTGAACTTGATGTCGCAGCCGGGCATTTTGGAGTGGCAGAAATACGGGACGCTGGCGCAAGCCGGGAAAGACTTGAGACCGCAATGACCAAACTCATCATCGACGGCAAAGAGATCGACGTTCCCGCGGAATACACGCTGTTGCAGGCGTGCGAGGCCGCCGGCGCCGAAATTCCGCGCTTTTGCTACCACGAGCGCCTCTCGATCGCCGGCAATTGCCGGATGTGCCTGGTCGAGGTGAAGGGCGGCCCGAAGCCGGTTGCAAGCTGCGCCTGGGGCGTGCGCGATTGCCGCCCGGGCCCAAAGGGCGAGCCGCCGGAAATTTCGACCCGTTCGCCGATGGTGAGGAAGGCGCGCGAAGGCGTGATGGAATTCCTCCTCATCAACCACCCCCTGGATTGTCCGATCTGCGACCAGGGCGGGGAATGCGACTTGCAGGACCAGGCGATGGGTTACGGCGTCGACACCTCGCGCTTTGCCGAGAACAAGCGCGCGGTGGAGGACAAATACCTCGGCGCGCTGGTCAAGACCTCCATGAACCGTTGCATCCAGTGCACGCGTTGCGTCCGCTTTGCCGCCGAGGTGTGCGGCGTGCCGGAAATGGGCGCGACCGGTCGCGGCGAAGACATGGAGATCACGACTTATCTGGAAACGGCGTTGACCTCGGAGCTGCAAGGCAACCTCGTCGACATCTGCCCGGTTGGCGCGCTCACCTCGAAACCCTACGCTTTCGCTGCCCGACCTTGGGAACTCGGCAAGACCCAATCGATCGACGTGATGGACGGCGTTGGTTCGGCGATCCGCGTCGATACCCGCGGCCGCGAGGTGATGCGGATCCTGCCGCGCGTCAACGAAGCGGTGAACGAGGAATGGATTTCCGACAAGACCCGCCACATTGTCGATGGACTGCGCACCCAGCGGCTCGACCGTCCCTACATCCGCCAGAGCGGCCAGCTCCGGCCGGCCTCCTGGCCAGAGGCTTTCGAGGCGATTGCCGCACGGATCGCGCGAACCGACGGCAAGCGGATCGGCGCCATCGCGGGTGACCTCGCCGCGGTGGAGGAAATGTTCGCGCTCAAGGAGCTGTTAGCGAAATGCGGCTCGATCAATCTCGCCGTGCAGGGCGGCGATGCCTTCGATCCGAGGAGCGGACGCGCCACTTACCTGTTCAATCCCACGATTGCCGGCATTGAGCAGGCGGATGCGCTCCTGATCCTGGGCTCGAACCCGCGGAAGGAAGCCGCCGTGCTCAACTCGCGCGTTCGCAAGCGCTGGCGCAGCGGCCAGCTCAAGATCGGCGTGATCGGGGAGAAGCTCGATTTGACTTACGGATACGATCACCTTGGCGGCGGAACAGACACGCTCGGCGATGTCGCCGCGGGCAAGCATTCCTTCACCGAGGTGTTGAAGAACGCTAAAAACCCGATTGTTCTGGTCGGCTCCGGCGCCGCTGCGCGGCATGACGGGCGAGCGGTTCTGGCGTCTGCGGCCAGGCTCGCGGTTGATGTCGGCGCAGTCAAGGAGGGCTGGAACGGCTTTGCGGTTCTGCACGACACGGCTTCGCGGGTTGGCGCACTCGATATCGGCTTTGCCTCTGGCGCGGGCGGACTTTATTCGGCGGAGATGACCACTTTCGGCACGCTCGACGTCCTGTTCCTGCTCGGTGCCGATGAAGTCAAGGTGGGGGATGGCACCTTCGTCGTGTATATCGGCACCCATGGCGATCGCGGCGCCCACCGTGCCGACGTCATCCTGCCCGGCGCAGCCTATACGGAGAAGGGCGGCATTTTCGTCAACACCGAGGGCCGGGTGCAAATGGCCAACAGGGCGGGATTTCCCCCGGGGCAGGCGCGCGAAGACTGGGCGATCGTCCGCGCGATGTCGGAGGCGCTTGGCAAGAAGCTGCCATACGACTCGCTGCACGCTCTGCGGCAGGCGATCTTCAGGACTGCACCCCATCTGATGCGGATCGACGGGATCGAGCCCGGCAAGGCCGGCGATATCAGCGCGCTTGCGGGCGGCGGCGGCAATATGGAGAAGTCGCCGTTCAAGAGTTCGGTGGAAGATTTTTACCTGACCAACCCGATCGCGCGGGCTTCCGCGGTCATGGCGGAATGCTCCCGCCTGGCCTCCGGAAAGATGCTCAACGCAGCGGAGTGAAGTGATGGCCGAATTCTGGACCAGTACCTTGTGGCCGCTGATCATCATGGTCGCCCAGAGCGTCCTGTTGCTCGTGGTGCTGCTGATTGCGATCGCCTACATCCTGCTCGCCGACCGCAAGATCTGGGCGGCGGTCCAGATCAGGCGCGGCCCGAACGTGGTCGGACCGTGGGGCCTGCTGCAGTCCTTCGCCGATCTTTTGAAATTCGTTTTGAAGGAACCGATCATTCCCGCCGGCGCCAACAAGGGCGTGTTCCTGCTGGCTCCGCTGGTGAGCTGCGTGCTTGCGCTCGCGGCCTGGGCGGTGATTCCGACGAATCTCGGTTGGGCGATCTCCGACATCAACGTTGGCGTGCTCTACATCTTCGCGATTTCGTCGCTGTCGATCTACGGCATCATCATGGCCGGATGGTCGTCGAACTCGAAATATCCGTTTCTCGCCGCGCTTCGGTCGGCGGCGCAAATGGTCAGCTACGAGGTGTCGATCGGATTTGTGATCATCACCGTGCTGCTCTGTGCGGGTTCGCTCAATCTCTCGGCGGTGGTCGAGGCGCAGAACAGCCGCGGGCTCGGCAGCCTGATCGGCCTGCCGCAGCTGACGATACTCAACTGGTATGTGTGGCCGCTGCTGCCGATGTTCGTGGTGTTCTACGTTTCGGCACTGGCCGAAACCAACCGGCCACCTTTCGACCTGGTCGAAGCCGAGTCGGAACTGGTCGCGGGCTTCATGGTCGAATACGGCTCGACGCCCTATCTGTTGTTCATGCTCGGCGAATACGTCGCCATCACCACCATGTGCGCGATGGCCACGATCCTGTTCCTCGGCGGCTGGTTGCCGCCGGTGGCGCTGCCGCCCTTTACCTGGGTGCCGGGCGTGATCTGGTTCTCGCTAAAACTTTTCTTCATGTTCTTCCTGTTCGCGATGGCGAAAGCAATCGTGCCGCGCTACCGCTACGACCAGTTGATGCGGCTGGGCTGGAAGGTTTTTTTGCCGCTGTCGCTGGCGATGGTGGTGATCGTCGCCGGCGTGCTGCAGTTCGCAGGCATCGCGCCGAAATGAGGTCGCAATGAGTGTCAACATCAACGCCACGTCGCGCTCGCTCCTGCTGTCGGAATTCGTGTCGGCGTTCTTCCTCGCCATGCGCTATTTCTTCAAGCCGAAGCCGACGCTGAACTATCCGTTCGAAAAGGGGCCGATTTCACCGCGCTTTCGCGGCGAGCACGCATTGCGGCGCTATCCCAATGGCGAAGAACGCTGCATCGCCTGCAAGCTTTGCGAGGCGATCTGTCCGGCCCAGGCCATCACCATCGAGGCCGGGCCGCGCCGCAACGACGGTACGCGGCGCACCGTGCGCTATGACATCGATATGGTGAAATGCATTTACTGCGGACTCTGCCAGGAGGCGTGTCCGGTGGATGCAATCGTCGAAGGCCCGAACTTCGAATTCGCGACGGAAACGCGCGAGGAACTCTACTATGACAAGGCGAAACTTCTCGCCAATGGGGACCGCTGGGAGAGCCAGATCGCCAAATCGATCGAGCTCGACGCGCCGTACCGGTGAGGTGAGGGAACGTGGCTGAGATGGGCACATTCGCCGCATATGCGGTCGGTTCCCTCCCCCCGTGTAGGGGAGAGGTGGAGAGGGGGGTAAGCCTCGGGTCTGGTGCGCGCGGTTTACCCCCCTCCCTAACCCTTCCCCACACGGGGGGAGGGAACGCACCGGTATATGCGGACAGGGGCTTGGCATGATCCTTCCCGCGTTGTTCTTCTATCTGTTCGCTGGCGTCTGCGTGGCATCCGCGGTGATGGTGATCGTGTCGCGCAATCCCGTGCACTCCGTGCTGTTCCTCATCCTTGCCTTCGTCAATGCCGCCGGCCTGTTCGTGCTGATGGGAGCCGAGTTTTTGGCCATGATCCTGATCGTGGTCTATGTCGGCGCAGTCGCGGTGCTGTTTCTGTTTGTGATCATGATGCTCGACGTCGATTTCACCGAGTTGCGCGAAGGCTTCATCGAATATCTTCCGATAGGCCTTGTGATCGGCGGGGTGTTCCTTGCCGAGCTGCTATTGGTAGGCGGCGGTTGGGTCATCAGTCCCAATGTGGCCAAGTCGATTACGGCGGCGATCCCCGCCAATGTGAGCAATACCCAGGCGCTCGGGCTCGTCCTCTACACGAAGTACATTCATTACTTCCAGATCGCGGGCCTGGTCCTCCTGGTCGCGATGATCGGTGCCATCGTGCTGACGCTGCGCCACAAGGCCAGCGTCAAGCGGCAGGACATCAATATTCAAAATGCGCGGACGCCGGAACTCGCCATGAGCGTGCGCAAGGTCGCCTCGGGTCAGGGCCTGCAGGATGCAGATGCCGCGGAGTGGGTGCAATGACAATTGGTCTTGGACATTATCTCGCGGTCGGCGCCATCCTGTTCACGCTCGGAATTCTCGGGATTTTTCTCAATCGCAAGAACATCATCGTCATTCTGATGTCGATCGAGCTGATCCTGCTCGCCGTCAATGTCAACCTGGTGGCGTTCTCGACCTTCATCGGCGACATTGTGGGCCAGGTATTTGCAATGCTGGTGCTCACCGTGGCTGCGGCCGAAGCCGCGATCGGTCTTGCGATATTGGTTGTCTACTTCCGAAACCGCGGCTCGATCGCGGTTGACGACGTCAGTCTGATGAAGGGTTAAGGCATGATCCGGATCCGAAGGGCCGCGCCAGCGCAAGGTGGGAACTGGCTTTCCCCCGCCGCAAGCGCGAAGCGCGTTTGCGCGGAGATCATCCGTGAAGGGGCTCGCCGATGATCCAGGCCATCGTCTTTCTGCCGCTGATCGGCTGCATCATCGCAGGGCTGATCTCGATTGTGGGCGCGCACGCGCGCAATCCGAGCGGCGATGAGGTCGAACATCATGCCGACGCCCACGATCACGGCGAGGTCGCAGTCAACGAAGACACCGGCGTCATTCATGCTTCCAGTCACGAGCCCGACGGCAACGGTCACGACGACCACCCTGCGACAGAGCCGGCGGCGGCCGGCTCGCGCGCGGCCGAACTGATCACGACCGGCCTGTTGTTCGTGGCGGCGGCGCTGTCATGGGTGGCGCTTGTCGATGTCGGCTTTGGCCACAACGACAGCCGAATTGCGCTGTTCCCCTGGATCACAGCGGGCGAGCTGCAGGTCGCCTGGGCGTTTCGTGTCGATACGCTGACGGCCGTCATGCTGGTGGTCGTCAACACCATCTCCTCGCTCGTGCATCTCTACTCGATCGGTTACATGGACGAGGACCCGTACCGGCCGCGGTTCTTCAGCTATCTTTCGCTGTTCACCTTCGCGATGCTGATGCTGGTGACGGCCGACAACCTGGTGCAGCTGTTCTTCGGCTGGGAAGGTGTCGGCCTTGCAAGCTATCTTTTAATCGGGTTCTGGTACCACAAGCCGTCGGCGAACGCCGCGGCCATCAAGGCTTTCATTGTCAATCGGGTCGGCGATTTCGGCTTCGCGCTCGGCATCTTCGCCGTGTTCATGCTGATCGGTTCTGTCGACTACGAAACGATTTTCGCCGCTGCGCCCGGGTTGACCGGCAAAACCATCAACTTCTTCGGCTGGCAGGCCGACGCGCTGACGCTGACCTGCCTGCTCCTGTTCATGGGCGCGATGGGCAAATCGGCGCAGTTTCTGCTGCATACCTGGCTGCCCGATGCGATGGAAGGCCCGACCCCGGTCTCGGCGTTGATTCACGCCGCGACCATGGTCACCGCGGGCGTCTTCATGGTAGCGCGGCTGTCGCCGCTGTTTGAGCTCGCGCCGACCGCGCAGGCGTTCGTGATGTTCATTGGCGCGACCACCGCCTTGTTCGCGGCCACCGTGGGTCTCGTGCAAAACGACATCAAGCGGATCGTGGCCTATTCGACCTGTTCACAGCTCGGCTACATGTTCGTGGCGATGGGGGCGGGGGCCTATTCGGTCGGGATGTTCCATCTGTTCACCCACGCCTTCTTCAAGGCGCTGTTGTTCTTAGGATCCGGCTCGGTGATCTATGCGATGCATCACGAACAGGACATCCGCATGATGGGCGGGCTGAAGGACCGCATTCCCTTCACTTACCTGGTCATGGTGATCGGCACGCTGGCTCTGACCGGCTTCCCCCTGACCGCGGGCTATTTCTCCAAGGATGCGATCATCGAATCCGCATACGCCTCCCACAATCCGTTCGGGCCTTATGGCTTCCTGATGACCGTGGTCGCGGCCGCCTTGACCTCGTTCTACTCGTGGCGCCTGATCTTCAAGACTTTCCATGGCGAACCCCACGATCGCGAGCATTATGAAGCCGCGCATGAGTCACCGCTCTGGATGCTCGTTCCGATCGGCATTTTGGCCGCGGGATCGATCCTCGCCGGCTTCCCGTTCCGGGAGTTGTTCGCAGGCCACGGCGTGGAGGAATTCTTCCGTGAATCGCTGAAGATGAATCCACACATCATCGAAGACATGCATCACATCCCCGAAAGCATCGCGTTCCTGCCGACGCTGATGATGGCGGTGGGTTTCCTGGTGTCGTGGCTGTTCTACATCCGCCGGCCGTATCTGCCGGTCGAGCTCGCCAATCAGCAGCCGCTGCTGTACCAGTTTCTGCTCAACAAATGGTATTTTGACGAGCTTTACGACCTGATCTTCGTGCGGCCGACGAAGTGGCTCGGGCGCTTCCTGTGGAAGGTCGGCGATGGCTACATCATCGACGGTTTCGGGCCGGATGGTGTGTCGGCGTGGGTACTTGATGTCACCCGCCATGTGGTGCGGCTGCAGACCGGATATCTCTACCATTACGCGTTTGCGATGCTGATCGGAGCTGCGGGCTTGATTACCTGGTTCATGTTCGGCGCGGGGGGCTAGCGATGACAACCTGGCCCATCCTCTCCGTCGTCACATTCCTCCCGCTCGTCGGCGCTCTGCTGGTTTATGCCAGCCGCGGCGATGACGAAGCGGCCCGCCGCAACGCGCGCTGGATCGCGTTGTGGACCACGCTGATCACCTTTCTTGTGTCTCTGATCCTGGTGTGGCGCTTCGATCCGGCGCAAGCCGACTTCCAGTTCGTCGAGAAGGCCCCGTGGCTCGCCAGCGCCATCACCTACCACATGGGCGTGGACGGCATTTCATTGCCGTTCGTGATCCTGACCACCGCCTTGATGCCGATCTGCATTATTGCGAGCTGGAAAGCCATCACGCTGCGCGTCCGCGAATACATGATGGCGTTCCTGGTTCTGGAAACGCTGATGGTCGGCACCTTCTGCGCGCTCGATCTCGTGCTGTTCTATTTGTTCTTCGAAGGCGGCCTGATCCCGATGTTCCTGATCATCGGGGTATGGGGCGGCCCGCGCCGCGTCTACGCGTCGTTCAAATTCTTCCTCTACACGCTGCTCGGCTCCGTGCTGATGCTGCTGGCAATCATGGCGCTATACTGGAATGCCGGTACGAGCGACATTCCGACCCTGATGCATACGGCCGTTCCGCACTCGTTGCAGACCTGGGCATGGCTGGCGTTCTTTGCCTCCTTTGCGGTGAAGATGCCGATGTGGCCCGTGCACACCTGGCTGCCGGATGCGCATGTCGAGGCGCCCACCGCAGGCTCCGTGATCCTGGCCGCTATCCTCTTGAAGATGGGTGGCTACGGCTTCCTGCGTTTTTCGCTGCCGATGTTCCCGCTGGCCTCGCATGATTTCGCGCCGCTGATCTTCTCGCTCTCGGTGATCGCAATCATCTACACCTCGCTGGTGGCGCTGATGCAGGAGGACATGAAGAAGCTGATCGCCTATTCCTCGGTGGCCCATATGGGCTTCGTAACCATGGGAATCTTTGCCGGCACCATGCAGGGGGTCGCGGGCGGCGTTTTCCAGATGATCTCGCATGGTATTGTTTCGGGCGCCTTGTTCCTCTGCGTCGGCATCGTTTACGACCGCATGCACACCCGCGAGATCGCGGCCTATGGCGGGCTGGTCAACCGCATGCCGCTTTATGCGTTCGTGTTCATGGTCTTCACCTTGGCCAATGTCGGTCTGCCCGGCACGTCCGGCTTCATCGGCGAATTCATGACGCTGATCGGCACCTTCAAGGTCGACATCCCGACCGCCACTTTTGCCACAACCGGCGTGATCCTGTCGGCGGCGTACGCGCTTTGGCTCTACCGCAAGGTGATCTTTGGCGCGCTGGTCAAGCCGTCACTTGCGACGATCAAGGACCTCACCTTCCGCGAATGCCTGACCTTGATGCCGCTGGTCGCGCTCACGATTCTTTTCGGCTTCTACCCGAAGCCGGTGCTCGATATCTCGGCTTCGTCAGTGCAGCAACTCGTGAACAACTACCACACCGCGATGACAACGGCCGTGAAGGCGGCCGCATTGCTGCAATAGCGTATTCGACATAGGGGAAGAAGCTTCGGCTCTGACTGATCGGAACCGGGGTTTGAAGGTTAGGACGACGTGCCATGAGCTTTGAGAGTGCAGGTTATCCATTGCTGCCCGTGCTGCCGGAGCTGGTCCTGGCAGTCGGCGCCATGGCGCTGCTGATGATGGGTGCCTTTGAGGGTCATCGGACCACCAGCCTCGTCACCACCCTCTCGATTTGTCTGCTGGTGGTCGTGGGCGCAATCGAGCTTGCGCTCCCTTCCGGAAAGCTGACCACCTTCGGAGGCAGCTTCATCGTCGATGACTTCGCGCGGTTCCTGAAGATACTGTCGTTGGCCGGATCGGCCGTCACGCTGATCCTTTCAATCGAATTTCTGGCCGATCCCTCCCGCCGAATGTTCGAATTCGCCATTCTGGTTCTGCTTTCGACACTCGGCATGATGGTGCTGATCTCGGCGGGCGACCTGATCATGCTTTATCTCGGTCTCGAGCTGATGAGCCTTGCGCTCTACGTGGTGGCGGCGAGCAATCGCGATAATGCCAAATCGACCGAGGCTGGCCTCAAATATTTCGTGCTGGGTGCCCTCTCGTCGGGCATGCTGCTATACGGCGCTTCGTTGATCTATGGCTTTACCGGTACGGTGGCTTTCGCCGGCATCGCTGCGGCCGCCAGGAGCCCCAGCATCGGCATCGTGTTCGGACTTGTGTTCCTGCTGGCGGGACTTTGTTTCAAGGTCTCGGCGGTGCCGTTTCACATGTGGACGCCCGACGTTTACGAGGGAGCGCCAACCCCCGTCACCGCGTTCTTTGCCTCCGCGCCGAAGGTCGCGGCCATGGCTGTGTTTACCCGCGCGACGCTCACCGCGTTCCCCGGTATCGTCCCGCAATGGCAGCAGGTCGTGGTGTTCGTGTCGATTGCCTCCATGGCATTGGGATCGTTCGCGGCCATTGGCCAGAAGAACATCAAGCGGCTCATGGCCTATTCGTCCATCGGCCATATGGGCTTTGCGCTGGTCGGACTGGCCGCCGGCACGGCCGAGGGCGCGCAGGGCGTGCTGGTTTACCTCGCAATCTATGTGACGATGACGCTCGGCGCTTTCACCGTCATCCTTGCCATGAAGCGCAACGGACAGCCGCTCGAGCAGATCAGCGACTTTTCCGGCCTGTCGCGAACCAATCCGGTGATCGCGGGCTTCTTTGCGATGCTGCTTTTCTCGCTTGCCGGAGTTCCCTGGCTCGCGGGCTTCTTTGCGAAATGGTATGTTTTTGTGGCCGCGATCAAGGCCGGGCTGTTCACGCTGTCGGTAATCGGCGTGCTTACCAGCGTGGTGGGCGCTTACTATTATCTGTTCATCGTCAAGGTGATGTATTTCGACGAGCCGCTGACCAAACTTGACCCGATGCGCGTCGAATTGCGCCCGGTGCTGGCGGTCACAGGCCTCTTCAACATCTTCTTTTTTGCTTTTCCCGCGCCGCTGGTCAGCGTGGCCACGGCGGCGGCCAAGTCGCTGTTCTAGATGCCCTTCGCGCTCGGTCCTCGAGCCAAATCGGCGGGCTACCGGCTCGCTGCCTACGACAGCATCGGCTCGACCAACGAGGAAGCTCTGTTGCGTGCGCGGGCCGGCGAGCGCTCCCCGATGTGGTTCGTGACCTCCGACCAGACCGCAGGTCGCGGGCGTAGACATCGCGCCTGGATCGCTCCGCGCGGCAACCTCGCCTGCAGCGTTCTCGAAACGCTCGACATTTCGCCAGCGATTGCCGCAACCTTGGGGTTTGCCGCGGGGCTGGCGCTGGAGGCGGCGCTGCGAAAGGCGAGCCACGAGGCGCTTGCGCGGGCGGGCGGATATGGGGATTTGGCGTTTTCGCTCAAGTGGCCCAACGACCTGCTGGCAGGGCATAAGAAGCTCGCCGGCATTCTCTTGGAAGCGGAGGCGATGGCGGACGGCCGGCTCGCGGTCGTGGTCGGCATCGGCACCAATGTCGTCGGCGCGCCAGAAGGCACGCCGACGCCCGCGACCTCGCTCAAAGCCCTTGGAGTGGATATCGGCGCGCAAGAATTGTTCGCAACCCTGTCGGACAGCTGGGCCGAATTTCGCAGCCTGTGGGGCCGGGGTTTTGGCGACATTCGGCGGCTTTGGCTCGAGCGCGCAGCAGGACTCGGAGCGGCGGTTGCGGTCCAAACTGGAGGATCCACGGTCGCCGGCACCTTCGATACCATCGACGAAGCCGGCAGCATGATCGTCCGAACCGCCAGCGGCGATCGGGTTGCGGTAACGGCAGGCGACGTCTATTTCGGTTCGGCCGCCTCAGTGGGGGCGGCCTGATGGAACAAGTGAACGAACTGACATTCGCGCCTCTCGGCGGCGTCGGCGAGATCGGCATGAACCTGTCGATCTACGGACACGGCAGCCGCCACCAGCGCTCCTGGCTCGCCGTCGATCTTGGGGTGTCCTTTGGCGACGAGGAGCATCTGCCGGGTATCGAAACCATCATGCCCGACGTCAGCTTTCTCGAGCAGGAACGAAGGAACCTGGTCGGGCTCGTGTTGACGCATGCCCATGAAGACCATTTCGGCGCCGTCATCGACCTTTGGCCGCGGCTGCAATGCCCGGTCTATGCGACAAAATTCAGTGCGGCGTTGTTCGAGGCCAAATGCGCCGCCGAGCGCAACCCGCCGAAGATTCCGGTCACGGTGGTATCCTCGCGCGGCCGCATCGATCTCGGGCCGTTCACTGTCGAGTTCATCCCCGTAGCGCATTCGATTCCGGAATCGCACGCGCTGGCAATCCACACCCCGACCGGCACGGTTCTGCATACCGGCGACTGGAAGATCGATCCGACGCCGGTCGTTGGCGTTCCGACCGACGAGCGGCGGCTGCGCGAACTTGGCGAGGCCGGCGTGCTGGCGCTGATCGGCGATTCCACCAATGCGGTGCGGGACGGGCGTTCGCCGTCGGAAGCCGAGGTTGCCGCGAGCATCATTGAACTTGTGAAGGCGGCGAAGGGTCGGGTCGCGGTCACGACCTTTGCCTCCAATGTGGCGCGGTTGCGGGCGGTAGCGGACGCCGCGCGTATCTCGGGGCGGGAGGTCGTGGTGGTCGGCCGCGCCATGGAGCGCGTCGTGCAGGTGGCGCGCGAAACCGGGTATCTCGAGGGGGTGCAGAATTTTCGCGGGGCCGACCTGTTCGGTCACTTTCCGCCGGACAAGGTGCTCGCGCTGTGCACGGGAAGCCAGGGCGAGCCGCGCGCGGCGCTGGCGCGCATCGCCAATGACGACCACCCGGAAGTAACTCTCAACAAGGGCGACTGCGTCATTTTCTCCTCACGCACCATCCCCGGCAACGAAAAGGCGGTGGGAGCGATCATCAATGGACTGATCATGCAAGGTGTCGAGGTCATTACCGACCGGACCCATCTCGTTCACGTGTCGGGCCATCCGCGACGCGACGAATTGCGCGACATGATCGGCTGGGTCCGGCCGCAATTGCTGATCCCCGTCCATGGTGAAGCGCTGCACCTGTTCGAGCACGCCAGGCTGGCGCGAGCCGCAGGCGTGCCGAAGGCGCTGATTTGCCGCAACGGCGATCTGGTGAAACTGGCGCCGGGCGAACCCGGTATCATCGATGAACTGCCTTCGGGGCGGCTCTACAGGGATGGTCTTATCCTGGAGGATTCCAATTCGCGCGCGGTGGTCGAACGGCGCAGGATGGCTTTCGCCGGATGCGCCTTCATCGCGATTGCGATGACCGCGAAGGGCGAGCTGGCCGACGATCCCGAGATCGATCTGGTCGGGATCCCTGAGAAGAATATGGCGGGCGAGATCATCGACGACATCGTGTTCGACGTCGTGGTGTCGACCGTGGAAGGGCTGCCACGCCCGCGACGGCGTGACCCTGACGCGACAGCGGAATCGGTACGCCGGGCCGTGCGCGCGTCAATCAACGAGCAGTGGGGCAAGAAACCGTTGTGTTTGGTCCACGTCCTGACGGTGTAGACTATCGGAACCGATCAACATCGATAGAAGTCGGCCGCCGGTTTTGCGCAACCCGCATGCGCAAGCTATAAGGAAAGCGGAGGAGTTTTCCATGCTGGGCCGGCTCAATCATGTGGCAATTGCCGTCAAGGACGCCGAGAAGGCCGCGAGAATCTATGGCGCCGCGTTCGGCGCCGACGTTTCGGAAGCGGTGCCGCTGCCCGAGCACGGCGTGATCACGGTGTTCGTAGCTTTGCCCAACACCAAGATCGAGTTCATCCAGCCGCTTGGCGCAGCCTCGCCGATCGCGAAATTCCTCGAGCGTAATGCGGACGGCGGCATCCATCACATCTGTTACGAGGTGCCGGACATCGTCGCGGCGCGCGACACCTTGATCAAGGAGGGGGCGCGAGTGCTCGGCGACGGCATTCCGAAAATCGGCGCCCACGGCAAACCGGTTCTCTTCCTTCATCCGAAGGATTTTTCGGGTGCGCTCGTCGAAATCGAGCAGGCGTAAGCTAGTGCCGCCTGTTTGAAGTTCCTGAACCACTTGCCGCGAGTCCGACCAGGAACTTCAAATAGAAAAGCGGTACTAGAATCATAGATTTGCTAGTGCCCTTGGCTTTCCGAAGTTCGTGCAAGAGGGTGCCGCGACGTTTCACGAACTTCGGAAAGAGGGCACTAGATGGCCTATACGATCTCGACCGGATTTGCGATCTACTTTGTCTTATGGTGGATCGTGCTGTTTGTGACGCTTCCATTTGGCGTGCGCAGCCAGCATGAGGACGGCGGAGGCAGCCCGGGTACCGATCCCGGCGCGCCGGTCGCAACCCAGATGGGGCGCAAACTGATCTGGACGACGCTGTTATCAGGCGTGATCTATGCGGCGGGCTTTGCAGCCTATCGCAGCGGTTTCGTGACCATCGAGCGGTTGTCCAAGCTGATGGGAATGCCGTTCTGATCGCTGCGGCAAATTCGACTAAGGCGCGAAAAGACCTGTGTTGGAGTAGGGGAGGCAAATGACGTTTCAGCGGATTATCGCCGGGCTCATGGTTCTCACCATTGCCGGCCTTGCGGCCTCCTTCTATGTAAACTGGAAAACGTATTCGCAGCTTCAGACGATGAAAGCGTTCGTCGAGGGATCTGCCTTTGCGGAAGCTGTGGCGGCCTGCGAGCGGGCGCAGAGCACGACGCCGTTCAAATGGAATGGCGGGACCAACACCAGGGTGATCGGCTTGAACTCGGTCAAGCTCGACAAGTACAGGATCGTCGCGAGCTACACCCTGCTTGCCGATGGCGTCTATTGCGATTTCGACCCGGTCAGAAGAAAGGCCGACGTCGGATCGAATTTCCTCGAGCGGGAATGACCTTTCCGTTGCAGAAGTTCTGCGCAAAATAATCCGCGCAAAAAAAAGAGCAGGGCGCTAAGCCCTGCTCCAGAAAAAAAGAGCAGGGCACTAAGCCCTGCTCCAGAAATTGTGTCGACCCTGTTTTCCCGAAAATGAATTTGATCTTGATTGGACGGGCGACGCTGCTTGTGCGCGTCAGGGCTCCTCCCGAGACTTGGACCACCAGACGATCTTGCGATCAGCCTGAGGCACCTAGTCCTAGACTATAATTTTCGTGTTGTCATCCATTTCAGCAACGATTGTTCAAAACTGAAGCAGCTTCTGAAATGAATGGGATTTGGGCAGGCTGCGAGTGCCAACTTTAGCTCTCTTACGTGATTGGTATCATAACACAATTTCGTATCCAAGGCGACCGCACGAGGACCTACGGTGCCGGCTCAGATTTGAACAAAGCTTCGGCACTCATTGCAGCGTCGAACCTTGCCGGCAGATGCGACTTGTTCCAGCCAAGGATGATCGGCAGCCAATCGTTGGAAATTGTGTATCTCAGACCTTCGCCGGACTTGCGGCTGCGAATGATGATCATCGACATAATGATGATCATCGACATGAGGCCAGGCGGCGCTTTCCCACTGCTCCCGGGTTTCCGAATGGACTGAAGAGGGGAAGGCGAGCGGCCACGCCAACGCCGCGGCGACGAGCAGGGATTTTTTAATGCATGTGAGCGCTCATGTCGATTGCGGGCGCCATGATCCCGAGCACTCCAACAATCGTGATGATACCGAGTCCCAGCGCAGTTTCGACGACCGTGCTGCGCACGAGCCTCTCAGTCGTCAGGAGGCTTTGGTCGATTCCAGCCTTGGCGCAAAGTCGCGGCAACAGGTATTGCCGGTTGACCGTGGCCACGCCGAACATGACGATGAACAGGGTGATCTTGAGGAGGAGCAATCGGCCATAGGTCGTATCTGTGAGGCTCGATATTCCACCAACCAGGAATGAGACGTTGACGGTTCCAGTGATGAGCAAGATGCCCACTGCGAGAATGCCAAGAGAAGAAAAGCGGCTGGCCGCGTGACAGGCGGCTGTAACCCATCCCTCCTCGCGAAATCGCTGCAGATAGGCGAGCAGCAGCGCAAGTGGGATCAGGCCTCCGAGCCACAGACCGGCAGCGAGCAGATGCAGGAAGTCCGCGGCGAGATGAAAGTTTCTTTCAAACCCCAGCCCTTCCTCGCCGTGTCCCGCAAAGGCCAGCGCACCCAGATAGCCGCCGGCCAGCAAGGCGGCCAGAACACGTTGCCATGTGCGCGCCTGGTTTTTCGGTCGCAGCAGCAGGCACGCGCCCAGCAAGATGCCGAGCAAGATCCGCATCCCCCAGCTGAGACCGAACTGGGTTTGGAGAAGAACAGTCCAGACCGTGCCGTCGGCGATCACCGTTTCAACTGTTTTGGCGGCGATCCGAGCCGAGACCAGACACAACCAGGCGAGAGCCGAAGCGATAGAAAGGATCAGACTGATCCACAGAATCCTTCCGGTCCGTTCCCTGAAAGAGGACTCGGTCGCCGGGAGCCGTAGATTCGTCTGCAAGACCGGTGCGGCGATGAACAGCTCGAAGAAGACGATGCCCGCCACTATCACCGTTGTAGCGTAGTGAATATCCCGCACCACGATCAGCGGATTGATCAAAATTTCCTCCACCTTGACAGGGACGACGGTATGACCCGTCCCTATCCGAGAAGTCTGTCGCTGGCAGCCCTCTTTTTTTGAGCCACCGCTGCCTCACTGCTTCACATGGAACGTGAAGCTGCCTTGCGTCGTATGGGTGTCGACCGACAAGACGTGCCAGCGAACCCTGTACGTTCCCGGAGGCAATGGCTTCAGCCCGACCCGCATGGTGCTTGCGCTGATCGTTGGCTTGCCGAGATCGACGCGCGCGCCGTTGGCGTCACTTACTTCAACCGAGCTGAACGCCGGTTCCAGGTTTTGCGTATAGAAAAGTGCGAGTTCTCGTGGGGCCGTGGGTACGGTGCTGCCGACGCGCGGTTCTGCATGATCGAGAAAAGCGTGGGCCTGTGCGCCAGTGCTTGGCATGACGGCAAGCAGGATTGCCGCTGCTGGAATCGAGATGCGCATGGTTTGCCTCAAAAGGTCAGTTTGCGAGTTGGGGCCGAGCTTCCTCCGAACAGCGGTTGCCCAATGCTCCTGGGGAAGATGTCGTCGAGATACAAATGGAGCTGGGCGAGAACACCGACCCCCGTGCCGCTCTCGCGGTTGATCGGGATCATGGCCTCGATCCCGACCTGGAAATAACTCCCGACCCATATCACGCCCGGATTTACAGTTCCGGTCGTGGTGGAGGGATTGCCGAAATTATTGGCCATCGGTGTCGTCAAGCTCACTTCGACGAGCGGAATCAGATGATTAAAGAAATCCGGAAGCCCGAGATCGATGACCTCCGATTTCAGATAGGGCATGCTGTATTGCAGTGTCCCTCCATAAACCAACTGCTGAGGGATGAACACATTCTGGGTGAAATCGAAGGAGTCGGTCGGGATTTGATAGCCCACTTGTGCGGTCACGGCGAATGGACGAATCCAGGACAAACTGTCCGGCAGGTCACCGAACCCTTTGCCAATATTGATCGTCGGGGTAATTGTGCTGAACTTGTCGGCAAATCCCGCTCCGGTAGAACCGGTGCGGCCCCAGTCAACAGAGAGTCCTGTCAGAATCGCCAATTCATGCGACGGGTCCTTCAACACCTGAAACTGGAACGCCGTTTCGAGATTTCCAAACCCTGAAGCGACGGTGCCGTCGGGTTGACGAATTTGGGTCCAGCCTTGACTGAAGGTTACGCCGAAATTCTCGGTAATTCGTTTTGAGAAGTCGATCGAGATATCCAACTGCGAGGCAGGCGGCACATCTGCGGTCTTGGACCAACCTACGGTCGGGATCGACATTTCGTCGGCTACGCAGGGATCATCGGTCAAGAGCGTGGCTGGAAGGAAACGGGCGCCGACGAAGCAGTGGGCAAAGGCGTGAGTGGTGAATGTCACTGCAATAAAACTTGCAAGCGCAAGCGAACGCAGCAGCATGAATCGAGACATTGGGATTCCTCCGGTCAAACGTGAAAGCGGGTACGCAGTCGGTCGCAACTGCGATGCATCACGCGTGGAGCGGGGGACCTCTCGGACGGGCTACCGAATATAGCGAAGACGAGGCTAGCTGCAGCGGCCGGATCGTTTGGCGAATCTTGCGGATTTGCCGATCAACGGTCGAGATTGTAGACGGATCGGAAGCGCCAAGGAGGTGGAATGCGCCGGAAAAACAAAGCAGACAGTGGTCATTTGCCGGATGTCCCTGCTGGTCGGCCGGCGCGGCGGGACTGCTGTCATCTGTCTGTTGCAGGCACAGGGAATGCGAAAGTTCGTCGACGACAGAAGCCTGGGCTGGCGGCGCACCCACCAATGCGAGCAGGAGAGGCTGGGTGACCAGCGCATAAATCGTGGCAGCGCCAATCAGCTTTCGCAAGAAGCGAAGCCACGAACCCGCTTGATTTGACGAGGTCCCCATGATCACAAACTTAGGTCGACGGATATGGCAAGTTCGGTAACGTAGTCCGCCCAAAGCTTGTCAAGTATAGTAGGTGGTATGAAAGTAGCAACCCGGATCGCGCCTTGCGACCGCTTGTTGTGTTGCATGGACCAAGCCGAAACAATCAGACACCCAGGAAATAAACATGAAGACGATCCTACGTACGCTTTGCGGCATCTTGTTTTTGGGCGCTCTGACCTGTGCTTCGGCCAGTGCCGAGGAGGTCAAGGCCGGTGACCTCGTGATCACGCAAGCCTGGAGCAGAGCCACCCCCGGTGGCGCCAAGGTCGGCGGCGGCTATCTCACGATCGAGAACAAGGGCTCGACGGCGGACCGGCTGATCGGCGGATCAGCCGATATTGCCGCCAAGGTCCAGGTTCACGAGATGGCCATGAACAATGGCGTGATGACGATGCGTCCCATCGACAAGGGCCTTACGATCGAGCCCGGCAAGACGGTGAAGCTCGCGCCCGGTGGCCTACACCTGATGCTGCTCGACCTCAAGAGCCCGCTGAAGCAAGGCGACAAGGTGCCCCTGACGCTGGAGTTCGAAAGGGCCGGAAAGGTTTCTCTCTCGCTTGACGTGCAAGGGATTGGCGCGCAGGGGCCAGCGAATTCAGGCGGGGAGATGGAGAAGAAAATGCCGGGCATGAAAATGTGAGAGTTGAAAGGCGAGGAGCGCCCCCGCAGACCCCTTTGCGCCATCATCGCGGGGTGGGACTCGGCGTCAAAACGACAGGAAAATCCGCCCCCTGGTGCGGCGAATTTGAAGTTCCTATCAGTATGGCGGCAAGTTCGCGATAGGAACTTCAAATTCAAAGCCGCACTAAAATCAACAAGTTGCTAGAGCTCCTTTGATTCCGAAGTTCGCATCAGAGGTCGCCATGACAGCTCGCGAACTTCGGAATCGGAGCTCTAGTGCCCACTTTCCGAAGTTCGTGCTCCATCGCAGCGCCAGCCTTCACGAACTTGGGAAAGTCATGGGCTACTCACAAACTTATTGATTCTACTATCGATCTGAAGTCCCCGAATGGGACTTGCCGCTTGTGATGCAGGGACTTCAGATCGGCGGTACCAGGCCGGTTTTGCCGACGCTTACCCTTGTATTTTTGCACCCGATCCGGTTTGACTGCTCAGTTCCCGGGCCGATTCCTGTTGGTGTGACCATGCGACTGTCGCGTTTCCTGCTTCCGATCCTCAAGGAGAATCCGAAAGAGGCCGAGATCGTGTCGCATCGGCTGATGCTGCGCGCGGGCATGATCCGGCAGGAGGCCGCCGGCATCTACGCCTGGCTGCCGATGGGCCTTCGGGTGCTGAAGAAGATCGAACAGATCGTCCGCGAGGAGCAGAACCGTGCCGGCGCGCTTGAGCTTCTGATGCCGACGCTGCAACTCGCCGATCTCTGGCGCGAGAGCGGCCGCTACGACGCCTACGGCCCGGAAATGCTGCGCATCACCGACCGCCACAAGCGCGAGCTGCTTTACGGGCCGACCAACGAGGAAATGATCACCGAGATCTTCCGCGCCTACGTCAAATCCTACAAAAGCCTGCCGCTCAACCTCTATCACATCCAGTGGAAGTTCCGCGACGAGCAGCGGCCGCGTTTCGGCGTGATGCGCGGACGCGAATTTTTGATGAAAGATGCCTATTCGTTCGACATCGACGAGGCCGCCGCGCGGCGCGCCTATAACAGGATGTTCGTCGCCTATTTGCGCACCTTCGACCGCATGGGGCTGAAGGCGATCCCGATGCGCGCGGAGACCGGCCCGATTGGCGGCGATCTCAGCCATGAATTCATCGTGCTCGCGGAAACCGGAGAATCCGGCGTTTACTGCGACAGCGACGTGCTGAACCTGCAAGTGCCTGGCGAGGACGTCGACTACGAGGGCGACCTCACGCCGATCATCAAGCAGTGGACCGCCGTTTATGCCGCAACCGAAGACGTTCACGATGCTGCGCGTTTCGAGCGTGAAGTGCCGGCCGGCAAGAGGGTGCATACGCGAGGCATCGAGGTTGGCCAGATCTTCTATTTCGGAACGAAATATTCCGATTCGATGAAGGCGCTGGTTGCCGGAGCCGATGGTGCGGAAGTCCCCATTCACGGCGGCTCCTACGGCGTCGGCGTTTCCCGGCTTGCTGGCGCCATTATCGAGGCGTGCCATGACGAGGCCGGAATCAAGTGGCCGGAATCGGTCGCCCCGTTCAAGACCGTCATCCTGAATTTGAAGCAGGGCTCAGCTGACACCGATGCCGCCTGCGAACGGCTCTACCGCGAACTGTCGGCCAAGGGCGTCGAGGTCCTTTACGACGACACCGACCAGCGCGCCGGCGCCAAATTCGCCGCGGCCGATCTGATCGGCATTCCCTGGCAGATCCTGGTCGGCCCCAAGGGCCTTGCCGAAGGCAAGCTCGAGCTCAAACGGCGAAGCGGCGATATGCGTGAGAGTCTCAGTCCGGCGGACGTGCTCGCGCGGCTGGCCTAGTGTCCGGGTTCCGACGTTCGTATGATTTTGCCGCACGCACTTTTACGAACGTCGAAACCAAGGGACACTGGCAACTCGATGATTCTGGTGTGGCTTTGGATTTGACGTTCCTATAACGCACTCGCGGCGAGACTGATAGGAACGTCAAATCCGCCACACTGGTGGTCCTTGCCTGGCGTTCGGATCCGCTCGTTATCCACCGCCGGGATACCGGCCATACCGGCCACAATTGGCCCGAATCGTGTGTAAATCGAACCATGGATGAAGCTATGAGCGAGCCAGTTCGAACCCCACCTTTCGCGCCATTCGAGTGGCTGCTTTCGGGGCGCTATTTGCGGGCACGCCGCAAGGAAGGTTTCATCTCCGTCATCGCGGGCTTTTCGTTTCTGGGCATCATGCTCGGCGTTGCCACGTTGATCATCGTGATGGCCGTGATGAACGGCTTTCGCAAGGAGTTGCTGGACAAGATCCTCGGCCTCAACGGCCACCTTCTCGTGCAGCCGCTCGAATCGCCGTTGACCGACTGGAAGGACGTCGCCGACCGCATCAATCAGGTTCCAGGTATCAGGCTGGCAGCACCGGTCGTGGACGGACAGGGATTGGGATCCTCACCGTTCAATGCGGCTGGCGTCTTCATCCGCGGCATTCGCGCCGACGACCTCAACAATCTCACCTCGATCGCCAAAAACATCAAGCAAGGTACGCTTGAGGGATTTGACGAAGGGCAGGGCGTTGCGATTGGGCGCCGGCTCGCCGATATCCTGTCGCTGCATGCCGGCGACATGATCACCCTGGTTTCTCCGAAGGGAGCCGTGACCCCGATGGGGGTCACGCCTCGCATCAAGCCCTACAGGATTACGGCGGTGTTCGAGATCGGCATGTCGGAATACGACGCCAGCTTCGTGTTCATGCCGCTTCCCGAAGCGCAGGCCTATTTCAACCGCAACAATGACGTATCCGCGATCGAGGTATTCACTACCAACCCCGACAAGATCGACAGCTTCCGCAAGAGCGTGACGGAGGCGGCAGGCCGGCCTGTGTTCCTGGTCGATTGGCGGCAGCGCAATTCGACCTTCTTCAACGCGCTTCAGGTCGAGCGCAACGTGATGTTTTTGATTCTCACCATGATCGTGCTGGTGGCGGCACTCAATATCGTTTCCGGCCTGATCATGCTGGTCAAGGACAAGGGCAGCGATATCGCGATCCTGCGCACCATGGGCGCCTCGCAAGGGGCGATCATGCGGGTGTTCCTGATCACGGGGTCTGCGATCGGCGTGGTCGGTACGCTCACGGGATTCCTGGTCGGCATGCTGATCTGCCTGAATATCGAGTCCATCCGGCAGTTCTTGTCCTGGCTCACCAATACCGAACTGTTCTCGCCGGAGCTTTATTTCCTCTCCAAACTGCCCGCCGAGGTCGATTTCGGCGAAACCAGCGCGGTGGTGATCATGGCGCTGACACTTTCCTTCCTCGCAACCCTCTATCCATCATGGCGTGCCGCCCGCCTCGACCCCGTCGAAGCGCTCCGGTACGAGTGAGGCCGAGATGGCGGAGCGGACGGAAGAGGATGTGCCGGTCATCTATCTGCACGACATCAAGCGCCAGTACATGCAGGGCGAGACGCCGCTGACTATACTCAACGGCGCCAAACTCGCGCTCTGGGCAGGGCAGTCGGTCGCGCTGGTTGCACCCTCCGGTTCCGGCAAATCGACGCTGCTTCATATCGCAGGTCTCCTCGAGAGCCCGGACGAGGGCGAAGTGTATGTGGCGGGGACACCGACCTCGGGCCTGCCGGATGTGGAGCGAACCCAGATTCGCCGCACCGAAATCGGCTTCGTCTACCAGTCGCACCGGCTGCTGCCGGAATTCACGGCGCTCGAAAACGTGATGTTGCCGCAGATGATCCGTGGCTTGAAAAGGTCGGAGACCATCAAGCGCTCGATCGAAATTCTTAGCTATCTCGGCCTCGGCGACCGCATCAAGCATCGGCCGGCTGAATTGTCTGGCGGCGAGCAGCAACGCGTCGCAATCGCGCGCGCGGTCGCCAACGCCCCGCGGGCGCTGCTCGCCGACGAACCGACCGGCAATCTTGATCCGCATACGGCTGATCACGTGTTCCAGGCGTTGATGCAGTTGGTGAAGGGCACGCGAGTGGCAGTGCTGATCGCAACTCACAACATGGAACTTGCGGGCCGGATGGACCGACGGGTGTCGTTGGTCGAGGGCGAAATCGTCGAGCTGGATTAAGAAGGCCGGCGCTAGTGTCCTGATTCCGAAGCTCGTATCATTGCGCAGCATAATTTGCGCGGAGGTCATGCTCAAACAAAGAGATGCGATTCATGATGCGATTCCACTTAATCGCATCATGATCCAGGGGCTGGAAAGCCTTTCATCGACACGGCATAGTCGCGCTCATGAAAAGATCTGACGTCACTTGTCCCAAGTGCAGCGCCGGTTATCGGCGCATCGAGTTGACCTCTCGCCCCGGGGCCAGAGGTGAATTTCGCTGTCTGCTCTGCGACGAGGTGCTTGAGGTGTTTGATGGCTCAACCGACGTCGCCATCCGCCTTACTGTGCAGCCCGAAAAGACCTTCGAATAGCGCAAGTCCTTTTGTTCCCTCACCGGACGCATCGCTGTTCCCGAGCATTGCTTAAGGACACGCAGTAGCCGTGGTGCAACCCATGCGAGTTCCACTGCAGAATTGTTGTTGGAACTTCCGGAGCAGGAAACTCTCGCGCGCACAGCGATAAATTAAATTTTAGTAAGCATAGTTTCCGCGCCGATGTTGCGATGCGGTTACAGCAATACAATCGGAGGCTGATAGAATTTCATCGTGGGACTGCGATTCCAAGATTGGAAAATCAAACAATGAAGAAACTCCTGCTTTTCACGACGGCCATTATCGCGCTGGGCGCCGCGCCGGCCGTTGCCGCGGACCTTCCGGCACGACCTTATACGAAGGCGCCTCCAGTATTTGCTCCGATCTACGACTGGAGCGGTTTTTACATCGGGATCAACGGCGGCGGCGGCTCAAGCCACAAGTGCTGGGATTTCATTGATGATGCCGGCTTTGCGAATCCGGAAGGTTGTCACAATGCGACCGGCGGTACTTTCGGTGGCCAGATCGGCTACCGTTGGCAGATGGCATCCTGGGTGTTTGGATTGGAAGCACAGGGCAACTGGGCTGATTTCCGTGGCGACAATATCAGCATCATCCCTTTGTTTAGCACTGACCGGAATCAATCCCGCATCGACGCCTTCGGTTTGTTTACTGGCCAGGTCGGCTATGCCTGGAACAACGCGCTTCTCTACGTGAAAGGCGGCGCGGCCGTCACGGATGACCGGTACAGAATCTTTGATGTTCCGACCGGGCTTCTGGATGACAGGGCCAACGAGACCCGCTGGGGTGGCGTGGTCGGCGTCGGCTTCGAATACGGATTTGCCCCGAGCCTGTCGGTCGGCTTCGAGTACGATCACATGTTCATGGGATCCAAAGATGTCAGCTTTACTTCTGTCACCGGTGCATTCGATGGGATCGATCGCATCCGTCAGGACGTCGATATCTTCACCGTCCGCCTCAACTACAAGTTCGGCGGGTTCGGTGGGCCAGTGGTCGCGCGCTACTGATCGCGAACTGGTTTGATTCCCAACGCATCAAAGCCCTGGCTTCGGCCGGGTTTTTTTTGTGCCGGTTGCCTTCGGGGCCGCGAGCGCCAGTGCCTTGTGGTTTTAGCGCTGGCGACGCCTCGTGAGGTCTAAGGGTCAAGTCTGCTTGTGGCAGCCGGTAGGAAATCAGGACACCAGGGATCCCTTGATACGCTCCATTGCGCGAGCTTGTCCGGCATCTCGCGCAAAAGGCGAGACACCTGGTCAAGGGGTTAACCAAGGAGGTCATTCGACCCATTACCACCCCTTGACCAAAGAACAGAAAGAGAACTATGTTCCTCTTATGTTCTGGGAGAGGAGGTATTCATGCTGAAGGTATTTGTCGAGGAAGCGGCGGCGCTGGCATCCATCGTGTTGTTTGTGGGAATGATCGCGGTCTGGGCGCAACTGATTACCCAGCTTTGAAGGCAGGAAGGGGGGTCCCGCCGGTCCCGGAGGTCTTGGCGGCCCCACTGACCTGCTGGGGAAAAGCCGGACGGCGCCTGACAATAAAGGCTTCCGCGTGGACTCATCCTCTCCGAGACGGCACCATTGCCGGTCCGAGTCGGCATGCAGGCCCACTCGCAAGCCCCTAAAGTCCTCAGTGATTGCTGATCCCAGCCCATGTCAAAGCTATCGGCCTTGCCGGCCAATGCCGGATTCGTCCATCTCCACGTCCATTCCGCCTATTCGCTGCTGAAGGGATCGATCAAGATCGCCAAGCTTGGCGAACTGGCGAAGGCGGATCGTCAGCCGGCGCTGGCCCTGACCGATACCGACAACATGTTCGGGGCGCTGGAGTTCTCCGACAAGATGGCGGGATACGGCATCCAGCCGATCATCGGTTGCGAGCTTGCGGTCGATTTCGGCGACCAGGACCCCAATGCGCGCACGGCGTCGGCGGCGCCGCCCTCGCGCATCGTGCTGCTGGCGGCGCGCGAGCGCGGCTATCGCAGCCTGATGCGGCTGAACTCGCGCGCTTTCCTGGAAACGCCGGTCCACCAAACCCCGCATATCAAGTTCCACTGGCTCGAAGGCGACTGCGAGGACGTGATCGCGCTGACCGGCGGAGCGGATGGGCCCATCTCGCTGGCGATCGCGGCCGATCACGCGGCATTGGCCGCATCGCGGTGCGATCGGCTGGCGGCTCTGTTCGGTGACCGCCTTTACATCGAATTGCAGCGCCATGGTGCCGAGAAGGAACGCCGCGTCGAGGCCTCCCTGATCGACCTTGCCTATTCAAAGGGATTTCCTCTGGTCGCAACCAACGAGCCTTTTTTTGCGACCTCCGACGATTACGAAGCCCACGACGCGCTGCTCTGCATCGCCGGCGGACGCCTGATCGCCGACACCGACCGTGAACAGCTGACGCCCGATCATCGGTTCAAGACCCGGGCGGAAATGGCCGTGCTGTTCGCCGATGTTCCGGAGGCGCTCGCTTCGACGATCGAGATCGCCGAGCGCTGCGCGTTCCGCCCGGTGACGTGCAAGCCGATTTTGCCTCGCTTCACGGTTGGCGCGGGTGCGAATACCGCGGACGCCGCCGGTGAGGAGGCTGCCGAATTGCGCCGCCAGGCCGAGGAGGGCCTCAGTCAACGCCTCAGGGTACACGGGCTTTCGACAGGAGCTTCCGAGGAAGATTATCGCAACCGGCTCGCCTTCGAAATCGATGTCATCACCCGCATGAACTATGCGGGCTATTTCCTGATCGTGGCCGACTTCATCAAATGGGCGAAGGCCGAAGGCATTCCGGTCGGCCCCGGCCGCGGCTCCGGCGCGGGCTCGCTGGTCGCCTACGCGCTGACCATCACCGACCTCGATCCGATCCGCTTTGGCCTTCTGTTCGAACGCTTCCTCAATCCGGAACGGGTGTCGATGCCGGACTTCGACATCGATTTTTGCCAGGACCGGCGCGGCGAGGTGATCGACTATGTGCAGCGGCGCTATGGCCGCGATCAGGTGGCGCAGATCATCACCTTCGGAACGCTGCAGGCGAGGGGCGTGCTGCGCGACGTCGGGCGGGTGCTGCAGATGCCCTATGGGCAGGTCGACAAGCTCACCAAACTCGTTCCGCAAAATCCGGCCGCACCGGTGACGCTGGCAGCCGCAATCGAGGGCGAACCGAAACTGCAGGCGTTTCGCGACGAGGACCCGGTTGTGGCGCGGGCCTTCGATATCGCCCAGCGCCTTGAGGGTCTCACCCGTCATGCTTCGACCCACGCCGCAGGCATCGTGATCGGTGACCGGCCGCTCAGCGAGCTGGTGCCGCTCTACCGCGATCCGAAATCAGACATGCCGGTGACCCAGTTCAACATGAAATGGGTCGAGCCCGCCGGGCTTGTCAAATTCGACTTCCTCGGCCTCAAGACGCTCACGGTGCTCGATGTCGCGGTGAAACTGCTCAGCCAGCGCGGTGTCGAGGTCGATCTTGCGACGCTGCCGCTCGATGACGCCGAGAGCTACCAGATGCTCGCGCGCGGCGATGTCGTCGGCGTGTTCCAGGTGGAAAGTCAGGGCATGCGGCGGGCGCTGGTCGACATGCGGCCAGACCGGTTCGAGGACATCATCGCGCTGGTGGCACTGTATCGGCCGGGTCCGATGGCGAATATTCCGACCTACTGTGCCCGCAAGCACGGCGACGAGGAGCCTGAATATCTGCATCCGATGCTCGAGCCGATCCTGAAGGAGACGTTCGGCGTCATCATCTACCAGGAACAGGTGATGCAGATTGCGCAGGTGATGGCCGGCTATTCGCTGGGCGAGGCGGACCTGTTGCGGCGCGCGATGGGCAAGAAGATCCGCTCCGAGATGGAAAAGCAGCGCGCCCGCTTCGTTGCCGGTTCGGTCAAGAACGGCGTGCCGAAAGCCCAGGCCGATACCATTTTCGAGTTGCTGGCAAAATTCGCCGACTACGGTTTCAACAAGAGTCACGCCGCGGCCTACGCGCTGGTATCGTATCACACCGCCTACATGAAGGCGCATTATCCGGTCGAGTTCCTTGCTGCGTCGATGACGCTCGACCTCAACAATACCGACAAGCTGTCGGAGTTTCGTGCCGAGGCCCAGCGGCTTGGAATCAAGGTCGAGGCGCCTTCGATCAATCGCTCCGCCGCCACCTTCGAAGTCCACAACGGCACGATCTATTACGCGCTCGCCGCACTCAAGGGCGTCGGCCCGCAGGCGGTCGAACTGATCGTGGAGGCGCGCGGCCGCGGTCAATTCAACTCACTGGCCGACTTCGCGGCTCGCGTCAGTCCGCGCGCCATCAACAAGCGCATCATCGAAAGCCTCGCCGCGGCTGGCGCCTTCGATGCGCTCGACGCCAACCGCGCCCGCGTGTTCGCGGGCGCCGAGGCGATCCTGGCTGCCTGCCAGCGCAGCCACGAGGCCGCGCTGATTGGACAGAACGACATGTTCGGAGGAGCCGCCGACGCACCGACCATCATTTTGCCGCAGGTTGAGCCTTGGCTGCCGGCCGAGCGGCTGCGGCGCGAATATGACGCAATCGGCTTCTTCCTGTCGGGCCATCCGCTCGATGATTACGCGACGGTGCTCAAGCGCCTGAGGGTGCAATCCTGGGCGGAGTTCTCGCGTGCGGTGAAAACCGGCGCAACCGCCGGCAAGGTCGCGGCGACCGTCGTGTCGCGCATGGAGCGGCGGACCAAGACCGGCAACAAGATGGGCATCATGGGGCTCTCGGATCCGACCGGCCATTTCGAGGCCGTGCTGTTTTCGGAAGGCCTTGCCCAGTATCGGGACGTGCTGGAGCCGGGTGCGGCGGTACTGTTGCAATTGGGCGCCGAGCTGCAGGGTGAGGACATCCGTGCACGCGTGCTGCACGCCGAGCCGCTCGATGACGCCGCCGCCAAGACCCAGAGGGGCTTGCGCATTTTCGTTCGCGACACGAAGCCGCTGGAATCCATCGCCAAACGGTTGCAGATGGGGGAGCCGGCAGCGCAGAATGGAGTTGCTCGTGCTGCCCAGGCCAAGCCCACCGCCGGAGGCACTGACGGGGACGTGTCGCTGGTGATGATGCTCGATCTCGAAACCGAGGTGGAGCTGAAGCTGCCGGGCCGCTTCAGGGTCTCGCCCCAGATTGCTGGCGCGATCAAGGCGGTGTCGGGCGTGGTGGACGTCCAAACATTGTAAAAGTAGAGGGAACTTCCATGTGCCAGATGTGCCGCCAGGATTCGATTCAAAAGCTTGGGCCTTCGCGCCGCAGCCTGCTTGGCGCGGCCGCCGCAACGATGGGGTTGTTGCTGGCGGGCGCGGCTGACGCCAAGGAGAAGGCAGCACCGAAGCCGCAGAACGTGTTGACGCCGGATGCCTCGCTCAAGCGCCTTTTGAAAGGAAATTCGCGCTACGTCGAAGGCGTGGCGGTGCGCCATGACTTCAGGCATGAGCGGGAAGCTTTGGCCGGCGGCCAGAATCCCTACGCCGCGATCCTGAGTTGCGCTGATTCGCGTATCGCGCCCGAATACGCCTTCGACAGCGGCAGAGGCGACCTGTTTGTGTGCCGTGTCGCAGGCAACTTCGCCAACCCGGAGAGCATCGCGAGCCTGGAATATGCAGTTGCCGAATTGGGTACCCCCCTGATTTTCGTGTTGGGTCACGACAAGTGCGGCGCGATCGATGCGACGATCAAATCGCTCAAGGACGGCACCACATTGCCCGGGCACCTGCCCTCGCTGGTCGAGGCGCTGGCTCCTTCGGTGAAGGCGGTGTCGCAGCAGGGAGGCGATACGCTTGCAAACGCCATTCGGCAGAACGTGATCGACAACGTCGCCAAACTTCGCGGGGCAGGGCCGATCCTGAGCGCCGCCGTCGAGCAGGGCAAGCTCAAGGTGGTCGGCGGCATCTACCGGCTCCGGGATGGCAGAGTGGAGATGGTTGGCTGATTTTGGCTTGCCGCGCCGGCACTGCCTTATTGCCATCGCTTTTCGTTCAAACCATGTTCAGATAATCCGGCGTTCAATGTTCATGCCGGGTCGGTTTCGAGCGCGCGAGGGAGACAGGCCCATGATCAAAACGTCTTTCATTCTTTCCCTGTGCCTGATCCTGCTTTCGGGGGTCGAGGCATCCCTGAGCTCCGCCGCTGCGCAGCAGCAGGAAAAGCGGATCGCGCTGGTGGTGGGCGACGGCGCCTATGCCAAGTCGCCGCTGGCGACCGCCGCCAACGATGCCGGCTTGATCGCGCAGACCTTGCAGGCTGCGGGTTTCGACGTGGTCGGCGCGCGTGATCTCGACGGTGATACGCTGCGCCGAAGTTTTCGCGACTTCGTGCAGAAGGCCCAGACCTCGGGTGAGGGCACCATTGCCATGGTCTACCTCGCCGGCTACGGCATCCAGCTTGCAGGCGAAAACTACTTCATACCTGTTGATACCCCGCTCAGCCGCGACACCGAGATCCCGATCGAGGGATTGCGGATCAGCGACTACCTGCGCGAGCTGGGATCGCTTCCGCTGAAGGCGAGCATCTTTGTGCTCGATGCCGCCCGCCAGCAGCCCTTTATCGAGGGCGGTCAGCCGATTGCAGGCGGTCTGGCACTGGTCGAGCCGCAGGCTCGTATGCTGATCGCTTTCAATGCCGCACCGGGGACGGTGGCGCCTGAAGAGCAGGGGCCCTATGGAGCCTACGCCCAGTCGCTCGCGGAAATGATCCGCACCGGCGGACTGCCGCTGCCGGAGGTTTTCAACCGCTTGCGGCTACGCGTCAATGAATCGACCAAAGGCGCGCAAATACCTTGGGATGCCGAGAAACTCGACGCGCAGTTCGCCTTCTTCGATCGGGCACCGGATGCTCCGGTGCAAGCGCCGCCGGACCAGGCGGCCGAGGTCAGGAACAAGCCGATCCGCGATCTCGGTGTGCAGGATGCCTATGCGGCTGCGCTCGAGCGCGACACCCTGCAAGGCTATGAGGATTTCATCGTCGCCTATCCCGGCGATCCGCTTGCCAGGCGCGTGCGCGCGATCGTCGCGGCTCGACGTGAGGCCGTCACCTGGCTGCGCAGTTACCGCGCCGATACGCCACAAGCCTATTGGTCCTACCTGCGGCGCTATCAAAATGGACCCCATGCCTGGGATGCTCGGCGCCGACTCCTCATTCTGAGCGCGCCGGTCGAGCCGCCGCCGTCGTTTGCGGCTTACGACTACGACGTGCCGCCACCGCCGCCTGACGAGTTCGCCTATGTTGATCGACCGGTGCTGATGTACGGTGATCCCGATTTTGGCTTTGTGCCGCCGCCACCGCCGCCGGTATTTTTCCTGCCGCCACCGCCGCCCGATTTCATCGTGCTGGCGCCACCAATCGCAGCGGTTGGGCTGTTTATCCTGCCGCAGCCTTTTTTCGTGCCAATTCCGGTCTACGTCCGGCCGCCGATCTATGTGGCGCCGCCGCCGAACAACATCATCTTCGCCAACATCCACAACACCACGGTCATCAATAACGTGATCAATCAGCCGCCGCAGCCCGGCCCGGCCGGGCCCGGTGGCGCGAAAGGTCCGCCGGGCGCGGGTGGCGCACCGCCGTCTGCGGCATCTCCGGGTCTGCCACCCTCGGTGGCGCAAAAGGCTTCCCTGATCCAGCAGGGAAAATTGCCGGTGCCGCCAAGCGCGTCGATCAATCCGGCCATCAAGCCCGCCACGCTGGGCGCGCCTTCTGGTGCGGGCCCGGCGTCAGGCAAGCCACTCTCCACGAATGTGAGCCCCGATGCATTGCCGAAGACCAATGCACTACCGGTACCTGGCCAAAAGGGAGCGCCTCCGTTGCCATCAGGCGCGGCACCGGCCACTTCCAGTCCGAATTTGAAATTGGCGCCTGCAACGACATCTCCGGCGGCTTCAACACCGAACGTTCCGCCGAGCGCGGCTGCACCGAAGACGCCGGGCGCCGAAACGCCTGCCATGAGGGACCGCAGGACGGGCGGTGCTGCGACAACTCCCGGTGCCAAGCCGGTGGTTCCGGAATCGACGCAGAGGAAAAACGTGGCAACGCCTGCGCCGCCACCACCGCCACCGCCACCCAAGCCGGAAGTGGGCCGGGTTGGCCCGCCGCCGCAGGCCGCCAGGCCAACGCCTCCACCGCCGCCAAAGCCGGCTCCTCAAGTCGCACGTCCGGCACCGCCGCCCCCGCCGCCAAAGCCGGCGCCTCAGGTCGCGCGTCCGGCACCGCCGCCTCCACCGCCGCGTGCCGCTCCGCCGCCGCCAAGGCCGGCTCCGGCAGCTGCGGCCGCCAAGAAATGTCCGCCCAACAACCCGAAGTGTTGAGGTCTTCGTCAAGACGCCAGGTCTTAACTTAGCGGCGGCGCGCTCTCCGCCGCCGTCGGCCCGCATCGCCGCAGATGTCGTCCCGGCTCAAGCCAGCCTCATGGCCTGGGCTGAATCCCTTTTCAGCGCGGAAGCCGGAGAAGAAAGGTCCGGCTGAAGCGGAGGCGAGAAGATGTGGGGACGGAAGAGGGAAGAAAATTCCTCCGGCGGCAACGGCTTGCTGAAAAGATAGCCCTGAACTTCGTCGCATGCATGGCGCCGCAGGAAGACGCCCTGCTCGGCGGTCTCGACGCCTTCCGCAACCACCGTCAATCCGAGCGCCTTGCCCATGCTTGATGATCGCCGTTGCGATGGCCCGATCTTCCGGGCTTTTCGCAAGGTCGCGGACAAAAGATCGGTCGATCTTGATGGTGTCGATCGGAAATTTCTTCATCAATGACATCGATGAATAGCCTGTGCCGAAATCATCGATCGCCAGCCGAACGCCGCGGCTTCGAATTTTGTCAAGCAGCCTGATCGCCCGTTCGACGTTCTGCATCACCACGCTTTCTGTGATTTCAAGCTGCAACAGGTGAGCCGGCATCCCGGTCGAAGCCAATACTCCATCGATGTCATCGAGCAAATTTGCGTCCAGGAATTGCCGCGGCGTGACGCAAATCCGCTTCCAGTTTCAACCGCTCGATCGATTGGCTTTTCGCTTCGGCGGAGAAAAAGCGAAAATTGTTTTTTCCCTCTTCCTTGGCGCGGTACATCGCCATGTCGGCGTTCTTGGTCAGGGTTTGTACGTCGTTGCCGTTGTCCGGGTATACGGCGATACCGATACTGCCTGTGGCGCGGCACTCGTGTCCGGCAAGAACGATGGGTGGCAAAAGGGTCGCCAGTACCTTTTCCGCAACGACGGCAACCTGTTCCCGACCGGAAATCCCGTCGAGAAGGATGACGAACTCGTCGCCGCCAAACCGCGCGACAAGGGCGCTGTCGCGCACGCAACGTTTCAGCCGGTCGGCCACCTCGATCAGCAGCGCGTCGCCGGCCTCGTGCCCAAGCGAGTCGTTGATGACCTTGAAGCGGTCGAGATCGATGAATAGCAGGGCACTTTGCCGCCATGTAGATGGGCGGACCTGATCGATTTCTCGAATAGCTGATGAAAAGTCACACGATTGGGTAAACCGGTGAGCTCGTCGTGCGTCGCCAGATATTGAATACGACCGTCGGCCTGAACCTTTTCAAAGGCCCGGTCGAGGTTATCCAGAGCGGCCGAAACGGTTTCGCCCATGCGCGACAGAAGCGCGATGATCTCCTTGTCCGCCGCCCACGATTTGGTGACGAAGAACAGGATTACGCCGATGCTCTGGCCGCCCTTGACCAGCGGCACGGCGCAACTCGCAACCACCCCCGCCTGGTGGCTGGATTCCCGCCACGGGCGCCCTTGCTCCGAGTTGAGGATATCTTCGTTGACGCTGGCCATTTGAGTTCGAAACGCTTTTCCGCAAACGCCCTTGCCGTAGGGGTTGTCCGGATCGACCGAAAATCGCGACTGCCTGACCGCGCCCATGTCGACGATTTGGCCAGTGCCGACCACCGCGCGCAGCCACGGAGAGCCCGGCTCTGCCAAAAGAACGGTGGCGGCCAGCGATCTGCCGACATGCACGGCGGCGTCGCACACCAGTTGATAAAGCTCGTCGGCTGTCTTTGCGCGCAGGATCGCCTCGTTGGTGGCGCTGAGTGCCGCAAACATCTTGGCCAGTCGACGGGCCGCTCGCTCATTGCGCTTGCACGCTTCTTCGCGGTCGATGTTGTCCAGTCCGAACGCCAGATTTTCGGCCATGCGGGTAAGCAGCGAGACGGCCTCTTCGTCGAGCGCGTTGATCTCGTCAAGGACCACCAGCAGGACGCCGACACTCTCTCCGCCGCGGATCACGGGAAGGCCGGCAGCGGCACGCGCGCCGGCACGAACTGCGGCCTGATGCCAGGATTTCAATCGTTCGTCGTTGAGAAGGTCATTGCTTACGCATGGTTGCTGGGTGCGACAGGCAATTCCGACAAGACCATTGCCGAGCGGTGACGACGCGGAGACGGAGTAGGCTCGGGCACGAAGCTCAATGTCGTTACCGGCCCCGGCCACCGCCCTCAAGTTGTCCGTTCCTGGTTCGCGCAGCAGGATGACGGCTGCGATGAAGTTTCCGCTCTGCAACGCGGCATCACACACTTGCTGGAAAAGCTTCTCCTTCGAGTTGATCCGAAGGATGGCCTCGTTGGTCGCGCTCAACGCGGCGAACATTTTGAAGAGACGAGGCGGGGCCTGCCCGGCGTTAGCGGGCACGATCGGACCTGATTTGACTGTCGGCACAGACATTGCGTCTCTCTTCGCATTCAAAGTGACTTCAGTCCGTCGGCGGCCGCTGGACTGAATGGGTCCCTCAACGATCGATCAGTCAGGGAATGGTGCTGGTACCTCCCTACCCAAAAGACCGAAATAAACTATTACGATCATCCGTGCCGGACCGCTGCCTCAGATTGAGCAGCGGCAAAGAAGCAGTTGGTAAACGTTCGACTAAGCCTTTCAGGGCGATAAATATTCAGAAATTGCGCCAGTTCTCGCGCCATTCTGATGCCACTCGCCATGCGGCCTCGCCTCTGCGCCCTGGCAAGAAAGCATTTACCGTCCCCTCAAATGCCGATCGGTGATCTCTCGCGTCATCGAATTCGCAAGCTTCAGGGGTCGGGCTGTTACACCCAAACGTTGTCTTGGAAAGGATGAGCGGAAATTGGCCATAGGCCGCTATCCGGTTCATGCGGAATTTTTTGACCGCCTGCTCGGCGGTCCTTCTTCGCCTTCCGTTTTTGACGATCGCAGCACCGCCCTGCCGTGGCGGACAATTGGCCCCTGCGGACTTCAGGGTTGGGTCGATTTTCCGGGCTCGGAGGCTTTGTGGCATTTGGCACGAAAAAGCCTTCAAAACCGGCATATTTCCTTGCTTCTCGCCGAATTCCCGCTATATAGCGCGGCATCTCACACGGAAACATGGCTCAAAAGGCCGTCCGGTGGCAGCCGGGCCATAAGGCTCGCTTGCTCACACGTTTCCGCCAGGACCAACCGGAGAACTCAAACGATGTCAGTACCCGATTTTTCCATGCGTCAGCTCCTTGAAGCTGGCGTTCACTTTGGCCATCAGGCCCACCGCTGGAATCCGAAGATGGCGGATTACATCTTCGGCGAACGCAACAACATCCACATCATCGACCTCGCGCAGACCGTACCGATGCTGCATCGTGCACTGCAGGCGGTCAGCGACACCGTGGCCAAGGGCGGGCGTATCCTGTTCGTCGGCACCAAACGGCAGGCGCAGGATGGCGTTGCCGAAGCGGCCAAGCGCTCGGCGCAATATTTCGTCAATTCGCGCTGGCTCGGCGGGACCCTGACCAACTGGAAGACGATTTCCGGATCGATCAAGCGGCTGCGGCATCTCGACGAAGTGCTCAATTCCGGCGATGCCAACGCCTACACCAAGAAGGAACGGCTGACGCTGCAGCGTGAGCGCGACAAGCTCGATCGTTCGCTCGGCGGCATCAAGGACATGGGCGGTCTGCCGGACATGATCTTTGTGATCGATACCAACAAGGAAGACATTGCGATCCAGGAAGCGCAGCGGCTCAATATTCCGGTCGCCGCGATCGTCGACACCAATTCGGATCCGAAGGGCATCACCTATGTCGTCCCCGGCAATGACGACGCCGGACGCGCCATTTCGCTCTATTGCGATCTGGTCGCCCGCGCGGCGATCGATGGGATTTCGCGCGCGCAGGGCGAAGCCGGCATCGACGTCGGCGCCTCTGCCCATCCAGCGCGTGAGGAAGTCCCGAGCGCACAGCAGGCTTCGGGCTTCCAGGGGCTTGCCGGGCCGCGCGGCGCTCCCGATGATCTCAAGAAGCTTCCAGGCGTCTCGGGTACGATCGAGAAGAAGTTCAACGATCTCGGTATTTTCCACTACTGGCAGCTCGCCGAACTCGACCACGAAACAGCCCACCAGATTGGCGAAGAAGTCGGCCTGCCGAGCAGGGCGGATGCCTGGGTAGCGCAGGCCAAGGCCCTTACCGCGGAAGCGGAGTAGCGAAGCGTCAGCCGGAAACTCCGGCCGACCAAATTCCAGGACAGATTTCGAGTATCGGACGGCGGCGGGACAAAGTCCCGCCGCTACCAGTGCCGACAGGGCAAAGGACATACAACGATGGCGACAATCACAGCGGCGATGGTCAAGGACCTTCGTGAATCCACAGGCGCCGGCATGATGGATTGCAAGGCCGCGCTGACGGAAAGCGGCGGCGACATGCAGGCGGCACAGGATTGGCTGCGCAAGAAGGGCCTGTCGAAGGCCGCCAAGAAAGCCGGCCGCGTTGCGGCGGAAGGCCTCATTGGCGCGCTGACGGCTGGAACCAGGGGCGTCGTGGTGGAAGTCAATTCCGAAACGGATTTCGTCGCACGTAACGGCCAGTTCCAGGGACTCGTGAAGATGATCGCGCAGGTCGCGCTCGAGGTCGGCGCCGATGTGGAAAAAATCAAGGCCGCCAAGGTCGGCAACGTGACGGTGGAAACTGCGATCGCGGACGCGATCGCAACCATCGGCGAAAACATGACGCTGCGCCGTGCAGCTTCGCTCGAAGTCGGCAAGGGCGTCGTGTCGAGCTACGTCCACAATGCGGTGATCGAGGGCGCGGGCAAGATGGGCGTGGTTGTGGCGCTGGAATCGGCCGGCAAAACCGATGAACTGGCCATACTCGGAAAGCAGCTCGCGATGCATGTCGCCGCCGCCAACCCGTTGGCGCTCGATCCCGCCGGTCTCGATCCTGCCGCCGTGAGGCGCGAGAAGGACGTTCTGGCTGATAAGTACCGTCAGCAGGGCAAGCCGGAAAACGTGATCGAAAAGATCGTCGAGTCCGGGTTGAAGACCTACTACAAGGAGGTCTGTCTCTTGGAACAGGCCTCGATCCACGCCGAGCACGGCGGCAAGTCGGTGGCTCAGGCGGTGAAAGAAGCTGAGGGTAAGGTCGGCGCGCCGATCAAGGTGGCCGGATTTCTGCGATATGCTCTTGGCGAGGGAATCGAGCGGCAGGAAAGCGATTTCGCGGCTGAAGTCGCGGCCGCTAGCGGAAAGAAATAGCGGCCCGATGCTGCTTTGACCCGTTTGCGCGGGGCCGCCTGGCGAACTTAAGGAAGGCGATTCGCAATGGCTGAGCCGGTCTATCGTCGTGTTGTGATCAAGCTCTCCGGCGAATATCTCGCCGGCACGCAATCTTGTGGCATTGATCAGTCGACGGTCGACCGGCTCGCGGGCGAGTTGATCGCCGCCCAGAAGCTGGGAACGGAAATCGCGGTCGTCGTCGGTGGCGGCAATATCGTGCGCGGTCTGGAAGTGTCCTTGCGCGGCATTTCGCGTCCCACGGGCGATACCATGGGCATGCTCGCGACGGTGATGAACTGCCTGGCGCTGGAGGCGGCCATCGAACGCAAGGGGGCGCTGGCGCGCACATTGTCGGCTTTCGTCATGCCCGAAATCTCCGAGCTTTTCACACGAAGTGCGACGCACAAATATCTCGCCGAAGGCCGAATCGTGCTGCTCGGCGGCGGCACCGGCAATCCATTCTTCACCACCGACACCACCGCGGTATTGCGGGCGGCAGAGATCGGAGCGCAGGCCGTGCTCAAGGCGACCAATGTCGACGGTATCTACAGCGCCGATCCCAAGAAAGACCCGTCCGCCCGGAGATTTGACCGCCTCAGCCATTCCGAGGCCATTGAAGGCGGCTATAAGGTCATGGACGCCACCGCATTCGCGCTTGCCCGGGAAACCTCACTGCCTATCATCGTGTTTTCGATCGCGGAGCCAGGCTCGATCGGCGCAATTTTGCGCCGCACCGGCCGCGGCACGGTCGTCGCGGGTTGACGGCCGCCGTAGCCTGGGTGCGGAGGGCTGCCGGCGGCGATGAGCAGCTGTCAGGAGGAGAGAGCGTCATGCCCACGGGTAGTTTCGACATCAACGAGCTGAAGCGCCGCATGCAGGGCGCCACGCAGTCTCTCAAGCACGAACTCGGCGGTTTGCGGACCGGCCGTGCCGCGGCTTCCATGCTGGAACCGGTGCAGGTCGACGCCTACGGAACCCACATGCCGCTCAACCAGCTTGCGACCATCAGCGTGCCCGAGCCGCGGCTCCTTTCGGTGCAGGTATGGGACAAGTCGATGGTCAAGGCGGTTGAGAAGGCGATCGTCGATTCAAATCTCGGTTTGAGCCCGGCGACCGAAGGACAGGTGCTTCGCCTGAGAATTCCCGAACTCAACGAAGAGCGGCGTAAGGAGCTGGTGAAGGTTGCGCACAAATATGCGGAAGCCGCACGCGTCGCGGTTCGGCATGTCAGGCGCGATGGCCTCGATATCATCAAGAAGCTGGAAAAAAACCACGAGATCTCGGAGGACGATCAGGAGCGGCTCGCCCACGATGTTCAGAAGGCCACCGACGGGACGATTTCGGAGATCGATCACCTGCTGGCGGCAAAGGAAAAGGAAATTCTCACCGTTTGAGCCTATCCTTCTGTTTAAGCACGATCTTTTGCGAAGACGGACTGTCGTTTTTCGAAGATCATGCGCCAAAGGATTGCTAGATGTCGAATGCCGCGGCCCCTGCGACTGAAGGACCGGATCGAGACGGTCCGTTGCATGTGGCCATCATCATGGACGGAAACGGACGCTGGGCTGCCGCCCGCGGGCTGCCGCGCGCCGAAGGTCATCGGCGTGGCGTCGAGGCCCTGCGCAAGGTGGTTCGTGCCGCGGGCGAACTTGGCATTCTCTACCTGACGATTTTCTCGTTCAGCTCGGAAAACTGGTCGCGTCCGGCGAGTGAGATCGGTGACCTGTTCGGCCTGCTGCGGCGCTTCATCCGCAACGACCTGGCGACCTTGCACCGTGACGGAGTGAGGGTTCGCGTGATCGGTGAACGCGAGGGATTGGAGCCCGACATTTGCGCGCTTCTGAAGGAAGCCGAGGATCTGACGCGGGACAACAACCGCATGCATCTGGTGGTCGCGTTCAATTACGGCTCGCGGCAGGAGATTGCGCGTGCGGCGCAACGGCTCGCCTGTGAGGTCGCCGAAGGAAAACGCGATCCCGCATCGATCGATGCCGATATGCTCGGCCGTTATCTCGACGCGCCCGAGATTCCGGATCCCGACCTGATAATCCGCACCAGCGGTGAACAGCGGCTTTCGAATTTCCTGATGTGGCAGGCGGCCTACAGCGAACTGGTGTTCGTGCCGACCCAGTGGCCGGATTTCGACAAGGCTGCGCTGGAAGAGGCGATCGCCGAGTATGCCAGACGTGAGCGCCGGTTCGGCGGTTTGGCCGTGAAAACCGGATCGTGAACGAAGGCGAAGCAACATCGGCGGGCGCTGCCGGACGCGACGGGCACAATCTGCTATTGCGGATAAGGGCTGCGCTCATCCTGGCGCCGCTTGCGATCGCTGCTGCGTATGTCGGCGGATGGTTGTGGGTCGCTTTTGTCACTGCGGCAGCGATCGGCCTTTACGTGGAATGGCTCACGATCATCGCGGCGCGTACGGCCATTTCCATGGTTGCCGGCGCCGCCATTATTTTTGCTGCAGGGTGGATCGAATTTAATCAGACGGCATCAGGCTATGTTTTCGCCGCTCTTGCTGCGATTGTCGTTTCCATCGCGCTAGCTGCCCCAAATCACCGCGGTTGGGTCGCGCTCGGCGCCTGCTATGCGCTCGCCGCGTCGATCGCCTCGGTCGCCGTACGGCTTGATCAGGCCTTTGGATTTGCGGCGCTGATGTTCGTTTTGCTGGTGGTCTGGGCGACGGACATTGGTGGTTATTTCGTCGGTCGGCAGATCGGCGGTCCAAAACTCTGGCCGCGTGTCTCTCCGAAAAAAACCTGGGCCGGTTCGATCGGTGGATTGGTGGCAAGCTTGGCCGTGGCCGCGGGATTTGCAGCAATTGGTGTTGGAAAAACCCTACCCATGCTGGCGCTCGGCGCCTCTCTCTCGATCGTCTCGCAGCTCGGCGATCTCTTCGAGTCAGCCGTCAAGCGCCGCTTTGGCGTCAAGGATTCGAGCCAGATCATTCCCGGGCACGGCGGACTGCTCGATCGCCTTGATGGGTTCGTGGCCGCGGTTGTTTTGGCCGCGATTTTGGGATTTTTACGCGGCGGCGCGGATGGCGTTGGCCGCGGTCTTATGGTTTGGTGATGAGGTCATGAGCGCAGTTCCCTTGCGTAACAATAGAGCCTCGGCCACGGCCGTGCGTTCGGTTTCGGTGCTGGGTGCAACCGGTTCCATCGGCGACAGCACGATGGATCTCTTGCGCGCATCGCGCGACCGCTATCGGGTCGAAGCGTTGACGGCGAACAGCAATGTCGAGGCGTTGGCCAAGCTTGCCAGGGAGTTCGGCGCGCGCTTTGCGGCGGTGGCCGATCCCGATCGGCTTGACGAATTGAAGGCGGCGCTGGAGGGCACGCGCATCGAATGCGGTGCGGGCGAAAGCGCGGTGATCGAAGCGGCGGCCCGGCCTTCGGATTGGGTCATGGCAGCGGTCAGCGGGGCCGCCGGATTGAAGCCTGCGCTTGCGGCGGTCGATCGCGGTGCCACCGTTGCGCTTGCTAACAAGGAATGCCTCGTTTGCGCGGGCGATTTCTTCATGCAGCGCGCGTCCAAGGCCGGGGCCTGTATTCTGCCTGCGGACTCCGAACACAACGCGCTGTTCCAGGCGCTGAGCTCCGGCAATCGCGAAGAGCTGGTGCGTGTCATCATTACCGCGTCGGGAGGACCGTTCCGGACCTGGGCCAGCGCCGATATCGAGCAGGCGACGCTGGCGCAGGCCTTGAAACATCCGAACTGGAGCATGGGGCAAAAGATCACCATCGATTCCGCATCGATGATGAACAAGGGCCTGGAGGTGATCGAAGCGTCTTGCCTGTTTGCGTTGACCCCGGAGCAGATCGACGTCCTGGTCCACCCGCAGTCGATCATCCACGGGATGGTGGAGTTTTCCGATCGCTCGGTGGTGGCGCAATTGGGGGCGCCCGACATGCGCACGCCGATTGCGCACTGCCTCGGCTGGCCGGATCGAATCGTTGGACCGGCGGCAAGGCTCGATCTCGCAAGAATCGGACAGCTGACATTCGAAGCCCCGGATTATGAACGGTTCCCCGGACTTCGGCTGGCTTACGAGGCTTTGCGAACCGGCCGAGGCGCGACTACGGTTTACAATGCCGCGAACGAAGTCGCAGTGGCCGCGTTTATTGATGGCAAAATCAGGTTTGGCGCCATTGCCCGACTGGTTGAGGCAACGCTTGAAACCTATATACGGTCCGGCAATCTGGCGCCGCTTACGTCAGCGGATGATGCTATATCCGTTGACCATAACGCGCGAAATATGGCTGCCGCCCTATTGCCTCAAATTGCCTTAAAGGCATCTTAGAGGGTTGGGGCGGGGCCTTTGGCCCCGGGTGAGGGAAGTTGGATGTCCGAGTTTTTTCTGCACAGTTTCAATGTGTTAAGCCATGGCTTGATCGGGTATGTAATTCCCTTCCTGTTCGTACTCACCATCGTCGTTTTCTTCCATGAGCTTGGCCATTTTCTGATAGCGCGCTGGGCGGGCGTCAGGGTTCTGACCTTTTCCCTTGGCTTCGGACCGGAGCTTGCGGGCTTCAACGACCGGCACGGCACGCGATGGAAGATTTCGGCTGTTCCGCTCGGCGGCTACGTCAAATTCTTTGGTGACGACAACGAGGCCTCTGCGCCGTCGCCCGAGACCCTCGACAGCATGACCGAGGAGGAACGGGCGGGCAGCTTCCATTACAAGAAGGTGGGACCGCGTGCGGCGATCGTAGCGGCCGGGCCGATTGCCAATTTCCTCCTGGCGATCGTGATTTTCACCTGTCTGTTCACATTTTTCGGCAAGCCGAGCACGACGGCGCGCGTCGATAAAGTGGAAGTGGGCAGCGCTGCGGCGGCGGCCGGCTTTCAGGTCGGCGATGTCGTTACCGCTATCGATGGTCGAGCGATCGGCAGCTTCTCCGACATGCAGCGAATCGTCAGCGTTCGGGCAGGCGAGCAGCTAACGTTCACGGTCAAGCGCGCAGATGCGATTCTGCAATTGCACGGCACGCCGGAACTGAAAGAAGTGAAGGACGCTTTCGGCAACGCGCATCGGCTTGGCGTTCTTGGCATCACCCGCCAGACAGCGGCTGGCGACGTCACTACGGAGCGCGTCGATCCGGCCACCGCGCTTTGGCTCGGGGTCAAGGAAACCTGGTTTGTGGTCGATCGGACGCTGGCCTATATCGGCGGCGTTTTTGTTGGACGTGAAGCGGCCGACCAGGTCGGCGGGCCACTGCGAATCGCGCAGATCTCCGGACAGGTAGCGACCATCGGGCTTGCCGCCCTGGTGCATCTGGCCGCGGTTCTCTCGATTTCGATCGGGCTTTTGAACCTTTTCCCGGTACCACTGCTGGATGGGGGTCACCTTCTGTTCTACGCGGTGGAGGCCGTCCGGGGGCGGCCATTGTCTCCACGGGCGCAGGAGATGGGATTCCGGATCGGATTGGGGCTGGTGCTGATGCTCATGGTGTTCGCCACCTACAATGACATCCTGCACCTCGCAGCATCGTAAAGCGCGGCTTTTTTATGACGTGGCCGATGGGCAACGTCTTGGAGTGAAAATCAAATCGCGCTGCCACATTAAGTTTGCCGGCTTGGCAAAATTGGCTACAAGCGTGGTCGACCAAGGGGAATCTGTCGGTTCGTCGGGGTACGGGTCGGCATTGGAATTGTAAGGGCGCCTGGCGCATGAAGGTTGGAATGGGGGTACGGGGAGGCTTTTTGGCCGCCCTGATCATGTTCGGGGCGCCAATGGCCGCCACTGTAGCGGCCGGGGTCGCATCCTCGTCGGCGTTTGCGCAAACCGCGGACTCGATTCAGGTTGAAGGGAACCGGCGAGTCGAGGTCTCGACCATCCGCTCCTATTTCAAGCCGGGTCCCGGCGGGCGTCTGGACCAGGGTCACATCGATGACGGCCTGAAGGCCCTGATCGAGACCGGTCTGTTCCAGGACGTCAAAATCAGCCAGGCCGGGGGCCGGATCATCGTGACCGTGGTTGAAAACCCGGTGATTGGCCGCGTCGCGTTCGAGGGCAACAAGAAAGTCAAGGACGAGCAGCTCTCCTCGGAGATTCAGTCCAAACCGCGCGGTACGCTGTCGCGTCCCGTGGTTCAGTCCGATGCCCAGCGCATCGCCGACATTTATCGGCATGCCGGTCGTTATGACGTGACCGTGGTTCCCGAAATCATCGAGCAGCCGAACAACCGCGTCGACCTGGTCTTCACCATTACGGAAGGCAACAAGACCGGCATCAACTCGATCGAATTCGAAGGCAACAGGGCCTATTCTTCATATCGTCTGAAGGACCAGATCAAGACTCGCGAATCCAACCTGCTGAGCTTTCTCGGCGGCAGCGACGTCTACGATCCGGACCGAATCGAAGCCGACCGCGACCTGATTCGCCGTTTCTATCTGAAGCATGGCTACGCCGACGTGCAGGTGGTGGCCGCGCTCACGGAATACGATCCGCAGCGCAAGGGCTTCTTGGTGACCTTCAGGATCGAGGAAGGCCAGCAGTACCGGGTCGGATCGGTCGATTACCAATCCAGTATTCCCTCGCTTGAAGGCAGAGCTCTCGCCCGCTTCTCGCGCGTCAATGTCGGCTCGGTCTATAACGCCGAGGCGCTGGAGAAGTCGGTCGAGGAAATGCAGATCGAGGCTTCGCGGCGCGGATTCGCGTTTGCAGTCGTGCATCCTCGCGGAGACCGCAATTTCGAGGCGCACACCGTCGCGATCATCTTTGCCATCGACGAGGGACCGCGGACCTACATCGAGCGAATCAACGTGCGCGGCAATACCCGCACCCGCGATTATGTGATCCGCCGCGAATTCGATATCGCCGAAGGCGATGCGTACAACCGCGCGCTGGTCGATCGCGCCGAGCGCCGGCTGAAGAATCTCGATTTCTTCAAGAGCGTGAAGATCACGACCGAGCCCGGGTCGGCGAGCGATCGTGTCATCCTCAATGTCGATCTCGAAGAGAAATCCACCGGCGACTTCTCCGTCTCGGGCGGCTATTCGACCACCGACGGTCCGCTGGCGGAGGTGAGTATTTCCGAACGCAACCTGTTGGGACGCGGACTTTTCGGCAAGGCTTCGGTCGTCTACGGGCAATATGCGCGCGGCGTGTCGCTTTCCTATGTCGAGCCTTATCTGCTCGATTACCGGGTCGGACTTGGTCTTGACGCGTATTATCGCGAGCAGTTGCCAAACACCTTCATCTCGTACGGCACCAAGACCATCGGCTTCAGTCCGCGAATCGGAATGACACTTCGCGAGGATCTCAGCCTGCAACTGCGTTATTCGATCTATGACCAGAAAATCACGCTTCCGAGCAATCTCGATAATTGCAATAACATCGTTAACGGAGCGAACGGATTGCCGTTCAATCCGTCGCCGGCATTTGTAAACCAGTTTGGACCGATGGGCGCGACCGATCTCTCAGGTATCGGTCTGTGGTGTTTCAGCGATGGCGAAGCCTCGCTCCCGGTCCGCAGAGAGCTGGCCGCTGGCGCGACGTTGACCTCGGCGCTCGGTTACTCGCTCACCTACAATACGCTGGACAACAACAAGAACCCCACCGAGGGCCTGATCATCGACTTCCGACAGGACTTCGCGGGTGTTGGCGGCGACGTGACTTATCTGAAATCGGCGATGGATGCGAAATTTTATACAACGCTGGTGGCCGATATTATCGGCCTGATCCACCTCCAGGGCGGTATTCTCACCCAGGTCGGCGACAACCAGATCAGGATGCTTGATCACTTCCAGATGGGTCCGAATCTCGTCCGCGGCTTTGCCCCGAACGGGATCGGGCCTCGCGACATCAATCCCTTTGGCACCCAGGACGCGCTCGGCGGCACCAAGTACTGGGGCGCTTCCCTCGAAATGCAGTACCCGTTCTGGTTCCTGCCGAAGGAGATTGGCCTGAAGGGCGCGGTCTATGCCGACGCCGGCGGCCTTTACGATTACGTCGGACCAACGAACTGGGCGTTCACAGGCGAAGTCAACACGCCCGGTTGTATTCCGCCAACGAACACCAAGAATCTTCCGCCAGCTCCAGGCACTTGTCTGGGATTGCAGTTTGATCCGCAGAATGTCATTCGCACCTCCGTTGGTATCGGCATGATCTGGGCGTCGCCGTTCGGTCCGCTGCGCTTCGATTATGCGATTCCGCTTACCAAGGGTCCGCACGACGTCGTACAGCAGTTCAAGTTTGGCGGCGGAACAACGTTCTGATTTCGAGCAATGATCGGGCTGCGACCGGGCAGATGGCGCAGGCGAAGTGGGCAGCGGCCTTCTTCGGCGCCGGCGGAGATCGCCGCGCTGAGGGAGGCGTTCTAGAGGCGGGAGCGATGGAGGAGGCACCGGTCAGGATTGCGCTCGTGGATATCAATGAGATCCTCAAGACGCTTCCGCACCGCTATCCCATGCTGCTGATCGACCGGGTGATCAATATCCGGACCGACTACAGCGGCATCGGCGTCAAGAACGTCACCTTCAACGAGCCGGCATTTACCGGGCATTTTCCAGAGCGACCGGTGTATCCCGGAGTGATGATGATCGAAGCCATGGCGCAGACCGCCGGCGTCATCGGAATCAAATCGATCGAAGGTACCGAGAAGCCCAGTGCGGTCTATTTTCTGACCATCGACAAGTGCAAATTCCGCAAGCCGGTTTTGCCCGGCGATACGGTGGAATATCACATGCGCCGGCTCAACCGGCGAAAGGCGATGTGGTGGTTTCACGGCGACGCCAAAGTGAACGGCGTGACTGTCGCTGAAGCCGAGGTTGGCGCGATGCTGGCGGACTGACCCGCTGCCGAACCTCTTGTCCGACTACACCCGACCGTGTTGCTAGCTTGATCGACACGACAAAAATTCTGTGTTCTAATTTGTTTGCGCATGATCTTTTCGGAAAACCGCTGCACACTTTTCCGGATCATGCGACGGGGCCGGAACACATCGAATGCGCATCGCCGTTATATTCGTCGTTTCGTCTCTGTTGGCTGCCGGGAGCGGCCGCGCCGAAGCCGCCAGCACGTGCATATCCAAGGCCACCGAGGCGCTACCGCGTATCTCAGGGCTGGTTGTGAAGAAATCACGGACGCGCCCTGTGTCGCCAACGATTTTATCGACATGGAGAGGCCAGTCGAAGCCGGTCATCATCGATGTCGATTTCGAGGCTGCCGGTGAGGCCCAAACTTTTTCCTACATGTGTGTCGTGACGCAAGGCTCGGCGTTCGTTCAGCGCACGATGAATTAATCGCTTTGCTTTCCCGCCGCTTAGGTGGAAGTAGGCCACCAGAGGTCACTGGACAGTATCCCCGGTCCACGCTAACCACCGAAAAATCGAATGTTTTGCGCTTCACACCGGCTAGCGATCCGAGACCATTGAATGAGCACGATCGATCCCACCGCGCGAGTTGAAGGCGGCGCTATGATTGGCGAGGGCACGCATATTGGGCCCTATTGCATCATCGGACCTCATGCCACGATCGGCGCCAACTGCAGTCTGATCTCGCATGTGCGGGTAATGGGCTATACCACGATCGGCGATGGCTGCGTGATTTCGCCGTTTGTGGCGCTCGGCGGCGCACCGCAGGATCTCAGCTACAGCGGCGAGCCGACGCGGCTCGAAATCGGCGCGGGCTGCACGATCCGCGAAGGCGTCACCATGAACATCGGCACCGTCAAGGGCGGCGGCCTCACCCGCGTCGGCGAGCGCGGTTTCTTCATGAACAACAGCCATGTCGGCCACGACTGCATCGTCGGCGACGACGTGATCTTTGCAACCTCCGCAACGCTCGGCGGTCATTGCGAGATCGGTGACCACGTCTATATCGGCGGTCTGTCGGCGGTGCATCAGTTCACCCGCATCGGATCGCAGGTGATGATCGGCGGCGTGTGTGGCGTGCGCGGCGACGTCATTCCCTTCGGGCTGGTGAACGGACAATATGCCGTGCTTGAAGGCCTCAACATCATCGGCATGCGACGGCGCAAATTTACTCGCGAGCGGCTCGCCGCGCTTCGTTCATTCTATCAAAAACTGTTTCACGGACCTGGCGTGTTCGCCGAAAGGCTCGCTGCGGTGCAGCCGTTGGCGGGCACAGATCCGGCGATCGGCGAAATTCTCAGCTTTATCGGTGACGGCAAGCATCGCCCGCTGTGCCTTCCGGCCGATCAGGCGGAGAAACATTGACCCACGGAGCTACCGGAGCCATGACATCAGCGGCGTTGGAGATTTCGTCGCCGGTTGGACTGATCGCGGGTGGCGGGGTGATGCCGTTCGCGGTGGCGGATTCGCTTGCGGCACGAGGGATTGATTCCGTTCTGTTCGCGCTGAAGGGCGCCTGCGATCCCAAAGGCGCCGAGCGCTTTCGCCACCACTGGATTTCGGTCGGACAGCTGGGCAGAGCGGAGAAGCTGTTCCGCTCCGAGAACTGCCGGAATCTGATTTTCATCGGATCACTGGTCCGACCGGCACTCTCGGAAATCCGTCTCGACTGGGGAACGCTTCGCGTGCTCGGAAGCGTATGGGCGGCTTTCCGCGGCGGCGACGATCATCTGCTGTCAAGTATCGGCCGGATCCTCGAGCAGGATGGCTTCCGGATGGTGGGGATCAAGGATGTCGCGCCGGAATTGCTGATGCCGCAGGGTTGCCTCACCCGAAAGACGCCCGATGCTGGCGCTGCCGCCGATATCGCCAAGGGGCTGGACGTGTTGCGCGCGCTTGGTCCTTTCGACATCGGTCAGGCCGTCGTGGTGATCGAGGGACATGTGGTCGGCGTTGAGGATATTGAAGGTACCGACGGCTTGCTGGCGCGCGTTGCACACCTTCGCACCGAGCGCCGTATTCGCGCCGGCTCCGCGCGCGGCGTGCTCGTAAAGGCCCCAAAAAGCGGACAGGATCTGCGTTTCGATTTGCCGACCGTGGGCCCGCGGACGGTCGAGGGTGCGGCCGCCGCTTCGCTCGCGGGAATTGCGGTTGTCGCCGGCAACACCGTCGTGGTCGAGCCGCAGACCATGGTGGAAGCCGCCGACGCGGCAGGTCTTTTCATCCACGGTTTGCCGGCGTGATGCCGATCCGGGCAAGCGGCAGGGTCGGGCGGACGATCTTCCTGATCGCTACCGAGGAATCTGGCGACCGGCTTGGGGCCGCCCTGATGAAGGTCTTGCGCCAGCGTCTCGGCGATGCCGTGCGCTTTGAAGGCGTGGGCGGCCAGTCGATGGCGCGTGAGGGGCTCACCTCGCTGTTTGCGATCCAGGAACTTTCGATTATCGGCTTCGCCGGCGTGGTGAAGCAGTTGCCAAAGGTGCTGCGTCTGATCCGGGAAACCGTCGGCGCGGTGATGCGTGCGCAACCCGACATCCTCGTCATCATCGACAGCCCCGACTTCACCCACCGGGTGGCGAGACGGGTGCGGGCCCGCGATCCCGCCATCCCGATCGTCGATTATGTCTCGCCGTCGGTCTGGGCCTGGAGGCCGGGCCGGGCGCGCGCCATGCGCGGTTATATCGATCACGTCCTGGCGTTGCTGCCGTTCGAGCCGAGGGAATACAGCAGGTTGCACGGACCGCCTTGCAGCTATGTCGGCCATCCCCTGACCGAGCAGATCGGCACGCTCAGGCCGAGCCTTGAGGAACAAAAGCGCCGCGACCAGGCGCCGCCCGCGCTTCTGGTGTTGCCTGGAAGCCGTCGCAGCGAGATCAGGCATCACGTGAAGATTTTTGGCGAGGCGTTGGGCCGGCTGCAAGCCGAAGGCGTGGCGTTCGAATTGATTTTGCCGACCATGCCGCACCTGACGGAAATGGTCCGGGAGAGCGTGAAGGATTGGAGCGTCACGCCGCGGATCGTTGCCGGCGAGCCAGAAAAACGCGCGGCCTTTCGGATCGCTCACGCAGCTCTTGCCAAGTCCGGCACTGTCACGCTTGAGCTCGCCCTTGCAGGAGTGCCGATGATCACAGCCTACCGGGTCGGAGCCGCCGAGGCCTGGATTTTACGGCGCGCCATCAAGGCGAATTCCGTGATTCTGGCGAACCTGGTGCTCGGCGAAAACGTGATACCGGAATTCCTGCAAGAGGATTGTACGCCGGAAAAGCTCGTGGGAGCCTTGCACGAGGTCCTGTCCGATTCTCCCATGCGGCTGCGTCAGGTTGAGGCGTTTGCCGGGATCGGCGACATCATGTCGACGGGCAACCTGTCGCCGAGCGTGCGCGCAGCCGACATCGTGCTGGCGACGTTGCGAAAATCCAGGGGGGTGTAATAGAAGACCGGGCTCGAGCCGGTTCGTAGCGTAGCCTGCATTCTTCGAAGCCGCGTTATTTGCGGCTTCCAATCGGCACGTAGTCGCGATGCGCAACGCCGGTGTAAAGCTGTCGCGGACGGCCGATCTTCTGCTGCGGATCCTCGATCATCTCGCTCCACTGGCTGATCCAGCCCACGGTGCGGGCAACCGCAAACAGCACGGTGAACATCGAGGTCGGGAATCCCATCGCCTTGAGCGTGATACCCGAATAGAAATCGACATTCGGATAGAGCTTGCGATCGATGAAATATTGATCGTGGAGTGCAATCTTTTCCAATTCCAGCGCGACCTTCAGCATCGGATCGTCGCCGTGGCCGGTTTCCGCCAGCACCGCGTGACACATCCTTTGCATGATCTTGGCGCGAGGATCGTAGTTCTTGTACACGCGGTGGCCGAAGCCCATCAGGCGAACGTCGCTGTTCTTGTCTTTCACCCTTTTGATGAAGTCGGGAATCTTGTCGACCGTGCCGATGCCGTAGAGCATGTTCAGCGCGGCCTCATTGGCGCCGCCATGCGCCGGGCCCCACAGGCAGGCGATGCCTGCGGCAATACACGCGAACGGATTGGCGCCGGAGGAGCCGGCGATGCGCACCGTCGAGGTCGAGGCGTTCTGCTCGTGATCGGCGTGCAGGATGAAGATACGGTCCATCGCCCGCGCCAGCACCGGATTGGGATGGTACTCCTCGCACGGCACCGCATAGCACATGCGCAGGAAGTTCGAGGCGTAGTCGAGTTCGTTCTTGGGATACACGAACGGCTGGCCGATCGAATATTTGTAGGCCATCGCGGCAAGCGTCGGCAGCTTGGCGACCATGCGGATCGAGGCGATGTCGCGCTGCACCGGGTCGGAAATGTCGGTGGAGTCGTGGTAGAATGCCGACAAGGCACCGACCGAGCCGACCATCACCGCCATCGGATGGGCGTCGCGACGGAAACCCTGGAAGAACCGGCTCATCTGCTCATGAACCATCGTGTGATGGATCACGCGATCGGTGAAATCGGCCTTTTGCTGAGCCGTCGGCAATTCGCCGTAGAGCAAGAGGTAGCAG
>NZ_DATMLW010000176.1:0-3009 GCF_035570375.1 Bradyrhizobium sp. | reverse complement strand
TGACAAAAGCCGGCGCTACGGTGCCGCAGCGCCCGGTGTACACCCGCGGGACGGCAGCGGGAAATCAAGCGACGAACAAGTCGTCTGTCAGGCGCCGTAGATTTTCTGCAATTCGCCGGTCGCCCAGCTCACCGCGTCCGCAGCCTTAATGCCTTGGACCGCCTTCGCATACATGTCGACGATGATGTACTTGCTGATCGTCTCTGCCGCCGTGCGGCCGGCAGGCCCGGCGTAGCCGGCGAAGCGGCCGCTCTGCGCTGCGGTGCGGTATGGCAGCATCACCGGATCTATCTGCCACATCTTATGGTCTTGCCAGACCTTCGTAGGGCCCACCGAAAAACCCTGCTGCGAGATGAACCATTCGTCATAGATCTCCTTCGAGCGAAACCAGCGCAGGAAGTCCTTCGCGGCCTTCTGGTTCTTTGAATATCCTGGAATGATGTTCGAGAACGGCCCGTGAAAGCTGAAATGGCCGGCCGGACCGCGCGGCAACGGCGCGTGAAATGTGTCGTCCTTGATCGGCTTGCCGGTCTCGGTCAAATAGGTGTCGGCCTTGGCCTTGGCGAGCAGATAGATCGATGCGCCGTTTTGGGTCGAACTGATCGTGCTGGCGAGAAACGCGCGGTTATTGCCGGCGTCGTCCCATGAGGTGCCGCCGCTGTCGTAGCAGTCCTTCCAGAACTCGACCGCATACTTGACCGATTCGAGCGTTTCTTTGGTGTTCAAGGCGACGGTCTTGCCGTCCGCCTCGACCTCCTTGCCGCCCCACGACCACAGGTACGGATACCAGAAGTTCGGCGCGTCGCCAAAGGTGTGGGCCAAGGTCTGCCCATAGGGACGATTCTTGTCCTTCAGTTTCTTGCCAATGTCGCGGTATGCGTCCCACGTCTGTGGGAAGTTGTCGGCGGTGACGCCGATATCGGCGAACCAAGAGGTACGATTGACCAGCAGGTTGGGGATGATCGTGTGCGGCATTGCGACCCATTTCTTGCCGTCGTTGGCGACCGCCTTGGCCGTGTCGTAGTAGCCGCCCTGCTCTTGGCCGACCTCCTCGGCGATATCGCTGACGTCGATGACGCTGTCGGCATAAAGCTGCGGCCAGTTATTGATCTCCATGATGATGTCGGGCCCGCTGCCCGACTGGATCGCCGAGGTCGTGCGGGCTTGGATGCCGTTGCCGTCGATCGTCTCGGCATGGAGGCTGATGCCGAGCGCTTTCTGACACTCGTCCTTGATCTTCCCCTTGATCAGTTGGTCCGACACCGGGACAAAATCGACGAATTTAAGCCAATGCACGGTAGTGCCTTGGGCGTAGGCAGGTGCCCGGCCGGAGGCGAGGATCGCGGCGAGGCCGCCGGTTGCCGCACTGGCGCCGGATAGTTGAAGAAGACGACGACGAGTGAGGCGACCAGGCATGATGCTCTCCTCCCAGTCGCATGCGCGATGCAAAGAATAGGCCATGCCGAGCCCAAGCTCGGGCGCAATGTGACAACCGTGTTGATCCCTACCCTCGGCGGCTCCCCTCGCCCCCGATTTGGATCGGGCCTATACAACGTTCGGCTGCGAAGCCGGCAGCGTGCAGCCGGGTTTCGCTAGGAGCTCGCCCCAAAATCTACCATTTGGTTCGGGACCGGCTTCAGGTCATCGGAATTGACCCCGAGCTTTTGAGTCTCCGGTGCGTTGCACCGGAGCGTCATGTCTCGAATGGGTCACGGGCTGATGATTCGCGGCTATCCGCCCGGCGCGACGGTCGGCCGGGGCTGTGATGGATCCGTCCGCCCGAGAACGCCTTCCTCCTCGAGCCATAGGCTGTGGTGTTCCTTCGCCCAGTTGAGATCCACGGCGCCCGAGCCCATGGCCTCGAACGCGCCCTCCATGCCGATCGTCCCGATATAGATGTGCGCCAGCATGACGGCGATGAATAGCATCGCGACAATGCCGTGCACCATTTCGGCCTGTTGCATTGTCTCGATCGTCGTGCCGTAGAACGGGAAGATGAGGGCATAGCCGCTCATCGCGGCGGCGCCACCGCCCAGCACAACGATCCAGTAGACGAGCTTTTGGCCGGCGTTGAAGCGGTACGCCGGCGGATAATCGCGCGCGACCATGCCGCCACCGCGCTTTAGCCAGTCAATATCGACCCGCGTCGGGATGTTGCCGCCGAGCCACATCAGGAAAATCAGCACGACGCCGACGGTGAAGGGGAAGCTCAGATAATTGTGTGCGTATTTCGCCCATTCCGAAAGGGCCGTGAAAGATTCCGGCTTCATCAACGGGAGCAGCAGCGGCCGACCGAGGGTGATATTGAGGCCGGAAAGCGCAAGGATGATGAAGCAGACCGCCGTCATCCCATGCACGAACCGCTCGACCGCATTGAAGCGTACGATGGTACGGCCTGAGCCTCCGCTCTCGATGCGGACCATGCCGCGCCACAAATAAAAGATGATCAGCAGCGTCAGCATCCCGAGAATCGCGATACCGCTGATCCAGCGCAATGTTACCTCGTGGAAATGGCGCCAGTCGCGGCCCGCCGGCTGCTCGAGGGTATAGGACTTGGTATCGGGAATACTGCCGAGACCGCGGATCGTTTTGAATTGCTGCAGCAGCTGCTGTTCGCTGACCGCGTTTTTCGTCGGATTGACCGACTGTGCCTGTGCCGCCGACAGGTATCCGATCGCTGCGATCGCCAGGAACACCAAGACGAGGGCAATGCGAAGGGGAGTTGCGAGAGCCTGCATGGCATTCCCTCCGGACTTAATCTTTTTGCTGTGGTTATGAGCCGGACCGGGATCGGGTCCGGCAGACCGAACGCGATTTGGGGCGAGGACTGTCAACCCTCGGTTTCCGCTCCCCATCGCATCCGTCTCGGGCGACAGCATGTTGCGCCGGAGGCTCAAATCCGGGACGATGGCCCACTCGACAACGAAATCCGGGGCATGTCAGCTAAGGGAATGTCAGTTGAAGGAGGTCGCGAACGGAAGCTGACATGAACGAAATGCACGCGCTACG
>NZ_DATMLW010000175.1:0-5052 GCF_035570375.1 Bradyrhizobium sp. | reverse complement strand
TCGAGAACAAGTCGACGCCCGGCTTCAGCGTCGAGAAGATCGAGCACAAGATTGCGCTCAAGGTGGTCCAGAACGGTCAGATCACGCTGAAGGATGTACGGTTGCCTGAAGCGAACCGCCTGCAGGGCGGTAACTCGTTCCGCGACACGGCTCGGGTGCTGCGGATGACGCGATACATGGTCGGTTGGGCCTCAACCGGCATCCAGATGGGCGCATTCGAAGCGACCCTCAAATACGCCCAGGAGCGGCTGCAATTCGGCAAGCCGATCGCTTCGTTCCAGATGATTCAGGATCTGCTCGCCAAGATGCTTGCCAATCTGACCGCGTGCCAGTGCCTGATGCTGCGTCTGGCGCAACTGGACGATGAAGGCAAGCTCGGCGACCATCATGCGGCGCTCGCGAAAGCGTTCTGCACGGCGAAGTCGCGCGAGACCGTCTCTTGGGGACGCGAAGTCCTGGGCGGCAATGGCATCGTCGCCGACTACAATGTCGCGCGCTTCTTCGCCGATGCGGAGGCGCTTTACTCCTACGAAGGCACGTACCAGATGCAGAATCTGATCGTCGGTAAAGCGATCACCGGTCACGGCGCCTTCATTTGACGTCTCGACGCGCCGGCGCTCCGACGCCGGCCGATCCTCGCAAACAGGAGATATGATCATGGCTTCCGGAGCCGCATCATTCACACCTTCGCCGGCAACCGTACCGGATTCTTCGCCCAGAGCGACACTGGCGCTTGCCAATGTCCGGTATGAGAAAAAGGGCTCAATCGCCTATGTGACGGTCAATCGGCCCAAGGTGCTCAACGCGCTCAATACGCCGACCTGGACCGATTTACAGGCCGCATTCGAGGACGCGAAAGCCGACGCGTCTGTACACGGCGTGATCCTCACCGGCGCGGGCGACAAGGCCTTCATCGCCGGCGCCGACATCAGTGAACTCGCGCATGTCGACGCCTATGAGGCGGAAGAGTCCAGCCGGTTCGGGCAGGGTGTGCTGGACCTCATCGAAAACCTGGGCAAACCGGTGATCGCGGCGGTTAATGGCTTCGCGCTTGGCGGAGGCTGCGAGACGGCAATGGCCTGCACGATGAGGATCGCAGCAGAGCACGCCAAATTTGGGCAACCCGAAGTCAAGCTGGGCCTGCTGCCCGGCGGTGGCGGAACGCAGCGTTTGCCGCGCCTGGTGGGAAAGGGTCGTGCGTTGCAGTTGATCCTCACGGGTGAGACGATTTCCGCGCAGGAGGCCTATCGCATCGGTCTCGTCAACGAAGTCGTCCCTGCAGCCAGCCTGATCGATCGTGCCGAAACCATACTGAAGCAGATCGCGGCCAACGCGCCGATCGCTGTGAAGTTCTCGCTGGAGGCCGTGAACAAGGGGCTGGAGACCAGCCAAAGGGAAGGCCTTGCACTGGAGGCCTCCCATTTCGGCATTTGCGCCGCAACCGAAGACAAGAAGGAAGGCACCTCCGCCTTCCTTGAGAAACGTGCACCGAAGTTCCGCGGTCGGTGAAGCAATGGAACGCACACGACGATTAGGAAAGAACAGCTATGGCAAATGACAATATTTTCTCGGGACTGAAGGTGGTAGATCTAGCCAGCTTCATCGCAGGCCCTAGCGCCGCGGTGATTCTGTCGGACTTCGGCGCCGACGTCATCAAGGTGGAGCCGCCGAACGGCGAGCTGTGGCGGCACGCGCACAACCTGCCCCCGCAGCCGGTAGCGGAGGATGCCTACCCCTGGCATCTTGCCAATCGCAACAAGCGGGGTATGACGCTTGATCTGAAATCCCCGAGTGCCCATCAGGTGCTTGAGAAGCTGGTCAAATGGGCCGACGTGCTCGTTGTCAACACACCACACCCCGCGCGCAAAAAACTGAAACTCGAATACGACGATGTGGTGGGGTGGAATCCGCGGCTCATCTATGCGGATATCACGGGTTTCGGCGACAAGGGACCTGATGCGGATCTTCCCGGTTTTGACATCACGTCGTATTGGGCACGCAGCGGGTTGTTGTCGATGACGCGCGATGCCGGCGCGCCGCCGACCTGGCCGGTGGCCGGTAGCGGCGACAATGCGACCGCGGTCGGGCTCTATTCGGCGATCGTCACTGCCCTTTATCGTCGCGAGCGTACCGGCGAGGGCGCGCATGTCACGACCTCGCTGCTTGCCGAAGGCGTGTGGTCTGCCAGCGTATCGATCCAAGCCGCGCTATGCGATGCGAAGTTCTTCGGGCTGCACGATCGCATGCACCCGGCAAATGCGGCAATGAATGTGTATCGCGCCAAGGACAACACCTGGTTCGTTCTCATCGTCACCCCCGATAAGCTGGCCGCCGTTGCCAAGGCCATCGGCCGTCCTGATCTGCTGACCGATCCGCGGTTCTCCGATCCGGCGAAGCTGATGGCGAACATGCCGCAGCTCACGGCAATCCTCGACGAGACCTTCTGTGCCGAGCCGATGGCACATTGGTACAACGTGTTCAATGGCGTCCACGTGACGTTCGGAGCGGTGCGTGGGCCGCAGGAAGTGATCAACGATCCACAGCTCCAGCCGAATGATATCGTCGTTCCGCTCGATGGCGCCGGCGGCAAGCTGACCTCCACAATCAGCAGCCCGCTTCAGGTGCATGGCGTCACCAAGGTACTTGCGAAGCGCGCCCCAAAGCTTGGAGAACACAACGAGGAGATTCTCCGGCAGCTCGGATTTAGCGCGGTCGAAATCGATGGTTTGCGCACGAGCGGCGCCATTCCGAAGGCAAAGGAACATGCGGCTTAGCGTGACCACTACCGGGGCAGCGGGAGTCGCGTGAACCTCGACTCGCAGTGAATTCACGGTAAGGGGACCAGGAGTTCGACAATGGATGACATCGTTACCGAACACGCCGGAAGCATCCTGCGCATCCAGTTGAATCGCCCGAAAAAGCTGAACGCAATGACATCAGCCATGTACCTCGCTCTAGCAGGCATCTTCGACGAGGCCGCGAATGACGAGAACACGCGTGTCGTCCTCTGGCATGGCGCGGGGGATTCGTTCTGCGCGGGCAACGATATCGACGATTTCCTCAAGAACCCTCCAGGGCCAGGCGAATCGCCGCAGGCCCGTCTCATGAATGCGTTGGTCGACTTTGACAAGCCCCTGGTCGCCGCGGTCCACGGCGCCGCGATCGGCGGTGGCACCACCATGCTGACGCACTGTGATTTTATCTACGCAGGTGAAAGCACGAAATTCCAGATGCCTTTCATCAACCTTGCTCTCGTGCCGGAATTCGGGTCGAGCTGCTCCGTGCCGGCGCGGATCGGTCATGTTCGCGCTGCCGAGCTGATCTTGTTGGGAGGTCCTTTTGATGCCAGGCGCGCCGCGGAGCTGGGACTCGTGACCCAGGTCGTATCCGACAAGGACGTGCTGGCGAAGGCGACCGAAACGGCTGTGAAGTTGGCAGCGAAGCCGACCGGCGCGCTGCAAGCCAGCAAAAGGCTCATGAAGCAGCCATTTCGCGAACAGATCAAGGCTGCGATGAAGGCTGAGAACGAAGAGTTCAGCGCGCAAGTTCGCTCTGAAGACGCAAAAGAGGCGCTTACGGCCTTCTTGGAAAAGCGCAAACCTGATTTCACGAGGACCGTCAAATCTGCAGCGAAGGCATAGGGACTTAGAGGCGCGAGCAATGGTTGGCGCATTGAGAGCACTGTTCCCGGAAGGGAGTTACGAACAAAGGTGATCAAATGAGCGCGATACTAGCCGAGACTCGGCCTGACGAGGCGCATGTAGTCGTGGAGGCGCCGCGTCCGGAGCGGAAGCGTGTCGTGATTGTCGGCGGCGGTTTTGCCGGGATCGCGGCCGCGCACGCGCTGAGACACGCCGATGTCGAGATCGTCCTGATCGATCGGCGCAACCACCACATTTTTCAGCCCTTGCTCTATCAGGTGGCAACCGCCGTTCTCTCTCCCGCCGAAATCGCGGCGCCCATCCGCCAGATCGAGGTGAAGCAGCGAAACGTCACCGTACTTCTGGGGGAGGTCACTGGCATCGACGTTGCCTCACGCACGATCGAGGCGTCCTCCCCAGGCGCGGGCGTCCACAAGATCGCGTTCGATTATCTGGTGGTCGCGACGGGCATGCGTCCAAGCTACTTCGGGCACGACGAGTTCGCGCGCTATGCGCCTGGGCTCAAGAGCCTCAACGACGCCGAGACGATCCGAGCCAAAATCCTGGGTGCGTTCGAACTGGCCGCTGCGACCGAGGACGAGGCCGAACGCGCGCGACAGATGACGTTCGTGCTGGTCGGCGCCGGTCCAACCGGCGTGGAACTCGCGGGGTCCTTGGCGCACCTGGTGAAGGTCACGCTGCGGGGCAACTTCCGCCGCATCGATCCGTCGAAGAGCGACATTATTCTGCTCGACGCGGGCAAGCGGGTTCTGCCGACTTTTGCCGAGTCAGTCTCGCGCAAGGTGGCTCAGCGCCTCGAGAAGCTTGGCGTGAAGGTCGTGACGGATGTCAAGGTCGAGACAGTCGACAACCAAGGTGTGATTGCCGGCGGAAGCAGGATCCCGAGCGCAACAGTGCTGTGGACGGCAGGCGTCGCGGCATCGCCGATTCCAAGGATGCTCGGCACCAAAACCGACCGCGCGGGGCGAGCATTCGTTGATCCATTCCTGAGGGTCCTTGACGCGCCAGGAGTATTCGTCGTCGGCGACGCGGCATCGGTGATACAAAACGAACATCCGGTGCCCGGCGTGGCGCAGGCGGCGATTCAGGAAGGGCGGTACGTCGGGCGGCTGATCGCGAAAGAGCTGAAGGGGCGAGAAATCAAACGTCCGTTCCGCTATTTCGACAAGGGTAACATGGCCGTCGTCGGCAAGAATTACGCAGTCCTGGAGAGAGGCTGGTTGCGCACGGGCGGCTTCTTGACTTGGCTGGTGTGGGCATTCGTTCACGTGCTGTCGCTTCCGCAGCTGCAGAATCGGCTGCGCGTTCAGCACCAGTGGGTGTGGTCCTATTTCACCGGCCAGCGCAGCTCGCGCCTCATCCCCGAGCCGCCGCGGACGATTTAATTGAA
>NZ_DATMLW010000174.1:0-22911 GCF_035570375.1 Bradyrhizobium sp. | reverse complement strand
GGTCTGGTCTCGACCACGATGGACTATGCGCGGTTCTGCCAGATGCTGCTCAACGCCGGAACGCTCGACGGATCGCGGATCATCGGCCGCAAGACGCTGGAGCTGATGGCCTGCGATCATCTCGACGCCGGCGTCAAGATCCAGGGCACGCTGACGCAGCCCGGCCACAGCTTCGGCCTCGGCTTTGGCGTGCGCACGCAACAAGGCATTGCTCCCTTCATGGGCTCGGTCGGCCAATTCTTCTGGAGCGGCATGGGCGGGACGTTCTTCTGGATCGATCCGAAGGAGGACCTGTTCGCCGTGTTCAAGTCGCAAGGACCGGGCCAGCGCGTCTATACCCGCACGCTGGTGCGCAACATGGTGTACGCGGCGCTGGAGTGATGGCGTCCCTTCGTTCGTTGACGAACTGACGCCATTGGCGTGTGATGAAATCAGATTGAACTGTAACCACGATGAAAGTGCACTCCCTCTCCCTTTGGGAGAGGGTTTGGGGTGAGGGATTACGGTCTAAGATATAGAACGCCCCTCACCCGAAGCCTCGCTAGCGCTCCGGCTTCGACCTCTCCCCGACGGGGAGAGGTGAAATCAGAATCAACTGATCGTGGCGCCGCCGTCGATCACGACCGTCTGCCCGGTCACGAAAGTGCCGGCGCGTGAGGCGAGAAACACCGCCGCACCCGCGATCTCGTCGGGTTCGCCGATGCGCAACAGCGGCGAACGCGAAGTGGAGGCTTTCAATGTCTCCGGATTTTCCCACAAGGCACGGGCGAAGTCGGTCTTGATCAGGCCGGGTGCGATGCAGTTCACGCGGATATTGTGCTTGCCGTATTCGCAGGCGAGATTGCGTGCAAGCTGCATGTCGGCAGCCTTGGAAATCGCATAGGCGCCGAGAACCGGCGTACCCTTGAGGCCGCCGATCGACGAGATGATGGTGATCGACCCGTCCTTGCGCCCGATCATCTGCGGCACCACCAGCGAAATCAGCCAGTGATTGGCGACGATATTGTTGTCCAGAATCTTGCGGAACTGCTCGTCGGAAATTCCACCCTGCGGTCCGTAATAGGGATTGGATGCGGCGTTGCAGACGAGCGCGTCGATCTTGCCGAAGGTACGGTTGGTTTCCTCGACCAGATTTTTCAGATCGTCCTTGGTGGAGATGTTGGCGGCGAGTGCGAGCGCGACCCGTTTGCCGCATTTGTCGTTGATCGCTTTCGCCACCTCCTCGCAAGCCGCCTGCTTGCGCGAGGAGATCACGACGCTGGCGCCGTGCTCGGCCATCCGTTCGGCGATGGCCCGGCCGATGCCGCGCGACGAACCGGTGATGACGGCGACTTTTCCCGACATATCGAACAAGGTCATGTCTCACTCCCGTTTCATTTGTCCGGCAGCGCGCCGGCGTTCTTTTGTTCTGCTTTAAGTCCGTGCTCAGGCAAGTTTGCTTGCGGTCGCGATCTCCGGCCCCGCCGGCTGATGCATGGCGTTATGAGAGGCGTCCGCGATCCAGGGCTGCTGATTGACCATCGGCACGCGCCAGCCGCTGTGATCGCGACCCGCGAGATGGTCGAGCCGGGTGACCGAACAATTGTCGATGGTAAAGGCGAGCCCCTTCTCCGGCTGATTTCCGAGCGCCAGCCCGATCGCGGCCTTGATGGTTCCGCCATGCGCGACCGCGACCACATCCTTGCCGGCGTGCTCGGTGTTGATCCGTTCGATCGCACTGCGGACGCGGTTGTAAAGATCGAGAAAACTCTCGCCGCCCGGCGCACGATCATCGATCGGCGCGAACCAGTAGCTGCCGACCGCCGCCGGGCGGCTCGCCATGAACGCCGCGCGGTTCAATCCTTGCCACTCGCCGAGATGTTGTTCGGCGAACGCCCGCTCATGGTGCAACTGTTCCGGTCCTGGAAATCCCGCCGACCAGATCGCCTGCGCTGTCTGATGAGTCCGTTTCAGATGGCTTGCATACCAGACCGCACCGCGCGGCAAGATCTTGCCGACTGCCTCGAACACCACGCGGTCGCTGGTATCGCAACCGATATCAATCTGGCCATAAATGCAGCCGCCATCGTCGCGCACCGGCGCGTGACGGACCCACCACCACCGTGTCGCGACCAAGCCATTGGGAATGGCGTGCTGGAGGACGAATGGCGCGGCTTCATTGGACATCGCGAGAACCCTTCAATAGTGTCCTAAGTCAGAGAGAACGACGCCTCAAGTGGGTCTCGGGCGTTTCAAACCTTGTTTGAAATCGCGCAAGGCGGCAACAGCTATTGCTTTCTTCGCGCTCCGCCAAGAGAGCCTTGAATGGAATTGATCAGGGAGCAACGCATGGGTCGCCTGGAGGGTAAATCCGTCATCATCACCGGCGCCGGCAGCGGTATCGGACGCGCCGCCTCGCTCCTGTTTACCAGGGAAGGAGCAAGGCTGATCGCGGTCGACCGCGCCGAGAGCGTCAAGGGCACCGTCAACCAGGTGCGCGAGGCCGGCGGCACCGCGGAGGCCGTGATCGCCGATGCCGGTTCCGAAAAAGACGTCATTGCGTTCGTTGACAAGGCGGTTTCCACTTACGGGCGGCTGGATGCGATCTGGGCCAATGCTGGCGTCAGCGGCGGGCTGGTGCCGCTTGCCGAACAGACCGTCGAACACTGGCAGGAAATCTTGCGGATCAATCTGATCGGCCCATTCCTTGCCATCAAACATTCGATGCCGCACATGATCAGGCAGCGATATGGCTCGATCGTCTGCACCGCATCGGTTGCCGGACTGAAGTCGGGCGCCAGCGGTCATCCCTACGGGGCAAGCAAGGCCGGCGTCATCAGCCTGGTGCAGACCACCGCCTATTCGCTGTCGGGCACCGGGGTGCGGATCAACGCGATATGTCCCGGCCTGATCGAGACCGGCATGACCAAACCGATCTTCGACAATGCCAGGGAACGCGGTACCGACGGCAAGATCGGACAGCTCAATCCACTCAAGCGCGCCGGCCAGCCGCATGAGCTCGCCGCCATGGGCCTTTTCCTTGCGAGCGACGAGGCGTCTTATGTCAACGGCCAGGCCATCCCGGTCGACGGCGGCCTCACTGCCTCGATGCCGTATACGGGCAAACCGATCTAACGCATGATCCGGAAAAGTGTGCAGCGGTTTTCCCTCGCGACAAACGCGGAACGCGTTTGCGCGGAGATCATGCGCAAACAATGAACTAAAGCGCGATGGGTCACTTGCGGCGCCCGCCTTCGAATTAATGAAGTACAGCACTGACGGAATGACACCTCTTCGTGTCCCGGGTGCGGTGCGGCGTGCTCCCGGCGATGCGAAGCATCGTCCGGTACGCCGCTTCGCTGAACCGGGACCTGTTTGTGCCGCGAAGGAATGGATCCTGGTCCTGCAGCGCATCATTTTCGCTCCGCTGATACTGCGCTGCGCCCGGGACACGCGGCCGCTCCTACTCATTCCCGCGGCACGATCTGCCCGAGCTCTGCCAAGTTTCACCCCCAAAACAAAGAGGGCGCAGGGAATGCCGGGTGCGCGATGCACCCGCAGCCTCGCGTGCGAATGAAAAAAGCACACGAGCAAGTCACCACAGGTTCACCGAAACGATCCGGCATTCCCCGCGCGAATGGTTTTAACGGTTTCCTTCATGCTCTTCCCGGGGACCGGGCTTTCTTGCCCCCGTCGCTCGTGGATCGCTCCACGACCTTAGCGCCAGCATCGGGGCGCCAGAACCACACGACTTTGCCGTCCGCGACCGGCGCATTCGTCTTAAGCACCACTCGCGTCCACCGCATCCCGCACCCTACGTCCGTGACGATCGCGATACGCCCCTCTTGTGAGGCGGGACATCGCAACCGTGAGGTGTTTCGGGGTCAAGCAGCAAGCGGCGGCGGCTGCGACAGATTGGCACGACGGGCAATTTGCGCATGGCGGCAATGCATGATTCGATCGTGGCGCATTGGTCGGTCGCTTCAACTTTGCCCAGACCGACAAGGCGGCAAGACCGAGGGCATGGTCGCCCGTGGCGAGCCGACCGGCATCAGCGTCGGTTATTGCGTCGGTCTTGATCCTACTGCGCGGGGACGACGCGCCCTTCGCGCATTTCTCTAAAAGATTGCCGCAAGATCTGGATCGAGGACGTCAGGAATAAACCCGCCATTACCGCGGCCACCAACAGGTCGGGCCATTTCGTGGCGGTCCCCCACACGGCCAAGGCAGCGATCATCACCGTCACATTCCCGATGGCATCATTTCGAGAACACAACCAAACGGAGCGCACGTTGGCGTCGCCGTCCTTGTAACGCATGAGAATAAGAACGCTCGCCACGTTAGCCGCCAAGGCCAAAATTCCGATTGCTCCCATTATTTCAGCGCGCGGTATGCCAAGGATGAGAACGTGATACGCGGTAGAGCCAAGAACCCAAAGCGCCATCGCGGTCAGGCTCAGGGCCTTCAAGATTGCTGCACGTGCGCGGATTTGAATTGATGTACCAATAACCGCAAGACTGATGCCATAAGTTGTAGCGTCGCCCAGGAAATCGAGCGCGTCGGCCTGAAGCGCTTGTGATCCAGCCACTGCTCCGGCTCCCATTTCGACCAGAAACATGGTCGCGTTGATGGCAATGACAAGCCATAGTCGGCGCTTGTAATCAGCCGAGAGCCCTTCAAACGTTGCGCCGTGACCACAGCAATCCGCGCCCATGCGACCTCCTGCTGCCATTCATATAGCTATTGGCCACGGCGTTACACAATCACGTCAATACCGTCCTCATGCGATTGACCGTCAATCGGTATCCTTAGGACCCTGCTGGCAAATTTGTGAACGGGGGCGTCTTTGCAGCGCTCGGCCCGTGTGAGAGTATAAGCGGCATGAATGTTCGCCGACCATTCAAACTCTTACTCGTCGTTCTCGTGACTGCGGGGTTGACGATTGCGCCGCTTGCCAGCCCTGCGGCGGCCGAGCATCTATCGGCCGGCAAGATGATGCAAATGGCGGATACGTCGGACTCGATGTCTGATATGCCGTGCTGCCCCGACAAGCAGAAGAGCAATGATTGTCAGGATTGTCCGCTCATTGCGATCTGCATGTTGAAGTCGTTGCAGGCCGGTCCATCGACGCAGCCTGTAGCAATGGATGGGCCGGCGCATCTGCGGCTGCGTCCGGCAGACGACCACGCTATCGATGGTCTGGCCCGTCCACCTCCAGAGCATCCTCCTCGACATCTGGTCTGACCGGCGCCGCTAGCGCCGGTTGCCGCCGCGCGGGCCCAGGCTCGCGCTGACGTCGCACGCCGCATGCCGCGGCAGACCAAATGCAATCGAGGAATGGAAAAATGAAATCGCTCGACATTTCGCGCGCCCTTGGGGCCGCGCTCATAACCGTCGCCATCTCTGGCACCGCCAACGTGGCGCTAGCGGACATCAAGGACTACGAATTCCAACTCGTCGATCAGACCGTTCAGGCGGGCCCGGACAAGATCATCACCGTTCGGCTGATGAACAAGAAAACCGGCAAGCCTGTGCCTGACGCGGTCATCTTCGCCACGCGCCTGGACATGGCGCCAGACGCCATGCAGGAAATGGCCACCAAGGTGACGCCGATGCCGGGCACGGAGCCTGGGACCTATCGGTTCAAGGCAAACTTCGGCATGGCCGGACACTGGCAGCTTTCACTCGGCGCCAAGGTGCAAGGCGAGACCGGCACGGTCGAAGACAAGCTCGTCATCACGGCCGACAAATGATCCGCCTCGGCCTGGCCGGCGCCGCTGCCGCGATTGTGGCAGCAGCAGGCGCCATTTTGATCGGCGGCGGTGGACTACCGTCGCGGCCGGTCGCCACCCCCATGGTTTCCGCCGCTGCTGCGGCGGATGCCGGCACGCCGATCTATTTCCAGGATCCGGACGGCAAACCGTTCTACTCGTTGACGCCGAAGAAGACACCGGACGGGCGCGATTGGCGCTCCGTGCCGGCGAGCGCCGACGTCAGCTTCGACGAGCCCAAGGAGCCACCGACTGAAACCAGGAACGCCGAGGCCAGGACCGAGCGCAAGATCAAATACTACCGCAATCCTATGGGGCTGCCGGATACTTCACCGGTGCCGAAGAAGGACTCGATGGGGATGGCCTACATTGCCGTCTACGAAGGCGAGGACAGCGATGACGGCTCCGTGAAGCTCTCGCCTGGCAGGATTCAGCGGACGGGCGCCAAGTCCGAGCCGGTCATGCGGCAGCCCGTCAGGTCGGTCATTCGGGCGCCGGGAACGGTCCAGGAGGACGAACGGCGCGTCTCCGTCGTCGCGCTGCGTTTTGAAGGCTTTGTGGAAAGTGTCGCCAACGTCACGACCGGCGATCACGTCCACAAGGGGCAGATGCTGATGAACGTGTACAGTCCTGCGCTCTCAAGCGCCGCTGCCGAATATCTCTCCGCGCTCAATGCGGGTGCGACGGGAAAGGAGTTGAAAGGCGCGCGCAGGAGATTGGAGAACCTCGCCACGCCGGAGATGGCCATCAGGGAGCTCGAACGGACGCGCGAAATCTCGCTCTCGATCCCCTGGCTCGCTCCGCAGGACGGCGAAATCCTCGAGCGCAACGCGGTGAACGGCATGCGGGCCGGCCCCGGCGATGTTCTGTTCAGGATCGCCGACCATCAGCTCGTCTGGATCCTCCTTGACGTCGCGGAGCGCGATCTCAGTCAGGTCTCCGTCGGAACAAAGGTGACGATCCGGCCCCGTGCCTTGGGCGGCCAGACTTTCACCGGGGCGGTGGGTTTGATCTATCCACATCTGATGGCCCAGACCCGCACCGCACGCATCCGCGTTGAAGTGCCCAACCCTGACGAGGCACTGCGGCCAGAAATGTATGTCGATGCGGAGATCGAAACTGGCACGCCGGACCCGGTGCTCGCCGTTCCCGAAAGCGCGGTCCTCGATGGCGGCACGCGCCAAGCTGTTCTGGTCGATAAGGGCACGGGCCGCTTTGAGCCGCGCGAGGTCAAGCCCGGACGTCGCGGCGGCGGGTACGTCGAAATCACCGATGGCCTCTCCGAGGGCGAGGCAGTCGTGACCTCCGCCAACTTCCTGATTGACGCCGAAAGCAATCTGAAGGCGGCATTGAAGGGATTTTCGGAGGCTAGCGGCACGCTGCCCGCCGAGCCGGCCGAAGGCATGGGGGCGCGCCCATGATCGCGCGCGTCATCGCCTGGTCGGCTCGCAATCTGCTGCTGGTGCTGTTCGGCACCGGCTTCGCTGCCGCGGCCGGAATCTACGCAGTGGTCCATTTGCCGCTTGATGCCATTCCCGATCTCTCGGACACGCAGGTAATCGTCTACACCGAATATTCCGGTCAGGCGCCGCAGGTGATCGAGGATCAGGTCACCTATCCTCTGACAACCGCGATGCTCACTGTTCCGAAATCCAAGGTGGTGCGAGGCTTTTCCTTCTTCGGCGTGTCGTTCGTCTACGTCATCTTCGAGGATGGCACCGATATCTACTGGGCACGCTCGCGGGTGCTCGAATTCCTCAACGCAGCCAGTTCGCGGCTGCCGTCGGGAGTGACCCCGACCATCGGTCCGGACGCGACCGGTGTGGGCTGGGTCTATCAGTATGCCGTGATGTCGAAGGAGCTGAACCTTGCCGACACGCGCACCATTCAGGACTGGAATATCAAATTCGCGCTCGCCAAGGCGGAAGGCGTTGCCGAAGTCGCAAGCGTGGGCGGCTTCGTCAAGCAGTACAACGTGATCCTCGACCCCCAGCGGATGCGGGACCTTGGCATCACCATGCAGAAGGTTCGCGAAGCGACCCGCGCCAGCAATGCTGACGTCGGAGGCCGCACCGTCGAGCTGTCGGAGTTTGAGTACGTCATCCGCGGCAAGGGTTATCTGAAGGGTATCGACGATCTCGGCAACATCGTCCTGAAGACCGATAAGGGCACGCCTGTCCTTTTGCGAGACGTCTCTCGCGTCGAGTTGGGTCCGGACGAGCGGCGCGGCATCACCGAACTGAACGGCGAAGGCGAAGTCGCGAGCGGCATCATCCTCCAACGCTTCGGCATGAACGCGCTTGACGTGATCGAGAACGCCAAGAAGCGCTTCAAGGAGATTGCGACGAGCCTTCCGAAATCGGTCGAGATTGTGCCGGTCTATGACCGGTCGAACCTGATCTATGCAGCCATCGACACGCTCGGGCACACGCTGTTCGAGGAAAGCCTGATCGTTGCGCTGGTTTGCATCGTGTTCCTGCTGCACGTCCGCAGCGCGCTCGTCGCCATCCTGATGCTGCCGGTCGGCATCTTGATGGCGTTCGGCGCGATGAAGCTGCTCGGGATCGGCTCCAACATCATGAGCCTGGGCGGCATTGCGATCGCCATCGGCGCCATGGTCGATGCTGCGATCGTCATGATCGAGAATGCCCACAAGCATCTGGAGCGGGCCGAGCCCGGTCGCTCCCGGCTTTCGATCCTGATCGACGCCGCCTCGGAAGTGGGGCCTGCGCTTTTCTTCAGCCTCTTGATCATCACTGTCTCTTTCATGCCGATCTTCACGCTGGAGTCGCAGGAGGGACGGCTGTTCAGCCCGCTGGCGTTCACCAAGACCTTCTCGATGGCGGCGGCGGCGCTGCTGTCGGTGACGCTGGCGCCGGCGCTGATGGTCATCTTCGTCCGCGGCCGGATCGTTCCCGAGCACAAAAATCCCATCAACCGCTTCCTGATCTGGGTCTATCGCCCGGTGATCAAGGGCGTGATGCGTGCCAAGACACTGGTCATCCTGCTCGCGCTCGGCGTGCTGGCTGTGTCGATTTGGCCGGCGCAGCAGCTCGGCACGGAATTCATGCCTAATCTCAACGAGGGCACGCTGCTCTACATGCCGACGACGCTGCCGGGCATATCCGTCACCAAGTCTGCCGAACTGATGCAGACGCAGGACAGGATCATCCGCTCCTTCCCGGAGGTCGCATCTGTCTACGGCAAGGCCGGGCGCGCCTCGACATCGACCGATCCGGCTCCGACCGAGATGTTCGAGACCGTGATCAACCTCAAGCCGAAAGAGCAGTGGCGGCCCGGGGTCACCCTCGATGGCCTGACTGCGGAGATGGACAAGGCGCTGCAGTTCCCCGGCGTTTCAAACGCCTGGACCATGCCGATCAAGGCGCGCATCGACATGCTCTCCACCGGCATCCGAACGCCGGTCGGCGTCAAGGTGATCGGCACCGATCTTGTCGAGATCGACCGGCTGGCCAGGCAGATCGAACAGGTGCTGAGAGCCGTTCCCGGCACCTCGTCGGCCTACGCCGAGCGCGGGATCGGCGGCTATTACCTCGAAGTGACGCCCGATCGGTCGGCGCTTTCGCGCTACGGCATCATGGTCCAGGATGTTCAGGACACGATCGGAACGGCGCTGGGCGGGCAGACCGTGACGACAACGGTAGAGGGTCGTCAGCGCTTCACCGTCAACCTGCGCTATCCGCGCGACCTTCGTGACAATCCGAAGAAGATCGCAAGCGATATTCTCGTCCCGATGCCGGCGGGAGGGGCCGTGCCACTCGGAGAGGTCGCGACGGTTCAACTCGCGCGGGGCCCGACGACGATCCGGACGGAAAACGCCCAGCTTGCGACCTATATCTATGTCGACATCCGCGACCGCGATCTCGGTGGCTATGTTGCCGACGCCCAGCGCGCCGTCCAGGCAAGCATCCAGTTTCCGCCCGGCTACTACGTGATGTGGAGCGGCCAGTACGAATATCTGGAGCGCGCGACGGCGCGGCTGAAGATCGTAGTGCCGGTGACGCTACTGATCATCTTCCTGCTGCTCTACCTCAACTTCCGTTCCATCACCGAGACCCTGATCGTGATGCTGTCGCTGCCATTCGCGCTGGTCGGCGGGCTTTGGCTGATGTGGTGGCTCGGCTTCAACATGTCGGTTGCGGTCGCGGTCGGCTTCATCGCGCTCGCCGGCGTAGCGGCAGAAACCGGCGTGGTGATGCTGATCTACCTCAATCAGGCGCTGGCGGAGATCACCAAGCAACGCGAGATCGAGAAGCGCGCGGTTACGCGCAGCGATCTTTACGACGCCATCATGGAAGGCGCGGTGGAGCGCGTTCGTCCGAAGATGATGACCGTCGTCGCTATCATGGCGGGATTGCTGCCAATCATGTGGAGCACGGGTACCGGCTCCGAGATCATGCAGCGGATCGCGGTGCCAATGATCGGGGGGATGATCTCGTCAACATTGTTGACCCTGATCGTCATCCCCGCGATCTTCGGATTGGTAAAAGAGCGCTCGATTCGAGCCAAAGCTGCCGCTTCGGCTGTGGAGGATGGTGGTGTCAGTCTCGCCCCGCTCGATTCCACCGCGCCGCCTGCAACCTCGCACGGAGGATCAAGGTAAGGCGCATGCGACCATGGAGGATTGAACTTTCCTATTTGATTTCGCGCGCAAAGATTGATGCAGGATGCAGGGATGAATACCGGCGCAATGTTAGGACGGCTTGTTGCAGCGACAATCGCAATTGCGTTTGTATCGTCTGTGCCGGCACTTGCGCAAACGCTTGAGCAAGCACTTGGTCAAGCGTACCGCAATAACGAAACTCTGAACGCTGAGCGGGCGAGCCTGCGCGGAATCGACGAAGAGGTTCCGCAGGCTCTTTCAGGTTTTCGCCCGCGAGTGGAGGCGACGACGTACCTCGGTCGTCGATACCTGAACGAACAGGGAGCCGACGGCGAGCGGGAAACTTCGACGACCACACCCCGGGGTGTTGGCCTCACGGCAGCACAAACGATCTTCAACGGATCCCAGACGTCCAACCGTGTGCGGATGGCCGAGAACCAGGTGCTGGCGGGGCGGGAGGTACTGCGGGTGATGGAGCAGACGGTGCTGCTGGATGCCGTAACTGCCTATATGGACGTGCTGCGCAACGCCGCGGTCCTTGAACTACAAAGGCGCAATCTCGACTCGCTGCACGAGCAACTCGAGGTTACGCGCAATCGGCAGATAGCCGGACAGCTGACCTTCGCCGACGTGGCGGAAGTACGGTCCCGATTCGCGAGTGCACGGTCGGAAGTGTTGGCTGCGGAGGCGGCAAATGACGCTTCGCGAGCGACGTTTGAGCGAGTGATTGGCAGCCAGCCCGGCAAGTTGACGCCAGGTCAACCAGCCGATCGCTTCGTGCCCTCGACACTCGATGCCGCCATCGACGTTGGGCGCACCGAACATCCGGCCGTCACGGCTGCAATGTACGGCGCCGATGTCGCCCTGCTGCAAACGAAAATTGCCGAAGGCGCGCTCTACCCCACGGTGACGCTGGAAGGCAATGTCAGGCGTCGATGGGACGCCACGCCAGAGCAGTTTTTGCCCTTTCCAGGGACGAGCACCGACGCTTCAATCGTCGGCCGGGTCGTCGTCCCGCTGTATCAAGGCGGGAGCGAGTACGCGAAGATACGCCAGTCGAAAGAAGCGATCGGCCAGAAGCGACTGTCGCTCGAAGCAGTGCGCAAGCTCGCCAAGGCCACCGTTGTCCAGGCATGGGGCCTGACGAATGCCGCGAAAGCGCAGATCGAGTCGGTACAATCCCAGGTGCAGGCGGCGGAGATCGCCTATGATGCCGTGCGAAGCGAATTCGGGGCCGGCCAGCGCAGCACCTTCGAGCTCCTCACCTTGCAGCAGGAGCTTCTTAATTCCCGGGTCGCGCTGGTCAATGCCCAGCGAGCACGCGTGGTGACCTCGTACACCTTGCTCTCGGCAGTCGGGCGGCTGTCGCCGCAAGTGCTTGGCCTGCCCACCAAGCTTTACGACCCGTCGGTCCACTATGACCAGGTTCGGGATTCCTGGTTCGGGATTCGCACACCGGATGGCCGGTGATCAGAATGCTGCGAAGCGCGCGGTTTTGACGAGCTTGCATGGAGTTGCGTCGGTGCGGGCTGATCTGAGCACCCAGTCGTGTGCTCGGCCGGGAAGAGGCGGAGAATATGGCGCCCTACTTCCTCTTTTGCAGAACGTCGAACCAGACCGCCAGGCTGATGATGAGGCCCTTGATGATCAACTGGTAGAATGAGGAGACGCCGAGCAGACTCATGCCGTTGTTGAGAACGCCGATGATCAGCGCGCCGATGATCGTGCCGCCGATCGTACCCGAGCCACCTGCAAGGCTGGTGCCGCCGATCACGACCGCCGCGATCGCGTCAAGTTCGAACATCGTGCCCAGATTGGGCGAGGCGCCATTCAGCCGCGAAGCCAGCAGAATTCCAGACAGCGCCGCAAGCAGCGACACGGTCACGTAGACGATCATTTTGGTCTGGAAAATATTGATGCCGGACAGCCGTGCCGCTTCTTCGTTGCCGCCAAGCGCGTAAAGACGCCGGCCGAACCGCGTGTGACCGAGCGCGAAGCTCGCTACAGCCGCGATGACGACAAAGATCGCCACCGGAACGGGAAGCCCGTCACTCCACCCGAAGGCATAAAACGCCAGCGCAAAGCCTGCCGGGGCGACAATGACGGCGGCCGCCAATTGGTCGAGATTGCCGGGATGCGATTTCTTTCGCTCGCCTGCACGGCGAACCAACATAACGACGCAGACGAGCGCACCGATTGCAAGGATGATGACGGTTGCTAGCGGCGGAATGTAAGCGCCGCCGAGCGCAGCAAAGGACGGATCGGCCACCGGAACCGAGCTGCCCCCGGACAGGGTCAGGGCCACGCCGCGCCCGATCGTCAGCATGCCGAGCGTGATGATGAACGGCGGGATATGGTAACGCGCGATCCAAAAACCGTTCCACAGGCCGATGAGCCCGCCGACGACCACCAGCGTCACAGGTACGGCGACCCAGGCGGCCAGCCCATATTGCATCAGCAAGGTCACGACCACGGCCGCGACGCCGACGACGGAGCCGACGGACAAATCGATACCGGCGATCAGAATGACCATGGTCATCCCGACGGCGATGATGCCGACGATGGTCACCTGCCGCGCGACGTTGCTTAAGTTGCGCGCGCCGGCAAAGGTAGGATCGGCGAGCGCAAGCGCGGCCGTGAGGACCACCAGCGCTATCAGCGTCGCGTTGGTCCGTATGAACTGGAGGGTCGGATTCTGGCGCATCAGTGACCCATCCGCCGGGCGCCGGTCGCAAATTCCATTATCGCCTCCCTGGTCGCGTTCTCGCGCGAAAATTCCGACACGACGCTGCCTTCGCTCATCACGAGGATTCTGTCGCTCATCCCGAGGACCTCGGGCAATTCCGATGAGATGATGACGATGGCCACGCCCTCGGCGGCCAAGCGATCCAAGAGCCTGTAGATTTCGACCTTGGCGCCGATGTCGACGCCACGCGTCGGCTCGTCCAGAATGAGAATCTTCGGGTTCGCGTTGAGCCATCTTCCGAGAATGATCTTTTGCTGGTTGCCGCCGCTCAGCAATGCCACTGGCGTATCGATATCCGGCGTCTTTATCCCAAGCTCTGCGACGTATTTCTCCACCAGGGCGCGTTCGCGGGCAGCGTCGATCAGGCCCGAAAATCGCGCGCTGATGGTCTTGAGCGAGGCAATGGTCGTGTTGAAGGCAACCGACTGACCGAGGAACAGGCCGAGCGCCTTGCGGTCTTCCGTCAGAAGCGCGATTCCATGGTCGACGGCGTCACGGGGCGAGCGGATGTCGATCCTTTGGCCTTCGACCCGCACCTCGCCATGGGTCAGGTGCGGATATGCGCCGAAGATCGCCGAGACGAGTTCCGTTCGTCCCGCCCCCATCAACCCGGAAATGCCGAGGATTTCGCCGCGATGGACCGAAAATGATGTTTTTTTGACTCTCTTCTCGCCGGGCAGATCGGGATGATCGAGTTCGAGATCCCTGACCTCCATGATCCTCTCGCCTCGCCGGCGGGTGCTCCTCGGAAACATCTCGCTGATATCGCGACCGACCATTCGGGCAATGATCTGGCCAAGCGTGACGTCCTCGATCGCGGCAGCTTCCCCGATAGTCCGTCCGTCGCGCAGCACCACGACGCGATCGGCGATCTCCTTGATCTCCTCCATCTTGTGGGAGATGTAGCACATGCAGACGCCATCCTGCTTCAGCTTGCGAATGATCCCAAAGAGGTCCGCGACTTCCGGCTCGGTCAAGGCGGAGGTCGGTTCGTCGAGAACGAGAATGCGCGCACGCTTCGACAGGGCCTTGGCAATCTCGACCACCTGCTGCTTGCCGACGCTGATATTCTTCACCTTCTCGGCCGGCTTGAGATCATCGATCCCAAGCTCGTCAAGCAGGGTTTTTGTAGCGGAATTCAAGGCGCGCCAATCGATGACGCCAAAACTGTTGGTGGGCTCGCGGTCGAGGAAGATATTTTCGGCCACCGTCAATTGAGGAAAGAGATTGAACTCTTGATGAATGATCGCGATACCCGACTGCTCGGCCTCCCTGGTGTCACGAAATCGCTTCCGTTCCCCCTCGATGTAGATTTCGCCCTGATAGGTGGGATAAGGCCAGATGCCGCCGAGCACCTTCATCAGGGTCGATTTGCCCGCGCCATTCTCCCCCACAAGCGCCAGAACTTCACCCGCACGCGCCTCGAAGTTGACGTCGTCGAGCGCCCTCACCCCCGGGAATTCCCTGGTGATGTGCTCCATCCTGAGAACGACTTCGGACATTCGCGTGACTAGTGTCCCGGTTCTGACATTCGTATCCTATCGCGGATGGTTCGTTTACGAATGTCAGAACCAAAGGGACACTAGAGCTCCGATTCCGAAGTTCGCAAGCTAACGCGGCGACCTCTGATGCGAACTTCGGAATCAAAGGAGCTCTAGCAACTTATTGATTCTAGTGCGGCTTTGAATTTGAAGTTCCTATCACGAACTTAGCCGCGATACCGATAGGAACTTCAAATTTGCCGCACTAGCAAATATTGGATTCTAGAGCCTTTTCGGTTCTGATTGAATCAGAACCGAGGCTCTAATCTTTTGTTTTGACGCGTTTTCTTCACGCGAACCGGTATCCACTTCGCTCGAAAACGCTATAGTGTGGTTTTAAATTTGACATTCGCTCTTCGAGAACTCGCGGCGATGCTGAAGCGAATGTCAAATCCACCACACTGGCTGCGCCTCCCGCACGACGCGGGGGAGTTTATTTCCCATATACCTGCTGACGGGTATAAAAACCCTCGGCGATGATCGTAGAGTCGAGGTTCGTCTTGTCGACGAGCACGACCGGGGTGACGATGGTCGGCACGTCAACGGCGCCGTTGTTGATCAACCTGTCGAACTTGAGCAGTGCCCTCGGGTCCTTGTCCGGATTTTGTGCAAGGGTCACGGCGGTTTCAACGGCGCTTTCGGCAAGCGGGGTGATCTTCTTCCATATTTCCGCCGCTTGCTTGCCTTGTGCGACAAACTGGATGTTGACAAGGTCAGCGTCGGAACCTGCGACGAAAACCTTGTCCGCATTCGCAAGACCCTGGGCGTCCAGCGCCGCGACGACGCCCCGCGCCATGCCGCTGTTGTTGCAAATCACCGCATCGATCTTGTTGCCGAACTTGGTGAGCAGATTTTCCGACGTCGCCATTGCCTTGTCGGGCGACCATCCTTCGTGCGACTGGTCGGCGACCAGCTTGAGATCGGGATTGGCCTTGAGCACCTCGAGAACGCCGCTGCTCATGGTGTTGGCGTTGGAATCTCCCGGTTGCCCGCGGATCAGCACGACATTGCCCTTGATCGATCCGTACCTTCCCTTGAGCCAGGCCACCATCGCTTCCGCTTGCAGCCTGCCCACGGCCCAGCTGTCCTGCATCACCATGGCATCGAGCGGACCGTTGACCAGCATGGAATCATAGCCAACGACCTTCACGTTGCTTTTGTGCGCCGAGGTCACCATGCTTCCGGCGGTGCCGGTGTTGACCGGCTGCAACACGATCACCCGCGCGCCCTGCGACAGCATGTTCTCGAATGCCGCCAACTGCGACTGTTCGTCGTTGTTGGCGGAATCGAAGATCACCTCGGCCCCCATCGCCTTGGCCCTGGCGAGGAAGGCAGCCTTGTCCCGCTGGTAGCGCTCCTCCTGCATGGTCTTGAGCAGAAAGCCGATTCTAATCTTGTCGGCCGCGCCGGCCGGATAAAGAGACAAGGCGAAGGGTGCCCCCAGCAGGCTCGCCATGCCGCCCAGGACGGTTCTACGCTGTACTTTCATGCTCGCTCCCGGAAAATCTGCTCCGCTCCCGATACCAGGCGGTCAAGTCCGCGATGAATTCTCTTTCGGAACATGCCGCTCGTCGAGATCACAATGCGGCAGTGTATCTATGCAGGCTCGACATCTGGAAGACCTCGGCCGCCTTGTTCGAGTGAAATTTTTGAGCGCTCGTCGACTTGCCGCATGGCCGAGCTAGATCATGATGCGATTAAGCAGAATCGCATCATGATCTCATCTCTTTGTTTGAGCATGATCTTTTCGGAAAACCGGTTTCCACTTTTCCGGATCATGCTCTCATGGTGCGTTCAGGCTGGATGGCGTATTATTCCGTTCGCGGGGAAATCCTGCTGCTCGCCCGCAAGGGTGCGATCACGGATCGCCGCCCTCGCCGTCTTCAATTGTTGTCCCGGGCAGCCTCGCCGGTGAAGGAGGGTCCCATGTACGCCGCTATTCGTCAGGGTAAAGCAAAGCCTGGCATGGTCGAAGAGCTCGCGCGCAGAATCAAGGAGGGCGCCATTCCCATTATCAGCGACGTTGAAGGCTTCATGGCCTACTACGTCGTGTATGCACCTGACGACACCGTGACGGCGATCAGCATCTTCAACCAGTATGCGCAAGCCGCGGAGGCAAACCAACGCGTACTCGCCTGGATCGAGCAGGATCTTGCGCCGCTGCTTGTGGGCCCGGCCACCGCAGTGGCGGGCCCGGTGATCGTGCACACGTTGGCCTAGCAAACCCACAAAATACAGCCGGTGCCGGCTGCCGGCTTGAACTTATCGCGTGCACCTGAGGGCTCCCGCGACCGCTGGATGCAGCCTCTCGGTGGTGAATCAGCGCGCGACGCCAACGCCTGAGATTGATACATTCGCCGGATCTTCGAATGAATCGGCGTTTTTCATGAAGCTTGATTTTTCCGATTACCCGATCAGCGGCCGAGGCTATGCCACAAGGCCGATGGCGTTTCTGGACATCGTTCCAGGGAAGATGCTCCAGGCCATCATTGAGCTGTCCTTGATCGAAACCGGGAGTCGGGCGGCCCGCGAGCGGTGGCAAAAAACGCAGGTTCGCAATCTGTTGACACACGCCGCACAGCGGTCCGCCTTTTGGCGTAATCGCGTTGGCGCCAAGCGAGCGGACCTCTCTGGGCTCCCCGTTCTGACACGAACGGAGCTCAAGCAGCAGGTCGAAACGGAAGGCTCGCTTTTGCGTCCTGCTGACGGTTTGGAAATTGCTACGCACAAGACATCGGGATCATCCGGGACACCGGTTGAGTTCCACGCATCCAAGATGAATTTTGAGTACAACAGTATACGGTATCTGGCGCAGGAGTTCATGAATGGAAAAGACCTGTCGGTGAACAGGACTCACATCAATGCCGCAAAAGCGAGCGCGGCAAAAAAACTGGCAGCCATTCCCTGCGGCTTTAGCGTGGAGAAGAATCCGTCCTGGCTCGGAGGCATCGGGTCAGTGTTCACGTCGGGCATTCTTAAGAAAATCGAGTGTCTCAACCCCAATCCGCGCGATCTTGTGCGTGAATTGCGCAAGGATGCGGTTGGCCAGCTCGTGGTGGGGCCGGGGCTTTTGACGACCATCCTTGGTCATTCCAGCGCCAAGCTGCTGGGTGAGCTTCGCGCGAGTGAAGTTGTCGTCTTTGGCGAAGCCATTGATACCGATGTGTGCCAGGCAATCGTCGCGCAGGGCATTGCCGTCAGCTTGACCTATTCTTCGGAAGAAGTTGGGCCAATTGGCTTCGAATGTCAGTCTGCGCCGGGTCACTATCACATCGCCACCAGCAACGTGATTGTTGAGCTCGAAGGTTCGCATGAAGTCGATGGAAAGAAACTGGGGCGCGTGCTGGTAACGCATCTGCACTCGTATGCAACACCTTTCGTCCGTTACGATTTGGGCGACCTTGCATTGCTCAGCGAGAACTGTCCATGCGGTCACGACGGCCCCACGATCCACAGCCTCTATGGTCGGCTAACCAATGCCCTCAAACGTCGCGACGGCACGCTGTCGGCATTTTATATCCGTGGTCCTGAACTCCGGGAAATCGTCGAGTATACCGAGTTCCGTATTCGTCAGCCGGCCTTCGATACGATCGTTATGGAGCTTGGCGGACGCGAAACCCTGACGGCGGAAGAGGTCAAAAAAATAACCGCATTTCTGAAGGCCCGGGCCGGTGACGAATTCAAGATCGACGTCGTCGCCTGCTCTGCGATTGACTGGGGAAGCAGTGCCAAAAAACTGAGTTTCAGATGCGAGGTTTAGGTCGATCAACCATCCCTTTGTTGACTGCACACGTACGAGGCCGCGACGCTCCAGCCTTCACAAGCCAGCTGGGAAAGAAGATGGGCATCTCGCACCGGTTGATCCGGTCCGAAGGGGATTTCGTCATTTCATGAAGTTCGACTTTTCCAAATACCGGATCTATGACCGCGGTTATGCTGAAAGGCCAATGGCATTTCTGGATCTGGTCCCCGCCAAGCTTCTCGCAGGCATATTCGAGCTGGCCTTGATCGAAACGGGAAACCGGGCAGCCCGGGACCAATGGCAAAAGACCCAGCTTCGCAACTTATTGGCACATGCAACCCAGCGATCCGGTTTTTGGCGCAGTCGCCTCGGCGCCAATCGACCGGACCTCGAAGCGTTGCCGATTCTGACACGAATGGAACTGAGGCATCAATCTCGGGAATTGGTTTTGCTTTAATTGAGCCGCCACCGAGGGCGGAATTACTGACAGTCCTCTGGTAAAAATCTCAAAAGCCCCGGTATTGCCTTGGGGCTCTCTTGCTGCGCTGTCAGCCAATTGCGCTTGCAGACCGTGTGTGCTTGCCGCCACACAAGGGGCCGAAAAGCGGAGTTGCCGGACTTATCAACATTTGAACATGGTTTATTCTTCAACAAGTGCCTTCCCGACGGCGGCAAGAAACGTGCTCGAACCTGGTCGACGCTACCCGCGCGCGGCGCGCGCTCGCCGACAACTCTCACCACTTGCCGCGCAAGCCATTCAACCCCGGACGCCCTCATGCAACGCAGTCACGAGCGCATTCTCACCACTCACACCGGAGCCCTCTTGAAGACGGGATAGCGCTCGACATCGGCGCGCGGCCAGCGTTTCCACGAGCCGCCAAACCCGCTCATGCGATGCCGGACGTGGAGAAAGAACCCCTCTCGCTGCTGTTCGCCGTTGTTGCCGATGTCGATGCCGGCTTCGATCTGTTTCGGAACGATTGCCTGCAACGCGGCGTGTCCGGCCCGTTCGATTTCGCCCTCGTCGACCTGCTCGCCGCGCGCGCGGCGGGAACCTATGTTGAACATCATTTGCACGCCGCCTCTCCGGAGTCTGTCACCGAAAAGCATCTGCCCTTCGCCAATCCTCGCCATGCCCATGAAGTGCGATGCCTCGAGGGCAACGCGATCCACCCCGATCAGATCGTCGTCTCCGGCGTCATCGATTCAACGACGAATTTCGTCGAGCATCCCGAAGTCGTGGCCGAGCGGATCGAGCGCGTCGCAGGCGCGCTTGGCGATCCCAGCCGCGTCGTCGCCGGGGACGGACTGCGGGTTCGACACCGCTGCCGGCGCCGGTCGTGTCGCCGACGACGTGGTGTGGGCAAAGCTGACCGCGCTGAGCGAAGGCGCCCGTATTGCCTCGGGCCGATTGTTCCCCAAAGCCTGAGCGGACATAACCCGTCAGCTTCCCGGGCTCAAACAGCCCCCGCCTTCTGCGCGTATTCCCAGGAAGCCTTGGACAACGGCACGGTGCGCGCGGCCGATTCCATTGCCTTGGCGCTCGCGGCGGTGCCGTCGCGGATGCGCCCTGCGATGCCTTGCGTGATGCAGGCAAGGCGGAACAGATTGTAGGAAAAATACCAGTTCAGGTCCGGCACCGCGCTCTTGGTGACGTCGCAATAGATTTGCGCGGCTTCTCCCAGGGTCGGAATGTTCAGCGTCTTGAAGTCGGCGTTGGCAAGCCCCGGCATGGTCCATTGCATCAACAGATAAGTGAAGTCGGCCATCGGATCGCCAAGCGTCGAGAGCTCCCAGTCCAGCACCGCGATCACGCGCGGTTCGATCGGGTGGAAGATCATGTTGTCGAGGCGGTAATCGCCGTGAACGACCGAGACACGTTCCTGCTGCGGTATGGTGCGCGGCAGCCACTCGATCAGCTTTTCGACCTCGGGAATGTTTTGGGTTTCCGACGCGCGGTATTGCTTGGTCCAGCGATCGACCTGGCGCGCGAAATAATTTCCGGGCTTGCCGTAATCGCCAAGACCGATCGCCTCGGGGTCATAGCTGTGAAGCTTGGCGAGCGTTTCGATCTTGCTGGTGAAGATCGCGCGCCGCGCCTCTTTCGTCTGGCTCGGAAGCGAGGGATCCCAGAACACCCGTCCCTCTTCCATCGACATGATGTAGAAGGCGGCTCCGATCACCGCCTCGTCAGTGCAAAGCGCGTACGCCCTGGCGACCGGAAACCCCTGGCGGCCAAGTGCTGAGATAACACGAAACTCGCGGTCCACCGCGTGCGCCGACGGCAACAATTTCCCGAACGGCTTTCGCCGCAGGACGTAGGAGCGGTCGGGGGTATCCAGCCGGTAGGTCGGGTTCGACTGCCCGCCCTTGAATTGCAGGACGGTCAGGGGCCCCCGGTAACCCTCGACATGCGCGCCCATCCACTGATCGAGGCGCGCTTCGTCGATCCGGTGCCGCTCCTCGACCGGCTTGGTGCCGGAAAAATCGTCATCGCTCCTGACGCCTTCGGTCACGCTACGCTCCCTCAATTTCTGGAGAGCACCGGAGGTGCTTCCTCTGAGAGCGGGATGAATTCAGGCTGAACCGTAGGTCAGCGCACTCGGTTTACCTCTCCCCTTGCGGGAGAGGTCGGATCGCATCGGCAGATGCGATCCGGGTGAGGGGGTTATGCGCCGTCGGGGAACCGAACCCCTCACCCCACCCCTCTCCCGCAAGGGGAGAGGGAGCGCACCTCCGAAGCCGCTACAACTTAGCCCGATCTCATCTCGCTTCTTAATTCATAGGAGCGTTTGCATACTTCCGAAGTTCAAGTCTGGCAATGGCGCGGTTATGGACCTCGTCCGGGCCATCGGCAAGCCGCATGGTCCGCATTGAGGCGTAGTCGCGCGCCAACCCCGCGTCGTCGGATACGCCGGCGCCGCCAAAGGCCTGGATCGCGTTGTCGATGATCTTCAGCGCCATGTTGGGCGCCGCCACCTTGATCATGGCGATCTCCAGCTGCGCGGTCTTGTTGCCGACCTTGTCCATCATGTCGGCGGCCTTCAGGCACAACAGGCGGTTCATCTCGATGTCGGTGCGGGCCTCCGCGATGCGCTGTTCCCAGATCGAGTGCTCGATGATCTTCTTGCCGAACGCGGTGCGCGACGACAGCCGCCGCACCATCTTCTCCAGCGCCTCCTCGGCCTTGCCGATGGTGCGCATGCAGTGATGGATGCGGCCGGGACCGAGACGGCCCTGCGCGATCTCGAACCCCCTGCCCTCGCCGAGCAGGATGTTTTCGGCGGGAACCCGCACGTTCTCCAGCAGCACCTGGGCATGGCCGTGCGGCGCATCGTCATAGCCGAACACCGGCAGCATCTTCTCGACCTTGATGCCGGGGGTGTCGAGCGGCACCAGGATCTGCGACTGCTGCTGATGCCTGGCCGCGGTCGGATCGGTCTTGCCCATGAGGATCGCGACCTTGCAGCGGGGATCTCCGACGCCTGACGACCACCATTTGCGGCCGTTGATGACATAATGAGCGCCGTCGCGCTTGATGCTGGTTTCGATGTTGGTCGCATCCGACGAGGCCACCGCGGGCTCGGTCATCAGGAAGGCGGAGCGGATCTCGCCATCCATCAGCGGCCGCAGCCATTTGCGCTTCTGCTCCTTGTTGGCATAGCGCATGAACACTTCCATGTTGCCGGTATCGGGCGCCGAGCAGTTGAACACTTCCGAGGCCCAGCTGATGTGGCCCATTTCCTCGGCGAGCAGCGCGTATTCCAGATTGGTCAATCCCGCGCCGCGGAATTCGTCGTCCTCATGCGCGGACGGCGGCATAAACATGTTCCAGAGGCCCTCGGCCTTCGCCTTCTTCTTGAGGTCATCGAGTACCGGGATCACCTTCCAGCGCGGACCTTCCTCGTCCTGCTTGCGATAGATCGGCAACGCCGGGCGGACATGCCTGGTCATGAAGGCCTGCACCCGCTCGAGCCATTCCTTCTGCTTGTCCGACAGATTGAAGTCCATGGGATGCTCCTCGCCTGTTCCTGGATTGTTGGCCGCACTGTCTGCCCGCCGCCAATTCGCCGCAAGGCCATTTATCGCTGGCCCCGCGGCAATGATGACGAAGGCGTGATGGGGCGGAGATGCGACGCCCGATCGCAGCGGATTGACATTTCCGACCCTTCAAACGATAGTTTCATACAACTGTTTGAATTGCAACGCCCCCAACGCATAGGGCCCATGAGATGGCGTCGGACCACACCAGGACCGCGATCCTCTCGGCCGCCGAGCGGCTGTACGCCGATCGCGGCTTTGGCGACGTCACGCTGCGCGACATCGTCGCTGAAGCCAACGTCAACCTGGCGGCGGTGAATTACCATTTCGGCTCCAAGGACGAGTTGATTGCCGAATTATTCGTGACGCGGTCTCTCGCGCTGAACCGCGAACGCCTGCGCGAATTGCGCGCGGCCGAAGAGCGCGGCAATGGCCGCGCGGCTGTCTCCGACATCTTGCGTGCGCTG
>NZ_DATMLW010000173.1:0-6614 GCF_035570375.1 Bradyrhizobium sp. | reverse complement strand
CGAAGGCGCGGTGGATGCCAATTTTTCCTCGCTGCGGCTCGCGCTGTCGGCCGCCGAAGTGTTGTCCGCCGAAGTCTTCAACGGCTGGAAGACGATGACCGGTCTTGAGATCGTCGAGGGGCTGGGCTCCACGGAAGTGCTGCACATTTACCTCAGCAACCGCCCGGAGCAGAAAAAGCTCGGCGCCGCGGGGCTCCGCGTGCCCGGCTACGAAATCGCGTTGCGAAACAGCGACGGCCGCGACGTCGGAGATAACGAGGAGGGCATCCTGTGGGTGCGCGGTGATTCCAACACGCCGCTGTACTGGAACCGGCCGGACAAGTCGGCCGAAACCATCCGCGAGGCGGGGTGGATCTACACCGGCGACCGCTTCGTTCGCGATTCGGAAGGGTTTTATTTCTTCCGCGGCCGCGCCGATGATCTGATCAAGATTTCCGGCCAGTGGGTCTATCCGCTCGAAGTCGAGCTGTGCCTCGCCGAGCACCCCGACGTGCGCGAATGCGCGGTGTTCGCCGTCGAGCTGCCGGACCGGCGGATGACGCTAAAGGCCGTCGTGGTCTTGAACAGCCAAGCGTTCGACGAAGGTGACGCGACAACGATGCTACAGGATTTCGTGAAGGCAAAACTGTTGCCCTACAAATATCCGCGCGAGGTGAAATTCATCGACGAATTGCCGAAGACCGGCACAGGCAAGATCGACAGGCAAGCGTTGTTGCGGGTGTAGGATTTCATACGCTTTAACAAACTCAGCGTCGTCCCTGCGAAAGCAGGGACCCATACGCCGCGGCATTGTTTTGACGGGTGCTGTTCGACGGCTTTCCTAGATCACCACCGCCGGTGGTTATGGGTCCCTGCTTTCGCAGGGACGACGGCGGAGGTTTTGACCCTCATTCCCCCAACCCCGTCCCACCATAAAGCCAGGCGAGATCGCGATACCAGTCCTCGGACGACTTCGCGCTCATGATGGCGTTGCGGATGCGGGCGTGTTCGCCTGAAGGGTGGTAGATGTGCTCGCCGATGGCGCGGGAGAGCAGTTGCACGCGCGCGGTGCGGGGAAAGCGCTGCACGCGGTATTTTTCCAGCGCGGTGGCAAAATCATCGGGATGGCTGCCCAGCATGTGCGACAGGCACACCGCGTCTTCCAGCGCCTGGCAGGCGCCTTGCGCGAAATATTGCAGCATCGGGTGGGCGGCATCACCGAGCAGCGCGACGCGTCCATCGACCCAGCGTTGCGTCGGATCGCGGTCGCACAATACCCACAGCTTCCAGTTCTTGCCGTGACGGATGATGCTCTGCGCGCGCTGGTGGATGTGCGAAAAACCCCGCAAGACTTCTTCTTCCGACACCGGCTTTCCGGCTACAGGCTCCGGTGCGTCGTTGTGATAGGTGACGACCAGGTTGAACACCTTCCAGCCCGAGAGCGGATAGTGCACGAGGTGGCATTTCGGGCCGGCCCATAACGTCGCCGCATTCCAGCGCAGGTCTTCGGGCATCTCCTCGGTCGGGATCACCGAGCGATAGGTGGTGTGGCCCGAGACCCGCGGCGCGCCGTCAGCGGTGACCTGCTTGCGGACATTCGACCACAGCCCGTCCGCGCCGATCAGCAGTGAGCCGGTGACGCGTTCGCCGGAGGCAAGGCGGGCGGTAACCGACGAGGTGTCCTGATCATAGCCCACGACCTCCGAACTGACACGCAACTCGATAAGTTCGTTGTCGCGGCAGGCTTTGAGGAAAACGCCGTGCAAATCGCCGCGATGCACGACCGCGTAAGGATTGCCAAAGCGCGAGCGGAAGGCATCGCCCAGATCGACATGGGTGATCTCTTCCGCCGTCAGCGCATCCATCAGCCGGAGCTGATCGATGTAAACCGCCATGCGGCGCGCCGCTTCGCCCACGCCGAGATAATCGAAAGCATGGAAAGCGTTCGGCCCAAGCTGGATGCCGGCGCCGATTTCGCCGAGAGTGGCGGCTTTTTCCAGCAGGATCGAGCGAACGCCTTTCTGAGCGAGGCCGAGTGCTGTGGCAAGGCCGCCGATGCCGCCGCCCGCGATCAGGACTGCCCGCGCCGCCTTGTCCGCCATCAGCTCGCCTTTCCTAGAGCATGATCCGGAAAAGTGGAAACCGGTTTTCCGAATAGATCATGCTAAAATAAAGAGATGAGATCATATTGCGAATGTCAGGACCGGGACACCAGATGCTCCAGCGCATCTTCGGCGCGCAGCGGCACCCGCGAGGCTTCGTTGTTGAGGTCGACCAGTTGTTCGAGCAGCATGAGCAGCGTCTTGCGGTCGGCCGGTTTCAGGGGCTGCAGCATCCTTGCCTGCGCGCGATCGACCGACGGCATGATTTCACGCAAGACACCGGCGCCACTCCGGGTCAGGTAAAGCAGCTTGACCCGTTTGTCCTCGGGCGCAGGCTTGCGCTCGACGAATTTTTTCGCCTCCAGACGCTCGATCACGCTGCCAAGCGTCGAACGGTCGAAGGCAATCACGGCGGAAAGCCGCGTGGCATCGATGCCGGGATGGGTGCGGATCGCAATCAGCGCCGCATATTGCACCGGAGTCAGATCGAAGGCCTTGCACTCCTCCATGAACAGCGCGACCGCGATCTGCTGCATCCGGCGAAACAGATAACCCGGCGCGGTGTAGACCGCATCCATCGTGACCGGCTTATTCGGCATCTGCCTGTCGCTCCGGTGCGGCGTCGGCGAACGCCTTGAGGCTTTTCGCGGCTGCTTCCGCCTTGAGGAGGCGCGGAAAGGCCGCGACATCGACTCCGAATCGCCGCGCATTGCCCAATTGCGGCACCAGGCAAAGATCGGCGAGCGAGGGGACATCGCCGAAGCAGAACGGACCGGCTTCGTTGGCGATCAGTTTCTCGCAAGCCGACAGCCCCTCGCGATTGGCCCAGGCCGCCCAGGCGGTCACCCGCTCTTCTGGCAAACCGAGCTCGCGCAGCCGCGCAAGCACCTTGAGGTTTTGGACGGGATGGGTGTCGCAGGCGAGCACCTGCGCAAACGCCCGCACAAGGGCGCGGCGCAACGGATCCTTCGGTAACAGCGGCGGGTGGGGGTGGATTTCGTCCAGCCACTCGATGATGGCGAGCGACTGGGTCAGGACCGCGCCGCGGTCGTCCTGCAAGGTGGGAACCAGCCCTTGTGGGTTAAGCGCGAGATAAGCGGGATCGCGCTGCTCGCCCTTGCGCAAATGATGCGTCAGCTGTTCCGCGCCTAACCCTTTCAGGTTCAACGCTATTCTGACCCGGTAGGACGCGCTGCTGCGGAAATAGCCGTGCAGCCTCATGTTTCGGCCTCCCCTTTTGCTTCCTGACGTTCTCGCTCGTCACGCCCGCGCAAGAGCGCCAACGGGTCCACGCAAAAGCGCGGCCCGATGACAGGCTCCGCGCGTCTTCGCGCCAGATGTGGCATCCACGTCTTGAATGCCCCGACGGCGTGGATCGCCGATTTGTTATCGTCAGCTTTTCCTGCCATTGACGATAGCCATATTGTAAGTATACTGTCAATCTTGCAACGAGAACCGCGAACGAGAAACAAGGGAGGTCGGCCATGGAAGCCGTAACCAGGACGCCAGAGCGCGAGGCTTTCTACAGGAAGATCGACGGCGAGAATCTTTCCGCGCTGTGGAACGTGCTCGGCGACCTGATCACGCCGGAGCCGAAGAGCGCGTGCCGCCCGCATCTGTGGAAGTTCGACGCGATCCGCGACTACATGACCGAAGCGGGCAAGCTGATCACCGCCAAGGAAGCCGAACGTCGCGTGCTGGTGCTGGAAAATCCGGGCCTGCGCGGCCAATCCAAGATCACGACCTCGCTGTTCGCCGGCGTGCAGATGGTGATCCCCGGCGATGTCGCGCCCGCGCATCGGCACAGCCAGTCGGCGCTGCGGTTCGTGCTCGAGGGTAACGGCGCCTATACTTCGGTCGACGGCGAACGCACCGCGATGTCGCCCGGCGATTTCGTGATCACGCCGTCGATGACCTGGCACGATCATTCCAACGAAACCTCCGAACCGATGTTCTGGCTCGACGGCCTCGACATCCCGATGGTGCAGTTCTTCGATGCCTCCTTTGCGGAAGGCCTCAAGGAAGACCAGCAGAAGATCACCCGCGCTGCCGGCGACAGCTTTGCGCGCTATGGCCACAATCTGTTGCCGGTCGATGAAAGGCGGACATCGAAGACTTCGCCGATTTTCAACTACCCCTATTCCTACACGCGCGAGGCGCTGGAGACCGCAAGGCTGCGTGACGAATGGGACGCCTGCCACGGACTGAAGCTGAAATTCTCGAATCCCGAGACCGGCGACTACGCGATGCCGACGATCGGCACCTTCATCCAGTTGCTGCCGAAGGGCTTCAAGACCGCGCGCTATCGTTCCACCGACGCCACCGTGTTCGCGGCGATCGAGGGCAAGGGGCGCACCCGGATCGGCGAACAGACCTTCGAATGGGGACCGCGCGATCTGTTCGTGGTGCCGAGCTGGCATTGGGTGACGCACGAGGCCGAGGCGGATTCGGTGCTGTTCAGCTTCTCGGATCGCCCGGTGCAGCAGAAGCTCGACCTGTTCCGCGAGGACCGCGGCAACGCGTGAACAGCTTCGCAGCTCGCTCCGCGTCATTGCGAGCGCAAGCGAAGCAATCCAGTGTTTCTCGGCAACTGGATTGCTTCGTCGTTTCACGCCTCGCAATGACGACACTCTCTCATCGCCAATGCAATGGCCGCGTCTCCGGCCAACCGGCAAGCTGTCCCTCCGCAAACCCGATGACCGAAACCGGATTCCGCATCATGCGCCTGAAGATTCTCGCCGCCGCCGTGCTTGCGCTCGCATTCGTCACGCCGCCGGCTCTGGCAGTGGAGCAATGCCGGTTCATCCAGGCCAGGCCCGAGCGGGAGGCCTGTTATCAGCGCCAGGAAGCGGAACTCGCCGCCAGGCGGAAGCCCGAACCGCCTCGCGAATCGAAGCTCATGGAACAGCTGCAGCAGATGAAGCACGAGGACGAGGCGCTCAACCGCCAGATCCACAGCATCTGCCGCGGCTGCTGAGCGACCCCCCGAACGACCCCTGTTCCGTTAAATTAAGCCCAGCGCCGCCGCCACCCTCCCCTGGAGGGGGAGGGTCGGCTCACATGAGCGAAAGCGAATGTAAGACGGGGTGGGGTGAGCTAATTGAGAAGGATCACCCCACCCCGCTCGCTCATTGCATTCGCGATCGACCCTCCCCCTCAAGGGGAGGGTGAAGCGGACGGCCCCGCTTCGGCTCAATCGTCAATTTTCAGATCGCCTCCGTCCAGTCTGCGAACGCATCCAGAATTTCGCGAAGGACATCGCGATCATTGCGCCCCGAGCGCGCCAGCACATGGAAGGAATGATCGGCAGCATCGACGAGATGCAGCCTCGCTGATGGAGCGAGGCGTTCGACCACGCCCTCGATCAGCGCCGCCTCGGCAAGGGTGTCGCGCGTCCCCTGCAGGAACAGCATCGGGACATGGATGTCGGCGAGATGCCCGGCGCGATCGGTCGAAGGTTTGCCTGCCGGATGCAGCGGAAAGCCGAGAAACGCAAGTCCGCGGACGCCCTCCAGAGGAGCCGCCGCCTGCGCCTGCGAGGTCATGCGGCCGCCGAACGATTTTCCGCCCGCGATCAGCGGCAGGCCCGGGCAATGTCGCCCCGCTTCGGTCACCGCGGCGCGGACGGTTGCGTGCGCGATCGCCGGCGGGTCGGGCCGTCTGCCGGCTTTCTCCATATAGGGGAACTGATAGCGCAGGGTAGCAATGCCTCGCGCGCAAAGACCTTCCGCAAAGGCCTGCATGAAGGGATGCGTCATCCCCGCTCCTGCGCCATGGGCGAAGACGAAGCAGGCGCGCAAGCTATCAGGGCGGAGCAGCAGCGCCGAAACAGCCCCGGCCTTCGCAACCTCGATCTTCAGTTTCTGCGCATTGTCGGCATTCATCGCGCAACCGTCACGCCGGGGAAGTGTTCCGGCCTTTGGATATGTTTCTCATTCGATTGGAACCAAGGATTCTTCTCGCGTTTGGTTACCGAATCCGATTATTCATAAATTCATGAACAGTTGTGTACCTCTGGCGGGAGGTCGCGAAAATGAGGAATTTTTCTGACGCGGCATTTTCTCCGGAAGTGATCGAGATCATGGGCGCGGCCCTCGAACAGGCCGTCGCAACATTGCCGGAGCCGGTCAGCTCGGGACACGTCACCGCCTTGGCGGAGTCGATCCTTCGCACCGCGCAATCCGGAGTGCAGGATGTGGCCGAGCTGCAAAGAATGGCGCTCCTCGAACTTCACCTCACGCCGCGCGAATGACAGACGACGACATCCGGATCGGTTTAGGAGCTCGTAGGTGCCTGCGGAACGTTTGCCGGGCTCATTCACGGGCGACATCACTAGTACGGCGCGCGTCAGTGTTGCAACGCCGGACGGGTAATCCGATCAAATTGAGAAAATGGCGATCCCGGCATGACTCGAACATGCGACCTACGGTTTAGGAAACCGCCGCTCTATCCAGCTGAGCTACGGGACCGCGTGATATTGCTCGCCGATTTTTCGGAGCATCCTGATTTTGCTCCGATTTTACCTTGCTTCGC
>NZ_DATMLW010000172.1:0-4931 GCF_035570375.1 Bradyrhizobium sp. | reverse complement strand
TCCTCTTCGCTCTCCTCGATTATTCTGCAGGCCCTCGCGACGAGAGCTGCATTCTCGCACTCGATCGAAGGGCCGTCGGGATTGCACCGTTTGCAGGGCCGGAAGCCGGTAGCTTTTGCGCTCTCCAGAGTGTCGTGGAGCTGAACATTGTTGGGATTGGCCGTGCGCGAAGGGCACGACGGCCTGCAATAAACGCCGGTCGTATACACCGAATACCACAGATGACCGTCCGCCGTCTTGTCCCGGGCGACAATCCGTGCCCAACGCGGGTCCTCTGCCACCGACGGCAGCGTTGATTTTTCGGTCTTGGCGAACGTCGACGTCATCTTCGTTCATCTTCGATTATGTAACATCGCGAGCAATGATGCCGCTGCCGCGGCGATTTCACACTCCGGTCCTTGCTTTCAAATCCGATTGTGAGGCGGCAGGGACCAAGGCCGCTTCGCCGACGACGGCGGCGAAGGGGCGCGAGGCTTTGAGTTCGATATGGGGGTAAGAACCGGAGTTCGTGGGCGACCAGAGCAAGCTACGCATGCAAAGGTCATCGGATCCATCCGGTGACCTGTGAGGCAACAATCGAGAAGCACTCCCATGAGCTTACAAGATGACAACAAGGCTATTGTCGGCCGTTGGTTCACCGATTTTTGGGGCGAGGCCTGCAATCTGCGTGTGGTCGACGAGATTGCGGCGCCGGACATGTTGCTGAAATACTCGCTGCATGAGCCGCGCAAGGGTCGCGAAGACATCAAGGCCTTCATGACCGATTTCCGCGCCGCGTTCCCCAATCTGAACTTCTGGGGCACGGCCGACCTCATAGCCGAGGGCGACTACGTCGTCGGCCAGTGGGAAGGTGGCGGCACCCATGCCGGCCCGGCCTTCAAGGATTTCCTCGCCGGCGGCCTGCCCGCCAACACGGGCCGGAAGATGCACTTCACCGGCGTCACCGTCCTCAAGCTCAAGGACGGCAAGATAATCGAGGAGATTGGTCTCGATGACGGGGTCACCGCGCTGACCCAACTCGGGCTGCTCCGCATCGTTTGATTTCTCGGGGAGACGCCATTCACCGGAATGGCGTCTCCCACTACCTCAGTTTCTTTTTGGTGTATCGAGACCGACCATAGCCGCTAAAAAAAGCGCCCCGAACGTCCCGGCGCTCTTTTTTGAAATTTTCTCTGCCAGCGGCGGGCGAGGTCAGGCGATACGTGTGACCACCTTATCACCAAGGTGGAAGACCTCGCCGGTCGCAAGGCGTAGCTCGATCGTGCCGGACTCCAGCGTGGCGATCACTGCCGCACCTTCCTCGACGATGCGGACGAGTTCGGCCATGACCAACGCCTTTGCCACGTCCGGGTTCTCCGGCGCACCCCGCTCGTCCACCAGATTCGAGTTCGGAACCAGCGTCATTCTGACCAAACTCTAGCTGAGCGCCATACTCCGCACACTCCGTATCCTGTTCTCAAATCGAAAAATTTCGACGCACCCGGCAATATGGCCGAGGAACAGAATCTCGGAAAAGCTGATTTGACAGCAAGAGCCGGAGTGGCGGAACGAGCACGAAAGCGAATCTCGGGGACCGGCCGCAAAAGGAGCTCCCCAAACGGGGTGACGCGACTTTGCAGCGGCACTGATCGACATTACCCGTTCAAGTTCTGGAGCCCGGCTCGGCTCGGGCTCCAGCTGGTGCCTCAATCTGCTGCCGCTCGGTCACGGTTGGCGATACACAACCGCTCCACGTTCGCCCGGTCAATATCGGGACTACGATATTGCTCCTCAGGGATTTGCGCGAGCTTGGACACGGCGAGTTCCGAGCCCAGGCCATAGTAGCGGCAGAAGCTCATAATGATCGGTTTCCACCGGTCTGGGTCGATCCGGTTCGGCTGGCCTTTGACCATGAGCGCCGGGACAACGTGGACGCGCTTGATCCTTACTTCCAGCGCAACGATGCCCTCGAGGGTGCATTCAGCACTCCGCTCGTGCTGGGTATAGTCGTACTCGTCCGTCATCATGGGATTGACGCGCACGAGTTCGGCTTCGAGCTGGATTGGGCACTCCAGGACACGGGGCGGGGCGACGGTCTCCGACGCCACGGGCGTGAGGCCAGCGATCCCGAACTTGTCGGCATGGTACCTGTAGCCGCGCAGAGCCTTGCCGGCGGGTACGGGGTTCGAGCCGGTCAACCTGGAGAGGCGGTTGATCGCGTCCACCTGGTCCATCGACGGGAGGTTCAGTACGCACTCGCCGGTACGGACAATATTGTTGGGTGTCTTCGAGACCGCCTCAAAGCCGAGCATGCCACGCCACCCCAGCCAGAACGCCGAAGACATCGGCGCGAGATTAGGTGAGCCGTCCTCGTTGATAGAGCTGATGAGGACGACAGGCGTGCCGAGATAGAGGATGGCCGGTTCTATGCTCAAGTGAGTCATAGACATAGTGAATTCCTAGTATTGATAGGTCGCTGATGATGGTCTGCAGGACAATGGCGTTCCTGCCAGGCCCGCCGCGATAAATACGCGGTCAGTGAGTGGCTTAAACTCCGGTTCTTGCCTTTAAACGACAAGTTCTGGGGCCGCAGATTTAATGAAAGTCAGATATGTACCAGCCGCTGGACGGAGGTGGAAGCTCTCTCTTCATCACTTCCGGTGGTGTTTATGCAACGAAGCGTACCGCGCGGCCGGCAGGTACGTCGCATTCTCGGGAAATGCGGCAAGTCCGATTCCGACGCAAGAACCGGAGTTCCGCGGTTGGAGTTGTCTGGCAATACCGAAGATGACGACGACCAGACCTACGTCATCAGGGATCACTTCATCATGGATACCATCGCCACTGAACTGCCCATTGTTAAAAACCATGCTGCGCCCGGCCACCCCGGCCGCATCAGCGAGATCGGATTTGTCCAGAACGCGCGCGTCGAAAATCTCAACATCGAGACCGTCCCCTCGAATCCGTTCCTTCCGGCCAAGCGGAAATGGGCGATCCGGTTCAACGCCGGTGGAACGGTAACTATCGTTCTCGGCATGAGAGATTACGGGAGGGGCTGGTATTCCGGGTACTTCGCGGGCCTGGTTACGGCTCGTCTCGGAGTCCCGTTCCGACGGGTCCGCATCTATTACAGCGCTACCCTTCCGGCCGTTCTGCAGACCCCCTTGCCTTCCTCCATGGTGTTCCACCGAAGCCATATCGGACCAGTTGCGACGGCAGCGGCCGACGTCATTGAAACGATGTGCGGGCAGGTGGTTGAGAGGGGACGTTTGACCTTTGCCGGAATGGCCGGTGTTGGTCCCGGCGATGTTGGCTTCGATCAGTTGAGTGGCCGGTTTTTTGTTCTGGATAGAATCTGGAGTGGCCGCATCCTTGAGATAGCCGCGACCACCCTGGGCAGATCGTCTGTGTCAACCGAATTCGCATGGAAACTTCAGCGGGCCGATATGCACCCGGTCTCAAAAGAGATTCAGCCATCTGCGGCGTGATAGGGTCTCGGGAGAAGCCACGACATCGCCGCGATCAAGGATGTGGCGACCGGCGAATAATGCAGCGTCTCCGACCCTTTAGGTAAACGGCATCGAGCGGAAGACCAGCCTGCGACGGTCGGAAGGCAGCTATGGGGCAGCAAGAGCCATCCCCAGCGCGAAGGCTGAGTGGCCGAGAAGGGTGGAAATGCGCCATTCCCCGATTTGACCGGCCCACGGTGCCCACACTCGAAAAGCTGCCATTAACTACCTCAAGCCCCGACACCCAACACTGCGCTTATTTGAGTTGCTGCCGATGGTAGTTCCGCGGGCAGAGGTTTATCTTCGCCCATGAGGGGTGCCGTTCCTCAGAGCGGAGGATCACCGCATGGACGTAGCAGCGTGGCTGCGCGGGTTGGGGCTCGAACAATACGAGCCAGCGTTCCGCGACAACTACGTCGATGCTGACGTCCTGCCGGACCTGACAACCGAGGACCTGATCGGCTTGGGCGTGACCGCGATTGGTCATCGCCGCAAGCTCCTTTCCGCCATCGCGGCGCTCGGCACCGTGGGGCCCGCTGCCGCGGTGACGGCTGCGTCGCCCGTTGCACCGGTGCAAACCGAGGCCGAACGCCGGCAGCTGACGGTCATGTTCTGCGACCTGGTCGGCTCGACGGCGCTGTCGACGCGGTTCGACCCGGAGGATCTGCGGGAGCTGATCGGCGACTACCACCGCGCACTCAGCGAGACGGTGGGCCATTTCGACGGCTTTGTCGCCAAGTACATGGGCGACGGGGTGCTGATCTATTTCGGCTATCCGCAAGCGCACGAGGACGATGCCGAGCGGGCGGTGCGCGCTGGGCTGGCGGTGATCGAGGCGGTCGGCCGATTGCCGGCGCGGGAGGATCTGCCCGTGCGGCTCGGCATCGCCACCGGGCTCGCCGTGGTCGGCGACCTGATTGGCGAGGGGGCTGCGCAGGAGCGCGGGGTCGTCGGCGAGACGCCGAACCTCGCCGCCCGGCTGCAGGCGCTGGCCGCGCCGAACACATTGGTCATTGGCGAAGCGACGCGCCGGCAGATCGGCGGGCTGTTCGATCTCGAAGACTTCGGGCCGCAAGCGCTTGCCGGATTTGCCGAGCCGCAACCGGCATGGCGGGTCATCGGCGAGAGCGGGGTGCTGAGCCGGTTCGAGGCCCTGCGCTCGGGGGAGACGCCGCTCGTCGGTCGCGTCGAGGAGCTCGATCTGCTGCGGCTCCGCTGGGAGCAGGCGAAGACCGGTGAAGGACGGGTGGTGCTGATCTCGGGCGAGCCGGGCATCGGCAAGTCTCGGCTCACGGCGGCACTTTCCGAGCGGATCGGAAGCGAGCCGCACGCGCGCCTGCGCTATTTCTGCTCGCCGCACCACCAGGACAGCACCCTCTATCCCTTCATCGCGCAGCTCGAACGCGCTGCCGGGTTCGCCCGTGACGACACGGTCGACGACAA
>NZ_DATMLW010000171.1:0-8946 GCF_035570375.1 Bradyrhizobium sp. | reverse complement strand
GAACGCTTCTTCGCCTGGATTCAGTGGCGCCGGCGCCTGCTGGTCCGCTGGGAGTTCTATCCTCAAAACTTTCTCGGTTTCGTTCAACTCGCTTGCCTACTTATCCTCTTCAGGCAATTTTGAGATAGGTTCTAGTGTCCTTTCGATTCCGAAGTTCGCAAACCTGGTCGCTGCAAAATGATACGAACTTCGGAATCAAGACACTAGAACGCTTTCCGAATTGGGGATTTCAAGAGACGGGTTGCAGTTGGGGATATCGGCAAAGCATGCGGTGATCCTGATGCTGCTTTCGATCGCGCTCGCGGCCTGCGCGGGCGGCGACGACGGCCGAAGCGTCGGCCTTTTCGGCGGCGGAGACAAATTCCCCAACCAACCGTTTCCAAGCAACTACCGAACCGAATTGCTGGCCTTCCTGAAAACCTATCTCAACAATCCAGTCGGCGTGCGAGATGCGGCGATTGCGGAGCCGGCGCCGCGTGACATCAGCGGCAAGACCCGCTATGTCGCCTGCCTGCGCTATTCCATGCGCGAATCCGACGGCAGCTACCGCGAGCCGCGCGACCGCGCGGTTCTTTTTTTCAACGGCCGGCTCGACCGCATGATCGAGAACGGAGCCGAGACCTGCGCCGGAGCCGTCTATGCGGCGTTCCCCGAAATGGAAAAGCTGACACGATGACGCCCAAAGGCGAAGGTGAATAGCGCAACCTTACCTTCGGCTGCGTCTTACTTTCGGCTTGGCAGTCCCTATATCCGGTGCGGCCAACAAGGGAACTTCGATCACAATTCAGCGAGCTTTGAACCGGAAAGCCGGGCCGCAAGACCAACCAGCGATGGCTATTCGCCCGCAGAAAGCCGGGTTGATGCGGGAACAAGCGTCCCATTATGCGGCGATCACGCGGCGAAACGAACAGGCGGCGGCGTTGCCTCGAAGCAACCAAACTGGCGCCACGTTGTTTGGTTGATGTCGATCACGCCAGGAACGGGGATTAACATGAAGAAACTACTGCTCGGCGCAGCCGCTTGTATTGCGTTCGCTGCGCCTGCACTCGGCGCCGACCTTCCGAAGCGGACCTACACGAAGGCGCCGGTTTATACGGTACCCCAAGTTGTCTACAACTGGACGGGCTTCTACGTCGGTGGCCACATCGGCGGAGAGTTCGCTGGCTCCAACAGCCTGCAAGGCAGCGACGCGCGATTCGTCGGCGGCGTGCAAGGCGGGTTCGACTACCAGTTCGCGAACAACTGGGTGCTCGGCGCCGAGGCGCAGTACAGCTGGCTCACCGGCAACAGCAACAACGGCGTGCTTTTCCCCGGCGGCACTTTGGTGACCGCAAATCCCAACCAGCTTGGCTCGGTCACCGGACGTCTCGGATACGCTTTTGGTCCGACCCTGCTCTATGCCAAGGGCGGCTACGCCTGGCGCGGCGCTGACGATATCGGTGTCAGTGTCGGCGGCGCGCCGGGGGCCTTCACGACCGATGCCAATCATCGCAACGGCTGGACCGTCGGCGCCGGTCTCGAATACATGTTCGCGCCGAACTGGTCCGTCAAAGGCGAGTACCAGTACTACAATTTCGGCAACACCACTTTCACCACCGGACCCGCCGAGATCCTCGGTAGCCGTTTGAGGGACGACGAGCATACGGTCAAGCTCGGCGTCAATTATCGCTTCGGCTGGGGCGGTCCCGTGGCGCGGTACTGATTCATCTTTCGATGATCGCGAAAAGGCCGGCATCAGCCGGCCTTTTTTGTTGGCAGGCCGGGGCCGGGCCATTTCTCGTCGAGCGTCAGGCCGTGCCTTCCGTCGCGCCGGTCGCCTCGGCCCGGCGCCAGCAAAAATAATTTTCGCAGGTCGCGGCACTTTTGCTTCCGATCGGGTATGATGCGTTTGCCCTTTCTGGACAACTGAAATGCGTCTTTTCATTGCAGCGTTAGTGTACTGCGCGATCGCTTCGCCGTGCCTGGCCCAGACTGTCCTGAAATCCGAACCCCTGATGCTGGCGCCCTACGAGGTGGCCTTCGTCCAGGATTCCTCATGCCCTGTCGGCAGGGTTTTGAAGGTCACGGGCGCCATCCGGGGGCTGCATCGCCGCAAAACCTGCGTGGCGCTAGCCGCCGAGCAGGCCTCGCTGGCGGCAGCAACGCCATAGGGAAAAAGCGCCAGGCGCAGCTCGGACCAAACGTCGCCGGGCGCCGGCCGGGAGGCTGGGCTTCGCTCCTCCTTGAGTCGTAAACGAGTCCTTAAATCGGGCGAAAAATATCCTGCGAGACTCTCCGCCTAGAATCGCCCGATGCTTTGCCCGTCATGGGAACGATCCAGCAAACCTCTTGCGATCGCGTGCGTGTGACGCTGTCGGTCGCGCTATTGGCGGCCTGTGTCGCCAATCTGGCATTGGTATGCGCCTGGCTGTAGTCGAGGTTTGCGATCCGCCAGCCCGGTCCTGACGGCCAACGGCTCGATTAGCCAAGTCCGACCAAGGGGTTGGCGATGGTATTGTAGTGCCGGTGCGATTGACCTCGCCCCTTTCCTGCCGTGATACCGACAACGGTGGCGGCTCCGCGGGATTGGCAGGAGGGAGAGCGGGCGATGATCGAAGCGTTGACAGGGCGGGTCAATGGCGATGAGGCGCTAGTGTCCCGATTCCGAAGTTCGCATCATTTTGCGGCGTTCTTGTTTTTCGGAATCGAAAGCACGCTGGCCAGTCCTTGTTTTCTGGTGGGGCTTTTGGTTCAGAAGTCCGCATGACCGAACTCGCCGCCGCAATGATGCGGAATTCTGAACCGCCAAGCTGGTCCGGCGTGGACGATTCCTGACCACGACCTTCCTTCTCGAAATTGGCCAGTCCGCCTGGCTGATCTCGATCTTCGAGGGGCGAATCGTGTCGGCGGCGCCGGGTCCCTTTATCATGCCGTCGTCCTCACGACGTCACCATCATGAAGGGCCTCCGCCATTTTCCGATGAGCGAGAATGCGCAACTGTTTCTCAATTACCTGTTGCCGGCGCTGGAGAAGATTTCCGCAATTCCTGGAGCTGAGAGCTTCGCCGCAAAACCCTTCCTCGGCAGGCGGGCGAAAGCGACCCGGATTTGAAGAAGCTGCCGCATAAAGCGGCAATGGCGCGGGCTTCGGTCTTGAAGACGCCGTGTTCGTCTCGATATCCTTGCCGTGGCCGCGTTCGCACAAGCTTGGTCGGGATGTTGGCAACCGGGTGGCTTCGCATCGCAGGTCAGGGGCGAAAGGACGGTCTGAATGCCAAGGAAGGGAATCACCGGCCACGACGAATGGGTGATCACGGAAGCATTGGCGACCGCATTGATCGCACTTGAGCAGCTTCCGCAGAAACACCAGCCGTCCACGCACATGGCCGACATCAAAAAGCTCCTGGCCGCCGGTTGCCAATCCGGCACCCTCAACCTGCACCTCGCCCAGGCCAAATGCAGGCTGTTTCCCGAAGACGATCGCGAGGCCATTTATCGCGAATACGGGCTTGACGACTGGGAGACCTGAAAGGCTTCGCAGGACCAGACGGTCCCGGGCGGGTCATGCCGGAAGCGGCCTCCCGCGCTTTTTTTTGAAAAATCCCGTTTCAGAGTTTACCGCCGCCTGCGCGTTGCAGGCCCGCCACAGCCTCCATCCATTTTCCGTCGACGAAGCACCGATGTGGCCGCCGGCTGATCCGGCGCGGCGGTCCGTGTCATGATAGGCGGATACCGAATCAGGAGCTCGAGGATGAGTGGCGACAGCGATAGCAAAATCGCTTGGCACAGGGTTCAGCTCAAGAAGAACCGCGACGCTTTGAAGGCCCTGGAAGCGGCGCGCTTCACGATGGGCGAGATCGCAAGAGGCGGCCGAACCCAGAATTCACTGGCCGAGCTGAAGCGAAAGATCGCCGAATCCGAGCAATGCATCGCCGCCTACGAAAGGCAGAGTCGGCGGCCGGTCGCGACCGATTTTCGCAGCCTCACCAGCGTGAGCTGGAGCAGCTGGAACGCGCACGCCGACGTCAGCCGCTGAGCGGCGCGAGCAGGGCTCTCCAACCGGATAGCAAATGTCAAATTCACGCCGCTGGCGCCGGAGTGTTCGCTCCGCGCCTCAATCGCGTTCCGTCACCACGCGCGACGCCGCCGCGAAGCCGCCTTAGTGAAACGAATGCTCTATCTGCCGCAGCATCGACAGCGTTGCGTCGGTGTAGACGCCATCGGCCAGAAACTGATCTGCGATGACGGCGAAACCAATGAACGCTGCTGCCTTCATAATGCCGTTGAGCATGAGACGTTACTCCGTTCTCTCTGTCTTTCGAGAATTGCAGTAACCGCCATCGCCGTTTTTGAATCGGCGACGGTCCGCGCTCGACTAATGACCGCCGTCATTTGGTCGGGCCGATCATGGGATTCGCCAGTTAATTTTTAATGGATTAAATGCGCCGAACGGCGTTAACGCTCGGCCGAATGCACGGCCCAATTTAATGGATGTCAGGGCTGGCCACTGGCGGCGGGCCAAACATAAGTACACTGACCTCAAATCCGAGCGGATCGAGCGCGCAATCGCTGTCGATTTGGAATTCCTAGCGGCGCATCCCGGCAGGGCGAGGCGGTAAGGAAACAAGGGCGCGGGGCTCAAGCGGTCCCGCGCTCACGGGCCCGCCAGTTCACACCCCGGCGGGTTTGGCTCGGTCCGACAATGCACAGATCAGGTAAGCGCGAAAGCGATCAATCCAGAGCAAAGCAACACAAGGCCCACAACGGTCACAGCGAGGAAGCTGTTAGAAACGAACTCCTCACGCATGGTGCACCACCTAAATCTTGCGCCCCGCGCCCTGCTCGAAAGGAACGACGGTCCTATCGCACAGTCAAAGGGATTTCCTTCCGACCGTCCAATTTCGATCCAGCTTGATGTTTTGGTGCAACACCTGTTCGAAACAGGCCAGCGCACACGCCAGAAGGCTGATGCTAACTATCTGTTAAGGCCTAAGGCGGATAGCCGCCGCTGGATCGTCATAGCGACCGCTTTTCGCCACGAGCGTGCCGCCAGTTCGACCGACGAATCACGTTCGCTTGATCAACTTTCGAAGAGGAGATGCCGACGTGGCGATGGGGACGGTGAAGTGGTTTGATCCAGCCAAGGGGTATGGATTTATCAAGCCCGATGGCGGCGGAAAGGACGTGTTCGTCCACGTCTCGGCGTTCGAGAAGGCGGGCTACACCAGGCTCGCCGAGGGTGCCAAGATCAGCTACGAACTGCTCACCACTCGATCGGGCAAGACGGCGGCGGCCGCAGGCTTTGCTTGCCATTGCGACTAGCTTTTGTGGGGCGCGGGGCTTCTCTCATGGCGCCGGAACCGACTTTCAGTTCCGCTCCAATGATGCCGACGCAGGAAAAAGCAGCGAGGAACCTTCGTTGGCAACAGCGGTTTAGATTTTGTCGGCTGCGGGCCAACGGGAGCAAGCCCTTGATGAAAGACTATAGTGGGATCTGGGACCTGGCAGCCGGCACATTCATTGCCGTCTCAATGGCCAGCGGCATCGCGTTCATCGTCGCCAGCGCGATTTGATAGCCCCTTTATTCGAGCCGCGAAGTGCCGCGGAGCTTAGGTTCCGCGCTCACTTTTCCGCGCTCACTTTTGTGAGTTCCGGTTTCTGGCGCTCGAGACAGCGCCGGTTTGCTTTCAGGAAGCCAGGCGGTACATCGATCTCACCGACCGAAGGCGCCTCAACCAGTCGCCAGCTCTTAGATGAGCTTCAACTAACTGAAATGCAAAGACACCGGCGCCAAACAGACCGACGATTATCGCGACCGCTTCAATCATTTGACGTGACCACCAATCGCCTGCGCTGAAAACACGCGTCTCATAGTCGGACTTTGTTGCGCGGATGTTTCGTCGGGCCGACATAATGGTTTCGTCATTTCCCAGCAGTTGTGCCGGGGCTCCGGGCAGGCTCTTCCCGGCGGCTACTTCCCGTCGCGTCCCAATGTCAATTACTGGCAAGCTTAAAAGCACTTAAGCGGCTGGTTTGGGTGCCCCAATTTGGGCAGCAGAAATTCATACTTTATCCCGAACGGGGACGCATGACTTAGGCAGCGGGAGCGGGGAGGATTCCAATGCCTGACGAAATGATAGACCTCAGCGCACGTCAAATGGCCAAAACTGCAATGGCAATCGAGCAGATCGTCGACGCCTATGTTCGCTTGAAGGACGGACGTGCGCTCTTGGATCTGAGGGCTCACCGTCATAGACTCATCGTCGATCTTAATAAGCTGCGTTCAGATTCAGATTACAATGTAAGCCTTGCCCTCGGAAAAATGGCTGAAGATCTCGCAATCATCAATGTTGGGATCGAGCAGTTGGAAGCGCAAGGCGACATTGGCGCTATCGTCCGCGCACTGCCAGCCTCACCATGGTCATAGACCCGCGGCCGCGGACGAAATCAGAACGGACTTAGGTGCGCGAGATATGGCACGCACTGGAACTCGGGGGCCCAGTACGGTTTCAGGCTCGCGCTGACGCGAGTGATCGAGCCGACCGGCGGACCCGGTATGAGGTCGAGCTTGAACGCCGGGACCCTCGGCGCGTAGCTCGGGGGAAGGGATCGTTCCAACGGAGGACGGCGATCAACACACGGAAGGAGCCCGCGATGGCCACGACCCCCGAATCGTTCGTCGATGCGCTCAACTCGGCGTTCGGCAAGCAAACGACGCAGCGTGCGGCCCACGCCAAGGGCGTCGTCCTACTCGGCAAGTTCATTCCGAGCGCGGAGGCGGCGAGTGTGAGCAAGGCATTGCATTTCAAGCACGAGGTGCCGGTCACGGTGCGGTTCTCGGCCAATTCGGGCATACCCAGGATCGCCGATGCCGATCCGCGGGCCGCCCCGCGTGGCCTAGCCATCAGGTTTCGTCTTCCCGACGGCAGTGACACCGATCTCGTCACCCATTCGTACAACGGCTTTCCGGCGAAGAACCCCGAGGAATTTCAGCAATTCTTCCTGGCGCTTGCCGGCAGCAAGCCAGGGGTCCCGTCGCCGACGCCAATCGAGGCCTTTCAGGAGACGCACCCGGCCGCGAAGACGTTCATGACCACGCGGGATCCACCGCCGGTGAGCTACGCGACGACCACCTACTTCGGCGTGAACAGCTTCAAGTTCGTCAACGAAAAGGGCGCCGTGACGATTGGGCGCTATCAGCTGCTTCCCGACGCCGGCCGACATTTCTTGTCGAAGGACGACAGTGCCAAGTCTTGTCGAAGGACGACAGTGCCAAGGCGGCGACCAACTATCTGGACGACGAGATTCGCCAGCGCGTTGCCCGTGGAGCGGTTCGATTCAAGGTGGTGCTGCAACTCGCAGCGCCGGACGACAAGATCGACGATCCATCGGTGGCTTGGGCGAGCACCAATAAGATCACGACGCTGGGGACGCTGACCGTCGCTTCGGTGGTGCCGGACAGCGAGGCGACCGAACGCGCGCTCATGTTCTTGCCGGCGCTCTTGCCTGCCGGCATCGAACCCGCGGACCCGATGATTCAGTTCCGCAACAAGACGTATCCGGTATCTTACGAGCGCCGTCATCAGTCTCAACCAAGTTAGAGCGCCGCGATGGTCGAATGAGCTGCCCATCGACCGCGACCGAGTAAGGGGCGACTGAGGGCGTACCAGGGGCGAGCGACTTCAACCTCAACCCGGCGCAAGGGTGGCCGCCGTACTCGACGTCCAAGATCATCCCGCGCAATGCGGCGGTCGGATTTTGTCTTCTCGGCGGAATCGTCGGTGCGCCTATCGGTTTCGCAATCATTCTGACGAACGGATCATCGGGGAGTGAACGTGAACGCAACAACTGATCCTGTTTTTGGGGCTGGGGAAACCGTATTCAGAATGCGCCTTCTCGAAGCGCCGCTCGTTGTCAAGTTGAGCATCTCGCGTTGGAATGTATACGGCGTAGTGATAGCCGACGCTTCCCGCAGCCACCAGGAAGGCGAGACCTAAACTGATTTTTAGAAAGCCGTCAGCAGCGGCAAAGCGTCCATTTCGTTGTAGACGTTGGAAACGGTGACATAAGTCTCATTGCCAACGATGTTTTGGCCGAAGCAGCAGGGGTAAATATGAGCATCATTTCCTGCGAGGCTGCCAGCACAGCCAGCTAAAGCAATTGTTGCCATCAAGGCCAAGTAACGCACAGTGCCCCCGCCCGTCCTAAAATAAGGACAGATTAGCGGACTACTGTCTCAGAGGCCTTGTGATCATCAGCCAAAGACTTGGGATTTCCCGCCAAGCCCGCTTTGTCAGCTAGGGTCCAGAGGTGTCGGCCGACGCCGCTGGCAAGGGCCGATACCGGATCGCCTCCGGGCTGGGGTTTCCCTTTGCGGGGCGCGGGGCTGGCAGCGGGTCCGGCGCTCGTAGCGCTACGAAATAAAAGAGGCCGCCAACTGAGGCGGCCTTACTTTCTGTCCTTTACGACGCGATCAATCTCATATTCAGCGAGTTTGATTGCAAGCTCTCGACTTTCCGGAGTTACACCGGATTTGTTCTTGCCGTCATCAAACCTGACTTCCCATTTCCACCCGGCGCCACCCGCCATTTGAACAACGGTGTATTCAACTCCCTTGTATTCCATCGGATCGGGTCCGCTTATGAGCGGGCCGGGACATAAGCCAAAACGATCGCCCAGTAAGTTCACTTGTGTACTTAACGATTCAAATTAGGCCACAGGGGGCAACAGGCCAGCGCCCGATGCCACGCTGGCAAGTCTGCTCTGGCACCTGCAGCACAAATCCCGGACCCACCAGCGGCCTTACTCTTAGGTCGGCGGTCTCAATCCCGGCGAGGAAACCCATTGGTCTATGTGAGCGGCCGTATCTGCCTGATGAGCCTTTTTTATGAGCTCGTCCCGTTCGGGTCCCGGAGGTTTAGTCTCTGCTTCCTCTCGGAATCGCTTGGCTACTTTTGCCAGCCTTTCA
>NZ_DATMLW010000170.1:0-53656 GCF_035570375.1 Bradyrhizobium sp. | reverse complement strand
GACTGTTCGGGTTCGATGGACTGACGGACGGGGCACCTGTCTCACCCACGGTCTGCAACGACCTTGGGGTCTGCGGACTCCCGTCCGTCACCGCACCGTCTACAATACCAGACGAACGGACTTTCGACTTACAAGGGGGTTTAACCCGCCGAAAATGTCTAGACCGGGTACTGGACCGGCGCGTCAAACGCGCCGGTTGTTTCTCGCCACCGCCTTGCGACGGTCTCCCCTTGCGGCACGCCTGCCTATTGGTGTCAGGACATTCACACCGCGCTGGCGGCCTTGCGGATGACATCGAGCACCACATCCGGCTTCGACAACATGGGGACGTGCGAAGACGCGACTTCGGTCGTGGTGGCCTTCATGCGCTTGGAGACAAAGCGTTGCAGATCGGGGGGAACCGTCTGGTCCTGGGTGGCGAGGACATACCAGCTCGGCTTGGCGTTCCACGCTGTGCCCTCGACCTTTTGGTTGAAGAGGTCTGCCACCGGCGCCGCCTGCGTCGCATACACCAGCTTTTGTTCCGCCTCGGGCAGATCTCCCGCGAAGTGTTTGACGCCGCTTTGTTTGAGCCAGATGCGCCCTTCCGGTACATCGAGATGGCCGAACACGGGGGACGTCGGAAACTTGCCAAGCAGGCTCTGAGAGGTTTCGTCGGCATCCGGCGCGAGGGCCGCGATATAGACGAGCCCGGCCACCCGCGTATCGGTCCCGGCGTGCGTGATCAGCGTGCCGCCATAAGAGTGGCCGACGAGGATCGTGGGGCCATGGACGCGAGCAAGACACGCTTTCACGGCGGCGACATCGGTCGCGAGTGAATCGAGGCCGTGCTGGCTTGCCATCACCTCGTGGCCCTCGGCTTGGAGCGTCGGGATCAGCTTGCCGAAGCATGATCCATCGGCCCAGAGGCCATGTGCGAAAACGATGCTTGGTTTTGCCATGCTAGTCTCCCTTGGTTGGACGAAGGTGGGTTGACTTCCGCGCACTGGATGCGTTCGGATCGACGTTCATGTGGTATCGGACCGGACGATCGGGAACCGTCATCAGGTATTTATTCGGCGTGTGCGAAGCGGCGGCCGCGCGGACGTCCGGCACCCGCAGCGAACTTGCCTACTTTGCCGGGCACAAATTGAGCAACGGCTCACACAGCGCGTGCCATCCGTCTTGCCGAAAATGCGGAATGATCTGTAGAACGATGCCGGCGACAAACATCGACCAGCCCATGCGAGATAGCGTTCGGTTTTTTTGAACCGCGTGGTCCATTTGATCATCTACACCGCTGATCCGATCCGTGTCACCGTGGCCAACAAGCGAACCCAAAGTGGCTTCATGGGCGCGCAGCCATCTGTCGGTCACTCCCGCGACGATATCCTGGCCCGTTGCTATCAGCACAGCTCCAAATCCGCTAAGGATCAATCCCCATACATCCATTGCTGAATCCTCCAATTTCCTTCAAGTGCTCGCGCCCCAAAATATAGCGCCGAATGCCCAGTTTGGGTCATTCGCGACTGTGCCAGCAGCTCCCGGCTACCACTTGGAGGCCGCTTTGCGCCAAAATGCGCGCGGGGGCGGTCATTACCGGTTCCCTCCCGCACGGCGGACTCCGACAAGGTCCGACCGAGGGCGTGAACCAGTCTTTTGGCAGGGTCACTCTGCACAACCTCATCTTGCGCTGAAGCTTCGCGAACGGCACATTTGTTTGCAAAGCGCGCGGTCTAGAGCATGATCCGGACCCGAAGGGCCGCGTTAGCGCAAAGTGGAAACCGGTTTTCCGAAAGATCATGCTCGAATAAGGAGATGAGATCATGATGCGATTCCACTTAATCGCATCATGATCCAAGACCGCCAAGAACGATAACGGCGACCTTTCAGGAAACGACATGGTGGCCACGCGGATCGATTGCGATATCCATCCCGCCGTTGGCGGGACGCGCACCACGCTATTGCCTTACCTCGACGATCACTGGAAGGAGCAGGTGGTGAGCCGGGCCATCGATGGTCTCGATCTCGCCAGCTATCCGCCGAACATGCCGCTGTCCGCTCGCCCCGATTGGCGGCCGGCCGCCGGCAAGCCCGGCAGCGATCTGGCGATGGTGCAACGCGGGGCGTTCGATCAGCTCGGGGCGAGCCACGCGATCTGCAACGTGCTGTATGGCGCGCAGGCCGTCTATGATCCCTACATGGCCGCCGCCTTCTGCAAGGCGATCAATGACTGGATTGAAAAGGAATGGCTGGCGCGCGATTGCCGTCTGCGCGCCTCGATCGCGATCCCCTTGCAGGCGCCAGACCTGGCGATCGAGGAAATCGAACGTCGTGCCGGTGACAACAGGTTCGTCTCGGTTCTGGTGCTGGCGCAAGGCGAGAACCTGCTCGGAAGGCGGCATTACTGGCCGGTCTGGCAGGCAGCCGAGAAACACCGACTGCCGATCGCGATCCACGCCGGCAGCCAGTACCGCTACGCGCCGAGTTCGGTCGGCTGGCCGTCCTATCGATATGAATATTATCTCGCCGAGGCGCAGGCGTTTCAGGCCCAGGTGCTCAGTCTGATTTACGAAGGCGTGTTCGTGAAATTCCCCGACCTGAAGGTGGTGCTGATGGAATCCGGCGTCACCTGGCTGCCGGCCTTCATGTGGCGCGCCAACAAGACCTGGCGCGGCGTCCGCGTCGAGGTGCCCTGGGTCGACCGCGAGCCGGCATCGATCATGCGCGACCACATTCGCCTGACCACGCAGCCGTTCGACAGCCCGCCCGATGCGGCTGGTGTTGCCGACATCATCGACATGATCGGTTCGGACAGGATGTTCCTGTTCTCATCCGATTATCCGCACTGGCAATTCGACGGCGACGATGCGATACCGCCGCATCTGCCGCCAAGCATCGTATCGCGCATGTGTGCCGACAATCCGCTTGAAACCTTTCCGCGGCTTTCGCTTGCCGCTTGATCTTCGAGGAGGATCGCATGAGTGATGTCATCGACCGCCCCATGCTCGAGCAGGAGACGTCTGCAAAGAGCCGGCTCAGGATCATCGATTGCGATATCCATCCGAGCCTGCACGCGCGAAGCGACCTCAACCCGTTTCTTGCCAGGCGATGGCAGGAGCATCTGAAGACTTTTGGCGATCATCTGCGCACGCCCTATATCGGCACCACGCCCTATCCGAGGTCTTCGCCGCTGATCGCCCGCCGCGATGCGTGGCCGCCGACCGGTGGACCGCCGGGCTCCGACCTCGACTTCATGCGCAAGCAACATCTCGATCCGCTCGACATCGAGTTCGGCCTGCTGCAGGTGCTCGATATGTTCATCTTCTCGCAGCAGAATCTCGATTTCGGTGCTGCGATCCAGCGCGCCGTCAACGAATGGCAGCTTGCGCACTGGACCAGCCGGGAGCCGCGGCTGAAAGCGGCGATCCTCGTCGGTCAGGACGATGCCGAGGCGGCCGTCGCCGAGATGAAGCGCTGCGCCAGCATCGGCCAATATGTGCAGATCAACGTGTCGCCGCGGGCCAATGAGCCGCTCGGCCGCCATCGCTACTGGCCGATCTATGCGTGTGCGCAGGAGCTTGGCCTCCCGCTTGGCATTCACGTCGGCGGCTATGGCGGCCACGCGCCGACCGGCGGCGGCTGGCCGTCCTACTATGCCGAAGAGCACCAGTCGAATGCGCATACCATGGCGGCAACGCTGACGAGCTTGATTCTCGAAGGCGTGCCAGAGCGTTTCCCGCGTCTCAAGATCGTGTTCATCGAAGGCGGCTTCGGCTGGATATCGTCGACGATGTGGCGAATGGACCGGCATTTCGAACGCTTCCGCGCCGAGGTTCCGCATCTGACGCGTCGTCCGTCCGAATATGTGCGAGAGCATTTCTGGTTTACGACCCAGCCCATCGACGAGCCGGACGAGGCAAGGCATCTGCGTTCCCTGATCGAATGGGTCGGCCTCGATCGCCTGTTGTTCTCGTCGGATTATCCGCACTGGGATTTCGACGATCCGCGTTCTGCCTTCAGGACGCCGCTCACCGAGGCGGAGCGGCTGAAAATCTTCAACGCCAATGCGCGCGCGCTTTACAAATTGTGAGGCGCGTTTTCACCTCTCCCCAGCGGGGAGAGGTCGGCGCGAGGCGCCGGGTGAGGGGACGCAGCTCTCTCGAGAGACCTTAACCCCTCACCCGATTTGCATTGGACGATGCGGAGCCTGTCATCGGGCGCGCGGTCGCGCGACCCGTTGGCATCGCCAGGAGCAAATCGACCACTCCCGTCGGGAGAGGTAAGGTCGGCAACGTCATCTGGTCGAAGCAGTTGGGAGTCACATGGCCCGTCACATTGTCGCCCGCACCACGGAAATTCCGCCCGGCGGCAACAAGGTGGTCACGCTCGATCGCCGCGACATCGTCGTGTTCCACGTCAACGGCGAGTTTTTCGCGCTTCTCAATCGCTGCCCGCACGCCGGCGCGCCGTTGGACAAGGCGGCTTGCGTCGCGCGCCTGACTTCGCCAGAGCCCGGCGTCTATCAGCGCTCGCGGGTGGGCGAATTGCTCCGCTGCGCCTGGCATGGATGGGAGTTCGACATGCGCAACGGGCAATCCTGGTTCGATCCGAAGCGCGTCAAGGTCAGAACCTATCCGGTTGTCATCGAGGACGGCGAAACGCTCGCCAAGGGTCCCTATGTGGCCGAAACCTTTCTGGTCCACATCGAGGACAGCTACATCATCGTCGAGACGTGATCATTTGGTCGCCCCCATTCGGTTGCGGAGGGGTGCAATGCTGGCGAGGTCACTCGCAATACTCTATCGACGTGCTATAAGCCTCTCAACTTTCAACAGGCAGGTGCGGATCGGATGTCGAAGCAGTTGATGCGTGAAGAGGCCGAGCGCCTGATTCGTGAGACCATGGCGCGCAAGGCGCTCGTCGTGAAGCAGGGCGACACGCGCATCGAGGCGACCTGCGGCAAATGCGGCGCGCCAAACCGCGTCTCCGCCGAAAGAGGCGTCACGCGGGTGAAATTCGCCTGCAAGAAATGCGGCCACAGGCAAGAGACGCTGTGAAAATACGGCCCGTGCGCTTGATCCGGGCTCTAGTGCTCCGATTCCGAAGTTCGCAAGCTATCGCGGCGCCGTCTGATGCGAACTTCGGAATCATAAGGAGCACTAGCAACCTGGTGTTTTCTAGTGCGGGTTTTGAATTTGAAGTTCCTATGATTAGGTTGCAGCAAGACTGATAGGAACTTCAAATTCACCGCACTAGGCGGATTTCCCGAAAAAACCGATTTATTGAACCGTTTCAATCTGTTTCTACCTGTCCAGTCCCCTTCGCGAAAATATTTCGCTTCGCGTTTCACCCAAATCAAATTTAGACCTCCGCCGTTCCGCCTCCTATCGAGGGGCGTTTCGCGATCGTCACGAACGTAGAGCGCGGGATGCGATGGACGCGGGCTGCGCTTCTGACGAGGGCGCATCTCGTGGACGGCGAAGTCGTGGCGTCCTGATACCCCGACGCTGGTATCAAGTTTGCGGTGAATTCCGCAGGCGACGGAGACAACAAGCCCGGCTCTCCGGGGAGACCACGAAGGAAACCGTTAAAACCATTCGCGCAGGGAGTGCCGGATCGTTTCGGCGTACCTGTGGTGTACTTACTCGTGTGGTTTTTTCACCTCCACGCGAGGCTGCGGGTGTGCACGTCGCGCCCGGCATTCCCTGCGCCCTCTTCATTGGAGGGTCACGCGGCTTGCAAGCCCCGGGCGTCTTTCGCGTCGCGGGAAGGCGGAGCCGCGTCTTGAATCGCAGCGTTATTCCGGGATGGTCAGAGGAGCCCGCGTAAGACGCGAACTCTTCTTTACCCTCCCCTGGAGGGGGAGGGTCGGCTCACATGAGCGCCCCGCTCGATCGCGGCTCGATGAAATGCAGGTACGCAAGGCCGAGCTTGTCGAGCGTCTTGATGACGTAAGTATAAAGCGGCATCGGATCGACCTCGCCGCTGCCGTTGGCAACGCCGTATGGCGACAATCGCACGCCGACGCGCTCAGCGCCCCATATTTCGACCGAGGCTCGCGTGATTTCCATGAGCAGCCGCGCGCGGTTTTCGATTGAACCGCCGTATCGATCGGTGCGCAGATTGGTGTGCGATTGCAGGAATTGTTCGAGCAGATAGCCGTTGGCGCCGTGGATCTCGACGCCATCGAATCCGGCCTCTTTCGCATTGCCGGCAGCCTGGCGAAACGCTTCCACAATGTCCTCTACTTCGCCAGTCTCAAGCGCACGCGGCGAGGCGAAATGTGAGACGGGGTGGGGTGCGCGGTGCATGATCACCCCACCCCGATCGCTCATTCGCGATCGACCCTCCCCCTCCAGGGGAGGGTGACAGCAGGGCGGAGGGCGATGCGTTCGGTGGCGCAGCGGCAGAGCATGGCCGTTTGAGATTTGAATCGGTGACGGTTCAATTGCGTGCGAACGTGCGATTCTCAAGCGGTCGTCCGCGCGTTCGCGGGAATGACATCGAAGGGCTGCCCTGCCGCCCGCCGGCCTTTTGTGAACGACGCGAACCGGCTACAAATCGGAGCTCATCAGGACGTTCGGGGCAGGGATGAACTTTCCGCATCTGTTTTCGCCGCTCAATGTCGGCCCTTACCGGTTGCAGCATCGTGTCGTGATGGCGCCGTTGACGCGGATGCGCGCCGACCGCTCGAGCTTCGCGCCGCGCCCGCTCAATGCGGAATATTACGGACAGCGCGCCACGCCGGGCGGCCTGATCATCGCCGAGGCCTCGCCCGTCATGGTGACGGGGCGGGGCAATCCCGCAACGCCCGGCATCTATTCCGATGAGCAGGTCAGGGGATGGCGGGGCGTGGTCGATGCGGTGCACGCCAAAGGCGGGTTGATCTTCCTCCAGCTCTGGCACGTGCGCCGCGTCTCGCATTCATCGTTCCAGCCGGGCGGGGCGCTGCCGGTTGCACCCTCCGCGGTGCCGATCACGGGCAAGGGGATGCTGGCGATGACGGCCGATGGAAAGGTCGTGCCTTACGAAACGGGGGCGCGCCGAAGTCAACCATCAGAACGTGCCGTCGGCGATGGTGCTTTTCCGTCCCATCTGGCGCGGCGTCCTGATCTCGGCCGGCGGATTCACCGGAGAGGCGGCGGAAGCCGCGATCGCCCAGGGTCACGCCAATGCCATCGCGTTCGGTCGCATCTTCATTTCCAATCCGGATCTGCCGCGCCGCCTGCGGCACGGCTTTCCGCTGACGCCGTATAACCGCGCAACCTTCTACGGCGGCGAGGCGACGGGTTACACCGATTACGCGAGTTACGACGGGCTGGCGCCGGCTTGACAGTCATCGTCATTCCGGGGCGATGCAAAGCATCGAAACCGGAATCCCGAGATTCCCCGATGCGCAATTGCGCATCTGAGGTCTGGTGCTAACGCACCATCCCGGAATGACAACCGAGTGCCTTCATGACTGCGCGAGGTCGCCAATGGCAAAATCACCGGCAGCAGGAATAGCCCAAGGCCAATGCCTGTGCGGAAGCATCTCGTTCGAGATCGATGTTCCGGCTCGCTGGGCCTGGCACGATCATTCGGCCTCAAGCAGGCAGGCCCATGGCGCGGCCTACGCGACCTATGTCGGAAGCTGGCGCAAGCGCTTCCGTATTGTGCGCGGGGAAGCGGACATCGCGCATTTCGAGGACAGGCCTGCGAAGGCCACGCGCAGCTTCTGCAAAAATTGCGGCACGCCGCTCCTCTACGCGCGCTCGCGATCGCCACACATGGTCAACATTCCGCGCGCGCTTTTTTCCAGCCGTACCGGCCGGCAGCCGCTCTATCACGTGGCGATCGAAGAGCTGCAGGAATGGGCCTATACCGGCGAGAAGCTGGTGCCGCTGAAGGGCTTTCCAGGCATCGTCTGGCAGCGCTCGAAGACGAGGAAACGTGGGGATCGCGACGGCATGTTTTGATCGGCGGCGGTTGTCGCCGTGCAAGGCTGCCATGAGCACCCTTCCTTGCATCGCACCGTCAACTTTGATCATCATGCGATAGCACGATGGCTTTTGGAATCGCCGTCGGGCGGGAGGAAACATGAAGAATCGCATAACCGGGCGCTCCGCCTTCCTCGCGCTTTTGAAGGACGAGGGCATCACCCATCTGTTCGGCAATCCCGGCACCACCGAGCTGCCGATCATGCATGCGCTGAAGGATCATCCCGATCTGACTTATGTGATGGCGATGCAGGAGAGCCTCGTCGTCGCCATCGCCGATGGTTTTTCCCGCGCCTCGGGCCGCCTGGTTGCCTGCAATGTCCATGTCGCGCCTGGCCTCGGCAATGCGATGGGCTCGCTCTATAACGCGCAGTTCACGGGTACGCCGATGATCCTGACCGCAGGCCAACAGGAGCAGGGCCACGGCCTGATGGAGCCCTTGCTTTACGGCCCGCTGCTGCGAATGGCCGAGCCGCTGGTGAAATGGGCGGTCGAGGTGACGCGGCTGGAGGACTTGCCGCGGATCGTGCGCCGCGCCGCCAAGGTCGCGACCACGCCGCCGACGGGGCCGGTGTTCATCTCTCTGCCGGGCGATATTCTCAATTCCGAGGCCGGTATCGAGCTCGGCCGCTCGACCCGGGTCGATACCCGCGTCAAGCCGTCCGACGAGGCGCTGCAGTCACTGGTGTCGCGAATCCTCAAGGCCGAGCGACCGGTCATCATTGCAGGCGACGAGATCGTCAAAAGCGACGCGTTACAGGAAGCGGCTGCGCTGGCGCAAACGCTCGGTTGTCCGGCCTATCAGCAGTCAGCGCCTTATGGCGCGCATTTTTTGTCCGAAAGCCCGTGCTTCATGGGCGCGCTGTCGCGCTCGCAGACACAGGTGCGCGAGGTGCTTTCGGCTTACGATCTGTTGATCGTGCTCGGCGCGGACCCTCTTCGGATGTCGGTGCACAGCGAGGTCGAGCCGCTGCCTGACGGGATGCCGATCGTGCAGGTGGGTCTGGTCGACTGGGATCTGGCAAAAAATTTCGGCGCGGAGATCGCGCTGAAGGCCGACGTCAGGGAAACTTTACGCGCGTTGGTCCCCGCGCTGAAGTCCAAGGGCGGTGCGGCGTTGGAAGCGCGCGCCAGAGAAGGGGTCACCTCGCTCGCCTCGAAGAACTGGACCGCGAGACGCGCGGGCTTGGTCGAACAGATTTCCAAAGCGAGGGATCGCGCGCCAATCGATCCGGATTATCTCACCCTGCAGATCGTCGAGACGATGCCGGCAAACGCCATTCTCGTCGACGAGGGACTGACTTCCTCGCGTCCGATGCTTGCGCTCCGCCCACATCGCGAGCGCTATGGTTATCATGCGCTCGCCTCAGGCGGCATCGGCTGGGGACTGCCAGCGTCGGTGGGCGTCAGCCTCGCCAATCCCGGCCGGCCGGTGGTTTGTTTTTCAGGCGACGGCAGCGCGATGTATTCGATCCAGGCGCTGTGGACCGCGGCGCATCACAAGCTGCCGCTCAACGTGGTGATCGCCAACAATGGCGGTTACCGCATCATCAAGCAGCGGCTGCTCTCCTTCCATGGCGATGACAATTACGTCGGCATGGATTTTGCCGATCCCTCGGTCGACTTCACCGGCATCGCCAGATCGCTCGGGTTGGAAGCGATCCGGATCACGAAGCCGAAGGATTTGCAGGCTGAACTTGCTTCCGCGTTCAAGCGCCCTGGCACGAAACTGATCGAAGTCGTGGTCGACGGGAATGTATAGCGCTGTCATTCCGAAATGGTCCCAACGGGTCGCGCGAAATCGCGCCCGATGACAGGCTCCGCGCGCGCCGGCGCCGGCACTGAAAGTTCGGCTAAATTCACAATAGCGAACGAATGAGGCGCGTCATCTTTAATTGCTTGTTAGTTAATTGCGGTTCGTTGTTCCGCATCAGTCGGGATATGCACAGCCTTCGTGCGAGAGGATGACATGAGAGGATCGATAGTTATCACCGCGATCGCTTTTTTGCTCGCGCCGGCCGCTCTCGCGGCGCAGACAAGTGACTCCGATACAGCCGGCTGGCAAATCTACCGCAACGCATCCGGTGAGTATGAGTTTAAGTATCCCGACAAGCTAAAACTTGACCTGCCGACGGGAACGCGTTGCACCAATGGGGATTGCAAGGCCATAGAAGATGTAAGTTTGAGAGGCCAAACTGTCACGGACGGAAAAATTACCGTCAGGAATATGCTTTTCGTGATACAGAGAGGCATCAATCCTCAGCGTCTCCCCGTTCAGCAATGGTACGAGGCATTGGCGCATCGGCCGCTCAACGCCTCGGAAAGCGTCACTAGCCTTGGTGGAACGACGGCAATCCATCGCGGATATGTGCCGGACAACGCGACCTATGTGCCGCTCAATGAAACGGACATACTGACGATTGCTATCGTCAATGGGCCGCCCGAATGGACGGAGCTTTGCGACAAGGTCCTTTCCACGGTCACCGTCATCAGGTGAAGCGGATCATGTGTCTGGCAAGAGTGTGACAAAGCCGGCGGAAGGCAAGGAAACCTAAATCGAGCCGATGTCACACGATCGATGAACCCGGACGTCTACACCCAAGTCCATCTCGCAATGAGACCCTACTGCTTACTCCGCAGCCCTCGGCCGATACCTCACCGCCGGATGAGGCGCCTCAAGCCGCGCGCGGCCGGCGCCGAACAGTTTTTCGCGCAACGTGCCCTTTTGGTACGCCGGTTTGTAACGTCCGCGCCGCGTCAGCTCCGGCACCAGCATGTCGGCGATATCCTCAAAATCGCCGGGCGAAACCGCAAACGGCACATTCAATCCGTCGACGTCGGTCTGGTCGAACCAGGCTTCGATCGCGTCGGCCACCTGTTCGGGCGTGCCGACCACGACCGGTCCGATGCCGCCAATGCCGACATGCTGCGCCACCTCGCGCACGGTCCAGACCCGGTCCGGATCGGCGCGGGTGACGTTGTCCATCGCGCTGCGGCCGGCATCGTTCTCGACATGGCGAACTTGCTGATCGAGGTCGTAGGTCGAGAAATCAACTCCGGTCCAGCCCGACATCAGCGTGAGAGCGCCTTCCGCGCTGACATGGCTGCGGTAGTCTTCGTATTTGGCTCTGGCCTCGGCTTCGGTGCGGCCGAGAACGACGGTGAACATGGAAAACATCAAAATTTCACGCCCGTCGCGTCCGGTCTTCGCGGCGAGTTCGCGAATGCCCGCGACCCGCGGCGCGATGATCTTCGCCGATGGCCCTGACATGAAAACGCATTCGGCATGCTCTGCGGCGAACTGGCGGCCACGGGGCGAGGTGCCGGCCTGATACAGCACGGGGGTGCGTTGCGGCGACGGCTCGGACAGGTGAATGGCATCGAGGCGGTAGTTCTTGCCCTGGTGCAGCACGCGGTGCACCTTTGAGGGATCGGCGAAGACGCCGCGTGCGCGATCGCGCACCGCCGCATCGTTGTCCCAGCTTCCTTCCCAGAGCTTGTAGACGACTTCCATATATTCGTCGGCGACGTCATAGCGGTCGTCATGCGCGGTCTGTCTGTCCTTGCCGGCAGCCTTCGCGGCGCTGTCGAGATACCCGGTCACGACGTTCCAGCCGATGCGTCCTTCGGTGAGATGGTCTAGCGTCGACATCCGCCGCGCGAACGTATAGGGCGGCTCATAGGACAGGTTGGAGGTCACGCCAAAACCGAGATTTTCGGTGACGGCGGCCATCGCCGGGATCACCAGCAGCGGATCGTTGGCCGGCGTCTGTGCCGCGTTGCGCAGCGCCGCGTCCGGGCTGCCGCCGAACACGTCGTAGACGCCGAGCACGTCAGCCAGAAAAAGCCCGTCGAAGCGGCCACGTTCCAGCGTTCTTGCCAGGTCGATCCAGTACGGCAGGCGGTTATAACCGGCGGTACGGTCGCGCGGATGGGTCCACAGCCCCGGCGATTGATGCGCGACGCAGTTCATCGCAAAGGCGTTGAGCCGGATTTCTTTTTTCATGGCGGGATCTTTCGACAGCGCGTCACGCGGCACAGCGCCGTGCGACGATCGAAGGACAAATTAACGGCCGGCCTGCTGGAAGGGCAATTGCGCGTCTGCCGGCGGCTTCACATGCGCGACGTTTAGCGTCATCGAAACCACGTCGTAGTATCCGTTGACCGCGATGAGATCGATGATTCCATTTTCACCGAACTTTTCCAGCGCGCTGGCATAGATCGCATCGTCAACACCATGATCGCGCCGCAGCTGCGTGGTAAACTCCCAGACGATCGCCTCGTCGTCCTTCATGTTGTCGGGCTTTCGGCCGGCTCCGATCGCCGCAACGATGGCCGGATCGAGTCCAGCCTTGAGCGCCAGCGGCTCATGCGCATACCATTCATATTGCGAGCCCCACGCTTGCGCCGTCATCAGGATCGCCATCTCGTTGATGCGTTTGTCGAGCGACGTATTGAACCTGACATATTCGCCGACCTTTTGCAGGCGATCGGCCAGTTCCGGGCTGCGCAGCCATGCGTTGAAGGGACCACCGATCGATTTGCGCGGCCCCGACATGATCACATCGGCGACACTGCGCTGAGCGGCAGACATTTTGTCGAGCGCAATTTCCGGCATCCGTTCGCCGGTCAACGCCAAAGCGGAGCCGGCCAACAGCATGCTGATGGCCGAGACGCGCAGGACGGTTTTCATGGTGTTCTCCCTTTCTCAAGATTGAATGCCCGATTTTACGGGAAATTGTTGCATTCCCCTTTGGCTTTCGCAAAGGCAATTATCCCGATAACGTAATCCACCTGAACGCAGTGACCGAAAACAAGAAAAAGTCATGACCAGATCCGATGCCATCGCCCGGGCCCGCCGGATGCTTCAATCCGGCGAGTTTCTCGCCGAGCTCGACCGAAGGGTCTCCTATCAGACGGAAAGCCAGAATCCGGAAAAGCGGGGCGCACTGCGATCCTATCTGATCGAGGAGCTTCAGCCTGCCTTCTCGAAACTTGGCTTCTCGACCAGACTGATCGAATCCCCTGCCGGAAAAAATCCCTATCTCGTGGCGGAATACCTGGAAAGCGCAGCCGCTCCGACTGTTCTGGTGTACGGGCACGGCGACGTCGTCGACGGCATGGCCGGAGAATGGCGCGACAATCTCGATCCGTGGCGCACCACGATTTCAGGCAATCGGGTGTATGGCCGCGGTACTGCCGACAACAAGGGACAACACAGCATCAATATGGCGGCGCTTGCCGCGGTGCGCGAGACGCGCGACGGACGGCTCGGCTTCAACGCCAAATTCATCATCGAAACCGCCGAGGAAATCGGATCGCCGGATTTGCGGCAGGTTTGCGAACAGCTCCGCGACGAGTTGAAGGCTGACCTGCTGCTTGCCTCCGACGGGCCGCGGCTTTCGGCGGATCGTCCGACGCTCTTCCTCGGTTGTCGCGGCGGAATACGGCTTCATCTGGACGTCAACTTGCGCGACGGCGCGCATCATTCCGGCAATTGGGGCGGCGTCCTCGCCAACCCCGCAACCATCCTCGCAAGCGCCATCGCCACGCTTGTGGACGGTCACGGGCGTCTGCAGGTGGAGCCTTTGAAGCCGCCGCGACTTACCAACCAGATCCGCGCGGCCCTTGCAGATGTGAAGATCGAACCGATGCCGGACGAGCCGGCGCTCTCGGATGACTGGGGCGAGGAGGGCTTGTCTGCCGCCGAACGGCTCTATGCATGGAACACGCTGGAAGTGCTGGCGATGTCATCAGGCAATATCGACAAGCCCGCCAATGCCATTCCGGGACAGGCCTCAGCCGTCCTCCAGCTTCGCTTTGTCGTCGGGACAAGGGTAGACAACATTGCCGATGTGGTCAGGACCCATCTTTCCGAGCGCGGCTTTCCCATGGTCGAGGCGCGGGCAACCCAGAGCTTTGCGGCGTCACGAACCGATTTCAACAGCCCCTGGATCAACTGGACGGCGGAATCGATCCGCAAGACCACGGGAAAATCAGCCGCGGTTTTGCCGAATTTCGGCGGCTCGCTGCCGAACGATGTCTTCTCCGACACCCTCGGCTTGCCGACGATGTGGGTCCCTCACTCCTATCCCGGCTGCTCGCAGCACGCCCCCGATGAGCACCTGCTTCTGTCGGTCACCGAAGAGGCGCTTGGCATCATGGCCGGCCTGTTCTGGGACTTGGGCGAGTTGAAACATCCGTTGTAGAATCGGCGCTGGCGCGCGGGGTTACCCGGACGACTGTCACGACGGCCCCGGCCGGCCGGCGAGGGGCGTGACGGAGTGGCGCAGCCGGGCCCTGCCTTCAAAGGCGTCTTGCGATGGCCGCACGTTCGGACCATAAGATAGATCGCTCCGATCCGAAGACCCGTTGCGTTCGGCTACCAGTGTCTGCTTTGCAAAAAGTTCCTGCTTGAAGCGTATGGCCTCACCCTCGAATGCAAGCGATGCCGCACTCGCGAGCGTATTCGCGGACATTACGGAGCTGCTCGACCAGACCCCTGGCTCGATCCATCGCGGCGTTGAAAGAAATTCTCAGACAGACCTTATCCGACAAACAAGGAGTTTACGTATGAAACGCACGCGCATTTTCGGGCTTGCGCTGGCCGTTGCGTTCTGCGGCTGCGCGGCGAACGCCGAGGAGCTCACGGGCACGCTCAGGAACATCAAGGAAACCGGCGCGATCACGCTCGGATATCGCGACTCGTCGATCCCGTTCTCCTATCTCGACGACAACCAGAAACCGGTCGGCTATGCCATGGAGATTTGCTACAGGATCGTGGATGCGGTGAAGAAGGAGCTCAAGCTTGACAAGCTCGAAATCAGGCTCAACCCCGTCACCTCGGCGACCCGCATCCCGCTGATGGCCAACGGCACCGTCGACCTCGAATGCGGTTCGACCACCAACAACGCCGAGCGCCAGAAACAGGTCTGGTTCACCAACACGCATTTTCTGACCGCGAGCCGCTTCGTTTCGAAGAAGTCGAGCAACATAAAGTCGATCGACGATCTCAAGGGCAAGTCGGTGGTCTCGACATCGGGTACCACCAACATCAAGCAACTCAACGAAGCCAACTCGGCCCGTAACCTCGGCATCAACATCATCCCGGCCAAGGATCATGCCGAGGCCTTCCTGATGGTCGAGACCGATCGGGCCGCAGCGTTCGTGATGGACGATATCCTGCTGGCAAGCCTGGTTGCCGGTTCGAAGGATCCATCCGCTTATGTCATCTCCACCGATGCATTCTCGAAGGCAGAACCCTACGGCATCATGCTGCGCAAGGACGACGTGGCCTTCAAGAAAGTGGTCGATGCCGCTACCGCGGCTCTCTATCAGGGTGCCGACGGCCAGAAAATATACGACAAATGGTTCACGCAGAAGATTCCGCCCAAGGGGCTCAATCTCAACGTGCCGATGAGCGCGGAGCTCAAGCACGAATTCGCCAAGCCATCGGATTCTCCGGATCCCGACTCCTACAAGGCGATGTAGGGATTTATCGGCTTTGGCGGCGGCCCGGTCCTTGCATGAGAGGCGCTGAGCATGAGAAGCGCTGGGCGCCGGGTCGTCACCATGGCCTAGGCCGAAGGTTGCATTCCACTCAAGACGGAAGGAGGCAAACATTGCTCAACTGTTCAATCGGGGAGAATTCGATGAAACGTCTGCGTGTGATGGGCCTTGCGCTCGCCGCGAGTTTTTGCGCTGCGCAGGCCGACGCCGAAGAACTTTCGGGCACGCTCAGGAAGATCAAAGAGACCGGCGTCATCAACATTGGTTATCGCGACTCCTCGATTCCGTTCTCCTATCTGGACGACAACCAGAAGCCGATCGGCTTTGCGATCGATATCTGTCTGAAAATCGTCGACGCCGTCAAAAAGGAACTCAAGCTCGACAAGCTCACGGTCGAGTTCAACCCTGTGACCTCCTCGACCCGCATTCCACTGCTGGCCAACGGCACCATCGACCTCGAATGCGGATCGACCACCAACAATCCCGAGCGCCTGAAGCAGGTTGCCTTCACCAACACGCACTTTCTGACCGCGACCCGCTTCATCTCGAAGAAGTCGAGCAAGCTCAGTTCGATCGAGGATCTCAAGGGCAAGTCGGTGGCGTCAACGTCGGGCACCACGAACATCAGGCAGCTCACCGAAGCCAACGCGGCGCGTAACCTCGGCATCAACATCATCCCGGCCAAGGAGCATGCCGAATCCTTCCTGATGGTGGAAACCGATCGTGCGGTCGCGGCGGTGCTGGACGACATCCTGCTTGCAAGCTTTGCCGCGGGATCGAAGGATCCGGACGCCTATGTCATCTCCACCGACGCGTTTTCGAAGCCGGAGCCTTACGGCATCATGCTGCGCAAGGATGATCCGGCTTTCAAGAAAGTCGCCGACGATGCTACCTCGGCGCTTTACCGGAGCGCGGAAGGCCAAAAGCTCTATGACAAATGGTTCATGCAGAAAATCCCGCCCAAGGGCTTGAATCTCAACGTGCCGATCGGCGCCGAGCTGAAAAAGGCCTTTGCGAAGCCGACCGATTCACCCGATCCTGACTTCTACAAATCCATGTAGCGTGACCTTTGCTATGGCGGGAACATTGCTTGACCGGATGGCCAATGCAGCGGGCCGGCCGGTAGCTGCGAGGGGGCGGCTTTGAACTATCACTGGAACTGGCGCGTGTTCTGGGAGCCGGCCCCGAGCGGGACCGGCACCTATCTCGACATGCTGCTGTCCGGGCTTGTGCTCACGATCGAAACCGCGCTTTGCGCCTGGATCATTGCGCTCGCTTTCGGCGCGGTCATCGGCGTGCTGCGGACATTGCCTTCGAAGACCGCCAGCCTGGTCGGCTTTGCCTATGTCGAATTCTTCCGCAACATGCCTTTGCTGGTGCAGTTGTTCCTGTGGTACTTCGTCTTGCCCGAACTCCTGCCGCGAGCTTCCGGACTGTGGCTGAAGCAACTGCCCGGTGCGCCGTTTTACACGGCGGCGATCGGAATCGGCCTGTTCATGTCGGCGCGCGTCGCCGAGCAGACGCGCGCCGGCATCTCATCGCTGCCGCGCGGACAGAAACTCGCCGCCACCGCGCTCGGCTTGACCACGGCGCAGACTTATCGATACGTGCTGCTGCCGATGGCGTTTCGCATCATCCTGCCGCCGCTCACTTCCGAATTCCTCTCCACCATCAAGAACACTTCGGTGGCGCTCACCATCGGCCTGATCGAATTGACGGCCGAGGCGCGCGCGATGCAGGAGTTTTCCTTCCAGGTATTCGAGGCCTTCACCGCCGCAACGGTGCTTTACCTTTTGATCAACATCGTCGTCGTCATCGTCATGCGGTTCGTCGAGCGCGGCGTGGCGGTCCCCGGCTACATCACCGGGAAATAGAAAATGTTCGCCAATTTCGACTTCGACGTCATCCGCCGCTCGCTCACTTACCTGTTTTTCGACGGCATGACATTCACGCTGACGTTGACCAGCCTTGCCACATGCGGCGGCATCATCTTCGGAACGTTGCTTGCCATGATGCGGCTGTCCGGTTTCTGGCTGCTGTCGCGTTTCGCAGGTCTCTATGTCGATCTCATGCGCTCGCTGCCGCTGGTGCTGGTGATCTTCTGGTTCTATTTCCTCGTTCCCTATATCGGGCAGTGGCTGACCGGAGCCTCGCGACCGATCCGGGTCGGCGCCTTTGCCTCCTCGCTTGTCACCTTCACGCTGTTCGAGGCGGCCTATTTCTCGGAGATCATGCGCGCCGGCATCCAGTCGATCTCCAGGGGGCAGCCCGCCGCCGCCCAGGCGCTTGGACTTACCTACGGCCAGACCATGCGCTACGTCGTGCTGCCGCAGGCGTTTCGCAACATGCTGCCGGTATTGCTGACGCAGACCATCGTGCTGTTCCAGGACACCTCGCTGGTCTATGTGCTGTCGATTCCCGACTTTCTCGGTGCCGCCAGCAAGGTCGCCCAGCGTGACGGCCGGCTGGTCGAGATGTACCTGTTCGCGGCACTGGTGTATTTCGTGATCTCCTGTGTCGCGTCCTTCGGCGTCCGGCGCCTTCAGGCGCGCCTCGCCTTTGCCCGTTAGCTTGAGTCAATCGATGATCGAAATCCGCCACATCGACAAATGGTATGGCTCGAGTTTTCAGGCTCTGAAAAACTGCACGACCAGCGTCGCCAAGGGCGAGGTGGTGGTGGTGTGCGGCCCGTCGGGATCGGGAAAATCCACGCTGATCAAATGCGTCAACGCGCTGGAGCCGTTCCAGAGCGGGGAAATCGTCGTGGACGGCATCAAGGTCAACGATCCGAAGACCAACCTGCCGAAGCTGCGCGCCCGCATCGGCATGGTGTTCCAGCATTTTGAACTTTTTCCGCATTTGCGGATCATCGATAATCTCTGTCTGGCGCAGGAAAAGGTTCTGGGGCGATCGCACGATGAGGCGATCGCCAGGGGAACGAAACTGCTCAATCGCGTCGGGCTGCAGGACCACGCGCAGAAATATCCGGCCGAACTATCCGGTGGCCAGCAGCAGCGCGTTGCGATTGCCCGCGCGCTGGCGATGGACCCGATCGCCATGTTGTTCGACGAGCCTACCTCCGCACTCGATCCCGAAATGATCAGCGAGGTGCTGGACGTGATGGTGGACCTGGCGCGCGAGGGCATGACCATGATGGTCGTTACCCATGAAATGGGCTTTGCCAGCAAGGTCGCCCGTCGGGTCATTTTCATGGACCAGGGCGAAATCGTCGAAGACGCCCTCAAGGACGATTTCTTCGGCAAGCCGCGCAGCGACCGCGCGCAAAAATTCCTGTCGAAGATCTTGTCGCATTGATTCGGTCTTGTCCCTCCCCCGCGGACGCGCGGGGAGGGTGGCCGGCCGAAGGCCGGTCGGGTTGGGGCGTTCTTGCTCCCAACGCATCCCTCCGGACGTAGGCGAGCCAGAAGTACGTCAGTGAGGAAGCGTTTCTCAGAGTCCCCCACCCCGGCGCTACGCGCCGACCCTCCCCGCGAGGGGAGAGGGATCACTCGCACCGATTTTCGTATATGCTTCACGAGCATTGCTTTGTTGCCGGAAAGGAGAATGGGTTTGAGCGAGATTGCCTATGTCAATGGCGCGTATGTGCCGCTCAACGAGGCCAAGGTCTCGATTCTCGACCGCGGTTTCCTCTTCGCTGACGGCATCTACGAAGTATCCGCCGTACTCGAGGGCAGACTGGTCGACAACGCCTCGCATCTGGCCCGGCTGCAGCGCTCGGTCGGCGAAATATCGCTTCCCCTGCCGGAACCGCTGGAGCGCATCGTGGAAATCCAGCGCGAATTGATCGCGCGCAACAGCCTCGAAAATGGCCTTGTCTATATCGAGGTTACCCGCGGCGCCGATGCGGGGCGGGACTTTGCCTTTCCGAAGGGCGTCAAGCCCACCCTTGTCATGTTCACTTCCGTCAAGGACATCGTCAATGCGCCGGCGGCGAAGACCGGCATCGGCGTCATTACCGTGCCCGACATCCGCTGGGAGCGGCGCGACATCAAAAGCGTGGCGCTGTTGGCGCAGGTGCTCGCCAAGCAGGCGGCGGCGCAGGCCGGCGCCGGCGAGGCCTGGATGATCGAAGATGGCAAGGTCACCGAAGGCGGATCGTCGTCGGCGTTCATCCTGACGCAGAACGACGTGCTGGTCACGCGGGAGAACTCGTCGTCGATCTTGCCCGGCTGTACCCGCAAGGCTGTGGTCAAGCTCGCGGAAGAGCGGCAGCTGCGCGTCGAAGAACGCTCGTTTACCGTCGAAGAAGCGCTCGAGGCGAAGGAAGCCTTCATCACCAGCGCGTCCCTGTTCGTCCAGCCGGTCATCAGTATCGATGGCAAAGCGGTCGCCAACGGCAAGCCCGGGCCGATGGCAGCGCGCTTGCGCGAAATCTATATCGATTTCGCCCGCGCCACCGGGGTGTAAAGCTGGCGGTCCAATCGGAGGCTTGCAAAAGGCTTGGCGCGAATGACGGGCTGGTCAAGGTCGCGCGTCCGCCGGAAGAGCTTGACCGATATGTGCGCGGCGAGGAGGCACGCTGGCGCCGGGTGATTCAGGACGCCGGGATCAGGGGTGAATAGCGAATAGCAATGAGAATGACGGTGGGATGACATCCTGTTGCAGTGCGGCGGCGGAGCTTGCGGAGCCCTTCATTAGGAATATTCTCGCCAGCTTGGGGTTGCAGAAAGCGCTTGTTTCAGGCACTTGGCGGGACGGCCTTCGGCCCGGTAGTCGATCCGTCAGCCGACAATCAGACCCATGGAGGATAACAATGCCCAGTACGCTTCAGCGCACGCTCGCTGCTGCGAGTTTTGCCCTGCTCTGCGTCGCCCTGCCTGCATCGGCGCAGGAAACGGTCCGCATCCGCGGCACCATCGAAAAAGTCGATGGCGCGGCCTATGTAGTCAAGAACCGCGATGGCGCGGAGTACAAGGTGACGGTCAGCGATCCCGGCCTTTACGTTGGCATCGTGAAGTCGACCATGGCCGACATCAAGCCGGGCATGTTCGTGGGCTCGACCGGAACGACGCAGCCCGACGGCAGCCAGAAGGCGATCGAGGTGCACATCTTTCCGGAATCGATGCGCGGCACCGGTGAAGGCCACTACGATTGGGACCTCAAGCCGAACACCAAAATGACCAATGCCAATGTCGAGCAGACCGTCGCTGGCGTCGACGGACCGGTTTTGTCGGTCAAATACAAGGATGGCGAGAAGAAGCTGATGGTGAGCCCGGAAACCGTCGTCGTCACCTATGTCATCGGCGACAAGAACGATCTCAAACCGGGCACCAAGATTTTCGTCGGCGCCGGCAAGAAGCAGGCTGACGGCACGGTGCAGACCCCGCGCGTCACCTACGGCAAGGACGGCCTGACGCCGCCGATGTGACGGGGCAACACCGATTGGATCTACTACCACGAAAACAAACCTGAACAGGGAGATTGTTATGCGTTCGATTGTTTCGATGATACTGGCGGCTTGCGCCGTTGCGGCGATCAACTCACAAGCCTTCGCGCAAGCCCCTACACCGGCTCCTCCGCCAGCTCCGCCGTCTGCAGGCGGCACGCCGGACAAGATGCCCTTCGATATTCCCTATGGCATGTCGATCGGACTTGAGCAGGCCAAGCAGTTGATGGCGGCTGCCGAAGCGGAGGCCAAGAAGCGGAATTGGAAGATGAACATCGCCATTGTCGACACCAATGGCGAGCTGGTGCTGTTTGAGCGGATGGAAGGGGCACAAATCGCGTCGGTTTCGATTTCCACCAACAAGGCCCGCACGGCGGCTCGCTTCCGCCGCGAAACCCGCCTGTTTTTCAATGCCTTTGAGACCGGGCACGGCTACATCGCCACGCTCGATCCAACGCTCACGGCGAGCCCCGGCGGATTTCCGCTTGTTGAAAACGGCAAGATCATCGGCGGCATCGGTTGTTCGGGCGGCACCGGCGATCAGGATGCTGTGATCTGCAAGGTCGGTGCCGACCTCGTGAAATAAAAGCCAAACTGCCTCGGCGCTGCCCGCGCCGAGGCTCGATTGCGCAGCGCTAAGGCTCGATCCTGATATTGCCGGCCCTGGCGACGTCGGTCCATCGCGCGATATCGGCTGCAAGAATGGCTGCAAATTCCGCCGAGGTGTTGCCCACCGGCAAGATGCCGAGCGACTTGAGCCGCGCGACGACATCCGGCGACTTCATGATGCGCATCAGCTCGGCCTCGAGCTTCTTCACAATGGCAGGCGGGGTCTGCCGCGGCGCAAAGATGCCGCTCCACAGCACGGCATCGACATCGGCGCCGGCCTCTTTCATGGTCGGCACTTCCGGAAAGTCTTCGGTGCGGCCCGGAGCGGCTATCGCAAGCGCACGCACCTGACCGGATTTGACCTGGCCCGATACCGGACCGGCATCCGCAATCGTCGCGGTTACCTGACCGGAGATCACCGCCATCACGGAGTCGTTTGCGCCCTTGTAGGGGATCTCCTGCATCGGCGCGCCGGTCTTCTGCTTGAACAATTCCGTAACCAGCTGGAACGCTGCCGAGGAGCTCGAGTAGTTCGTCTTGTCGGGATTTGCCTTGGCAAAGGCGACGAGGTCGGCGACCGATTTGATTCCTGAAGACGCATTGACGATCAGGATTAACGGAAATGATCCGAGCTCGGAGACCGCAACGAAGTCCCGGACCGGATCGTAAGGCAGCCTGGTGTAAACGGCCGGATTGATCGCCATCGCGCCGCTGGCGCCGACGAGGAGCGTGTAGCCGTCCGGCGCCGATTTGGCGACATATTCGGTGGCGACGATCGCGCCGCCGCCGGGCTTGTTGTCGACGACGACGGGCTGTCCGAGATTTTGGGACAATTTCTGTCCCACGATCCGCGCGATGAGGTCGTTGCCTCCGCCCGGCGTGAAGCCGACGACGATATGAATGACCCGGGTCGGATATTTCGATGGGTCCTGCTGGGCGAATGCGGAGCCGGTCACCGCCGTGAGGAGCGTCATCCATCCGAGACACAGGCCGATCGCCGCGCAGATCGCTTCACCACTCCACTTGAGGGAGAGGTCGGATCGCATCGCCAGATGCGATCCGGGTGAGGGGTTCTGCCCTCTCGATGGACCGCACCCCCTCACCCCAACCCTCTCCCGCCAGGGGAGAGGGAGCGCACCGTCACTGCGGCGAAAGATGAATTTCATCTCTGGGGTCCCGCATTCTGTCCCGATCGTTTCAAAGCCGCGTGACGTGAACATGCAGCACGGCGGCCTGACCCTCGTCGAGTGCGGCGAGGCACCGGTCGATCGCCGCTGCAAGTTCGTCCGGCTCGGTGACGCACTCGCCGTACGCGCCGAAAGCCTTGGCAAGTTCCGAAAAATCCCTCCGCTCGCCCTGGCGGCCCGAAGTCAAACGCGACTGAAACTGGTCGGTTTCAGCGGCTACGCCCTGGGGGTAGACGCGTTGCACCGCCGACTTCACCGCCTGCCAGCCGCCATTGTCTACGACGACCGTGAGGATGGGAAGCCGGTACTGCTGCGCCACGGCGTAGACGCTGTCGGGAGAGGAGAAATGAAATCCCCCGTCACCGATCACCTGCACGATGCGGCAATCGGATTGCGCAAGCCTGAGGCCCAGCGCCATGCCGCCCGAGAATCCAAGTCCTCCACCGGCCAGTCCGACATAGCTGCGCGGCCTCGTGCGCGTGATGTGTTCCTGCAGGACGGGCGCGTTGCGGATCGCTTCGTTCACCACAATGTCGTCCTGCGACAGTTTTCCGTTCAGGGTTGCGAAGACGAAGGCGGGATTAAGCGCACCCGGGACGCCCTTGGTTGCGCTCGCAGCCGGGCGGCGCTTTGCGCTTCTCTCGCGGTCGCCGCTCCAGCTTGCTATTCGTTTCTCGACGCGGCGCCGCCACGTGTCATCGGCGCGCGCCTCGATGGCCTGAAGCACCTGGCCCAGCACGGTCGCGCAGTCGCCCTGGATCCGAAGGTCGGTCGGAAATCCCCACATCGGAAAATCCGACTTCAGGGGATCGATGTCGATCTGGATCCATCTGATGGCATCGGCTCGCTTGGCATATTGCGGAATGAACGGCACATCGCAATCCAGGAGCAGGCCGAGATCGGCCTGTTCGAGCAGGGGCAGGGGATCGAAGCCCGCGAAACACGGCGAGGCCTGCGAAATATTCAGATCGATCGAATTGAACTCCGCAACCCTGATGCCGCAGGTCAGCGCCAGGCGTTCGAGCACGGCGACAGCCTCCGGCTTGCGGCCGAGATAGGCCGTCAGCGCAATCGGGTTTTCCGCCGCCATCAGGGCATCCGCAATGGCACTGACCCGCGCCGGTTCGATTCCGCCGGTCCGCACACAGCCATAGCGCGAAGGCGGATACGCCGGCATGTCCGCGTCGTCCCATTGTTCGGCAAGCGTTTCGCGCGGCAACATCATGTAGACCGGACCCGGCGGATCGCTTTGGGCAAAGGCGCCGGCCCGTGCAAGCGCCTCCTTCACCACGATTCCAGAAGGCAGGGAATATTCCCACTTGACGTAAGGCCTGACGATGCTGGCGATGTCGAACGGATCTTGTACGAAGTGCACATAGGTGTCGCGTGAGCCCGGCAATTCGCCGCGCAGCGTAAAGGGCGCGCGACCGGCAAACATCAGGACCGGCAGGCGATAGCGAAACAGGTTCTGGATCGCCATGCAGGCATTCGCGGTGCCCGCATCGACATGCACGAACACGGCTTGCGCGCGTCCGGTCGCGAGCGCATAGCCCGCGGCCATGTGCACGGCGACGATTTCATGCGGGCACAGGATCACTTCGGGATGCTTGCGCCCTTGCTTGTCCCAGCTCGCCAGGGCCTCGATCAGAGACACGTGATCGGTGCCGAGATTGGCGAAAATATATTCGACGCCGAGATCGACCAGGCCTTCGAGGAAATAATGCGCGGTAGAGTGGCGGCTCATGCCGTTTTACCAGGCGAAGTCTCGGCAACAAACTTGTTGCGCAAGGTGCCTATGGCGGTGATCTCGATTTCGACGACATCGCCCGCTTTCAGGTCGGGCGAGCTGCCGTCGGTTCCCATCCAGATCACGTCGCCCGGCCACAACGTGAAATATTTCGTCATCTCGACGATGAATTCCTTGATGCCGAAGATCATGTCGTTGGTGTGGAAGCGATTGCTCTCCTTGCCGTTCAGACGCACGACGGTTTCCATCCTGTCGAGATCGACGGAGGTTTCGATCCACGGCCCCATCGGCTTGAACGTGTCGGCATTCTTGGACCGCCACAATCCGCGGTCTGCCTTCTGCCAGGTGCGTTCGCTCACATCGTTGCCGATGGTGTAGCCGAATACGCAGGCCATCGCGTCGCGCTCACCAAGGTGCTTTGCTTTCTTGCCGATGACGACGACCAGTTCGCCCTCGTAGTGAATCCTTTCGGTCGCATCGGCAGGAATGACCACGTTCTCATCGTGCGCGATCAGGGCATTTTGGGCGCGGTAACCGACCTCGGGCCGATCGGGGACGTTGGGCACCTCGCCGCGCTTGTCGGCGGCTTCCTTGAGATGCTTGAGATAGTTCAGGCCGACGCAATAGAAGGTGCGCGGAATGAGCGGCACTTCGATTTTCACGCTCATCAATGAAAAGGTTTGCGGCGTGCGTTGCCATTCGCCCATGGGATCGCCGCTGACCTTGATCACGCGATCGCCGTCGACGATCCCCCAGGACGTCTGCCCATTCGCGGTGAACTTGAGCCAGCGCACGCAATCGTCCCGTTTTATCTGCAATCCGGCGGCGATGAATGCCCGGGAAATCCGTCCGCCGAAGGCAGCGATCTTTGATCGGCGAACAGGTGAAGAAGAAAGCGCGCCCCGTCGGCGTAGGTCGCTCCCTCAGCGAGTTGCAGGCCCTCACACCATTGCCTCGGCATCGGCCTTGTGACATCGCGCAGCTCGATCGCCGTGCCCCACCACCATGCCGGGGCCGGCGATCTCGCCTGCTCGGGGATTGCGCGCCATTTGGCGAATTCGTCCAACGCGCGCTCGAATTGCACATTCGAACCCTGATGCATCAATCCTCCAGGTGGTTCTCCGAGCGAATTGCGGGCCAAGCCTGCGTGAGGCCTCGATCATTTCGAGCTTGCGGGAATGAACGGATTCGCGGTCGCCGGACCCTCACCCATGATCAAGAGCACGGCATCCTCGTCCTTGGCGCCGTCCCAGTGAACTTCTTTGGCGAAATGGGTGACGAAGCTTCCCGCCGGCATCGGCGTTGTTTTTGCCGGATCGAATTCTGGCCCCGTGCCTACCCACCATGTCCCCTGCAACACCACGATGTAGCGATCATTCGGATGGAAGTGCGGCCGGCTGAAGTGGTTCCCCTTGGTCCATTTGGTGTAACCATGTAAAAGCCGGTCTTGTTCGGGTCGCCGACCACAACGGCATTTTGCGCACCGCGCGGATCGACTGCGCTCCATGGAATCTGATCCGGCAATTTGTAGCTGATCGCGGCCGGATTTAGTTCGGCCGCCGAGCCAATGCTCAACATGCCGGCGAACGATATCGGCATCACAAGATATCGCCAGAACCGGTTAGTGGCCTTCATCATTTCCTCCATCGAGTCCCGCGGACTGAATGCCGCGCGTTGATCACCGCTTTCATGCCCGCACGGTGGATTTGACTTTTGCTTTTACCCTCGCTGCACACGACGCGAACGCAAGAAGGTGGACACTAGTGTCCCGATTCCGAAGTTCGCATCATTTTGCGGCACCTCGTTTGCGAACTTCGGAATCGGAAGGACACTAGCAAGTCATTGTTTCTAGTGTGGCTTTGGTTCAGAAATCCGCACGACGAACTCGCGGGCTGCAATGATGCGGACTTCTGATCCGCCACACTAACCGGTCTCGCTTCGGCGTTGCAAGAGGCGGTGTTGCATGCGTTACGCGCGCGGCGCTTTTTCAGCAAGAGCTGCGTCAGCCGTTCTAAAGCACGGCCGCTTGTCCGCAGCCTTTGGCAGCCCGCCGGCGCCCGCCGCCGATGTTTAAGGCGGATAGCGGCTGCTTCCGATCTAGATCTGCCGCACCACGCCCGGCTTGCCGAGCGCGCATTCCAGCGCGTCGCGATCCCATTTGGCGGCCTCAGCCGCGGCCTCATAGCTGCTCTGCAGGAATGCCAGCAGCGCCTGATCCGGATCTGACGCGGTGCGGACGGCGTCATAAGGCAGGATGAATTCGCCCAGGGCTTCGCTGAAGAACGCGGCCTCGGGCGCGATACGCGCGGAGCGGAAACCTGGCGGTTCAGGATAGGCGTAGGAATAGAAAGCGGGATAGTCGATCGCACCGGAGCCCGGCCAAAAGCCGGCGCTGCTGACCTCGTGCGAATAGGCCTCGCATGCGACGGCGTCCGATAAATTCGGTACGCCGCCGGGATGACGCGGCGCGCGGCGGCCCGAGAAACGGGTGACGGCGAGATCGAAACTGCCCCAGAAGAAATGTACCGGGCTCGCCTTGCCGATGAAGCCGGTGCGGAAGCGCTTGAACACGCGGTCGGCATTGACGAGGATTTGCAGAAAACGTCCCACCGCGTCCGGGTCATAGGATGCGTGCCGCTCATCGTCCGAAAACCGGATCGGGTCGGGCAGCTCGTTCGGCATCTCGTCGATGGCGATGTGAATGTCGAGTTCCGCGAGCGCGGTCAGAACGGCGGTGTAGAAACTGGCAACCGAGTGCCCGGCGAGCATCAGCCGCCGCGTCGCGCCGTCGCTGGTTGAAATCCTCAAATCATGATTGATGAAATCAAAATCGATCTGGAAGGTGCGCGTGCCGTCGGGGATCGGAGAGGTCGTCAAGCCGGACGTCGTGACGTAAAGGGCGACATGCCAGGAGTGATTGAGCCAGGGCGTTCGCGCCAGACGAATCTTGCCGACGATCTGGGTCCAGAGATGCAACGTGGCGCAGGTCTCGCGCCATGCTGCGGTCGGCAATTCCGGCCAGGGCGCGGCCGAGGAGCCCGGCAATGCGTTGCTCATAGATATCACCCTTACGCTACGCTGTGATCGGCTTCCGGCACGAAAAAGCCGGATGCAACCTTCCGCCAAGTATACAATTTGTGTCGTTGAATTGCGATCAGTGGCGGCAATGCGCGCAGGTATCGCGAGCCTCGCGCCCACAAAAGGCGTATCGCCGCTGGCCGAACTTCAGGGCCTTACGAATTGGTGCATTCCGCGCATCGGCGCCGTCCACGCGACACGCGGAACAGGTTTCGGCACCACCAGCGTCGCGCAGCCGCCTGCAGCGGCTTGCGCGCCATCTGGTAGATGAAGAGCAGTTCGATCATCTCGCCCGTTCTCTGCGCCTGGTCCGACAATCCTTCGATTGCCGGGGCAGGTAGGGCTGCTTACCGTGAAGGGAATACCGCTCAGGTCGGATCAGCCATGCAATTTCCTTGCGGTCTCGGCGATCACGCGGCCTTGATAGCGCGCGCCGGCCAATTCGTTTTCGGATGGCTGACGGCTGCCGTCGCCGCCTGTGATCGTGGTTGCACCATAGGGCGCACCGCCAGTGACTTCATCGAGCTTCATCTGGCCCGCAAAGCCGTAGTTGAGGCCGACGACAGTCATGCCGAAGTGCAGGAGATTGGTGATGATGGAAAACAGGGTGGTTTCCTGACCGCCATGCTGGGTCGCGGTCGAAGCGAAGGCTCCGCCGACCTTGCCGTGCAGCGCGCCCTTCATCCAGAGGCCGCCCGCCTGATCGAGGAAGTTCGCCATCTGTGACGACATTCGGCCGAAACGGGTGCCGGTGCCGACGATGATGGCGTCATAGTTGGCGAGATCTTCGACTTTCGCGATCGGAGCTTGCTGATCGACCTTGTAGTATGATGCCTTCGCGACCTCCGGCGGTACAAGCTCGGGAACGCGTTTGATGTCGACCGAAGCGCCGGCTTCGCGGGCGCCTTGCGCCACCGCGTTCGCCATGGCTTCGATGTGGCCGTATGCGGAATAATAAAGAACAAGAACTTTCGCCATGATTGTCTCCTTGAAATCAGGTTGACTTTGCAGCGCCAATCGCCGGCCTGACCGGCAATTCGCCGTTTGGGATTTCCAATGCGCGGGAGCTACATCCCGCGCATGACGTCGTTGCTTTTCGAGCGCCGCGGTTCCTACGCAGCGTCCACCAGCACCAGTTCGGAATTTTCCAGCGCGGTTATCTTCAGCGCGGCTTCGTCGCGGATCGCGACGCCGTCGCGCGCGTTGACGCTGATGCCATTGATCTCGACCTTGCCGGCCGCCGGCACCAGATAGAGATGGCGTGCTTTGCCGGGCTTGTATTGCGCGCTCTCGCCGGCTTTTAGCGTGGTCGCAAGAACCCGCGCGTCGGCACGGATCGGCAGCGCGTCCTTGTCGCCGGCAAATCCGCTGGCAATGATGACGAAATTGCCGGAGCGGTCGGCCTTCGGGAAAGGCTTGGCGCCCCAGGTCGGCTGACCGCCTGGCTTCGTCGGTTCGATCCAGATCTGGAAGATCTTGGTCAGTTTCGGCTCCAGATTGTATTCGGAGTGACGAATCCCGGAACCAGCACTCATCACCTGAACGTCGCCTGCTTCGGTGCGGCCCTTGTTGCCGAGACTATCCTGGTGGGTAATGGCGCCTTCGCGGACGTAAGTGATGATTTCCATGTTGGCGTGCGGATGTGCGGGAAAGCCGGTGTTCGGCGCAATCTCGTCGTCATTCCACACACGCAAGGCGCCGTGGCCTATGTTGTCGGGGTCGTAATGACTGCCGAATGAAAAGTGATGCCTGGCCTTCAGCCAGCCGTGGTCGGCCGCCCCTAGTCTGTCGAAAGGTCTGTGTTCGATCATCGGAAACTCCGTTGAAGTCTGATTGAGCATCTGGATATGCGCTTCCCGATCGTGCATAAATAGAAACAATTGAAACTTATTGTTTCCGTTTATTAGCCATTGCGGAGCATCCAGATGACGAAACTTCCCGATTTCGAGGGGCTGGCGATTTTCGCAAAAGTCGTGGAATTGCGGTCATTTGTGGCGGCGGCCAGCGAATTGGCGTTGTCCAAGGCAACGGTTTCGAAAGCCGTCGGCCGGCTGGAGAAGCGGCTCGGCGCGCGGCTCTTCAACCGCACGTCGCGGCGGCTCGCCTTGACCGATGCCGGGCAGAAATTGTCCGCGCGCGCCCAACGTCTGCTCGCCGACGGCGAAGCCGCGGAGAACGAAGCGCTGGCGCTATCGGTGTCGCCGCGCGGCCTTGTTCGCCTCGCGGTGCCGATGACGTTCGGCGTGAAATCGGTGGCACCGATCCTCCCGGAATTTCTGCACGCCTATCCCGACGTTTCCGTCGATCTGCACCTTAGCGACGCCATGGTGGACTTGATCGGGGAAGGGTTTGATGCGGGCTTGCGGATCGCGCGGCTGCCGGATTCGTCACTGATTGCGCGAAGGTTATGCGGGGTCGCACGTTACACCGTTGCGGCGCCGTCCTATATCAAGCGCCACGGCCGGCCGACCCATCCGATGCAGCTCGCGCAACACAAGTGCTTTGGCTACGCCTATATGACCACGCCCGAAGTCTGGCACTACAGCAATGCGGCCGGAGAGCAGGCGAGCGTGCGGCCGGCAGGCCAGTTGCGCGTCAACAACGGCGAAGCACTGTTGCCGGCTGTGATCGCAGGGCTCGGTATCGCCGATCTGCCGGACTTCATTGTCGACGACGCGATCGAATCCGGTGAAATTGAAGTGATCCTCACAGGCTGGAAGCAGGCCGAAGGTGCGGTGCACCTGGTGACGCCGCCCGGCGGTCCGCGTCCGGCGCGCGTCGAGGTGCTCGCGGATTTTCTGGCCAGGCATTTTGCCAAGGCAAGGCGATTGAAAAAGCAAAACGGCTGATCGCCTCAACGACAGCACGAGACTGGGGCGCCTTTGCCCGTGTGCCGGTTCACGCTATAGGCTGTGACCGCCACAACCTTTTGATCGTTGATATCACGTGTGATATGGGCAGTCCCGTCAAAGCTGTCGTGATGCGCGCCTGCTGCACCTGGGCGAGGGACGACAAATCCCGCAAAGACCTGCGCGCGCCGGAATCTGGATGCGCGATGACGCGCCCCCGGCGTCAACAACATAGGCGACGCCTCGATTGCCGACCTTGGTCTGTTGCACAATGTCCGACACTTGGCTGAGATTGAGCTCGACGCACGCTTAGCGAGTCTGCCCAACGTCAGCTCGCACCAGCGGACATTTAAAAAGGCAGGCCCTTCTCATGTCGCGGGCCTGAAGCCCGTATCATGGTGCCGCCTATTCCTCGTACGGACTTCTAAACCAAGACCGCGCCAGATCCATAGGTTGGCTCGCGCCCCTTCGATTCCGAAGTTCACAAATGAGAACCGCACAATCGTTCGGAATCGGAACACCAGCGCCCCTCACATTTTGTTGTTCGAGGAGAACCATCGCTTGGCCTCATTGCTTTGACTAGCTTGCTTGGGCCGGCTGAACCGTTTGAAGAGCATGCCAATCGAAGGAAAATCGGACATGCGAGAGCACCGGGTTATCCTGAGCTTTGTGGTTTCGATCGCGATCCTCGCCGCGAGTGGAACTTCCGTCTTTCCACAGGAGTATCGCGGAACCATGGAGCAGCAGATGGCCTGCACGCCCGACGTGTTTCGGCTGTGTGGGGCACAAATACCGGACGTGAACAGGATCGTTGCCTGTTTGCGGCAAAACACGCCGGTGCTCAGTGCACCGTGCCGCGCGGTGTTTGAATCAAGCAACAGCGCCGTCAATCCGCCGCCGCCGACTCCGCCGGCGCCAGTGACGCCGCCGGTTCGGCGCAACTACCAATATTGACCAAGGCGCGCGCGTCCTTAGAGCCTATTCGGTTTTGATAGAATCAAAACCGAGGCTCGAATCTTTTGTTTGACGCGTTTTCTTCACGCGAACCGGTTTCCACTTCGCTCGAAAACGCTTTAGGGCGTGCGATGAGATGATGCGAAAGAACGTTCTGCTATTCGCAGACGTCGACCCATTCGGCGGCGACCAATTCCGCCATCCGTGATGGCGCGATCCGCACAGCGCTGTGGATCGAGCCCGCCGCCGGCACCACCTCATCGAATTCCCGCAGCGAGACGTCGCAGTAGACCGGCAATGGTGCCTTCAGTCCGAACGGGCAAACACCGCCGACTTCATGGCCGGTGATGTCGGCGATCTCGTCGAGCCCCAGCATTTTCGGCTTGCCGCCGAAACGCGCCTTGACCTTCTTGTTGTCCATCCGCGAGGTGCCGCTGGCGACGATCAGGATCACCTGGTCGCCGATCCTCAAGCTCAGCGTCTTGGCGATTCGCGCCGGCTCGACGCCATAGGCTTCCGCGGCGAGCGCCACGGTCGCCGAACTCTTCGGCGATTCGATCACGGCGATGTCGGGGGCGTTCTCGGCGAAAAACGCGCGGACGGATTCAAGACTCATGAACGGGCAATAAGATCGGGCAATTCCGAAAGCGCGTGAATACGATAATCCGGTTTGACGCCAAGTTCGTCCATTTGCGTGCGGAGCGCCTTGAACATCGTGAGCGGGGGAACGACGTCGCTTTTGACGCAGGCCAGCGCCATGGCTTCGGGGGTCACCCGCTCGATCCAGGCGACATTTAGTCCAAAGGCTTTCGCTCCACAAGCGTCCCACGGGTTCGACGAGACGAACAGGACCTCGGCGGGACGCACGCCGAGCCTTGCTTCGATCAGGGCGTAGGTGTCTGGCGACGGCTTGAATATTTTTTGCTCGTCGACGCTGATGGTGGCGTCCAGAATGCGGTCGAGGCCGGTGTTGTGCACCAGCGTGTTGAGCATGCCGCTCGAGCCGTTGGAAAGAATCGCGAGCTTACGGCCTTTCAGCCTCTCAAGCGTGGCCCTCACATCGGGATAGAGATCAAGGTGAAGATATTTGTCCATGATGCGCTCGAAGGTTGCCGCATCATGCGTCAAGCCGAGCAGTCCGATGGTATAGGCAAGCGAATCCCCGGTGATGACCGAGAAATCCTCGTAGCGGCGCATCAGCGAGCGAAACCAGGTGTATTCCAGTTGCTTGATGCGCCAGATCTGGGTGATGATCTCGCCATATCCGGGAAATGCCTCCTCGGTAACGGTGGCCACCGACTGGATGTCATAGAGCGTGCCGTAGGCATCGAACACAACAGCTTGGATCGTCACGGAATATCTCTCTCGTTAACAAACAAATGAATCGGCGTCGCCGTGGTGGCGCATCTATTTTGATGCGACCCCGGTATGGACCTGCAGCAGGAATGCGTCAAAACGCTGCTCGTTTTTGACGTCGCGTCCCCACATCAAGGTCCCGAGAACGGCACCTAAAAAGCCCAGGGGCAATGATACCACGGTCGGATTGACCAGTGGCCATAACGCGTCGGCGCCGCGCATTGCCGGGCCGATCATCGCCAGTACGACCGAAGATAGTAGCCCAACCGCCATTCCGCCGACCACCCCGCCGGTGTTGAAACGCCGCCAGAACAGCGAAAGGATCAACACCGGAAAGTTGGCGCTGGCGGCGACGCAGATCGCCAGAATGACCAGCACCGCGACGTTGACGCCTTGTGCGAGAATGCCGAGTGCAATCGCCAGCACGCCGATCACCACCGCGGTCGCGCGGGCCAACCAGACCTCCTGCCTGCCCTCCACCCGACCACCTTTGACCCAGTTGACGTAGAAGTCGTGCGCGATCGCGCCCGAGGTCGAGAGCGTGAGCGCGGAAACCACAGCGAGAATCGTCGCGACCGCCACGGCCGCGACAAAGCCGAGCATGAGGTCGCCGCCGAGGCTACCTTTGCCGCCGCCGAGATATTGCGCCAGAAGCGGCAGCGTCAGGTTGCCGCCCTTGTCGGCCGCGCGGATGACATCCTGTCCGACGAGGTTCGCAGCCGCCAACCCGAACAGGGTTGTACCTGCGAAAAAGGCGCCTGCCAGAAACATCACCCACACCACCGAGCGCCGCGCGGTCCTGGCGTCCGGGACGGTGTAGAACCGCGTCATGACGTGCGGCAACCCGGCAAGGCCAAGCGTGTAACCCAGTCCGAGCGATATCTGGTCGAACGGATTCTTCAGATAGTTGCCCGGGAGCAGGAATTTTGCGCCGTATTTCTGTTCGGCGTCCGCAAACAATGTGAGCGGATTGAAATGGATCATCGACAGGATCATGATCAGGATGATCGCGCCGGCGCTCAACATCAGCACCGCCTTGACGATCTGAACCCAGGTGGTCGCCAGCATGCCGCCGAAGGCGACATAGACGATCATGCTGACGCCGACAAAAATCACCGCCCAGTCGTAGGAGATGCCAGTGAGCAGGCGCACCAGCACGCCGGCGCCGGCCATTTGCGGCATCAAATAGGCGAAGTTGACGACCACCGTTCCGGCGATCGCCGCCAGAAGCGAGGTCCGCGTCTGCATGCGGCTGCGGATAATGTCGCCCAGCGTATACTTTCCGGTATTTCGCATCGGCTCGGCGATCAGGAACAGCACGGTGCAGAACGCGACCAACGGTCCGAGCGCATAAAACGCGCCGTCCATGCCGTAAAGCGCCGTCAATCCGGTGAAGCCGAGAAAGGCGGCGGCGCTGCACCAGTCGCCGGCGAGCGCAAAACCGTTCTGCGCGGCGGTCAATCGGCTGTCGGCGGCGTAGAAATCGGCCGTCGTCGAGGTGCGTTTTGCTGCCCAATAAGTGATGCCAAGCGTGATCAGAAGGATCAGGCCGAAAATACCGAGCGTCAGGTTCATTACATTATCCCCGATCGGTGGTTTCGCTTGCGGCCTTTGCCGCAAGCGGGTCGAACCTGTCCGCGGCGATGCGCCCGTAGACGATCGCCAGCACCCACGACAGCAGGTAGTTGAATGCGATCAACGTGAAGCCGAGATTGACCGAGCCGACTACCCTCGTTCCCATCAAATCCTTCGCGAAGCCGGCAAGCCCGGTCAGGCCGATGTAGCCGACCACGAAGATGATGGTCATCGGCACCAGAAACCTGAGCTTCTCGGCGATCAACCGCCTGACCGAGGCGTGCGCAGCCTCAAGCGATGCGCCGTCGCGAGCCATGATCCCTCCCTCGATGTCCTGAGTCGCCCCGCACTCCGGCGGGTTGGCTGGAAGCGTCGCGCAACCAAAGCGCCTGTTCCGAGCCAGGTTTGGTTATCCGCAAAATTTGAAGTGACAAAATGAATAATCGTGATGATCAATATCGCGTTTGACGATGATGGAGCGTGCTATGAATTTCGATATCGACTGCCTTCGTTCATTCATGGTGGTCGCCGACACCATGAGCGTCTCGCGCGCCGCCGAGAGCGTCGGCCGTTCGCAGTCGACCGTCAGCCAGCAGATCGCCAGGCTCGAGGCCCAGATCGGCAAGAGCCTGTTGAGCCGGCGCAAGGGCCGCGTGATCAACCTGACGTCGGAAGGCAGCAAGCTCGTGCAATACGCGCGCCGCATCCTTCAGCTCAACGACGAGGCCTATGCCTCGATGTCCGACGATGTGCTGAGCGGCTTTGTCCGGCTCGGCGTGCCGCTCGACTTCTTCGGCCGCGACTTCACCTCGTGGCTGGCGCGATTCAAGAACAGACATCCGATGGTGGGGCTCGAAGTGGAAGCCAACCAGTCGGAAAACCTGATGAAACGCAGCGCCCGCGGCGAATTCGATCTGGCGTTCTTCAAGCAGCCGACCGGCGCAAGGAGCGGCACCGTCGCGCTGCGCGAGCAACTGGTGTGGGTGAGTGGCCCCAACTATTCCGCCGATGCGGCCGCCTCCGTGCCACTCATCCTGTTTCCGGAAGGTTGCGCCTATCGCAATTGTGCCGTCGCCGCGCTGAGGGATCACAAGCAACCGTGGCATCTCAGTTTCGTCAGCCCGAGCTTTGAATGCCTGAAATCGGCCGCCGTGGAAGGGATGGGGATCACGGTGCTGGCGCGGGCGCTGGTCACACCGCCGCTGCGCGTGGTCCCTCACGGCTTGCGCTTGCCGCAACTTCCGACCATTGAACTGGCCTATTCATTCGGGCGCCGCAGCAATTCCCGCCTCGTCGGCGAACTCGCCCATTATCTGGCCGACAGTCTGGTCAATGCCGGAACCACGCTGGCTCCAAGGATGGCATCCTGATCGGCCCGCGCAGGTCTCGAGCAATCGCCGCCGCACATCGCTGCATGCTGGTGTGGCGGTTCAGAAGTCCGTATCGTTACGGCTGCTAGTTCGAACTTCGGAATCGGGACACTAGGGACGAAAATCAAATATTCAGTAACCTGCGCGCATTGGCCTTCAGCACTTTCGGCCTGATCTCATCGCGGATGTCGAGCTTGGCGAAGTCCGACAACCAGCGGTCCGGTGTGATCACCGGCCAGTCCGAGCCGAACAGCATCTTGTCCTGCAGGATCGAATTGATGTAGCGCACGAGAATCGGTGGAAAATATTTCGGCGACCATCCCGAGAGGTCGATATAGACGTTCGGCTTGTGGGTCGCGACCGAGAGCGCCTCCTCCTGCCAGGGAAAGGACGGATGGGCGAGGATAATCTTGAGGTCGGGAAAATCCGCCGCCACATCGTCCACATGCATCGGATTGGAATATTTCAGCCGCATCCCCATGCCTCCAGGCATGCCGCTTCCGACCCCGGTCTGGCCGGTGTGGAACAGCGCGATGGCGCCGCCGTCGCTGATGGCCTCGTAGAGCGGATAGGCCATGCGGTCGTTCGGATAGAAGCCCTGCATGGTCGGATGGAACTTGAAGCCCCTGACGCCGAACTCCTCGATCAGCCTTCTCGCCTCGCGAACACCGAGCTTGCCCTTGTGGGGATCGATGCTGGCGAAGGGGATCAGCACGTCGGAATTCTGCGCGGCGACCTCCAGCATCTCGTCATTGTTGTAGCGGCGGAAACCGGTCTCGCGTTCGGCATCGACCGGGAAGATCACTGCCGCGATCTTCTTGGCGCGGTAGTAAGCGGCCGTCTCCGGCACCGTCGGCGGATGCTTGTTGGGGGACTTGAAATACTGCGCCATCTGCGCCTGGAAATCGTCATACCCGTCGTCGCCATGCATGCCGCAGGGTTCTTCGGCGTGGGTGTGGATGTCGATCGCCACGACGTCTTCGACATTGGGCAGCTTCAGGTTGGCCATTTCAGCTCCCGGGGACGACGGTCTCGAAATTGATTATACCATATAACGATATGGCCGGCACGGACAGGACCGTTGAAAAAGGCAGATACCCGGTGGCGGGCCAGGCGATGCGGCTCCACGAGGACCTGTTTGGATTGACATTTGCGGGCGCAATGGCTTAGAAACCGCGCGTCCCGGGCGGCGCGGCCGCCGGCGGGGGAAAGATGATTTGCCATTTTGGCTTTCCCGAACGATCGTGCCGGACGCGGCCTTTCAAAGCATCAGGATTGTCTCATGAAGGTCCGTAACTCGCTGAAATCATTGCGCGGTCGTCATCGCAACAACCGCCTGGTCCGCCGCAAGGGCCGGGTGTACGTGATCAACAAGGTCCAGCGCCGTTTCAAGGCGCGCCAGGGCTGATCTGACGCCGATCCGCATCAAGGCTGATAGGCTGATCCGAATTCCAACCCAATCGGGCTTGACTGCCGTTTCGGCCGCCGTCCGTCTGTTCCCTTTCACGGGTCTTTGACGCGCCGTTGCTTTGCAAGCGGCTTTCCCTGCGTCTAGACTTCGAAAATGGTTACGAGATTCCACGCCGAGCGAGGTTGCAAGATAGCCGTTCTTGTCGCCGCGATGACCGTTGCGGCGCCGGCCCTTGTGCCGGCACAGGACTTGGGGACGCCGCCGAAGCAGCAGAAGAAATTGCCCGAGGCGCCAGGCAAGCTGCCGAAGGTCGGTGCAGACAAGACGCGCGGGCTGGATTTCCTGTTCGGCGCGCTGAAGGCCGCTCCCGACGAGGCCAGCGCCAAACATGTCGAAGCCCGGATCTGGGCGATCTGGTTGCAGACGCCGAGCGATACCACGGCTTTGCTGATGCTGCGCGCCAAGGCGGCGATGGAAGCCCAAAAGTCCGATGTCGCGCTGAAGCTTCTCGATGCCGTGGTCAAGCAGCGCCCCGACTACATCGAAGGATGGAACCGGCGCGCCACGCTGTATTATCTGAAGAACGACTACGCCCATTCACTGCGCGACATCGAGCAGGTGCTGATCCGCGAACCCCGCCATTTCGGCGCGTTGGCGGGGCTCGGGATGATCATGCAGGATCTCGGTGACGACAAACGCGCGCTCGATGCGTTCCGCAAGGCGCTCGCCATCAATCCACACCTCGAGAAGGTCCCCGAGCTGGTCAAGACGCTGAGCGAGAAGGTCGAAGGCCGCGACATCTAGTGAATTTGAGGTTTCTATCGGTATTGCGGCAAGTTCGTAACAGGAACTTCAAATTCAAAGCCGCTACTCAAATCAACAAGTTGCCAGAGCTCCTTTGATTCCGAAGTTCGCATCAGAGGTCGCCGCAATGGCTTGCGAACTTCGGAATCGGAGCTCTAATCGTGGCGATCCGACATCCGCTTGCTTAAAGGCGTGACAGCGGTTCGCCCGGCAGATCGCGCTTTAGTGCAAAAGACCGCTGCCTTGTGCCGTCAGGCCGCCATGTGCCACCGCCGCCTGGAGCTGTTGAAGCTCAGCTTCGAGCTGCTCATTGATCAAAAGAAGCGCCTGCAGCGCTCCCCGAATGTCGCCGTTGCACCTGGCGACGATCTCGTCGATGGCCGATTCGTTCAATCTGGAAGTCATCGAAAACCCTCCAATGTTGGCGGTGCGATAATGCTTCTATGACAAAAGCGTTGCTGTGAATTGCGAGGATAAGCGAGGCGGTGAAAAGTTTGAGGGCGGCTCGCGAGAGTTCCAGCTGCGCTTATAGAAAGCCGGCGATGACGGCTGTATGAAGTGCGCTGCGGTATGCCTTCCGCGCGGTGGAAAACCCTTGGGGTCGCAGGCCAGGCGAAACCCGCCTGTTTCCCCGCCGTAACATTGTCCGTGCCCAAACCGATCCGGATTCCCTTGATGATAGTGGTCATATTCGCGACGGCGCTGTTGATACTGGCGCTGGTCACGTGGGGTGGTGTCATCGCCCTGCAACGTATCTATCCGGCACGGGGTGTGATGATCGACGTCACGGGCGCCACGCTCAACGTCGTCGACATAGGACCGCGCGGCGGCCAGCCCGTCGTGCTGATCCATGGGGCGAGCTCGAATCTCGAAGCCATGCGCAAACCGCTCGGCGACAGACTGGCCGAAAAGCATCGCGTGATCCTGATCGATCGGCCCGGCCATGGCTGGAGTTCGCGCGCCCGCCGCGAGGATTCGACGCCAGAGGCCCAGGGCCGAATGATCGAGGAGGCGCTGGCGAAGCTTGACGTCGGGCGCGCGATCCTGGTGGTGCATTCATGGTCCGGCGCGCTGGGTGCGCGGATGGCGCTTGATTTTCCACAGCGTATCGCGGGTCTGGTGATGCTGGCCCCGGTCGCCTATCCATGGCGAGGTGGCGTCGGCTGGTACAACGAGCTCGTCACCATGCCCGTGATCGGACCTCTGCTAGCCTATACGATCACGCTGCCGCTTGGCCTGTTCCTCACCGCGCCGGGCGCCCGCAACGTGTTCCTGCCGCAAATCATGCCGGACGATTTTGTCCGCGAAAGCGCGACGCCCCTTTTGCTTCGTCCGCGCGAATTCCTTGCCAATGCTCGCGATCTGGTGACGCTGAAGGCGGCCGTAGCAGAGCAGGCGCCGCTCTACGCGGAAATAAAAGTGCCGACCGTGGTGATCTCAGGGGATGTCGACAAGACCGTGTCGACCAACATTCACTCGCGGCCGTTCGCCTCTGCCGTCCCTGGTGCAAAGCTGATCGTGCTGGAAGGCATCGGGCACATGATCCAGAACGGCGCGCCGGACGTCGTTGTGTGCGAGATCGATGCCATGATCGAAGCGCAAGCGCGCGGAACCGCCGTTGCGGCCGACTATTGGTCCGGTCAGGATTCGCAAGTCCAGGTCACCCATGACGCATCACCCCATGACGCATCCGGCAGGCCGTATCATCCGCCACTATGAAAAACACGCGATCGCGTGGGCCGGCGATCGGCGGAATAGTTTATGGAACGACAAGGTCTGGCACGACCGCTTTGTGGAAGCTTTGGCGCCGGGCGAGAGCGTTCTCGACCTTGGCTGCGGGCCGGGTTTTCCCGTTGCGGCCCATTTGCAGGCACATGGGCTGAAAGTGACCGGCGTCGACTCGTCGCCGACCATGATATCGCTTTGCCGGCAGCATCTGCCCGATTAGGAGTGGATCGTGGGCGACATGCGCAACGTTTCACTTGACCGACGCTTTGGTGGCATCCTTTCGTGGGACAGTTTCTTTCACCTGGATCATGAACACCAGCGGAGGATGTTCGCGGTGTTCGCGGCGCACGCATCACCCGGCGCGATGTTGATGTTCAACACCGGCCCGCAACATGGAGAGGCAATTGGTGATTACCGCGGCGATCCGCTGTATCACGCCAGTCTCGCGCCGGAGGAGTACCAAAGCCTGATCAACCAGTCAGGTTTCGAAACGATCGACCATGTTGTCGAGGACCCGCAGGCCGGCGGACGTACGGTTTGGCTTTGCCGATCGCGCTGAGGGTATGGCAAATGCCACGGAGGAGGGGCCTCGCGCCGCTCCCCCACGCCCGATGGCTTATTTGCCCTTGGTCTTGCCGTCCTTGTCGAATTGCGAAAGATAGGCCCAGAGGTCGTTGACCTCTTTCTCGTTCTTGATGCCTGCAAAGACCATTTTGGTGCCCGGAATCTTCGCCTTCGGGTCCTTGATGTATTCCTTGAACTGGGCCTCGTTCCAGGTAATGCCGGAATTCTTGTTGGCATCGGAATAATTATAGTCGGCCGCGGTGCCGGACTTGCGGCCGTCGATCCCGTTGAGCTCCGGTCCCACCTTGTTCTTCGCGCCCTCTCCGATCGCGTGACAGGCGAGGCACTTGTTGAACGATGTCTTGCCGGCCTCCGCATCCTGCGCCAGCGCAGCGGTTGCGGCCGCCGATGATGCGATGATGACCAGCGCGCTCAATGCAAATTTTTTCATTATCTGCCCTTCGTTGCTTCGGGGTTGCACATGTGGCCTTCCACTGAGCATGCTTGTGGCATAGGGCGTGCCCGATGGACAAGGGCTGCCAATACCGGCGGCTTGGCAGAGCCGTCGGATATTGCCGGCACCTCCACCGCTTGCGGCCTATCCAAACCTTTCCAGACGTGCTTGATTCCTCTTCATAAATCGGCAATGTCGCGGACCTTCTTTGCCCGCCGGGAGGAGCTCACATGGCCATCATGATGCCCGCGCCGGACCAGGCGGTATTGGACCGCCGCGCCACCATCGTCAAAGCGTTGCGCGCGATCGTGCCGGGCGAAGGCGTGATCGACAGCGCCGCCGAAATGGTCCCCTACGAGTCTGATGGCCTGATGGCCTACCGGCAGCCGCCGATGGTGGTGGTGTTGCCGGACACCACTGAACAGGTCTCACAGGTTCTCAAATATTGCTTCGAGCAGGGCATCAAGGTGGTGCCGCGCGGGTCAGGCACCTCGCTGTCCGGCGGCGCATTACCGCTTGCGGACGCGGTGCTGCTGGGTCTCGGCAAATTCAATCGCATTCGCGAGATCGATTTCGACAACCGAGTGGTCGTTACCGAGCCGGGAGTGACCAATCTTGCGATCAGCCTGGCGGTTGCGCACGCCGGCTTCTATTATGCACCCGATCCGTCGTCGCAAATCGCCTGCTCGATCGGCGGCAATGTCGCTGAGAATTCCGGCGGCGTGCATTGCCTGAAATACGGCATGACCACCAACAACGTGCTCGGCTGCGAGATCGTGCTGATCACCGGCGAGATCGTTCGCATCGGCGGCAAGTGCGCCGAGAGCGGCGGTTACGATTTGATGGGGATCATCACCGGTTCAGAGGGCTTGCTCGGTGTCATCACCGAGATCACCGTGCGAATCCTGCAGAAACCTGAGACCGCTCGCGCCCTGATGGTGGGCTTCGCCGAGGTCGAAGCGGCGGGCGAATGCGTAGCGCGGATCATCGGCGCCGGCATCATTCCGGGCGGCATGGAAATGATGGACAAGCCGGCGATCCACGCCGCCGAGGCTTTCGTTCATGCCGGATATCCGCTCGACGTCGAGGCGCTCCTCATCATCGAACTGGACGGTCCCGGCATCGAGGTCGATCAATTGATCAGGCGCGTGGAGACGATCGCGCAAGCGTGCGGCTCGACGTTCTGTCAGATCTCGAATTCGGAAGTCGAACGCAACCTGTTCTGGGCCGGGCGCAAGGCGGCGTTTCCGGCCGTGGGGCGGATTTCGCCGGACTATCTCTGCATGGATGGGACCATTCCCCGCGGAGCGCTGCCGAAGGCCCTGGCGAGAATTCGCGAGCTGTCGCAAAAATACGATCTGCGTGTCGCCAACGTGTTTCATGCCGGCGACGGCAATCTGCATCCGCTGATCCTCTTCGACGCCAATCAGCCCGGCGAGATGGAGCGGGCGGAGGCCTTCGGCGCGGATATCCTGCGGGCCTGCGTCGAACTCGGCGGGGTGCTCACCGGCGAGCACGGCGTTGGCATCGAAAAGCGCGATTTGATGGGCGAGATGTTTTCCGAGATCGATTTGAACCAGCAGCAGCGATTGAAATGCGCTTTCGACGCGCAAGGTTTGCTCAACCCCGGCAAGGTGTTTCCGACGCTGCACCGCTGCGCCGAGCTTGGCCGCATGCATGTGCACGCCGGCAAGCTCGCTTTTCCCGATATTCCACGCTTCTAGCCGGATGAATGACGAACTTGCCATGCGGCACTATGTGTTATCAGCCCATTTGAAGCGCCACTCGTTTCTATCCCTCCCCACATGGGGGAGGGATAAGAGAGTGCGCATTCGAATGCGAACGCCCTGCCTTTGCCGAGAAGGGTATGCGGAGCGATCGTGGATATTCTGAAAGTACGTGACGCAAAGGATGTCGAGCAGGCGGTACGCGCGGCCATTGCCGGCGAGCAGCCGCTCGAAATCATCGGCCACGGCTCGAAGCGGTTGATCGGTCAGCCAATGACGACCAATGCGGTGCTCGATCTTTCGGCGCTCAATGCCGTCAAATCCTATGAGCCGAACGAGCTGATCATCACGGTTGAAGCGGGAGCGCCGCTCAATGACGTCAAATCGCTGATCGATTCCAAAAATCAGCAGTTTGCATTTGAGCCGATCGACACCGCGCCGCTTCTAGGAGCTCCCGCTGTCGGTACCATTGGCGGCACGATCGCCTCGGGCCTTGCGGGGCCGCGCCGTATCCAGGCGGGAGGTGGGCGCGACCATCTGCTCGGTGCGCATGCGGTGTCCGGGTTCGGCGACAGCTTCAAGACCGGCGGGAAGGTGGTGAAGAACGTCACCGGATATGATGTTTGCAAGCTGCTGGCGGGCTCGTGGGGAACGCTCGCAGTCATGACTGAGTTGACGCTGAAGGTCGTGCCCAGGCCGGAGAGCGAGCGCACCCTCGTGTTGCGCGGACTTGACCACACCGCGGCGAACAAGGTGATGACGGCGGCGCTGGGCTCGCCGTTCGACGTTTCCGGTGCGGCCCATGTTCCGAAATCGGCATTTCGCGGCGCCTCGGGCGCACTTGGCCAACTCGGTTCGCCGCTACATGCGGTGACGCTGTTGCGCCTGGAAGGCATCACGGAATCGGCGGTCCATCGCGCGGCCGCACTTGCAAAGGCACTCTCGCCGTTCGGAGCCGCCGAGATCGTCGAAGACGGAACCTCGGCCTCGGTATGGGCTTGCGTTCGCGATGTCGAGCCGTTCGAGGTCAAGGGCGCGCTCGGCGCGTGGCCGGTGTGGCGGATCGTCTGTCCACCCGCCGCCGGCGGCGCACTCGGCGAGGGGCTGGCGCGCGATACCGGCGGCGACGTGATCTACGACTGGGGCGGTGGCCTGATCTGGGCGGCGCTGCCTCCCAAGCCGGACGCCCAGGCAGCCCTGGTGCGGACGCGCGCCGACGCGGCAGGGGGCCACGCCATGCTACTGCGGGCGTCCGAGGAAGTGAGGTGCAACGTGGAGGTGTTCCATCCGTCAGAAAGCGGCGTCGCCGCGTTGAGCGAACGGGTCCGTCAGAGCTTCGATCCCAGGAACATTCTCAACCGCGGCCGGATGACACGGGCATGAAGACCGAATTCAGCCTCTCTCAGCTCGCCGATCCCGATATCGCCGAAGCCGACAAGATCCTGCGCAAATGCGTGCATTGCGGGTTCTGCACCGCGACCTGTCCGACCTATGTGCTGCTTGGTGACGAGCTCGATAGCCCGCGCGGCAGGATCTATCTCATGAAGGAGATGCTGGAAAAGAACCAGCCGCCGACCGAAGAAGTGGTCAAGCACATCGATCGCTGTCTCTCCTGTCTTGCCTGCATGACCACCTGTCCGTCGGGCGTGAACTATATGCATCTGGTCGATCAGGCGCGGGTCAGGATCGAACGGGAATACAGGCGGCCGCTGCCGGAGCGGCTGTTGCGCTCGGCGCTTGCGCTGGTGCTGCCGCGGCCGGCCTGGTTTCGCTTCAGCATGAGGCTGGCGCGACTGGGCCGGCCGCTGGTTGCCTTGCTGCCGCCAGCAGGGCCTTCGGCCTCGCCGAGCCTGTTGGGGCGGATCAGGGCGATGCTGGCGTTGGCCCCGGGCCGCCTGCCATCGCCCGGCGCCGCAGCTGGCAGCGTGTTCCCGGCCACAGGCGAGCGGCGCGGACGGGTCGCGCTGCTGCAGGGGTGTGCGCAGCAGGTTCTGGCACCGCGGATCAATCAGGCCGCCATCAATGTTTTGACGCGTCATGGCATCGAGGTGGTCCTGGTCCGGGATGAGCAATGCTGCGGTGCGCTGACCCATCACCTCGGACGGGACGACGACGCGTTGGCGCGCGCCCGCGCCAACGTCACGGCCTGGCTGACCGAGGCCGAACGCGGCGGCCTTGATGCGATCCTGGTCACGACATCGGGCTGCGGCACCGTGATCAAGGACTATGGTTTCATGCTGCGCAAGGACCCCGGTTTTGCGGCCGGTGCCGCGCGGGTCTCGGCGCTGGCCAAGGACGTCACCGAATATCTTGGCGGCCTCGATCTGATGCCGGCACAGCATCTCGGCGAGATTGTCGTCGCCTATCACGCGGCCTGTTCGCTACAACACGGGCAGAAAATCACGCAAGCCCCGAAAGAATTGCTTTCCAAGAACGGATTCGTGGTGAAAGATGTGCCCGAGAGCCATTTGTGTTGCGGTTCGGCGGGGACCTACAACCTTCTCCAGCCTGACATTGCGAACAAATTGCGCGATCGAAAGGTCGCCAATATTGCGATGGTCAAGCCGGATATGATTGCCGCAGGCAATATCGGATGCATGGTGCAGATTGCCGGCGGCACGTCAGTTCCTGTGGTGCACACGATTGAGCTTCTCGATTGGGCGACAGGGGGTCCCCGGCCAGGATCGAACTGATCGATTGGCGTTGCATGGAAGCAGACGACCTCAAGCGCTCGATAGACACGGCTCAACAGGAGGATCACGATGGCTAAAGGCAGAAAGAAAAAAGGCAAGAAGGCTAAGAGCAAAAAGGTAATGGCAGCGAAGAAGAGATCGGCCAAGAAATCTGTCAAAAAATCCGCCAAGAAGTCCGCAAAGAAATCGGCGAAGAAGGCCAAGAAATCTGCAAAGAAGGCCGCCCCCAAAAAATCGGCCAAGAAGGCCAGCGCGAAAAAGGCATCCGCGAGAAAGGCCGCTCCCAAGCCGGCCGCACCCAAGCCGGCAGAGGCGCCTACTCCGGCTCCGTCGGAATCAAGCTGGGCGATGCCCAGTTCGCCTTCATCGAGCCCCGCGCCGTCGTGGGAGCATTCGCCCTCCTCCGGCGGGGAAGAAAGCCAATAGAAGGAAACTTCCTTCGGGCTCATTCACCTTGATCGAAAGGCCGCAGCCCGCGTTCGCTGCGGCCTTTCGCCGTTATGGGCCGAGCCGATTCGCCGGTGATCGGGGTGCGAGACCGAGCAGTAATCCAGCACTTGTCCCCGGAAAAGCTGTTGTCGCCATACAACAGTCGCAGGATATGATTCCAAACGCGCATGAAAAATGTGCATCTGATCACTTCTTTTGCCTCATAATCGAAATACCCCGCAACAGATTGCAGCTCTTTGATTGGGCCGCCGTCCTGTCGTTCCGACGCCGGGGCGACAGTGATGGGACTTCCAATGAAAAAGATGGCTGTATTCGCCACTCTGTGGGCGATGACCGGTTCGGCTTTCGCCGCGGATTTGCCCATGAAGGCGACGCCGCCAGCGCCGTTCGATCCCTGGGATATCGCGTTCGGCGGCGCGGTCATGAACGACTACATCTTCCGCGGCATCACCCAGTCCAATCACAAGCCATCGGTCGCGGTCTATTTCGAGCCGCGCTACAACATCAACAAGGACTTGCAGCTCTACGTCGGCACGGCCGCGGAAAGCATTTCCTTTGCCAACCACGCGGCCGCCGAGGTCGACGTCTACGGCGGTATTCGACCGACCTTTGGCGCTTTCGCCTTCGATGTTGGTCTTTGGGGCTATCTCTACCCGGGCGGACAGTGCCAGGAGAGCTTTCCCGGCGGCGTTCCCGTTTGCCCGCCCGGTTCGCCTTTGGCGCAGGGCCCCGATTTCACCCAGATCAAGCAGAACCTCAGCTTCTTTGAGGCTTACGGCAAGTTCAACTGGACCATCAACGACACCTTCGCGGTTGGTGCCAATGAATTCTATACGCCCAGTTTTTTGAACTCAGGCGCCTGGGGTGATTACGCCTCCGTGACGGCACGGGTAACGGCACCGAAGCCGTGGTTCGGATCCAGCGGGGTCGGCGCCTACCTGTCGGGTGAATTCGGCCGTCAGTGGTTCGGGACAACGGATGCATTTTATCGCATTACGGCGGCACCCGTCGGGATTCCCTATCCCAGCTACAACACCTGGAATGTCGGAATCAGCTTTACCTACAAAGTGTTCACCCTGGATTTGCGCTATTCGGATACGAACCTGAGCAAGGGCGATTGCGCCTCCCTCACCAGCGCGTTCAATGCAAACATTCCAGGCAATGTGACCCCCGTCAATCCAAACGGGTTCGGCTCTGACTGGTGCGGCGCAGCCGGCATCGTCAAGCTCTCGGCCGACCTGACCGCGGTGAGCAATCTGAAGTAGTTTTTCTTCCATGATGTCGTAGAAGGAGCGGCAAGGGCGTTTGCCGCCTTTTCGTTTTGGGGGGACCGATGGTTCCAGACTGGCAGGAGGTCGCGAAGAAGGCGCATCGCCGCGTCGACCCCTCCAATATCGCACAGGCGGCCGCTGCAGGGCTCGGAGTGGCCTTTGCCATCGGCGGCATGGAATGGTCTTCGCTGGCGGCCCACTACCCGCTGGTCCTCATTCCCTTCGCCACCTCCATCGTCCTGGTCGTGGGATCGCCGGATGTGGAGCCGGCCCAGCCCCGTGCCTTGGTGGGCGGCCATCTGGTGGCGACGCTGGTCGGACTTCTCGTGCTCCACCTGGCGGGGCCGCAAGCCTGGGCCGCCGCCGCCGCGGTCGGATTGGCCGTGCTCGCGATGTACCTCACAGGAACGTTCCACCCGCCGGCCGGAATCAATCCCCTGTTGGTGGTCTCCGGCGGCCTTCCCTGGTCGTTCCTGGTCGCACCGGTGCTCTCGGGGGCGCTGTTGCTAATGGCGTTCGCTTATCTCTGGCATCGCCTGATTCTGGGCCGAGCGTGGCCGCTGCGCTGGCTGTAGAGGAAGGCTCGACGCCCTGGTCCAGTAGCGCAAATCGGTCTCCCTTTGGGGCCAGCACGACCTTGCGCTCGTGGAAGGCCTCGAGCGTGCTTCGGTGGCCGATCGAGACCACCGTGGTTGCCGGAAGCTTCTCGGCAAGGAGACGATAGAGCGCGGCTTCAGAAGTCTCATCGAGCGAGGCGGTCGCCTCATCGAGGAACAGATATTGCGGCCCGTGCAGGAGCGCACGTGCGATCCCGAGCCGTTGCTGTTCGCCGAGCGATAGCATCCGGTTCCAGTGCCCGTCCTCTTCCAGCCGCGATGCGAGTTGCGGCAGGCCCACCGACCTCAACGCGTTTGCAACGGCCAGCGAATCGTATGTGTCCGGTTCGGAGGGGTAGACGATGGCCGCCTTCAGCGTGCCGACCGGAAAATACGGTCGCTGGGGCAGCATCATCAACGTGGCCTTGGATGGGATCGTGATCACGCCGGTTCCGAACGGCCAGATGCCTGCGATGGCGCGGAACAAGGTCGACTTGCCGGCTCCGGACGGGCCCGTGACCAGCGTGCGCTGGTTGCTTCGAATGTCGAAACAATCGGCTGCGACCAGGGGTTTTCCGTTGGGCAGGCGGAGCAGAAACCGCCGGATCTCGATCCGGTTCTTGTCGTTTGAGGCCTGGATGTCGATCGCGTCGGCGGCCAGTTTTGCGGCGCTGGCAATCGCCTCCTCGAAGCCTTCGAGGCGCGCGATCACCGCGCGCCATTCGGCGAGCGCGCGATAGACAGAGACGAAAAACGACAGCGACTGTTGCACGGTGGAAAAGGCGGATGCGGTCTGCGTCATACCGCCTAGCTGGATCTTGTCCGCGAAAAAGGCCGGCGCAACCAGAATGTAGGGGAAGACTACCGCGGCTTGAGCATAACTTGACGTGAATGCCGTCAGCCGCTTGGTCCGCTCCATTATCTTATACCAGTTCTGGACGACGTGGCCGAAGCGCTCCGAAAGCCGCTGCCGTTCCGCGCCCTCGCCTCGCAACAGCGCGATCTGCTCGGCGTTCTCGCGCACCCGAACGAGGTTGAAGCGGAAGTCGGCCTCGAAGCGCTGCTGTTGAAAATCAAGCGCGACCAGCGGCGAGCCGATCCAATGGGTCAGCGCGGTTCCGAAGATGGCGTAGATCAGCGCGCCCCATACCAGATAACCGGGGATGTGCAACTCGCTGCCGGATATCGTCAATGGAGATTCAGCCGACAGGCCCCAGAGGATGACCACAAAGGAAGCCAGCGTCACCACCGCGCTCAAAAAGCCGACGCTGATGGTCAGGGTTTGATCGACGAACATTTTGACGTCGTCGGTAATGCGCTGGTCCGGATTGTCGGCGGCATCGCCCTGAAGCTGCATCCGGTAGTGGTTGGCGTCATGCAGCCATTGGCCGAGGTAGCGGCGCGTCAACCAGTTCCGCCAGCGGATCTGAAGCCATTGGTTGAGATAGAGTTGGTAGACAGCGAGTGCGATGTAGCAGAAGGCCAGGATGCAAAAGATACCGATCTCCCTGACAAAGCTGTCCCAATTCTTCTCCTGCAGCGCAGTAAAAAAGCGGTTGTTCCACTGGTTCAAGAGGACGTTGATCCCGACCACCAGCAGTTCGATCGCGATTACCGACGCCAAGAGCAGGCGGCCTGCAAATTTGTCTTCCGAGCGGAAATAGGGAGCAGCGATCCGCCATACGGTCGCGGGCCTGAAGCGGATGTTGTTCACAGATTGCGGTCTCCGGGAAATGGCCGCAAGGCCCGAAATTTCAGCGAAAAAAGGAGCTTCTAGACTAAAGTTGTAATCTCCGCAGTCTGCGTTCGCTTGTCCCGGGCTCCGAGTCAACCCTAGCATGCCGATTACGGCGAAGGGCAGGGGGCCTTCACACGTCGCGCGTTTGTGAGCGGGCTTGGCAAAGCCAAATTCGCCTCGGATTTCGTGCTTTGCCAGAAAGACCCCGACAATCGCGCCAGGCGTACCGACTGTTCACGCGGGTTGGGTGTAAAACAGCGCGTGGGAGGAAACCTAATGTGGAATCAGGTCTATAATCCTTTCGGCAACACCGTGTTATCGACGATCGCCGCGGCGATACCCGTCGTCACGCTGCTGGTTTTGATCGCAAGCGGCAAAGTCAAGGCGCATATCGCTGCCATCATTGCGGTGATCCTGACCAATCTCATCGCGATCTTCGTATTCACGATGCCGGCGAACATGTCGATTCGCGCCTCACTGCTCGGCGTGGTGGCGGGTTTCTTCCCAATCGGCTGGATCGTGCTGAATGTCATCTTTCTCTACCAGCTTACGGTCGCAACCGGTCAATTCGAATTATTGAAGCGAGCCGTCGGTGGCGTCACGGAAGATCGTCGGCTGCAATTGCTTTTGATTGCTTTCTCGTTCGGCGCCTTCTTTGAGGGGGCGTCGGGGTTCGGAACGCCGGTGGCGGTGACCGGTGCCGTCCTGATCGGTCTTGGCTTCTCGCCGCTTGCGGCCTCCGGTCTGTCGTTGATTGCCAACACGGCGCCTGTTGCCTATGGCGCGCTTGGTACGCCGATTCAGGGCCTTTCTTCAGTCACCGGTCTTGATCCTTACATCCTCGGTGCGATGGTCGGCCGGCAGTTGCCAGTGTTCTCGCTGATCGTTCCGTTCTGGGTGGTGTGGGCCTTTGCGGGCTGGAAAGGCATGAAGGAGGTCTGGCCGGCCATTCTGGTCACCGGCGTCTCGTTCGCGGTCCCGCAATTCGTGATCTCCAACTTCATCAATCCGTGGATCGTCGATATCGGCGCTTCGCTGATTTCGATGGGGTGCCTGATTCTGTTCCTCAGGGTGTGGCAGCCGAAACAGCTTTGGTTGTCGCCGGCACTGCGTGGCAATGACGAATCCATGGCGACGATGACGCCGGCGAAGCCGCTTGATAAGACACCCCTAACTCAGGGGCAGCTCTGGAGCGCTCTGTTGCCATGGATCATCGTCTGCATCGTGATGCTGATCTGGGGGAGCGGCGAGTTCAAAACCTGGGCGAACAAGATCTTTGTCTGGAATTACCAGGTCCCCGAATTGCATCAAATGATCAACAAGGTACCGCCGGTGGCTGCGAAGCCGACGCCGGAAGGGGCGGTGTTCGGGTTCACCTACCTGTCGTTCACCGGAACGGGCATGTTGATCGCGGCGATCATCGCTGGCTTCCTGGCAGGATTTTCGCCAGCCAAGATGATCGCGGAGTATGGCCGCACTATCAGGCTTTGCGCGATTTCGTTGATCACGATCTCAGCAATGCTTGCGATCGGCACACTGACGCGCCTCTCCGGCATCGATGCGACGTTGGGCCTCGCGTTCGCGGCGACCGGCATTCTGTATCCGTTCTTCGGCACGCTGCTCGGCTGGCTCGGTGTCGCTTTGACCGGATCGGATACCGCATCGAATATTCTGTTCGGCAATCTGCAGAAGATCACCTCGGAGCAGCTGGGTCTGTCGTCGGTCCTGATGGCCGCGGCGAACTCATCCGGCGGCGTCATGGGCAAGATGATCGACGCGCAGTCGATCGTCGTCGCCTCCACCGCCACCAACTGGTACGGACATGAAGGCTCGATCCTGCGTTTCGTCTTCAAGCATTCGATCGCGCTGGCCTGTCTGGTCGGCCTCTATGTGATGCTGCAGGCCTATGTCTATCCGTTCACGCTGATGGTCTTGAAGTAGAGCATCAGGGGCGGAATCAAGTCGGCCAGGTCCCCGCGTCTTTCGGCCGCGGGGTCCGGGGTTCGATCCCCCGCGCACTTACCAGCAAAATAAAGCACTTACCACTGATCTCTCACCGGTCCCGGTCCTCGGAAATCGCCCGTAGGACCGCCATAGGACCGGCCCGTGCGCGCGGCGGAGCCACCCAGGCGCGCGGGCGGGCTGGGACACCGGCCAAGGGTCAAACCCGCGCCAGCGACCGCCGTACCGGGGCGTTCTGCCGCATCGCAGGTTCGTCGGGATAGGCGTGTTGGTGCTACGCGGCGTCCAGGCTATTTGCTTCGCTTGCGCCGCCCTCGACGAAAGGGTCGAGGCGTTCCAGTACGCGCTGGACCTGGACGGCCTGCCATTCGCCGTTGCCGCGCGCAGTGGGAATGCCCTTGGCATTCAACCCGTCCGCAATGGCCCTCAGGCTCGTCGCGCCGGCGTCCCGGAGCGCTTTGATTGTCGGGCCGATGTCCGCCGCCCTCGCATCAGCACGCGCCTGTAGGGCCGCCCGAGACAAGGCCCGCATCTTTGCGGTTGGTTTCACGCCGCGATTTCCGCCAAGCTTCTTGCCACGCTTCTTCGCCGCCGCCAGGGCCGCCTTGGTTCTGGCTGAGATCATGCCGGCTTCCAGTTCGGCGACAGCAACCATCTGCTGCAACATGAAACGCCCGGTAGCACCCTCAATCTGAGGCAGGTCGGCGAAGCGGACGTCGACGCCAGCCTCCAGCAATCGCGATAGGAAGGCCACAGAGCGCGTCAGGCGATCGACTTTGGAAACAACCAAAGAGGCCCGATGAAGCCGTGCAGCGGCCAGGGCCTTCTCCAGGGCGGGCCTATCCGACCGCTTCCCGGACTCGACTTCCGTGTGCTCGTCAACGATCTGCCAGTCGCCGCCGTTGAGGTAGGTTTTGACGCGCCGTCACTTCGACTGAATCGGACAGAAGGCTACAGCTTTTTACTTTCGTTAGTTTTACTGGAAATCTCTCCGAGCACTTCATCGGAGCGTTCGTCGTCGTCAATTTCGAGACCGCTCGCGGCTTGTTTAAACTTGTCGAGTTGGCTCTGTTAAGAATATGACATTCATCCATCCCACACGCCGGTACAGACTGTACTTCGACGAAACCGGAACTGGCGATCTTAAGGCGCATAGGAAGGACCAGAATCAGCGGTACCTCAGCTTAACCGGCATTGTCTTTCGGCAAGACGTGCACGATTTGACCTTCACCGTTCGACTTTCCGCTCTGAAACGACGCATCTTTAAGAGCACCGACGTTATACTTCACAGAAGAGAATTGATTGCCCGAGAAGGCATTTTTTCGGTCCTAAGGGATGAAGCCCTCAGAACCAAATTTGACGAGGAGTTTTTAGATCTGATCGGGTATTTGCCTGGTCCTGCCTTTACAGTTTCGATCGACAAGCAATCGCACTTTGAAAAGTATAAGGCCTGGCACTTCGATCCTTATCACTACGTTCTCAGGTGCCTGGTAGAGCGGTTTATCCTATGGCTGACCCGCAATGCTGCCCTTGGCGATGTGATGGGAGAAGCCAGAGGTCCTTGGCACGATATGCGATTGCGCCGCGCCTTTCGTTACCTGTACGACAACGGGACCGACTTCATAAAGCCTCACATCGTGCAGGCGCGGCTTATCTCCCGCGAACTACGCCTTGAGCCCAAGACTGCAAACGTCGCCGGATTACAGGTGGCGGACCTGGTTGCTCACCCCGCCCACCGAACATTCAAGTTCATGCAGCAAAACATCACGATTCCTGATGACTATGGAGCGGCGATCATTCAGGCGCTGGAAAAAGTCTATGACCGCCACCCCACGAGCAAGCTCATAAGGGGATGCGGCAGAAAATGGCTGCCATAAAAGAAAAACGGGGGCCTTACGCCCCCGGCGATCGCAAGCGATCTCCCTTCGACCGCAGCCGAATTGATTCTAATATAGCGAATTGACCTCCCTTTTTGAATCGTGGGGATAATTATTTTTTCCGGTCCGCTTTCTTAAGCATTTGGAAAGGCATGCCCCAGTTCCTGCTTGCACCAGGATACATCTCGTCAATCGAAAGACCGGCAAGCTTTTGGGGCACGAGGACGAATAGGACCCGCGTTGCCCCGTTGCGGATGGTTTCAGTGCAGCACTAGGGACGGCGTCGGCGACGGCGCCGTTTCTAATTGCGGTACTGCAGCATCCACCTGTTGCAGCGAGCGTTGAGCGCGCTTGCGCCGTCAGTACCATCAGATCGTTGAAAGTTGGTGACCGAACCATTACCGATGTTCGCGCCTGTATAGCAGATGTGAACGGCTCGCTACTGCTGGGATGGCCTAACCCGCTATGACCCTTCTCATCATCATCCATCTTGTTGGTCCGATATGGGAATGGCCGATGACAGGGATGGTAGAATGCAATGTGATGGCCGCAGCACTTGAGCGTAGCGACAGGCTCCTTTACTGCATCAATGTCGCTGCCGGTTATACGCCGCTGGTTGATTATAGCCCAGGTCGGCCAGATGATATGCCAGCGTTTTCTTTCCCGACGCCGCATTCTCTTGAAAAAATACAGCCCATACCGCCTTCTCGGAGAGAATTATTCCGTGAGCACATTCACCGCATCAAGTTCGAGCATCTGAAGCGATGACCGTTCCAGTG
>NZ_DATMLW010000169.1:0-2188 GCF_035570375.1 Bradyrhizobium sp. | reverse complement strand
CGGCCGGGTGCCGGCGATTGCCCGGATGGTGATCGGCGAGTCGCGGACTTTCCCTGACCTCGCCCGCATTTGGCACGACGATGTCGTCGCGAGTGTCATCGGGATAGTCACAGGGATCATCGCGCGCGCCCAGGCGCGCGGCGAGGTGACCCCCGGCGATCCGCGCCTGCACGCTTTTTCGCTCATGGGCCCGATGGTCATGGCCATGCTCTTTCGCGAGGTCTTCGGCTCGGTCGCTGCCAATCCGCCCGATTTGAACGCGCTCGCCGACCAGCACTCCCGCACGGCACTGCGCGGCCTGCTCACGCCGGCAATCGGGGGCGTCGATGGATGGATGACGAAATGACACATACTGACGTTCTGATCATCGGCGCCGGTCCGACGGGCCTGGTCTTGGCCCTCTGGCTCACCAAGCTCGGGGTTAAGGTCCGCATAGTCGACAAGGCGGCAGAGCCCGGCGCCACCTCGCGGGCCCTGGCGGTTCAAGCGCGGACGCTCGAACTCTACCGCCAGCTCGACCTTGCCGACGCCGTAGTCGAACATGGTCACAAGGTTCCTGCAGTCAATTTGTGGGTCAAGGGCGAACCGGCGGCGCGCTTGCCGTTTGAGAATATCGGTTCGGACCTGACCCCCTATCCGTTCCTGCAGATCTTCCCGCAGGACCAGCATGAGCGACTGCTGAGCGAGCGGCTGGAGGCGCTCGGCGTCTCGGTCGAGCGCCGGACCGAATTGGCCGGCTTCACGGACGAGGGCGAGCGCGTGATTGCCCGCCTTCGCTGCCCAGAGGGCCCGGAGGAAACCTGCGAGGCTATCTACATCGCCGGCTGTGACGGGGCGCGTTCCCTCGTGCGCGAGACGATCGGTACGGGCTTTCCGGGTGGCACCTATCGGCAACTCTTCTATGTTGCCGATGTTGAAGCCGCCGGCCCTGCGCTCGACGGCGAACTGCACGTCGATCTCGACGAGGCCGATTTCCTGGCGGTCTTTCCCCTGGCCGGGAAGGGTCGAGCGCGCCTAATCGGAACCGTGCGCGACGAGCGAGCCGATCATGCCGATACGCTAAAGTTCGAAGACGTCAGCGACCGGGCGATCACGAAGCTCAAAGTCAACGTCCAGAAGGTGAACTGGTTTTCGACCTACCATGTTCATCACCGGGTGACCGAGCATTTCCGCAACGGTCGGGCCTTCCTGCTCGGCGATGCGGCTCACATCCACAGTCCCGCCGGCGGTCAGGGCATGAATACCGGAATTGGCGACGCCATCAATCTTGCCTGGAAACTCACGGCGGTTCTGGCCGGCCATGCGTCCGACAAATTGCTCGACAGCTACGAGGCGGAACGGATCGGCTTTGCCCGGCGGCTGGTCGCGACCACCGATCGCGTGTTCAGCTTCGCCACCGCCGAGGGCCGGATCGCCGATATCCTTCGTACCCGCGTCGCGCCAGTGCTGTTCCCGAAGGTCATCGCGTTCGAGGCGGTTCGAGAGTACATCTTTCGGACAGTCTCGCAGATCACCCTGAATTACCGCAGTGGGCCGTTGAGCGCCGGCTCTGCTGGTCACGTCCATGGCGGTGACCGGCTGCCGTGGGTGCCGATTGATGGCAAGGATAATTTTGAATCCCTCGCGGCGATGACCTGGCAGGTTCATGTCTATGGCTCTGCCAGCGCCGAACTGGCGGCTTGGTGCGCCAGTCACGACGTGCCGCTGCATGTTGTTAGCTGGAGACCCGAGCACGAGGCGGCCGGTCTGGCGCGCGACGCAATCTATTTGCTGCGGCCAGACACCTATGTGGCGCTCGCCGACACTTCTAGTACGCCGGGTGCCCTTGATCGCTATTGCGCCAATCACGGGATTCGCGCTCTCACGGCGTCCAAATCGACGTGAATATATTTCACTGGTAGCATCGCTGAGTTTCGTGCGGGTTCGGGAAACATGGAGGGTCTCTATGGAAGCTGGACGTTTGAACGCCTATAAGGCGGCACCCGACGCGATGCGCGCGGTGCAGCGGGTCGAGGCTTATATCCAGCAGTGCGGCCTGGAAAAGCGCCTGATTGAGCTCGTGAAAATGCGCGCTTCTCAGATCAACGGCCGTGCCTACTGCCTCCACGTCCATAGCAAGGATGCCCGCCATGGCGGCGAAACCGAGCAGCGGCTCTATCTGCTCGACGCCTGGCACGAATCATCCCTC
>NZ_DATMLW010000168.1:0-23983 GCF_035570375.1 Bradyrhizobium sp. | reverse complement strand
CGCCCGAGCACAAGCTGCGCGTGATCGCGCCCGACGTCGGCGGCGGCTTCGGCTCCAAGATCTACATCTACCCCGAAGAAATGGTGGCTCTGTGGGCGTCGAAGAAGACCGGCCGTCCGATCAAGTGGACCGGCGACCGGACCGAAGCGTTCCTCACCGATCACCACGGCCGTGACCACGTCTCGAAGGCGGAGATGGCGTTCGACAAGGACAACAAGATCCTGGGGCTCAGGGTCAAAACCCACGCCAATTTCGGCGCCTATATGTCGCTGTTCTCCTCTGCCGTGCCGACCTATCTTTACGCGACGCTACTGTCCGGGCAGTACGTGATCCCGGCGATCTATGCCGAGGTGGTGGGCGTCTACACCAACACCACGCCGGTCGATGCCTATCGCGGCGCGGGCCGGCCTGAGGCGAGCTACCTGCTCGAGCGCATGATGGAAACCGCGGCGCGGCAGTTGAAGGTCGATCCCGCCGAGCTCAGGCGCAAGAACTTCATCACCAGCTTCCCATACCAGACGCCGGTGATCATGGCCTATGACATCGGCGATTTTAATGCCTCGCTTGACGCCGCGATGAAGGCGATCGACTACGCCGGCTTCCCCATCCGCAAGGCAAAGGCCAAGACCGAAGGCAAGCTGCGCGGCATCGGCGTCTCCTGCTACATCGAGGCCTGCGGCATCGCGCCGTCGAAGGCGGTCGGCAGCCTGGGGGCCGGCGTCGGTCTGTGGGAATCAGCGGAAGTCCGCGTCAACCCGGTCGGCACTATCGAGATCCTCACGGGCTCGCACAGCCACGGCCAGGGTCACGAGACAACGTTCGCGCAGCTGGTTTCGGATCGCTTGGGTATTTCCATCAACCAGGTGCAGATCGTCCACGGCGACACAGACAAGGTGCAGTTCGGCATGGGCACCTATGGCTCGCGCTCGCTCGCGGTCGGCGGCAGCGCGATTTTCAGGGCCCTGGAGAAGGTCGAAGCCAAGGGCAAGAAAATAGCGGCGCATCTTCTGGAGGCGTCGGAGGGCGACATCGTCATCGAAAACGGCGAGTTCAAGGTCACCGGTACCGACAAGTCGCTGGCGCTGCCGATGGTTGCGCTGGCCGCCTACACCGCCCACAACCTGCCCGAAGGCATGGAGCCGGGCTTGAAGGAAACCGCGTTCTACGATCCCAGCAACTTCACCTTCCCCGCGGGCGCCTATATCTGCGAGCTCGATGTCGACCCCGGCACCGGCAAGACCAGCTTCGTCAATTTCGTTGCGGCTGACGATTTTGGCCGGCTGATCAATCCGATGATTGTCGAAGGCCAGGTTCATGGCGGGCTCGCCCAGGGAATCGGCCAGGCGCTGCTCGAAAACGCCGTCTATGACGGTTCGGGCCAGCTCGTGACGGCATCGTTCATGGATTACGCCATGCCGCGGGCCGACGATCTGCCGTCGTTCAAATTGAGCCACACGACGACCCTGTGTCCGGGCAATCCGCTGGGCGTCAAGGGCTGCGGCGAGGCGGGCGCGATTGGCGCATCGGCTGCCGTCATCAACGCGATCACGGACGCAATCGGCAACAACAAGCTCGAGATGCCGGCGACGCCCGACCGGGTGTGGCACGCCATCAATGGCCACGCATGAGAGGGAGATGAACCATGTATTCCACGACATACCATCGTCCCTCCTCGGTTGATGAAGCCGCCGCGCTCTTCGCCAAGGGCAAGGAGGCAAAATACCTCGCTGGCGGCCACACGCTCATCCCCGTGATGAAGCAGCGGCTCGCCTCGCCTTCGGACGTCATCGATCTCGCCCGGATCAAGGACCTCGTCGGCATCGAGGCTTCCGGCGACACGCTGACCATCAAGGCTGCAACGCCCCATTACGATGTGGCTACGAGTGCGGATGTACAAAAGGCGATACCGGCCCTTGCCCACCTCGCCTCGGTCATCGGCGATCCCGCCGTGCGTCACCGCGGCACAATCGGCGGATCGATCGCCAACAACGATCCGGCGGCCGATTATCCGGCCGCGCTTCTGGCGCTCGGGGCGACCGTCAAGACCAACAAGCGTTCGATTGCGGCGGATGACTTCTTCAAAGGCCTGTTTGCAACCGCGCTTGACGACGGCGAGATCATCACCGCGGTCTCGTTTCCGATTCCCGCCAAGGCGGGATATGCCAAATTCCCGCACCCAGCATCGCGCTTTGCGTTGACCGGCGTCTTCGTCGCCAGGAGCAGGTCCGGCGACGTCCGCGCGGCCGCCACCGGCGCCTCGTCCGGTGGCGTTATGCGCGTCGGCGCAATCGAAGCCGCGCTCAAGGCGAATTGGACGGCGAGCGCCCTCGATAACATCAGGATTCCGGCCAGCGGCTTGATGAGCGATATCCACGGCACGGCCGATTACCGCGCCAATCTGATCAAGGTAATGGCGCAGCGTGCCGTCACACAGGCCGGGTAGCGGCGTTCGCCTTCCCGAGTCGATGGAAGGATAAAGTGCCCGACAGATCGGAGCCTCACTCATCGACCCGGGCCGCGGGCCCGCTGGAGGGTTTTCGCATCATCGAATTCGCCGGCATCGGACCCGGCCCTTTCGCCTGCATGATGCTGGCGGACATGGGTGCCGAGGTGGTTACGCTCGAGCGCGTCGGAGCGAAGAGGAATCTGAAATCGGCAGCCGCGCGTGGCCGCAAGGTGGTCGGGATCGATTTGAAGGACAAGGCGGCGATCGCGCAGACCCTCGAGCTTCTCGATCACGCCGATGCCCTGATCGAAGGCTTTCGGCCGGGAGTGATGGAACGGCTCGGGCTTGGCCCCGATGTCGTGCACGCGCGAAACCCGCGCCTTGTCTATGGCCGCATGACCGGGTGGGGCCAGGAAGGCCCGCTGGCGCAGGCGGCCGGCCACGACATCAACTACATCTCGGTGACCGGCGCGCTCGCGGCGATCGGCCCTCGCGAAAGACCGGTCCCGCCGCTGAACCTGGTCGGCGATTTCGGCGGCGGCGCGCTCTACGTTGTCGTCGGCGTGCTCGCCGCACTGCTGGAAGCCCGGACGTCCGGCAAGGGACAGGTGGTGGATGCCGCCATGTGCGATGGTGCGGCCTCATTGATGTCGATGTTTTTCGACTTCACCGCGATCGGCCGCTGGACCGAGGGGCGGGAAAGCAATTTCATCGACGGCGGTGCGCATTTCTACGGCATCTATCAGTGCGCATGCGGCAATTTCATCTCGATCGGCTCGATCGAGCCGCAGTTCTATGACTTGCTCCGGCAATTGTTGGGCCTTTCGGAACAAGCCTTCGACGCCCAGATGGACCGCGCGGCCTGGCCTGCGCTGAGGCAGAAGCTGACCGAAATCTTCAGGAGCAGGACGCGCGAAGAGTGGTGCAAGATCCTGGAAGGCACCGACGTCTGCTTTGCGCCGGTGCTGACCATGGCGGAAGCTCCGCTTCACCCGCACATGGCGGCACGAAAGACGTTCGTCAATCGCCATGGGGTGACCCAGCCCGCTCCTGCCCCGCGGTTTTCGCGCACGCCTTCCGCCATCCGCGAGCCCACAGCAGCGGAGATTGCGGAGCTGCTTGACGAATGGCGGTCGAAAAAATAGCAACAGCTTTTGCTCATTGAAGAACGCTGCAGGATACGACCATCATGGCGCTGCAACTTCGACCGAAGCGAATATTGCGACAAGGATCTTCGGCCGAATTCGACCGAAGCTCGGATCTGCAGTTATGAGTGCACCTTCTGTGCCGATTGCGTCGAGACCAAGCTCGGCAATGCGTGCCCGAATTGCGGCGGCGGATTTGCACCGCGGCCAATCAGGCCGGCGCAGGAATGGCGGCCGGGCGTGTCGCTGGCAAAGAACCCTGCTTCGAGCAAGCGCGTGCATCTCAAATATGGCTTTGAGGATATCGCCGCGCATTCGGCACGGATCCGCGATATTCCTCCGGAAGAGCGCTAACGCCTCTCACAGTCATTCCGCCGGCAGGATCGTTCCCTCGACTTCGCCGAAACCGATGCGGTAACCATCGCCCTGGCACCAGCCGCGCATCACAAGCGAATCGTTGTCCTCGAGAAAAGTCCTGGTGATGCCGTCTTCGAGCTCGATCGGCTCGGTGCCGTTCCAGGAAATCTCGAGCAGGCTGCCGCGTTGACTCTTTTCCGGCCCGGAAATGGTACCGGAGCCAAGCAGATCACCGACATTCATCGCACATCCGCAGGCAGCGTGATGCACGAGTTGCTGCACCGATGACCAGTACATGTATTTGAAATTGGTGTGGCAGATGCGCAAAGGTCTCTTCATGGATGCAGCGCGCAGGCCGACTTCAAGCTCAAGATCGTAATTGTTCGGCTTTGCCTGCCGCAGATAGGGCAAGGGCGCCGGATCCTGCTTCGGCCCCGAGAGGCGGAACGGCTCCAGCGCCTCGCGGGTGACCACCCATGGGCTGATCGAGGTCGCAAACGCCTTGCCCTGGAACGGTCCGAGCGGCACGTATTCCCATTGCTGGATGTCGCGCGCGCTCCAGTCGTTCAGCAGCACGAAGCCGAAAATCATTTCCTCGGCCTGCGCTTCGGTCAGCATCCCGCCCATCGCTGACGCCTGCCCGATCACCACGCCCATTTCGAGTTCGAAATCGAGCCGCTTGCAGGGCGCAAAGCCTGGAAGCTCGCCATTCGGCGGCTTCAACTGGCCGCGCGGGCGGCGCACCCTGGTGCCGGAAACCACGACCGTTGACGCGCGGCCGTTATAGGCAATCGGCATATGCAGCCAGTTCGGCTGCAGCGCATTGTCCTTGCCGCGAAACATGATCCCGACATTGGTGGCGTGCTCCTTCGACGAATAGAAATCCGTATATCCTGCGACCGCAATCGGCAGGTGCAGCTTCGCCTGCGCCATCGGCACCAGCGCGCGCTCACGCAAGGTCGGATTATCCCGCAGCTCGGGATTGTCGTGACGCAACAACTCGCTGATCCGCGCGCGCGTGCGCGTCCACAGCTTCGGTCCCAGCGCCATGAAAGGATTAAGTGTCGGGGCCGAAAAGACGCCGAGGTCGCCGACAACGAGCCGGCAATCCTGTTCGAGTTCCCAGAGATCGAGCACGTAGTCACCGATCGCGACTCCAATGCGCGGCGCCGGCAAGGCGGACGTCGAGAACACGCCATAAGGCAGGTTCTGGATCGGAAAGTCCGACGCCGCATCAACCGGGATGAACGAGCAAAGCGTGGGATCGTTGGGGCTGGTCATTTCTTCCTGACGCCTCTTTACCCTCTCCCCTTGCGGGAGAGGGTGGTTCGAACGAAGTGAGAAACCCTGTGAGGGGTAACTACCTTACTGGAACTGAACCCCTCACCCGGCTCGGACGTTGTCCTCGCCACCCTGTCCCGCAAGGGGAGAGGGAAGCAAGCTACGGCTTGTTCGGATCGAACCGCTTTTCCAAACCCTTCCAGCAATCGGCGTAGTCGTGCTGCAGGGTTGCGGATCTTGCCGCATGCGCCGTGATGCGTTGGGGAAAGCGCGTCTCGAACATGAAAGCCATGGTTCCGGTCAGCTTGACCGGCTTCAGCTCGGAATTGCTGGCATGATCGAAGGCTTCGCGATCAGGGCCGTGCGGCAACATCATGTTGTGCAGGCTGATACCGCCGGGCGTAAAACCTTGCGGCTTGGCATCATAGACGCCGTAGATCAGCCCCATGAATTCCGACATGATGTTCATGTGATACCAGGGCGGCCGGAACGTGTTTTCGGCCACCGCCCAGCGCTCCGGGAAAATCACGAAGTCGATATTCGCGGTGCCGGTCGTCTCTGATGGCGAGGTCAGCACCGTGAAGATCGAGGGATCGGGATGATCGAAACTGATGGCCCCGACCGGCGAATAGCTTCGCAGATCGTATTTGTAGGGTGCATAGTTGCCGTGCCATGCCACGACATCGATCGGCGAATGCGGCAGTTTGGTCACGAACAGCGAGCCGCCCCATTTCACGAACAGCTCGCTCGGCGTCTCCTTGTCCTCATAGGCGGCGACGGGGGTCAGGAAATCGCGCGCGTTGGCGAGGCAATTGGCGCCGATCGGGCCGCGCTCGGGCAGCGTGAAGGCGCCGCCATAGTTTTCGCAGATGTAGCCGCGCGCCGGGCCAGCCGTGAGTTCGACACGGAACTTCACGCCGCGCGGGATCACGGCGATCTCGCCGGGCTCGACGTCGATCCGGCCAAACTCGGTGACGAAGCGCAAATTGCCTTGCTGCGGCACGAACAGCATCTCGCCATCGGCATTGTAGAAATTCTGATCGACCATGGACCTGGTGATGAGAAAGACATGCGCGGCCATGCCGGCTTGCGTGCCTGCGTCGCCTGCGGTGGTCATGGTTTGCACGCCCTGCAGAAAGGTCATTTCCGTTTTCGGCATCGGCGCCGGATCCCAGCGCAGTTGCCCGATGGAAAGCTCCTGCTCATGGCATGGCGCGGTTCGCCACAGCAGCGCATCGACCTTGGCGAAAGGTCCGGAGTGCCTGACCGAGGGGCGGATGCGATAAAGCCACGAGCGCTCGTTGCTGCCGCGCGGCGCGGTAAAGGGCGAGCCGGACAGCTGTTCGGCGTAAAGCCCGTAGGCGCAGCGCTGCGGCGAATTGCGCCCGATCGGCAGGGCGCCGGGCAGCGCCTCGGTCTCAAAGCTGTTGCCGAAGCCGGACATATAACCCGGCGTGATATTGGTGGAGGTACGGCTCGCCACGTCGGGTGAGGTATTGATATTCATGGTCATCCTCCTTGCAGGGCCGCCCACATTTCCCGGTCGCGCTTGTCGGTCCAGATCACGGGGTCGTCGATTCCGGAAGCTTCATCGAAGGCGCGCGAGACGTTGAACGGCAGGCAATGCTCATAGATCGCAAAGCTCGAGAACTTCGGGTCCATCACCGCGCGGGTGGCCGGCATCGTTTCCTTGAGGCTGCGGCCTTTGGCCACCGCCGATTCCGCGGCACCATAGAGGGTGGTGACGAAATCCCGTGTCATCGCGATCGCCTCGCGAGTGATGGACAGACCCTTGAGCGCATCGCCGCGCCCCGGCGCGATCGCCTTCGGATTGAAGGCGAGAATCTCGTTCAGTGTAACCGGCCATTCGCGCAAATACGCGTCGCCGCAGTAGCAGGCCGAGTGGTATTCAATCAGATCACCGGAAAACATCACTTCCGCGTCCGGAACCCAGGCCACGATATCACCTGAGGTATGTCCGGCACCGAGCTGCAGCAATCGCACCTCGCGTTTGCCGAGATAGATCGACATCGCGCCGTCGAAGGTCAATGTCGGCCAGGTCAGGCCCGGAATGCTTTGCGCATCCTGGAACAGCCGGGGGAAGCGGCCATATTCGGAATCCCAGTCCTGCTGGCCGCGTTCCTCGATCAGCCGGCGCGTCTCGCGCGAGGCGACCACGGCTTCAGCCTTGTAGGCGGAGGCGCCAAGCACACGCACCGCATGATAATGCGACAGCACCACATATTTGATCGGCTTGTCGGTGACACTGCGCACCCGCTCGATCACCCTGTTCGCCATCGCCGGCGTTGCCTGCGCATCGAACACCATGCAGCCGTCGTCGCCGACGATCATGGCCGAATTCGGATCGCCCTCGGCCGTGAAGGCATAGAGATCGGTTCCGATTTCGGAAAACGTGATTTTCTTCTCGGTCAGATCCGTCGTCGATGCAAAACCCTTGGCCATCAATCCGATTCCTTGTGCGCTATTGTTGTTGCTGCTGCTGGCTTGCCTCCAGCATCCGCCGTTTTGCAAGCTCAATCGCCTCGCCCAGCACGCCGAGATCGCCGATATGATTGGCGAGAATCAGAACCAGCGCCGCATCAAGATCGGCGCTCTGCGCCTCGGTCAGCCCCCGATGGGCTTCGACAATGGCGCGAAAGGCATCGTCGGGCTTTTCGAAATTCGAGCGGGTAGACAGGACCATGTGAACCTCAGTTGCTGCCGGCAGCGCGAGCCAACGCGGATTGAAGCGCAGCTCGCGTCGGATGACGGAAACGTGCGGCGACGTAGCCGTCAGGGCGTAGCAGATAGGCGGTGCTGGGCTTTGCATCGTAACGTTGGGCCGCAAGCCCACCCCTATCGGAATAGCCGCCCGTGCCGCCGATGCGGATCGTGCCGACGCCTTCGGGAATATCGGCTGCGACACCGTCCGCAAATTCAAGCAGCGTGAATTGCGAACCGCACGCGATAAAGGCGCCGGTCAGATATTCGCTTTTGCCTGAGGGCGCGGTGATCGGCGTATCAAGCATGGACGCGCCCGGCCGCGGGCCGCCGCGCCATGAATCGCAGTCGGCGGTCGAAAGCGGGGAATCGTAGATCGATGGCACCGAGAGCCGTCCGCCATTGATCATGCGTTTTCCGAATTCGGTTTCCTTGGCAAGCGACAGCACCGCCTTTCGATACCGCGCCTCCTGGCGCGTGGCGGGCGCCATGAAATCGGTCGATCGCGTCGACTCGCGGATATTTTCGTCGGCCGCCATACTGCGTTCGATGTGATAGCTTTCGAGCAAACTTGCAGGTGAAGCCTGCCTGAGCACGCGGTCCAGCTTCCAGGCAAGGTTCTCGGCGTCTTCCAGACCGGAATTGGCCCCTCTCGCCCCGAACGGCGAGACCTGATGCGCGGCATCGCCCGCAAAGATCACGCGGCCATGGATGAATTTGTCCATTCGCCGGCACTGGAATTTGTAAAGCGATATCCATTCGAAATCGAACCTGTCGTGGCCGAGCATGCGCGCGATCCGTGGCCGCACATTTTCGGGCAACTTCTCCTTCACCGGATCGGCATCCGGATTGAGCTGCAGGTCGATGCGCCAGACGTCGTCGGGTTGCTTGTGCAGCAGCGCCGAGCGGCCCGCATGAAACGGTGGGTCAAACCAGAACCAGCGCTCGGTGGGGAATTCCGCCGTCATTCGCACGTCGGCGATCAGGAACTGATCTTCGAAAACCTGGCCGGTGAAGTCGGCGCCCACCATCCGCCGCAGCGACGATCGCGCGCCGTCGCAGGCGATGACGTAGTTCGCGCCGATCCGATAAGGCCCTTCCGGCGTCTCGATGGTAAGGATCGCATGATCGTTGCGTTGCTCGAGGGCGATCACCTTGTTGCGCCAGCGCAGGTCGATCGTCGGCAGCTCGCCGACGCGATCCACCAGATAGGCCTCGGCATAGAATTGCTGGAGATTGATGAAGGCCGGCCGTCTGTGACCCTGCTCCGGCAACAGATCGAATTGGTAGAGCTGCGCCGCGCCGTGGAAGATCCTGCCGACACTCCACACCACGCCCTTGTCGACCATGCGCTGGCCGACGCCGAGCCGGTCCCAGAATTCGAGCGAGCGCTTCGAAAAACAGATTGCCCGCGACCCCTCGCCGATCCGGTCGGCATCGTCGAGCAGCACGACGCGCTGGCCTCGCTGCGCCAGATCGATCGCCAGCGACAGTCCTACCGGTCCGGCGCCGATTACCGCCACCGGATATGCGGAAATGCCACCGCCGGTCTGGTCCTGATCGGCGTGGCGGCGATAACCGAAGTTTGACTGGGTCCTTGACTGTGCCATGCTCGCGTCGCTCTGGCCAAGGGGCGCCATGCCCGGTAAGATAGTCGCATCTGCAACGATCTAAACTCCGCGCGCGTTCCGCCGTCAACTCAAATTGGAGTGGTTTTTGCCGAAGGCGCTTTCGAGAAGGGCGAACAACGGTTCGCGGAAGGAACCCGCGTCCAGAAGCCGCCTGCGACTGGACCTGTTCAGGTTTGTGCCTTTCCGCCTTAACCGCCTTGCCGCCGAGGTTTCCGCGGCGCTTTCCAGCGAATACCGCGAACGCTATGGCCTCGATATTCCGGAGTGGCGGGTGCTCGCAACCCTTGGGCTGCGCACTGAAGCTTGCAGCGCGCAGTATATTTCGCACTGCACTCGCACGCATAAATCGACCATCAGCCGGGCGGTCACGGCGCTGATGGCGCGCCAGTTCGTCGAGCGGATCGAAAACGAGGACGACCGCCGCGAGTTCGTGCTGCGCCTGACGCCCAAGGGAAGAGTACTCTACGAGAGACTCATTCCGCGCCTGAAGCACAAGGAACGGGAGATCATGTCTTGTCTCACCAGCCGTGAACAAAGGGATTTCGCGCGGCTGCTCGGCAAGATCGAGGACAGTCTCGACCTTGTGCAAACGATCAAAGAGGCAAGGAAGTCAGAGGCGTATTGAGTCTCTGGCCGTCGGCCGTTCGGACAGCCTATTTTGCGAAGGAACGTGACGGCGCCCGGTGAAGTGCGAAAGCATCGGTCTGGTCGCTGGCGCGCGGGTATAGTTCGGCGACCAGCGGATCGTGGCCGGGAATGATGCGATCGGGGTGACCGGCGAGATGCTCGACAATCTCCCAACCCCGGCACATGTCACCGATGTTATAGACGATTGGAAACGGGCTGCGGCGATGCAGGTTGCCGTAAAAATGCGCCGCATCCGACGCAAGCACGACAGGCCCGCGCGCCGTCTCGACCCGCACTACCTGCAACCCGTCGGAATGGCCGCCGACACGATGCACCGTGACGCCCGGCGCAATCTGGCCATCGCCGGAGTGAAAGGTGACACGCTCGCTGTAGACGTGACGCACCATCAGCGTGACGTGTTCGACCGAAAATGGATGTCGCAAGGACCCAAAGCACATGCAGCGCCCCGTGGCATAACTCATCTCGCGGTCCTGAAGGTGAAATCGCGCATTGGGAAACAGGTCGAGGTTGCCGGCGTGGTCATAATGCATGTGCGTGACGACCACATCCCTGATCGTCTCAGCCTTGACGCCGAAGCGCGCCAGGGCATCCACCGGGTTGAGCGCAAGCTTGCGGGCGCGCAGGCCGGCCTCTTCCGCGTTGAAGCCGGTATCCACCAGGATGTCGCGGCCGCCGCCCCGGATCAGCCAGACGAAGTAGTCAAGGTCTGAGGCCGTGGTCTCGTGTGGGTCCGGCGAGAGGTAGTTCATATGGGGAGTGCGCGGCGACATCGTCGCATAGCGGAGCGCATAAATTTCGTAGACGTTTTCCATGGGACGATCTTTTTTCTGGCTGCGTTAGGCGCGCACTACCAAGCCACCACCAGGAAAAAAGGTCAAACGTCCAGGTCTTCAATGCCCACCCCGATTGGAAATGCCGACCGACTGGTGTGGCGGTTCAGAAGTCCGCATCATTATTGCCGCGAATTCGTCATGCGGACTTCTGAACCAGAAGCCACACTAGAATCATAGATTTGCCGGCGTCCTTTCGATTCCGAAGTTCGTAAACGAGTATGCCGTGCAATGATACGAACTTCGGAATCAGGACACTAGGATGTGTCGCATCGATGACATTTATGACTGCCGGACCTGACATCGACGGCCGCCTTTGACAGGCGACCGCGATCAATCGTCGCGGTCATTATGGCTCCGATGGGCTGTTGACAGCCGCTGGAGGCGCGATTTGATAATGCGTTTTTCGTGGGGTAAGGTCGCCGAGTTGCGGGGCTGGGATCGGCGCCTTTTTGGCTGGACTGACGTCGTATGAGAATCCGCTTTTCGTTGTTTGCGCTGTTGATTCTGTCGATCGCGCCGGTCTTGCCGTCGACCGGCATGGCTGCGGACCGGTTTGCCCTTGTCATCGGCAATGCGAAATACCCGGACGCGGACGCTCCCTTGAAGGAGCCGATCAACGACGCACGCGACGTCGCCGACGAACTGAAGCGCGATGGCTTCACCGTCGATGTCGGTGACAACCTGACCGGCGACGGAATGAGGAAGGCTTTCGACCGTTTGTACGGCCACATCAAGCCCGGCAGCATCGCGCTGATCTTCTTCAGCGGCTTTGGCATCCAGTCCAACCGCCAGAGCTACTTGATCCCGGTCGATGCTCAGATCTGGACCGAGGCGGACGTCCGCCGCGACGGCTTCAGCCTGGAGACGGTGCTCAACGAGATCAACAATCGCGGCGCCGGCGTCAAGATCGCCTTGATCGACGCTTCCCGACGCAATCCATACGAGCGCCGGTTCCGCAGCTTTTCCGCCGGCCTGGCGCCTGTGATCGCGCCGAATGGAACGCTCGTGATGTATTCGGCGGCGCTCAGCTCCGTGATCTCTGACAACGGCGGCGATCACAGCCTGTTCGTTCAGGAGCTTCTTAAGGAGATCCGCGTTCCCGACCTGATGGCCGAGGAGACGCTGAACCGGACTCGCGTCGGCGTCACCCGCGCGTCACGCAGCGAGCAGGTGCCCTGGATTTCCTCTTCGCTGGCCGAGGATTTTTCATTCATTCCAGGCGCGCGACCGCCCGGTCCGATGGCGAACCTTCCGCAGCCACAACTTCCCGAGCCCTCGCCGCCCCCGCCGCCTCCACCGCAGCCGCGTGCCGAACCGTCGCCGCCACCCCCGCCACCCTCTCCGCCGCCGGCCCCGAAAGCGGAACTTCCACCGCCGGACAAGCCGGCGCCAGCGCCGAACATTCCGAGCGACAAACCACCGCTCCCCAGCACTCCAGGCAATGACGGAGCCCCTCCGGCCCAGCCACCGCTCGCGGACGATCCGATCATCAAGAGCCTGAGTGCCAGGATCGCCGAGAATCCCGACGATGCGGGCGCGCTCTACCGGCGCGGACAGGTTTACGCCAGCAAGGGCGCATATAGCCTTGCCGTCAAAGATTTCGACGACACCATCAGGCTCAACCCGAAAGACGTGGAAGCCTACAACAACCGCTGCTGGACCCGTGCTGTGATCGGCGATCTGCAATCGGCGCTGCGGGATTGCAACGAGGCGCTGCGGCTGCGCCCCAATTTCGTCGACGCCCTCGACAGCCGCGGCCTGCTCAACCTGAAGAACGGGCAGAACAAGAACGCCATCGCCGACTTTGACGCCGCTCTGAAGATCAACCCGCGGCTGACCTCCTCGCTATATGGGCGTGGTCTCGCCAAGCAACGCAACGGTGCCGTTGCAGAAGGCGATGTCGACATCGCCAACGCAAAGGCGATGGACCCGAATATCGTCAAGGAATTCGCAGGTTACGGCGTGCGTTGACGATCATTTGAGGTCAATGGTTGCACCTCGGCGAACCTCGGGGCCGGAGCCCGAGACAGATAGGCAAAATGCCGCGGCCATTTCCGGCCAAGTGGCAATCTAAAGCAACCGCGTAACGGCGCGCAGGAGGGACAAAAATGCTTGAAATCTTCAAAACGAGAAGTCTCGTTGCGATCGTTTCGCTGCTGATGATCGGCGCCGCGCTCTCGATCGGCGTGGCAAAGGCCGATGACGTCACCGAGGATCAAATCCTGCGGGCGCTGGCGCCGGCAAAGAAGCCCCTCACGAGGGGTCTTTCGACCGGCCCGCAAACCCAAACCGACCCCGCCGCAGCCGCGGCCGAAGGGCAACTGATCCAGAGCCTGCGGAACCGGCCTACGCGCTCGCTCTCGGCGATCGAGCGCGAGGAAATCGCCACCATTGTCAAGGACAAGCCGAAGATCGATCTGGAAATCAACTTCGACTATAATTCAGCCAATATCAGCAACAGGTCGCTCCCCTCGGTTCAGGCTTTGGGCCGGGCGCTTTCCAACCCCGAACTCAAAGGTTCGACCTTCGTTGTCGCCGGCCACACCGATGCGGTCGGCAGCGACAGCTACAACCAGGATCTCTCCGAGCGCCGCGCCGATTCGATCAAGCGTTATCTGGTCGACAAGTTCGCCATCGCGGGCTCGGACCTGGTGACCGTCGGATACGGCAAGACCAAATTGAAAGATCCGGCTAACCCGTTGTCCGAAGTCAATCGCCGGGTCCAGGTCGTGAACATGGAAAACAAATCCACCGCGCAGAAATGAGTTACGGGCGTCCAGTAAACAGGGATGGCCCTGAAAGAGTTTGGCAAACGAGCTTGCGCCCCGTTCCTGCGGGACGCCTTTGTCTTTCTCCTGTATTCGGACGGGTGCAGCCGGCGCCGGAACAGGAACGACGGGAGCGACGGTCCCGATTTGCGAAGTTCGCATCGTGGTGCGGCGTCCTCGTTTGTGAATACCCGCTTCTTGTTGATTCCAGTGGGGCTTTGGTTCAGAAGACCGCATGACAGGCTTGCGGCAATGATGATGCGGACTTCTGAATGCCACACTAGGTCTGGATTGATATCGCGATGACGCTTTCCGAAAATCTCAGGCCTGTGCTTGCGGTGGCTTTTTTTTCAGTCCTCGGCGTGGCCTGGTACTGGTTCGAGCACCGCTCCCGTCCGCAAGAGAGCGATACGCCCAGCAGCGCCCTCGTAATCGTCACGAAATCCACCAATGCCTGCTTCTCCGATCTGGTGCGGGTTACCGGGTTTGTCGTGCCGCGCCGCGAGGCAGTGGCCGGAGCAGACCAGGAGGGATCCCGGGTCACCGACGTGCTGGTCCGCGAAGGCGAGACGGTTACCGAAAATCAGGAATTGGCGCGGTTGACGCCACCCCCGGCACAGTTGGCCGCGGCCGGCGGCAGCGCCCGAGGCGCCTCGCCGGTCTCGGTGCGCGCCCCGGCCGCAGGCCTTGTCACGCAGGTAAATACCATCGTGGGCGCGCCGGCCTCGCCGCTAGCCGGTCCAATGTTCCGCATTGCGGTCAATGGCGAAGTCGAACTCGATGCGGAAGTGCCGGCGGTCCACATGATGAAGATCAATCCCGGCGCGACGGCGCGGATCAGCCGCGACAATGGCCCGGATATCGTCGGACGCGTCAGGCAGGTTTCCCCGCAAATCGATCGCAACACCCAGCTCGGTCACATCAGGATCTCGCTGACCAACAATCCGTCGCTCAAGATCGGCATGTTCGCCCAGGCCAGCATCGACGCCAAGCGCAGCTGCGGGGTCGCGGTCCCGCGCACCGCGATTGACCATCTGACCGTCCAGGTGGTCAAAGGCAACACGGTGGAGACGCGCAAGGTCCGGGTCGGGCTGGTTTCCGACACGTCCACGGAAATTCTCGAGGGCCTCGACGTCGGCGAAATCGTCGTGTCCGACGCCGGCTCTTCACTGCACGACGGCGACCAGATCAAGACCATGTTCGCCGATGAACTCGATCGAACGCGAGCACGCTGATGGCAATGAATATCTCGGCCTGGTCGATCCGGCATCCGCTTCCCGCGGTCGTGTTTTCGATCATTCTTCTGGTGCTCGGCTGGCTCAGTTTCACCCGGCTCGCGGTGACGCGATTGCCAAGCGCCGACATTCCCGTGATCTCGGTCGCGGTATCGCAGTTCGGCGCGGCGCCGGCCGAACTCGAAGCGCAGGTCACCAAGACCATAGAGGACGGTGTGTCGGGCGTGGAGGGCGTGCGGCACATTTCATCGTCAATCACCGACGGCCTGTCGGTGACGACGATCCAGTTCGCGCTTGAGACCAACACCGACCGCGCCCTGAACGATGTCAAGGACGCGGTCACGCGGGTGCGCGCGAACCTGCCGCAAAACGTCAACGAACCGCTGATCCAGCGCGTCGACGTGATCGGGCTGCCGATCGTCACCTATGCCGCGATCTCGCCTGGCAAGACGCCGGAGCAGCTTTCATATTTTGTCGACGACGTGGTCAAGCGTGCGCTCCAGGGTTTGCGCAACGTCGCGCAGGTCGAGCGCATCGGCGGTGTCGATCGCGAGATCCTGGTTTCGCTCGATCCCGACCGCCTGCAGGCTGCAGGCCTGACCGCCGTCGACGTCAGCCGCCGGTTGCGCGGCACCAATGTCGACCTCGCCGGAGGCCGGGCAGAAATCGGAAAAAACGACCAGGCTATCCGCACGCTCGCCGGCGCCAAGACGCTTAACGACCTCGCCGGAACCATGATCAGCCTGCCGACCGGCGGCGAGGTACGCCTCGACGATCTCGGCACCGTCACCGACACCATCGCCGACCGCAGAACCTTCGCCCGTTTCAACGGCGAGCCGGTCGTGGCGCTCGGCATCAAGCGATCGAAGGGCGCCAGCGACGTTGTCGTCGCCGCCGCCGTGCAGAAGCGGATCGACGCGCTGAAACTGGCCCATCCTGACGTCGATCTGAAGCTGATCGACACCTCCGTCGAATTCACCAAAGGCAACTACGAGGCCGCGATCTCGACCTTGTTCGAAGGCGCCATCCTCGCCGTCATCATCGTGCTTTTGTTCCTGCGCGATATCAGGGCCACCATCATCGCCGCGATCTCGCTGCCGCTGTCCATCTTCCCGGCGTTCTGGGCGATGGACATACTCGGATTCTCGCTCAACCTGGTAAGTTTCCTCGCCATCACGCTGTCAACCGGCATTCTCGTCGACGACGCGATCGTCGAGATCGAGAACATCGTGCGCCACATGCGGATGGGCAAGTCGCCCTACCGCGCCGCGCTTGAAGCGGCCGACGAGATTGGCCTCGCCGTCATCGCGATCTCGCTGACGATCATCGCCATCTTCGCGCCTGCGAGTTTCATGTCCGGAATTGCGGGGCAATTCTTCAAGCAATTCGGCATCACGGTTTCGGTGCAGGTGTTTTTCTCGCTGCTCGCCGCGCGGTTCGTTACGCCGGTTCTGGCCGCCTATTTCCTCAAGGACCATCCGCACGAAGATCCCCCGCCCGGCCGCGCGCTGCAATTCTACACGCGCCTCGTGACCTGGTCGGTGAAGCACTATTTCATCACCGTGCTGATCGGCTTTGCGATCTTTGCCGCCTCGATCTGGAGCATCACGCTGCTGCCGCAGGGTTTCTTGCCCGCGCAGGACACCGCGCGCTCGCTGCTGGCCGTGGAGCTGCCGCCGGGCTCGCAGCTTGCCTACACCGAAAAGATCACCGAAGAAATCGTCACGCGCCTGCGCAAGCGACCCGAAGTACGAAGCGTATTCGTCGACGGCGGGCGGGTGCCGCCCGGCACGTTTGAGGTGCGCCGCGCCGCGCTGATCATCAACTACACGCCGAAGACCGAGCGCAAGATCACCCAGCGCCAGCTTGAGCTTGCCATCGGCCAGGAACTCGAGAACGTCCCCGATATCCGCTTCTGGTTCCTCGACGAAAACGGCCTGCGTGCGATCTCGCTGGTCGTCACCGGCGTCGACAGCAATATCGTGAACAATGTCGCCAGCGAACTCGCCAACCAGATGAAGCGCATTCCGCTGATCGCCAATGTGATCTCGGAAACCTCGCTCGACCGGCCGGAGCTTCGTATCCAGCCGAGGGCGGATCTGGCCGCTCGCCTCGGCGTCTCCACGGAAAGCTTGTCGGAAACCATTCGTGTCGCCACCATCGGCGACGTCGGTCCGGCGCTCGCCAAGTTCGACGCCGGCGATCGGCAAATACCGATCCGCGTTCAGCTCGAGGACAGCGCGCGTGGCGACCTGCAGGTGCTCGAGCAATTGCGGGTGCCGCTGGGCGGCGGCCGTGGCGGCGTGCCGCTGTCTGTGGTCGCCGATATCAAGCTCGACCAGGGTCCGACCAGCATCAATCGTTATGACCGCGAAAGGCAGGCCACCGTGGCGGCCGATCTTGTGGGCAATTCGGCGCTCGGCGATGCCACCAGGAAGATCAACGAACTGCCGGTCATGAAGAGCCTTCCCAAGGGCGTGAGCGTCAATCCTTCCGGCGATGCGGAAAGCCTCAACGAGTTGTCGGCGGGCTTCGCCACTGCGATCACTGCGGGCCTGATGATGGTCTACGCGGTGCTGGTCTTGCTGTTCGGCACCTTCCTGCAGCCGATCACCATCCTGTTCTCGCTGCCGCTTTCGATCGGCGGGGCGATCGCGGCCCTGCTCGTGACCGGCAAGCAGCTGACGACACCGGTATGGATCGGAATCATGATGCTAATGGGCATCGTGACCAAGAACGCCATCATGCTGGTGGAATTCGCGGTGGAGTCGATGCGCGATGGCAAGCCGCGCGAAGCGGCCATCATCGACGCCGGCATGAAGCGGGCCAGGCCCATCGTCATGACCACCGTGGCGATGGTGGCCGGCATGATGCCCTCCGCGCTCGCGGTCGGCGCCGGCGGCGAGTTCCGCTCACCGATGGCGCTTGCCGTGATCGGCGGGCTGTTGTTCTCGACCGTCCTGTCGCTGGTCTTCGTCCCCGCCATGTTCATGGTGATGGACGATATCGGCGAACTGAGCTGGCGCTTCGGCAAAAGACTGTTGTCGTCAAGTGGCGGCGACCACGCCGCGTCGGCCGATCAAGGCAAGGATCACAAACCGCCGCCAAGTGTCGTGCATTCGCCCGCTGCGGAGTGAGGCCCTATTCGTTCCGCGCCACCGCCGTCAGCTTGGTCATGTTCTGCAACAGGATGCGGCCGCGCTGCAGGTCCAGGATGCCCTCCTTGCGCCAGAGTTGCAGCTGACGGTTGACGCTCTCGCGCGCCGCGCCGACGAATACACCCAGTTGCTCCTGCGAGATGTGCACCTCCGAGCCGAAATCGGATGCCAGTGCGCAAAGCCTGCGCGCCAGACGAACCGGCAGCGGCTGCAGCACCGATTCCTCCATCCGCTCGCTCATCCAGCGGATACGCTGGCACAACAGCATGATAAGCTTGACCGCAACGCGCGGCTCGCGCTCGAGGAAGGCGAGAAAATCCTCGCGACGCAGGACGAACAATTCGGTCGGCTCGCCCGCGGCAGCATCCGCGGTGCGGTTTTGGCCGTCGAGCACTGCGACCTCGCCAAAAAGATCGCCGGGCCCCAGGAAATTCAGGGTCAGCCGGCTGCCGTCGGAAGCGCCGGTCTCGATCCGGATCTGGCCGCGCCGAACCCCGAACAGGGCGTCGCCGGCATCGCCCTTCTGAAACAGCATTTCGCCGGCGCCCAGATGCTGGGTATGGCAAAGCGCCGATATCCGCTGCAACTCGTCCGCGCCGAGATCGGCAAACATCGGGTTCATCTTCAGAATAACCGCAAATTCGGCCTGTTTGCTCATTGCCTGCCTTCAGCCTGGCCTTTCCTTCAGCCTGCGCGCCCGAAAACGGTTGCCGGCGGACCGCCAGCCCGGAACTGTGTCATAAGTCACATATCTTTGCAGCACTCGCGGACTATTTTTGGTGCTTTGAGCCCCCTCCCGTTTCCGGGATAAACTTGACTCAAAGAGCTCGCCGGTTCCGGCCTCGCCACTGTCGACCGCTTGCCAGATCTGGAAGACCGAGATGAAAGCCTTGAAACTCGCAGCGATCGCCCTCGCCGCCATCGTCGTCATTGCAGCGCTGTCACTGATCATCGGAATTCCCTCGGGATTTCTGACCTCGACGATCCAGGATCGCCTCGAGCGCGAAACCGGATACCACCTGACGGTCGCGGGCTCGACCAGGATTGGCCTGTGGCCATCGCTGAATGTCATGATGAACGACATCACGCTGGAGAAGCCGAACCAGAACGATGACAGCAATCGCCTGAGCATTGGCAGTATCAAGGTCGACATGACGCTGGCCAGCGCATGGTCGGGCCACCCCGAAATCACCGAATTGGCGATCAACCGCCCGGTTCTCAATGTGCCGCTGTTGCGCGAACGAAAGGCGGTTGCCAAACCGGCCGCTTCCAAACAGGTGACAGCATCGGCGGCCGATTCCGAGGCGCCGGCAATCGGGCGCGTCACCATCACCGATGGCACGGTGATCTTCTCCAATCTGCGCGACCGGGTCGAGAACCGCATCGAAGCCATCAACGCCAACGCGATTGTGGGCGGCGATCGCAGGATCAGGGTGACCGGCAATGCGCGCGCCGGCAACAATCCCGTCAAATTCGAGATCAAGGGGACGGCGCCCACGCCTCCGCTGGAACGACAGAACGTTCCGGTCGAAGTGACGCTCGATGTGCCCGCCGTCCTGCAAGGGCTTTCGGCCAGGGCGGAAATCCGGCTCAACGGTTCGCTCGTCATGATCAACGGACTTTCCGGGACGGTCGGCGATGGCGCCTTCAACGGCTGGGCCGCGGTCGACGTAGCGAGCAAGCCGCTTGTGAAACTCGATCTCGACTTCCAGCGGCTCGACATCGCCGCCAGCAGGGCTCCGGCCAGCTTGCGGGATTCGCAATCCCCCTCGCAGGTGCCGTCGAACTCTGCCTCGCAATCCTGGAGCAATGTTACCCTCGATCTCAACGGACTGAATTATATCGACGCCCAGGTCCGTGTTTCCGCAGCCGAACTCAATCTCGGCCAGTCACATTTTGCCCCCGTCTCGATCGACTCCACGCTCTCAGGCGGCATTCTCAAATGCGCCATTTCCAATCTCGGGGCCTATGGCGGGCAGGCCAATGGCGAAATCGATATCGACGCCTCCGCCGCGACCCCCGCTTACTTCATGCGCAGCGACCTCGTCGGCGTGCGCGCCTTGCCGCTTTTGCGCGGCATCGCCGGTTTCGACAAGCTCGATGGCAGGCTGCAGGCCAAGATCACGGTCCGCTCCACCGGCCAGAGCCAGCGCGCGATCATGTCGAATCTTTCCGGCACGGCTTTTGCCAATTTCCAGGATGGCGCCATCCAGGGCCTCAACCTCGCGCAGATGATCCGCTCGCTGACGACGAGCCCGCTGTCGGGATGGCAGGAAAGTAAGGAACTGACCACCGACCTGACCCAGCTCTCGGCGTCGTTCCGTATCGAAAAAGGTCAGGCCACCACGAGCGATCTTAATCTCGTCGGTCCCTTGGTGCGCATGACCGGGGCGGGGACGATCGACCTCGGCACCAAGATGATGGCATTCCGCGTCGAGCCGAAGCTCGTGATGACCACCGAGGGCCAGGGCCGTGCCGGTGATCCGGTCGGGTTCGGCATCCCCGTAGCGGTCGAAGGATCCTGGGCCGAGCCGCGCATCTATCCCGACATTGCCGGCGTGCTCGACAATCCCGATGCGGCCTATGCAAAACTCCAGGAGATGGGCAAGGGCCTGTTCGGACCGGGTGGATTGGGGGCACTTGGCGGCCAGGGCGGCGGATCGAGCGGCGGCGGATTGCCGGACGTGCTCGGCGGCAAGCTCGGCGAGACCTTGGGCAACCTGCTGCAACAAGGCCTGCAGGGGTTGAATCAGGGCCGCGGCCAAAGTCGCGGTCTTGCCGCGCCGACGCCTCCTGCCGCGCCCAATACGCCACCTGCGCAGAATGACCCGCCGCCCCAGGGCCAGCAGGACAGCCAGCCGATGAACGACGTGCTGCGGCAGCTGTTTAACCGGTGAGATTTCCTGGCCCATTCTCTCGCTGGCTGAATTCAGGACACCCCCTCCTCAACCCTCAGGGGGGAGGGAGAAGAAGCCCCCCCCGACCGGGCCAGCCGAAACGTGCTAAGGAGGGCATGGCTGAAGATAACGGACGCGCACCCCTGACGGCGTAAGGAGCGCGCGCAAGGGTCTGGATGATCGGGGTCAACGACAAGGTCGAGGTCAAAGACAAAGTCAGGTTCCCGCGCGAGGGCCTGTTCGCCAAATACGTCACCGCGCTGGTCGGGCTTGTGGTGTTCGTGCTCGCCGTCAACGGCGCCACCGAGAGCTGGATCAGCTATCGCGCGACCAAAAGCAGCCTTACCGACGCAATGGGCGAAAAGGCGGAGGCCACCGCGCGGCGGATCGAGCAGTCGATCGCCGAGCTCGAACGGCAGATCAGCTGGGTGACGCGGGCAAGTGCCGTGACGCTCGACCAGCACCGCGCCGATTACGCCCAGCTTCTCAACCAGGTTTCCTCGATCTACCAACTGTCCCTGCTCGACGGCTATGGCCGCGAACAGCTTCGCCTCTCGCGCACCTCGATCTCGATCGGCAGCAAGGCGGATTTCTCCCGCGATTTCCGTTTCACCGACACCAACGGCAAGAGCGTCAGTTACGCGCCGGCCACCTTCCGCGATTCCCACCCCTACATGTCGATCTCGGTGTCACATTCGGGCTTCAACGCCGGCGTCACCGTCGCCGAGATCGACCTGCGCTTCCTTTCCGATTTTCTCGGCGATGCCCAGGTCGGCAGGTCGAACTTCGCCTATGTGATCGATGCGCATGGCGAGGTGCTGGCGAGTTCGAGCAGGGGACCGGAAACCGGCAAGTCGCTGGCGAGCCTGCCGCAGGTGGCGGCGGTCACGAGGCCGGGCGGCACCTCGCTCTCCTCCGGCACCGATGGCGATGGTCATGCGGTGCTTTCGGCCGCAAACGCCGTGCCAAAGCTCGGCTGGTTCGTATTGTTCGAACAACCGACCGCGCAGGCACTCACCCCGATCCGCGATCAGCTGCTGCGGGTTGCGCTCTTGATCGTGCTCGGACTTGTGGTCGCGATCTTCGCCGGCACGATTCTCGCCCGCCGCATGCTGACCCCGATCACGGCGCTGCGCCGCGGCGCGCGGCGGCTGGGCGCAGGCGATTTCAACCATCGCATCGAAGTGAACACCAGGGACGAACTGGAAGAGCTCGCCAACCAGTTCAACAGCATGGCTGGACAGCTGCGGGAAACCTATGCGGGCCTCGAAACCAAGGTGGAAGAGCGCACGCGCGATCTTGCGCAATCGATCAACGAGCTGAAGGTGCTGGAGGAAGTCGGCCGCGCGGTCGCCTCCTCGCTCGATCTCAATGCCGTGCTGCCGACGGTCGCCGCCCGCGCGCTGGAAATCACCGATGCGGACGCGGTTTTGATCTATGGCTATGACGCGGCCATGCACCAGTTCAACCTGGCCGAATCGATCGGGATCGACAAATCGGCGCAGGGGAAGCATTTGTCGATCGACGAGGACCAGACCGTGCTCGGCGAGGCCGCCAAAATGGGCGAGCCGATCGCCATCGCCGATCTCTTCAGCGCCGCAGAGACCCCGCTTCGCGACATCGCGGTCAGGTCCGGATTCAATTCGGTGCTGGTGGTGCCGCTGGTCGATCAGAAAGGCGTGCTCGGCTCGCTGGTGGTGCTCCGCCGCGTCGCCGGCGAATTCTCGCCCAACCTCATCGGATTGATGCGCACCTTCGCGCACCAGTCGGTGCTGGCGATGCGCAACGCGCGGCTGTTTACGGAAGTGGACCAGAAGGGCCGCGAGCTTGCCAGCGCCCATGTCACCGTTCAGCAACAGGCCGGCAAGTTGAGGGAACAGACGGAGCAGCTGAAGAACTGGAACAAGTCGCTGGAGGAGCGCGTCGAGAAGCAGCTTGCCGAGATCGAGCGTATCCGCCGGCTCGAACGCTTCCTCGCGCCGCAGGTCGCGCAGCTGATCGCCTCGTCCGATGGCCACGATGCCCTGCTCGACAGCCATCGCCGCGAGGTGACGGTGGTGTTCTGCGATTTGCGCGGCTTTACGGCGTTCACCGAGGCGACCGAGCCCGAAGAAGCGATGAACGTGCTGCGCGAATATCACGCAGCCCTTGGCGAATTGATCTTCAAATATGAAGGCACGCTCGATCGCTACGCCGGCGACGGCGTGATGGTGCTGTTCAATGCGCCGATCCAGTTTCCCGACCACACCAAACGCGCGGTGAAGATGGCGGTCGAAATGCGCGACACCATCGGTGCGCTGACCGAGCGCTGGCGCAACCGTGGCCATTCGCTAGGTTTCGGCCTGGGGATTGCGCTCGGCTATGCGACGCTCGGCCAGATCGGTTTTGAGCAGCGGCTGGAATATGCCGCGATCGGCAGCGTCACCAATCTCGCCTCGCGACTGTGCGACGAGGCCAAGGCCAACCAGATCGTGGTGTCGCGGCGCGTCTACGGCATGGTCGAGCCATGGGTGGAGGGGCGGCCGATCGATGATTTGCATTTGAAGGGTTTCAATCATCCGATCCTTGCCGCCGAAATTTTGCGCTGGCGCGATGAGAGCGAGGTGGCCGCGGCCAGGCCGGCACCGACTGAGACGGCGGCGGCAAGCGCGACCGCGCGGCGGAAGAAGTAGTGGGCACAGTCGTCATTATGGGCATTGCATCAATATCTCGGCATCGACGGTGTGCTCCCTCTCCCCTTGTGGGAGAGGGTTGGGGTGAGCGACTGTGTTGGCTGTCAAGCGGGTTGCCATGGCGTTTTGGTCCTGAGCATGGCGTTGAGGATTGTGAGCAGCTTGCGAGCGACGGCGATCAAGGCGACCAG
>NZ_DATMLW010000167.1:0-14137 GCF_035570375.1 Bradyrhizobium sp. | reverse complement strand
TCGTCCGCGTTAAGTGAAATTCCCCGTGACCAACGGGAAAAGCGCGAAATCCATTCCCTTCCTCTGTTGGGCCTCGGTTTCGCGAAATCTGCGAACCACGGCGCTTGTGGCTTGGTCGGCCGAGCGCCCAACGGAGACTTTTTATGAAGAGCTCTTTTGAGGGGAGCGTTAAAAGCCTTGCCTGCTTTGGTCCCGGGTTTTCCCGGTGGTGGAAGGCTTGAAGGAACGTTTCGCCACTTGGCATTGACCTTGCTAGTGGGAAGACGAGTGTGGCGATACAGCGCTTCCGTCTCTTCTTAGCCACGGTTGCGTTTAAGTTGCATTGAGTAGAACGAACGAATTTCCCCGCTTTCCAGGCCGGGTAGCGCGAAAACCGATTTCCCAATTCTTGTCGGGCGGCGGCTTTCGCAAAAAAGCGAAACCACGATTACGCGCTGTGGCCCTGGAAAGGCCGCCGCTCGACAGGAACATTGAGAATGTGTCACCGCCATGCCCCAACAATTGAACGTGCGGTGTCGCGTCGAAACCCCTACACCCAACGCGATATAGAGAGGCGCATCAAGGCGGCGCAGAAGTGCGGGCTGAAGGTGGCGGCGATCCTGCCGGACGGTACCGTGCTAACGAAAGACGGCGATAAGTGGGTGACAATCGACGCCATACCCTTGACCGACCGGCCGGTTCTTCGGGATGCTCGGGAGAAACTAGGTGTCTAAGGCCACCCTCCCCTTGCGCCTCGTCGAGGACTCCTTGGGCAAGGACAAGATCCGTTATTTCCTCTACCTCAACGGTCGCTGGCGCTGGCGCCCTAGCAAGGCGATGCGCGCTTGCGGATTCGGTCTTGTCACCATGGGCCGCGGCGGTCCCGGCAAAGATGCCGAAGGCAATCCCGCAGCAAGCATAGAGGACCAGGGGCGCGCGATCGAACTCAACCGGGCTTGGGATCATGTCCGTTCCGGACAGCAATCAGCGCCCGCTAGAACGACGCTGGTGACATATCCGGAAGGCAGCGTTGGTCGCGGCTATCAGCGCGCCATGGAAATGCGCAAGGCGGCCAGGGTGGCCAACGGCATAATCTGGACCAAAGAACAGGAAAAGCGCGACAGCTGGCCGCGCGCATGGAAATGGCTGGACCGGTTCGGCGATTGCGATCCTCGCACGATCGAGCCCGAACACTTCCTGCGCATCGATGCCGTGACCGGCGAGCCGAAAGGGCTGGTCGCCGAGATCGAGGCCAAGGTCTCGACCACCGAACGCCACATGGTCATCAAGGTTTGGCGCGCGCTCTGGAAGAAGATGGCCGGCATGAAGTACTGCGATCTCGGCGCCGACCCGGCAAAGACCTTCCCGAATACGCCGCCGAAACCGCGCGATCAGATCTGGTTGCGGTCGGAAGTCCTGACGCTGGTGCAGGTGGCATGGCGCAACGAGTACTATGGGCTGGCCGCGTTGATGGCGGTGGCGTGGGATTCAATGTTCTCGCCGGTCGACGCGCGGACCCTGACGCCGGCGCAGTGTCAGGCCGACGAGGCAGGGATGATGTTCTTCACCGACCGGGCCAAGACGGGCAAGGCCGCTGCCGCGACCCTCACGCAATGGTCGCGGGCGATCCTGGTGGCCTATGTGGAGCGCTTCGGCGCCGAGCTGCTGGACACCACGCCGCTGTTCTGGACCCGCGGCGGCAAGCCGGTGGCCCGCGACGGCGCAACCGGACAATGGGGCGGCGACCACGGCGGCGGCAAGCATGTCCCTGCCCGCCCCTACACCAAGAGTTCCTTGAACCAGGATTTCCGCAAGGTGCGCGAGCTGGCCTTCGGGAAAGATGAGAAGCGCCAGCTTCAGGATATGCGGAGGTCCGGCGCCGTCGAAGGTGATGCCGGCGGCGGCTCGATCGAGGATCAGGCGAACAAGATGGCCAACACGGTCGACCGCAACAAGCAGCTGCGCAAGACCTATAACCCGGTCAACATCGCCAGCGTCAGGCGTTTCGACGAGGCCAGAGCGATCGGCGCGCAGCGGTTGGAGGAACAGAGGGCGTCCAAAAGTGTCACATCGACGCCCCTTGTGACACTTCTAAAACAGCGGAGGGAAGCTAAGTGATTGAAAATGATGGCGCGAGAGACGGGACTCGAACCCGCGGCCTCCGCCGTGACAGGGCGGCGCTCTAACCAACTGAGCTACTCCCGCGGATAGCCTGATCGGACATTGATCCGCTCGGGCCTGACGAATTAAAGGCGCGCCCCTCGCAAGTCAAGGTGGTTACGAATCCCCGCGTTTTTCAGGCTCTTTTTAGCGGTCGATGCAGAAAATAGGCTATTTACAGGCAAAACAACGTAGTCATATTGCCATCGAATCGTTTAAGGCCTGATACGCCTACGGTTCTTAAGCCATCAACAACGAGGAGGGCCAAACATGGCGAAGAAGGCAGGGACACCGACCACCGTCACGCTCAAGCATCTCGCGGCGGCGATTGCCGAAGACCAGGAACTCTCCAAGAAGCAGTCGGAAGCCATTCTGACCGATCTGGTGGACCGCATCACCAAGCATCTGAAGAAGGGCGATCGCATCCGCATGGTGGGCCTCGGCATCCTTCAAGTGCGCAAGCGCGCCGCCCGCATGGGCCGCAACCCCGCCACCGGCGAAGCGATCCAGATCAAGGCCAGCAAGAAGGTCGCCTTCCGCGCGGCCAAGGAGCTCAAGGAAGCCGTCTGACCAGGCACCTGTTCCAAATCCCGAATTGGCGTCATTCCGGCGCGGCTTACGTCCTCGGCCGGAATGGCGCCTACCACTGAGGGGCGTTTTCTGTTACTCGCGGCTATGACCGTGAGCTCGCATCCGAAGTTCGCCCGTACGGTGACCGAGCGCTTTTTGCGCTATGTGCTGATCGACACCCAATCCGATCCGGCCTCCGCCACCTGTCCCTCGACCGAAAAGCAAAAAGATCTGGGCCGCCTGCTGGCGAGCGAGCTCCGGGCGATGGGGCTTTCGGATGCCCACCTGGACGAGCACGGTTATGTCTACGCGACGATCCCGGCCAACACCGATAAGCGGGTTCCGGTCATTTGCTTCTGTTCGCACATGGACACTTCGCCCGACTGCACCGGCGCCAACGTCAAGCCTCAGATCGTCAGGAACTACCGCGGTGGCGATATTGCGCTGCCGGGTGACCCCACGCAGATCATTCGTGCGGCAGACCATCCCGCGCTTGCCGATCAGATCGGCAACGACATCATCACCACGGACGGCACCACGTTGCTGGGCGCCGACAATAAGGCGGGCATCGCCGAAATCATGGACGCGACGCTGTTCCTGCTTCGCAATCCACTTATCAAGCACGGCGCGATCAGGATCCTGTTCACCCCGGACGAGGAAATCGGCCGCGGCGTCGACAAGGTCGATCTGAAAAAGCTCGGTGCCGATTTCGCCTATACGATCGACGGTGAAAGCGCCGGCAATATCGAGGACGAAACCTTCTGCGCCGATGGCGTCACGATCACGATCGAAGGCGTCAGCACCCATCCCGGATTTGCCAAAGGCAGGATGGAGCATGCGATCAAGATCGCCGCGGCGATCGTCGAGCGCCTGCCGAAGACGACCTGCTCGCCGGAAACCACCGAAGGCAGAGAGGGCTTTCTGCACCCGGTCGGCATATCGGGCGCGCTGGAAACGACCACGCTCGAGTTGATCGTGCGCGATTTCACGGAAACCGGGCTGAAAGAAAAGGAAGCGCTGCTTGAGGACATTGTCAAAGAGGTGATGCGCGACTTTCCGCGCTCCACCTATCGGATGAAGATCAGGCAACAGTACCGCAACATGAAACAGGTGGTCGATCGCCACCCCGAGATCATCGACAACGCCGTGGAGGCGGTCCGCCGCACCGGCCTGACGCCGACGAAGACCGCGATCCGCGGCGGCACCGACGGCTCGCGGCTGTCATTCATGGGGCTGCCCTGCCCCAATATTTTTGCCGGAGAGCACGCCTTTCACTCTCGTCTGGAGTGGGTGAGCGTGCAGGACATGGAGAAGGCTGCGCAAACTATCGTCCATCTCGCGATGATCTGGGAAGAGCGCGCCTAGTGTGGCTATCCGTCTCGACCGCGAGTGCGTTATAGGAACGTAAAATCGTAATCCAGGCTAGAATCATCGGGTTGCCAGCCGCGATGCCCGGGTTCAATGGAACGCAACTTTTGACATAGGTCAACGTGCGCCCTCGCAGCCGCACTAAGAAACGATCAGCGCCAATTTCGAATGGCCAGAGCACGGTCATGCTCAAACAAGGGATGAGATCATGCGGTTCCGCTTGATCGCACATGATCTGATAAAAGCCGTCATAGAGAAGCTGTCCGTGTCATAGTCACCTATCATGGAGAGGCAGTTCACTATGAATTCCGCACTCAGACGACCCGAAGAGATTCTCGCCTATCGATCGCTGCGGCAAATCCTCGGGCCGGAGCCATGGTCATTATGGACCGTTGGCCCGGCCGACAGCGTGATGACAGCCTTGCGTATGATGGCCGACAAGAACATCGGCTTTCTTGTTGTCGTCGAGCGAGGAGCGATCGTTGGCGTGCTGTCGGAGCGAGACTGCGTCCGGCATGTGGTCGTTGCGAACAAGCCGCTCGAAACTACTCACGTCGCAGACGTCATGACTCGCAACGTCGTCACCGTCGAGCTCGATCGTGTTTTTCTCGACTGTCTGAGGCTTATGCATCAGCACCGGATTCGACACCTGCCGGTGGTCGACAATAAACGACCGGTCGCGGTCGTCTCGATTCGCGACCTGTTGAGCGAGTCGGTCCAGCATCACGAAAAAATAATCGACGAACTTGAACGCGAGCGGCTGAATGTCTTCACCTCGATGGCATGAGAGCGGACAAACCCGCTTTCGCGGGGATGCTTCCTTTCAGGCTCATTGAGACTACTTCTTTTGCGCGTCTCGAGATGACGCAACAAGGACAACATTGCCCGACCAAGCTGGGCTTCCCCCGGACACTCCTGCCCGAGGGGACGCGCCACTGATGGCCCCGGTGCTCCCTGGCCGCCGGGGCCTTTTTTTGACCCGCAAATGGTCGATTAGTGGCGCCCCTGTTGTCCAAGAACTTATCCTTCTGTGGGTATCGTCGAAATGACCGAGCGAATCCCGTTTCCTAAACAAACTTTGGACATTTTTGGGAGGTCCGCCTTGTCAGCGGACATGAGGGTCAAGAGTGTCGAGAATTGTTTGGCTCGCGCTGATCTGCCTGATCTCCTTGGGCGTCCTCTTTACCTTAAGGAGCAACATCGGCGCACGCCCGATGGATGGTGAGGCTGCTTCGTTTCGGGCCCCTTCGCCGAATCCTGCGGTCGTTGACAGCCCACCGCTCGCAAAATCCGATAAACTGTCATCGCCATATTTCGATAGGCCCGCAGCAAAAGCTGCCGGCACAATCCCGACTACTACTCGAGCCGTAGTCGAAGAGGCGACTTTCCCCATCGCGAAACAGGCAACCGAATTGGCACCACAAGCCGGATCGGAGACAAGTGAAGTGACGACTTGGCATTGGCACGTTGGCTCTAAAGTTACGAAGCGGACCACAGCTGCCACATCCAGCAATAGCCGTTAGCGACTGCTCGACTCCATCATCGATTGGACCGAAACAGATGCAACGTACGGCCGCGATGCGTTGTCGTGGACTGCTTAACTCAATCAGCGCAGCGTTACACGCGGTCGCGCACGACGGACCGATTGCATTTTTGATCGGAAGAGGCGGCCGGGCTTTCCTGTGAACGCCCTGGTCAAACGGATGCCGTCACGATCCAGATCGAGGCATCGAGCGGCACTGTTTGCCCCCTCGCAAAGGGCGCAAGCGCTTCGCGGATCGAGCGGGAGGCGGCTGCAACCACCTCAGGCGGCTGCTCCGCGAGCGCGCGGGCGGCCGGTCCAATTTCCAGGGCACTGCGAACCGCGGCGTCCAGTCCACCTCCAACCGCCGGGTCGAGTGTGAGATTGCAGCGTTCCATCGCTATTCCGGAAAAGCCGGCCTCGCTCAATATTCGAGTAACCCGCTGCTCGGATGCAAACGAGAACGGCCCTGGATCTTCAGGCCCAAGCTGGGGCAGCTTCGGAACATGCTTATAGACCGCCTGCAGCGGCAGCATGAAAAACGGGTTTTCACGAGGCTCCCGCCAGCAGGCGAAGGCCAGCCGGCCCGCAGGCTTCAGCGCCTTGTGCAGATTGGCGAAAGAGCGCGCGGGCTCGGCAAAAAACATCACCCCAAACCGCGACATCAGAAGATCAAAGCGCGCTGGTTCGAACGGATACACGGTTGCGTCCGCCAGGATGAAATCGACCGGCAGGCCAGCCGGCGCGATTTGGCGCGCGCGCTCGAGCATCGGTCCTGAAACATCGATTCCCAATACCCGTCCGGTTGGCGAAACCCGCTCCGCGGCAGCAATGGATACGGCGCCACTGCCGCACCCGACATCGATGACGAAGTCGCCAGGTTTGGGGCGCGCGCGGTCGATCAGGATATCGGCGATGGGCTTGAGCAGAATGTCCTGTATCTGCTGGCGATCGGCCCAGCGCTGGCCGCCTGGACCGTTCCAGTACGCGATCTGGTCCGCGTTCTTGTCGTGACCTGGTGGAGCTTCCATGGCTCGTGAAGTTCATCGTTGGCACGCTTCCGGCGGTAGCGTGGCTTGATCTGGTGGGCGGCTACGGATTCGAACCGCAGACCCTCTCGGTGTAAACGAGATGCTCTAACCAGCTGAGCTAGCCGCCCTTGCCCCGTCTTTAGCCTTGCGACCCCCCTCGGTGCAAGGCCGGATCGACGCCCGCGAGGACGAGGTCATCCGGTTTGCTTCCGCTTGACCGCGCGATGCCCTAATCCCTCGCGATCAGGTTCGAATGCTCGAATTGAACCAGCGCTCGTCACGGGCAACGACCTGGCACCTGTGCAGGGTCATGTACCGAGACGCACAATCACCGGTCGGCTTGCGCGCGGAACAGTTTGGCGGCGTCACGACGGCCGTCATTATAAGAAATTTATCGACGGGACAGACTAGCGTTTCACTTTCTCGCCTTCAGCCCGATCTCGACCAGGCGTCCCAAATTAGGCTGGCTTTTTGCCTGGACCAAGCGTCTCGCGAAGATGCGCGACCGAGGCCTTTCCAAAATCGGGAAAGCTAAGCAATGCCTCGTCCGAGGTTTCGCGCACCTCTCCGACAGTCTTCAGGCCAGCCGCAAACAGCACGTTCTTTATCCGCGTTGGGAGGCGAATTTCACGGGTTGGTGTCTTATCAGGAAGCTCTGGCGTTGGCTCAAGCTCGCTCATTTCTTCACCTTCAGACCGGCGGACAGCTTCCGGCCGGGATTGGCGCGCCGGAAAGGGCTGACCCAAAAGAAATCGGTCCCGTGTTGGCGGGACCGGGGAGTAGAGGGTTTTGACTTTGAGAATTTAGGAGCCGAGCCTTACGGGAACCTTACAGCGCGTGCGCCTCCACCACACGATTCTGCTTGCGGTTCTTGACCTTCACCCGGAACTTCGATCGGCCACCACTGTGTTAGCGAAGTGGGCTTACGCGGTTGTATGTCGCTATAAGCCGATCCTCGTGCCAAAGCTCAGCATCGCGACCAGAAACGAATTTCTTAGCGCATTCCCTTGCTTGTTCGTCGTCAGTGCATTCCATATCGATGGCGTTCGAAATATGTCCGTTCTCATCGAGGAAATAGGCCCGATAATGCTGCATTCCTATCAGCCTCCGGCTTGAGGGCTGTCCTTCTTCTGATCCAGCAATTTGCCGGTCTTCCGGTTGATCAGATGCAACATGCCGCAGACTTTGCACCTGACCGCCTCATACTCGCTGTCCGGAATATCGTCGTCCTCGTCCAGCCAGAACTGGACATTCGTTTTGGTCATTGGACAGCTGAACACAAGGTTGGGCATCCTGGCGTTGTCGGTGGTTTCGAACGAACGGGCTTGATCTAACGCAAACTTGGGCCTGCGGCTTATGGCAGCATGCCCTCCGTTCTCTCTCCACGTGTGTTTGACTGCGGTGTGTAGCGCCCCGGCGATGCCGGACACCGGTCATTGATCGGAATCGCGAAGGCCGTCTCGACCTTCGGCCGAGGGAGGCCTATATGTTCTGCGGTCACTTCCAAGGTTGAGCAGCTTGGGGAATAGCGGCAGTTTTGGGGGGCGATGGAGACGATCGCCATGAGAACCAAAGATCTGGCTGTGATCGTGACAATGGCCGTTGCCGCAGGTGCCGGGATTGCCTATTCGGTCAAGAGCGAACCGCGTTATTATTGCCCGCAACCGTCCGCCGCCTCGGTGGCCACGCTATTTGCGCCGTGCCTAGCCTTCGAAAGCGCCATGGGACACCGCGTCACCAAGCAAGAAGCGGTGATGATGGGCTTACTGACACCGGCCGAGCCGATGTCACCAGCCACTCAACTAGCCACCAAGGAACACGCTACAGTCGGCGTGGCGCACTAGGTGGCCGCCGCGGTTGGTGTAGCTTGATACTTCGGCGGTGATCCGAGCGGAATCAGTGGCTGTATTAATGCCCGAACGCATCCACAGCGCGGTTCATCGCTGGATGCATTGATCCCCTCGCTTAACGATTCGTCCCCCTCGGAAAAACCAGCGACTGGTCGTCGAAATCCTCGATCGGGAGATTCTTTGTGCCAACTGTCAATTCCGCAATCGAGATCGCGGACGATGCTACAGCAAGACCGGTCGAATGCGAGTGCGATCGTACGTTGGCGGTAGTGGCGACGACAGCGAGCAGAGCGACAGTCACGAATCCGGTAATCCTTCGATGCTTGGTCATGGGAACCTCTCCGTGCCCGAAAGGAAGTGGCATGTCTGTACGAATAACAAGTGTTAAGCGAGATCGAACGCCGGTGGGGCTGCCCTGTGCGAAGGATACCGTAGCGGCAAGTGCCAACCGCTTTAATTGCTCTGCCCCAAATCGACAGCGCTGCACTCCGACAATCAACGCTAAGCAAAAAGTCGGATGGCTGCAGTGATAGGTGTCACAAAATCAAGGCCAGTCACTGAGTTGTGAGCCGGCTTGATCTAGCGCGAGGTGCAACTTGCAGCTTGTCCCAATCGAAATCCGGCCGCACGTCAGCGCCGCGCCTACCGCAAGCTGAGCAGACAAACCGCTGCTCGAGATCCGATAACCTTATGTCATCGGCCCATCGATCGCCGCTGATTGCGATGTAATGGCTGCAGCGATAGTCGGACACGTCTTCGCGGACGTGTTGTCAGACTCCCGGTGCCAGCCCGATCGCTGGCGCAACCGGTCCTGAAAAACCGGCAAACCGCGAGCATCACTCATGACCATCGAAAGACCTATGTTTCCGCCTCGGGCGGATGAGTGCCAAACCATTCAGTTTTCCACCGCCCGGCTGTCCTCCAAGCGAGTTGACGTCAGCCCGAGCGACAGCTTCCGGAGCCATTAACCGATGGCTGCAGAAACCACTGCCTGCGGCTGAGCCGTCGCAATGCCCGGTGGGCCGCTCGGCACGAGACCGAGTTACTGGCGAGTTCGGCTTGATTGGCATTCCGCGGTTGGAATCGCCCAAATGTACAATGTGGCGATTCCCATCAGTTTCCATCGGCTGATGGCGAAGACCGGTTTGCACTCGTCGATCTGTGGCGCGCCGCGCTTGTGCAACAGATGCTTACTCCCGCGCCGGATGTCGCGGCAGTCCTCTGGAAGCGGGCCAAACTCCGCGCCGAAGGATGGCGCCATACAGACGTGAAGCCCGAGCGCCTTCAACGCGCGATCGATGCCGATGTCGACGGCTTGAGGCTCACCCGACGCGAACCAAAAAGGGCGACCGCCAGCAGATGCCAGAAGGCTGAGGCTGTGAACAACCAAAGGCGCGGGCTCAAGTCCCCGCTCACGTTTTGTTTTCGCCCCGAGCACGAATTGAAGCCCAATCCATCTCGATCGCGCGCCGCTTTTCCTGCTCGACCCGATATTTTGCACGGCGCGCGCGGGAAATACGATCCCGCCAAAGGTATCCGACAAGAACACCGAAGAGGAAACCAATCAAAGCCGCGATCGCCAGGAACATTTTGGCCCCCGGAACCCTTTTGGGATTGGGTCGCTATTCATACTCCAGGTTGGTGTGTTGCGGGCGATTGGCTGCCAGCGCCTTATTGCCGCGCACAGCCAGGCGGGGCTTCGGTTCCGCTGCGACAAATTAGAACACTGACGACCGACACGACAACAAAGGGCGCGGGGCTGGCGACGGTCCCGCGCTTTAATGTCGGTAAGACCAACCGTCTTTCAATATTTCCTTGGGGCAACCTCTCCGCGACGCTTCCACCACCAAAAATCCCGCGGCTGCTATTGCCTGGCGCGTGCCAGTGCCCTTCCAGATATCGTAGCTCACGGTCGAAGGGTTAAAAGCCATCGCATCAAAAACAAGCGTATCGTTCTTCATTCCCGCGTGACCTTTCTCGCACCAGCTTCGAGGTGGTCGCTCGACCCTACGCGATTCGTGGAAACGGTGGGCGGTGAGAGATTCCGGTCCCGCGCTTATTTTTCGAGATTGTCTGTTGTCGATGGGCCGGTGCCGACAAAATAGAGCACCACTCCCTCATCCTTCGTCATTCCAAAATGACGAACATTTTTTGGCTCGGTGAAAAAGCTGCCCGCCGGCCGCGCTTCCAATTTGCTCTCATCAAATTTTTCGGCGTTGCCATGATAGAACGTGCCGCGCAGGACGATCACGTACCGGTCATCAGGATGCGAATGGGCCTTGAGGACCGCGTGAGGCGGCCACCGAACCAATTGGATATATAGGCCGGGTTTCGCGCGATCCCCGACGATGGTCGCAAATTCCTGCTGCGAGCCGATTCCTGGGATTTTCGTCCACGGCATCTTGTCCAGTTCTATCGCGGCGATGGGCAACTCGCCGCCGGGCATAATGGGGAATTGCTGCGCAAGGCAAGACGTCACGAGAAGCGGCGTCAAAAGCAGAGAGAGCGCGAGACGAAACATTGGTCCTCCGCTTTATTATTGCGCTGATGTTTCGGAGTGCTGCTTTGCGGCGTCTAATTCAACGGCGAGCTTAAGCCATTCTTCGGCGATCAAAAGCCAGGCGTCGATATCTTCCGACGTCCGAGCTTGAACAGCTCGTTCCAGGCACTCCTCCGCAAACTTACGGTATTGGCGGGAAGGCATAATACGCACCTCATCAATCAATACTCAAAAATGGTGGGCGGTGACGGGCTCGACCGCCGACCACATGCGTGTAAAGCAAGTGCTCTACAAACTGGTAACCGCCCGACCGTTCGCCTACGAAAAAAGGTTTGATGGGCGTGACCCTGCCGGAAAAGAAGAAGTGCCTGCGATTGCTGTACTTCAGATTCCATCTCGCTCTCGGTGTAAACGAGATGCTCTAACCAGCTGAGCTAGCCACCCTTGCCCCGTCTTTAGCCTTGCGATCCCCCTCGGTGCAAGGCCGGACAGGGCTGTGAAGGGACAAGGGCTGTGAAGGGATAAGGGCAGCGAAGGGACAAGACTGTGGAGGAACGAGATCATCCTGTTCGCTCGGCCTCCCCGCACCCGAACTTCCGTTTTTGCGGCTAATCCTCGGGCCGCCCCGGCAATTCCGCAATGTCGTGGATCCAGTCCACGGCCGAGCGGCACCAGATTTGCCGCATCGGTTTGAGTTGCTCGCGCTGACGGATACTGCCCCAGCGAATGCCCCAATCATCGGGGCCACCCTCCCCGCTGGTAAAAATCGGCGAGCCGCACTCGCCACAAAAGTGCTGAAACCGCGTCCGGCCATTGTCGCCCGTCTTGGCGTAGATTTTCAGAGCCTCTCCCGTCATCCGGATTTGTTCGCCTGCGCAGATCACGGTGACGCGGTAGGGCGAGCCGGTGAGTTGCTGGCAGTCGGTACAGTGACAGATGGAGACCGCTTGCGGATCGATCTCGGCTTGATAGGTCACGCGTCCGCAATGGCATTGGCCGACTATTTTCATCGATCACTCCGCGACCACCTGCGCGCCAAAAGAAACGGCGCCCGCAGGCGCCGCTTCATTGTTTGCCTTGGCTGTTCAGTGTGCCGTCAGGCCACCGGCCGCCTCATCGCCGGCATCCGGGGTGACTGGTACTTTCGCGTTGTCTTCTTCCCAGACGATCGGCACCGGAGGCCGCACCAGCGCCTTGGAAACGACCTCGTCGAGCCGGGCCACCGGAATAATGTTCATCCCGCCCTTGATCGCATCGGAAATTTCCGTGAGATCCTTGGCGTTGTCTTCCGGGATCAGCACCGTCTTGATGCCACCGCGTGCAGCCGCGAGCAGCTTCTCCTTCAACCCACCGATCGGCAGCACCCGGCCCCGCAGCGTGATCTCGCCGGTCATGGCGACGTCGTGCCGAACCGCAATTCCCGTCATGATTGAAACGATCGCGGTCGCCATCGCGACGCCCGCCGAAGGTCCATCCTTCGGGGTCGCCCCCTCAGGCACATGGACGTGGATGTCCCGCTTGTCGAACAGCGGCGGCTCGATGCCAAAGCCGACGGCGCGCGAGCGGACGTAGGAGGCCGCTGCCGAAATCGACTCCTTCATCACGTCGCGCAAATTGCCCGTGACGGTCATCTTGCCCTTGCCGGGCATCATGACCCCTTCGATCGTGAGCAGTTCGCCGCCGACATCGGTCCAGGCAAGGCCGGTGACGATGCCGACCTGGTCGTCGGTCTCGATCTCGCCGTAACGATATTTCGGCACGCCGAGATACTCCTCGAGCGATTTTTCGGTGATCCTGACCGACTTCTTCTTCGAGATCATCAGGTCCTTCACCGCCTTGCGGGCGAGTGTCGAAAGCTCGCGCTCGAGGTTACGCACGCCCGCTTCGCGGGTGTAACGGCGGATCATCAAAAGCAATGCCTCGTCGTCGATCGACCATTCCTTGGAATCCAGGCCATGCTTGGTGAGCGCGTTCGGAATCAGGTGCTTGCGCGCGATCTCGACCTTCTCGTTCTCGGTGTAGCCGGCGATGCGGATGATCTCCATGCGGTCCATCAAGGGTCCGGGAATATTCAGCGTATTCGCGGTCGTGATGAACATCACGTTGGAAAGATCGTAGTCAACCTCGAGGTAGTGGTCGTTGAAGGTCGAATTCTGCTCGGGGTCGAGCACCTCCAGCAGCGCCGATGACGGATCGCCGCGGAAGTCCGAACCCATCTTGTCGATCTCGTCCAGCAGGAACAGCGGATTGGAGGTCTTTGCTTTGCGCATCGACTGGATGATCTTGCCGGGCATCGAGCCGATATAGGTGCGGCGATGACCACGGATTTCGGCCTCGTCGCGCACGCCGCCGAGCGAGACGCGCACGAATTCGCGCCCCGTCGCCCTCGCGATCGACTTGCCGAGCGAAGTCTTGCCGACGCCGGGAGGTCCGACCAGGCACAGGATCGGCCCGGTCAGCTTGTTGGCGCGCGACTGCACTGCAAGATACTCGACGATGCGGTCCTTGACCTTCTCAAGCCCATAGTGGTCGGCATCCAGCACCGCTTGCGCGGCCTCCAGATCCTTCTTGACCTTGGACTTCTTGTTCCACGGGATCGACAACAGCCAGTCGAGATAGTTGCGCACGACGGTCGCTTCCGCGGACATCGGCGACATCTGGCGCAGCTTCTTCAACTCGTGCTGCGCCTTCTCCCGCGCTTCCTTGGAAAGCTTGGTCTTGGCGATCTTCTCCTCGATATCGGCGAGCTCGTCCCGGCCTTCTTCGTCGCCGAGCTCCTTCTGGATCGCCTTCATCTGCTCGTTGAGGTAGTACTCGCGCTGCGTCTTCTCCATCTGGCGCTTGACGCGCGAGCGGATGCGCTTCTCGACCTGCAGCACCGAGATCTCGCTCTCCATCAGCCCCAGCACCTTCTCAAGGCGCGCGGTGACGGACAGCGTTTCCAGGATGGCCTGGCGGTCGGCGATCTTGACGGCGAGATGGCCGGCTACATTATCGCCGAGCTTGGCGAAATCCGTGATCGCCTGGACCACGCCGACGGCTTCGGCCGAGATCTTCTTGTTGAGCTTCACATAGCTCTCGAAGTCGGACACGACCGAGCGCGCCAGGGCTTCCGCCTCGACGGAATTGGCGTCGGTATCGGCGAGCGCGACCGCGG
>NZ_DATMLW010000166.1:0-11778 GCF_035570375.1 Bradyrhizobium sp. | reverse complement strand
GGAGACTTTCGGCAGATTCTCGCGTTGGTTGCTCTTTTTCGGAGTCTGGAGACATCTCGCAGAACGCAAGAAAGCCCGTGTTTTGCGGGCTTTCTGTGACTTAGGTGCACACTATCGTACGTTGAGTGAGTGGCTGGCTGGGGCGGGAGGATTCGAACCTCCGTATGGTGGAATCAAAATCCACTGCCTTACCACTTGGCGACGCCCCAATAACGGGAAGAGCGAAAGAGCGGCAAGCGTTCCGCGAGTTCCTGTTGGCAACGCCGGTCTATAGAGCCATATCATTTATTTCAACCGGGTAGAGGGACGAATTCGGATGGAATTTGAGCCATTCCGCCATGGCCCGCGACGCCCGGGTTCGGCTTGCCGATTCCGGCCCTCCCCGGCCCCAAAGGCCGTCCTTTTTGCCGCCGATGCCCTTCGGGAGTTGAGAGAAGCGCCGTTTCATGGGAAGACGAATGGCTCCTTGTAAGAGCCGATGAGAGAGCGGGAAGCCATGACCTATCGCGCGCCGATCAACGACATGCTGCTGGCCCTCAACCACGGCGCCGGCCTTCAGGCGGCCGTGAAAGCCGGCCATTATGGCGATTTCGACAGCGATATCGCTGCCGCCGTGCTGGAGGAAGCCGGCCGGTTTGCCTCCGACGTGCTGGCGCCGCTCAATCGCGTCGGCGACGAACACGGCATCAAGCTCGACGGCGGCAAGGTGACCACCGCACCCGGCTGGCCCGAAGCCTACCGGCGCTGGACCGAGGCCGGCTGGAACGCCGTCTCCGGGCCAGAGGCATTCGGCGGCCAGGGCCTGCCGCTTGCGATCAACGCGGTGTGCACCGAAATCTGGAGTGCGTCGAACATAGCCTTCGGCCTGTGCCCGCTTTTGACGCTGAGCGCGATCGAGGCGCTTGAGGCGCACGGCAGCGACGAATTGAAGAAGACCTATCTCGAAAAGCTCATTTCGGGCGAATGGCCGGGCACCATGCAGCTGACCGAACCGCAAGCGGGTTCGGATGTCGGCGCCTTGCGCACCCGCGCCGAACGCGCCGCCGACGGCACCTATCGCATCAAGGGTTCGAAAATCTTCATCACCTATGGCGATCACGACATGAGCGACAATATCGTGCATTTCGTGCTCGCGCGCCTGCCGGATGCGCCACCCGGTACCAGGGGCATTTCGCTGTTTCTGATTCCGAAATTCCTCGTCGAGGCGGACGGCTCGCTGGGGGAACGCAACGACATCTACGCCTCGGGCATCGAGCACAAGCTCGGCATGCATGCTGCGCCCACCTGCACCATGACGATGGGCGATCGCGGCGGCGCGATCGGATACCTGATCGGCGAGGAGAATCGCGGCATGCACTGCATGTTCACGATGATGAACCAGGCCCGCCTCGGCGTCGGACTTGAGGGCGTCGGCATCGCCGACCGCGCCTATCAGCAGGCGCTCGCCTATGCCCAGGAGCGGCGCCAGGGCCGCGCGATCGGCAAGACCGCCGAAGGCTCGGACCCCATCATCGTGCACCCCGACGTCAAGCGCATGCTGATGCAGATGCGCGCGCTCACCGCCGCGGCGCGGACGATCTGCTATGCCACCGCGGTCGCGCTCGATGTTTCGGTTCGCGCCAAGGACGCCGGGACGCGCGCGGCGGCTGCAGCACGCGGCGCGCTGCTCACGCCGATCGCAAAAGCCTTCTCGACCGACATCGGCAATGAGGTGGCTTCGCTCGGCGTGCAAGTTCACGGCGGCATGGGTTTTATCGAGGAAACCGGAGCTGCGCAGCATCTTCGCGACGCCCGCATCACCCCGATCTATGAAGGCACCAACGGCATCCAGTCGATCGATCTCGTGACGCGAAAGCTCGCCGCCAATGGCGGGGAGTCGGTGTGGGCGCTGTTCGACGAACTCACGGGAATCGTCAGGCAGGTCGAGGCCTCGAACGACCCGGCCTTCGGCACCACGGGTGCAAAGCTGCGCGATGCGCTCGCCTCGCTCGAGCGCACCAGCCGCTGGCTGCTCGAGCGCGTTACCTCGGCGCCGAACGATGCGCTGGCCGGTGCGACACCCTATCTGCGGCTGTTCGGGTCCACGCTCGGCGGATGCATGCTGGCATCCGAAGCGCTTGCCGCGCGCGATTTCAGTGAAGGCGACGCGCAGCGCTACGTCACGCTGGCGCGGTTCTTTGCCGAAAACGTTTCGGTACAAGCGGGCGCGCTGGAGAAAACCGTGATCGAGAGCGCGGATGCCGTAAACAGGGCCGACGCGGTGCTGCTGGGATAATCTGCGCACCTTTGGTCGTCCCCGCGAAAGCGGGGACCCATAACCCCCAATGCCGGTTGTGAACACAACCCTGGCTCCATCTTTGCGCAGCGGGGACAATTGTGGTTATGGGTCCCGGATCGCGCTCGCTCTGGACAACGCTACGCGTTGCCAGAGGCTCGCTTGTCCGGGACGACGTGAGATTGCTCCAGAGCTGTCGCTCCTCGCAATGACGCGTCTTCGCATTCTCGCGGCGCACTTCGCCCGAGCTTTGCGACATTCATGTCCCTCCATAAGGAGGGCGCAGGGAATGCCGGGTGCTTAAGCCAGCACCCGCAGCCTCACGTGCAAATGAAAAAAGCACATGAGCTTAAGTCACCACAGGTACAGCCAAGTCACCGGCATTCCCTGCGCGATGGTGTTAACGGTTTCCTTCGCGCTCTCCCCGGTGATCGGGCTTGTTTGTCACCGTCGCCGGCGCGATGCGAAAGCATCGTCGCCAACTTGACGCCAGCGTCGAGACGTCAGGACCACACGACTTCGCCGTCCGCGGCATGGTCGTTCGTCTTTCGACATGGCCGCGTCCATCGCATCCCGCCTCACGTTTCGTGACGATAGCGCATACGCCCCTCTTGCCGAGGCGGGATGGTGCGAATCGATAAAGCTGTTTCTACCGAATCGTGAAGCGAAAAATTTTTCGCTGATGGGCTGGACAGACGTGGAAATGCTCGACACGCAAAAACACTGATTTGCCCGTCGGGCAAATCAGCGTTCCAGTGGAGGGACTGGTATATGCGCCGGGGGGCGGTCGTCTGGGGCGCAGGTCCAGTACGGGGGTCGGAAGCCGGCGTCGACAATCAGTTCAATCTGGCGACGCTTCGATGACCGCTTCCACAAAGAAAATCCAAACGTGCGTTTTGGGTCACGGGTCGACACGTCACCGCATTGTGAGGAGCATTGCGTAGCGACGCCGTCCTTCGCACAGGCGAACGGAAGCGACGCCGTTGTTCGAGCGGCTATGCCCGGCCATGACGGGTAACCACGGTAGTGCCAGACCTCACTGCTTCTGAAGCTTTGTGATCGTCCTGGTACCGCCGGTGTCGCTGGCCGTATACGTCACCTTGTCGCCGGCATGGAAGTCGTCGAGCGAGATGCCTTGCACCTTGAACCGTTCGGTGGCGCCGCTCGCGCTCGCTCCGACCGTGCCGTTCTGGATCTGCCGTATCGCGACCGAGCCATTGAGTCGATTGACCTCGGTAATCATTCCCGCCGGCGATTGTTGAGCCGCCGGATTTTGTGGTTGGACCGTCGGAGTTTGCTGAGCCAAAGCAGCCGAGCTCATGATGACCGACGCAGCAATGCCGGCCGAGATAATTTTTGCGGTCTTCATCGCAGTCTCCCGCTTCCGTGGCTTCTCGCGATAAGCCGCAAGCCACGCATTTCGTTCCGGCCGATGGAACTCACCCGCACCATTCATCGCAACCGGAACCATGGAGCGGCCGCTATTGTACCGGCATCGGCGGGCGCGGCGCGGTCACAAGGCCGGGATCGTTGGGCGGCGGCGGCAGCGTTTCAACCGGACGCTGCGCGTATGGCTGAGCGACCTGCGGCGGCGGCGGAGATGCCGCGGCTTGCGTCGCCGGATATGGCGTCGCTGACGGCCGGTAGGCGGGCGCGGCTGCGCCTAGCGACGGCGTATATGGTGGGGGCACCGGCTTGCGGGGCGCGACGGCAGGATGCGGCGGCGCCGCCGTCAGCCGCGCACGCGCGTTCTGCTCGTTGGCTTTCGCCAGCTCGCGCGCCATCTGCTGCTGGTTCGCTTTCAACTCAGCAATGCTGGCCTTGAGCGCTTCGATCTCCTGCCCGACGCTGGCGAGATCGCGCGCCGTCGATGGCGCCGGATCCGCCGGTTGAGCGGCGTTGATGGCCGGCTGTGCCTCGGCGCTCGCCGGTGCTGGTTCGGCAGCCGCGGTCTGTGGCGGTGTATCCTCGCTCGCGGCGGGCTCGGCGGAAGGCGAGCTCGAAGGCGAAGTGAGGCCCAATTTCTCGAGTGGCAGCGAGGTGGTGACGGCCGCCTTGGGCAACCACTTCCAGGCGATCTTCTTGAAGGCATAGCCCGAAGCCTGCCACGCCATGGCGGCAGCACCGATGCACCCCGCCAAAAGCACCGCCGCGAGAGCGCGCATCACTCGCCGACCAATCGACCACCGGCGCTTGAGGAGATCATTGTTGACGTCGGTCGCGCGAAAGGTGGTATCGACCGGTGGGACCGGTGAGCTGGGTCCTGCGCCGCCTTGCACGTCGGCATGCTGACGCGCTGCGGCGCGCAACAGATCGGAAATCTCGTCATCGGCGGGCGCAACCTGGACGTGATCGGCCGGGACCACCACGAAATCGTGCGGATCGTCGGTCGGTTTGCGGTTCAGCGAGGAATGCATTGGCCCTCCATATTCAGTCCAATGTCACCGGCGTGGTGCGAACTTTCGGAATCCGAGCTCCAAGCATGATCCGCAAACGTGTGCAGCGGTTCTCCGAAGAAGTTCATGCTCAACCAAAGAACCAAGGCGCGATGACGATTTAACCAAATCTCATCGCCCCTTGGACTTCATCGCCACTTGACCAACCAAGGCGATTCCCAAACCAAGGCGATTCAATGGAGAGGTTGAGGCCTCTTTTTGGGTAAGTCCCCGTCCGGCCGGCGTTTTCTGCCGACGGCGCGCGCTGGCGGTTCGATTCCGGCATTCGCATCCAGGCCGCCATGCTCGCGAAGGGTGGAATCGAAGTACCACCGGTGTGGCGGTTCAGAAGTCCGCATCATTGCTGCCGCGAGTTCGGTCAAAACAACGACTTACGAGCTGGAAACGATGACTTACGAGCGTCCTTTCGATTCCGAAATTCGCAAACGGGGTCCCGGCAAAATGATGCGAACTTCGGAATCGAGACACCAGCAAGTATCAGATTGCAGTGGAGTTTGAGATTTGACATTCGCTTTGCGAGCCCGCGGGCCGGGCAACGAATGTCAATCTGCTTTACCAGGTGATCGGCTTCAGGCCCGCTTCGATCGCGGCGCGCCGAGGTTCGAGGAAGGGCGGCAAAGCGAGCTTTTCGCCAAGCTTGTCCATCGGCTCATCGGTTGCAAAGCCGGGCCCGTCGGTTGCGATCTCGAACAGGATGCCGTTGGGCTCGCGGAAGTAGAGGCTGCGAAAATAGAAGCGATCGACCTCGCCGCTGTTGGGAATGCCAAGCTCGCGCAGGCGCCGCGTCCAGCCGTGGTATTGCGTCTCATCCGGCGTGCGAAACGCGACGTGGTGCACGCCGCCCGCGCCCTGTCGCGCCACAGGCAACTCCTTCTGCTCGATCACGTGCAGTTCCGCGCCCGGCCCGCCCTCGCCCATCGCGAACACCTGCACATCGGCCTTGCTATCCGCCGCCGCGTAGTCGCGCAGATGACGCATGTTCATCACGCCTTGCAGAACCATCGCGGTGCGGGAAAGGTCGCGCACGTCGAGGTGAATCGGGCCGAGGCCGCGGATCTGGTGCTCGGCCGGCACGGTGCTCTTTTCCCAGGGCGATGCCGGACCGACACCACCGTCATCCACCAGCGTCAGGCGCTGGCCTTCCACGTCCTCAAACGTCAGCGTCAACCGGCCGTCGACTTCGGTGACCTCTCCCGTCGGGCCGCCCGCCTTGCGCAAGCGATCGCGAAAGTAGCCGATGGCATTTTCGCCCGCGACCCGCAAACTCGTGCGGGAAATGCTGTTGCTCCCGCGCCGCTCCGGCGGAACCGCAAAGTCGAAGAAGGTCAGATCGGTGCCCGGATTGGCCTTTCCGTCGGCATAGAACAAATGGTAGGCGCTGACGTCGTCCTGGTTGACGGTCTTCTTGACCAGCCGCATGCCGAGCAGGCCGGTATAAAAGGCCAGATTCTCGCGCGGTTTCGCCGAAATCGCGGTCAGATGGTGAATCCCGGTGAGTTGCATCGTCAATTCCTTGCGCGTCGGTGCGTCGCCGAAAAAGCGCCGTTCGCGGGTTTGGGCGGGCCCGTGGTCCGATTCTAGCATTCGCTTCCTATTGCAGCAGGCACTTTTGCCAATGCTAGAATCAAAGGACCACCAGCCAAATATTGAATTCCAGTGGAGTTTAGGATGTGACATTCGCTTAACGAGCTTGCGGCTAGGTGGGTAGCGAATGTCACATCCACTCCACTAGCAGGTTGATGTAGGGTATTTTGGAAAGACTAGCCAGCCACACCTTCCACTGTCGCAAAGGCCGGACCCATGACCGAACATCTGATCATCACCGACGAAGACGCCACAAGGGTCATCACGCTGCGCCGGGCGGAGAAGAAAAACGCGATCACGCGGGCGATGTATCGCGGCATGAGCGAAGCGATCGACACCGCGCAGGCAAATCCGGCGATCCGGTGCATCATCATCGCCGGCGGCCTTGGCGCATTCACCGCCGGAAACGACCTGGAGGATTTTTTAAAAGACGGCACCTCGCAAACCGACACGCCGCGTGCCTCCGAGGCCACCAGGTTTCTCTACTCGCTTTCCCACAACGCCAAGCCGATCATTGCCGCAGTCGACGGCCTCGCGATCGGCATCGGCACCACCATGCTGTTCCATTGCGATTATGTGATCGCCAGCACGGCGGCGAGTTTTTCGACGCCGTTCATCCATCTCGGCCTCGTGCCCGAAGGCGCCTCCAGCCTTTTGGCGCCGCGCATCATGGGACATCAGCGTGCGTTTGCGATGCTGGTGATGGGCCGCTCGCTCACCCCTGAGGAGGCCAAGGCGGCCGGTTTCGTCAACATGGTGGTCGCGCCGGGCCGAGCCGAGGCCGAGGCGCGCAAGGTCGCCCGCGAGATCAGCGCGCTGCCGGCGGAAGCGGTCGCGATTTCGCGAAAGCTCGTGAAGCTGCCGCCGGAAGACCTCACCCGCAGGATCGATCAGGAGGGCTATCTGTTCGGCGAACGCATGCGCTCGAAGGAAGCGATCGGAGCCTTCAAGGCATTTTTTGCGCGCAAGAAGGCTTGAACAAACCGTCTCGCCTGCCCTTTATGAATACGGTCATGAGACGCAAACTTCCTCCTGCGCTGGCGGCGCTGGCGCTGTTCGGCGCGATGCAAGCGCCGCCTCCCTGCTCCGCCGAGGATGCAGCGCCGGTCGACCTGCGCATTCTCGCAATCAATGATTTCCACGGTTACCTCCGGCCGCCGTCAGGCGGAATCAGGATCAGCGATCCCGACGATGTGACCAGAAAGATTGCGGTTCCGGCTGGCGGCGCCGAGCACATGGCGACGCTGGTGAAGGAACTCCGCCGGGGTCGAAAAAACACGATCTTCGTTGCGGCCGGCGACCTGATCGGGGCGAGCCCGTTCCTGTCGGCGATGTTTCACGACGAACCGACCGTCGAATCGCTGTCGATGATGGGGCTCGAACTGGCTTCCGTCGGCAATCACGAATTCGACGAGGGCAAGGCCGAACTGAAGCGGATGCAGAATGGCGGCTGTCATCCCGTCGACGGCTGTCAGGGGCCGCACGCGTTTTTAGGTGCAAAATTCCATTACCTTGCGGCTTCGACCATCGAGAAGGATACCGGCAAGACGATCTTTCCGCCTTACGAGATCCGCCAATTCGACGGCATCCCGGTCGGCTTCATCGGCCTGACCTTGAAGGGCACGCCCGATATCATTTCCCCGACCAGCGCGGCCGGGCTCGAATTCAGGGACGAGGCGGATACCGTGAATGCGTCGGTTGCGGAATTGAAGGCGCGCGGCGTCGAGGCCATCGTCGTCCTGATCCACGAAGGCGGTTTTCCGACCGGCGACTACAATGAATGTCCCGGCATTTCCGGCGCCATCGTCGAGATCACCAAAAAATTCGATTCCGCCGTCGACGTCGTCGTCAGCGGTCACACCCATCAGGCCTATGTCTGCCAGATCGACGGACGTCTCGTCACCTCAGGCGACAAATACGGCACCCTGGTCACGGCGATCGATCTGAAACTTGATCCGAATACCCGCGATGTCGTCAGCGCCAGGGCCGATAACGTGATCGTGCGCTCCAACAGCCTGCCCAAGGATGCGCGACAGACCGCCTTGATTGAAGCCTACGACAAGGTTTCCGCGCCGATCGCCAACCGCCGCGCGGGCTCCATCACCGAGACGCTGTCGCGTGTGCCGGGCGCAGCCGGCGAGAGCGCGCTCGGCGATATCATTGCCGACGCCCAGTTGGCCGCGACCAAGGCGGACGGCAATGGCGGAGCCGTGATCGCGTTTACGAATCCCGGCGGCATTCGTACCGACATCGTCAGGAAGGAGGATGGCGCGGTGACCTACGCCGAGTTGTTCGCCTCGCAGCCGTTCCGCAATCAGCTCGTCACGCTGTCGCTGACCGGCGGCCAGATCAGGAACATGCTGGAACAGCAATGGCTCGACCCCAGGCGGCCGCGAATTCTCCAGGTCTCGAAGGGTTTCCGCTACACCTGGGACGCCGCAAAGCCCTACGGGGAGCACGTGATCGCCGCATCGATCTCGCTCAACGGAGAGCTGGTCGATCCGCTCAGGAGCTACCGGGTGACGGTGAACAATTATCTCTCGGTCGGAGGCGACGGCTTCACCGTGCTGAAGGAGGGAACCGCGCAGCGATTCGGCGTATTCGACGCCGACGCCCTCTACACCTATTTCCAGGCCAACAGTCCGATTGCACCGGTCGCGACTGAGCGCATCGCGCGACTGAATTGAACGAGCAACCGGCATTGATGCTAGGGAGTGCGCCCAGGCGGTTGCCGGGAAGGATTGCCTGCGCGGGCTCTTTTCGAACAGCCGGCGAGCCCTTAGATTAGCCTTTCCCGGGAAAGCGCGTTTGACGCGCAAAAGGGAGTGCGGCGAATTTGAAGTTGCTGTCGGTGCCGCTGCGACGTTGCTACGGGAATTTAAAATTCAAAAGCCGCTACTCGAATTCCAAGTTTGCCAGAGCCCCTTTGATTCCAGGTTCGCATCAGAGGTCGCCACGATAGTTTTGCGAACTTCGCAAAATCGGAACTCCGGTGCATGACCACGCTGCTTCTCACCCATTCGGCCTGTCTCGACCACGCTACGCCTCCCGGGCATCCCGAGCGCCCGGACCGGCTGCGCGCGGTCGCCCAAGTGCTTGGCGAGGATCGCTTCAAGAACCTGGTGCGCGGCGAAGCGCCGGCAGGCAGTCTCGATCTGGTCACGCTCTGCCACAGCGAGCATTATGTCGGAGAGCTCCGCCGCATCGCTCCGTCGAGCGGCCTGATCTATCTCGACGGCGACACATCGATGTCTCCCGGCACCTGGGAAGCGGTGATGCGCGGCGTTGGCGGTGCGGTCGCCGCCACCGATGCGGTGATGTCGGGCAAGCACCACAATGCTTTCGTCGCGGTTCGGCCCCCCGGCCACCACGCCGAGACCAGCACGCCGATGGGCTTCTGCTTTTTCGACAACGTCGCCATCGCGGCGCGTCATGCGCAGCAAAAGTACGGAATCGCCCGGGCGGCCGTGGTCGACTTCGATGTGCATCACGGCAACGGCACCCAGGAAATTTTCTGGGCCGACAAGACGGTGATGTATTGCTCCACGCACCAGATGCCGCTGTTTCCCGGCACCGGCGCCCGCGGAGAGCGCGGCGAACACGACAACATCGTCAACGCGCCGTTGGCCTCGGAAGATGACGGGGCGAAATTCCGCGCCGCGTTCGAGAACGTGATCCTGCCGCAGCTCACCAAGTTCAGCCCGGAACTGATTCTCATCTCCGCCGGTTTCGATGCGCATTACCGCGATCCGCTTGCTTCCCTCAATCTCAAGGCCGAGGACTTCGGCTGGGTCACGCGCAAGCTGATGGAACTCGCCGATCGCACCGCGGGCGGGCGGGTGGTTTCGGTGCTCGAGGGCGGCTACGATCTCCAGGGCTTGAGAGAATCGGTCGCGGCCCATGTCACCGCATTGATGGGCGCGGAATCCCGGCCTAATACATCTGTCTAGTGCGGTGAATTTGAAGTTCCTGTCAGTTTTGCTACAAACTCTTCACAGGCACTTCAAATTCAAAAACCGCACTATAAAACATTAGGTTACCAGTGCTCCTTATGATTCCGAAGTTCGCATCAGTGGTCGCCGCGAATGTTTGCGAACTTCGGAATCGGAGCACTGGTGGTCCGATTCTAGCATTCGCATCCCCCTCATACTGACGGGAAAACATCATGGCCGAAAACCCTCCAGGGGACGTCAAGAAGCTCAGCTTCGAGCGGGCGATCGAGGAACTCGAATCGATCGTCAAGCGCCTAGAGGAAGGCAAGGTGCCGCTTGAGGAATCAGTGACGATTTACGAGCGCGGCGAGGCCTTGAAGCGGCGATGTGAGGAATTGCTGCGGCAGGCGGAAGCGCGGGTCGACAAGATTACCACTGACGCAAACGGCCAGCCGACCGGCACCGAGCCGCTCGACGTGCAGTGATGATTTTCGCACTCGGTCCGATCCCGCGGTTCCAGCCCTGGAACAGGGCCAATTGGGGACTCGGAATCTCCCTGAAATTGCCCGGCGAAGGTCGCGCCGAAGCCGCTGATTTGGGCGAGAGGGAACCCAAAGCCTGCCGCCGCGATTAGCATTCCAGGTTCCGCCGTTTGGCCAGGCGCCCTGAGGTGGGTTGGCTTTGTTGGTCACTTTAGTGTAAAGATCGGAACGCTATGGGCTCGCCAAAGCGCTATCCCGTCCGTGCTAAAGTGACAGTAAGCGCTTGAAATAGCTAAATAAAACAATTGACAAGGGTGAAACTGCCAAAGGTGACGCATATCACATTGAAGGATCGGGAGCACGTGTCGACTATCAAATTGGGCTCCGGTCTCCTCAGGTGGTATCCAGCGTCCGGGTTTTCGCTGCGCTGAATCTGCGCAACCCATCTCCCGTCGGACGATTAATCCCGATCTGCAACATTGGAATTTCGCTGTGACCACATTCAGTAAGACGCCCCTTCTCGACACCATCCGCACTCCGGAGGATTTGCGCCGCCTCAAGGTGGAACAAATCCGGCAAGTGGCCGACGAACTTCGCCAGGAGACCATCGATGCCGTCTCGGTGACCGGGGGACATTTCGGCGCGGGCCTGGGTGTGGTCGAGCTGACGACCGCCCTGCATTATATCTTCGACACCCCGCGCGACCGCCTGATCTGGGACGTCGGCCACCAGGCCTACCCGCACAAGATCCTGACCGGCCGCCGTGACCGGATTCGCACGCTGCGCACCGGCGGCGGGTTGTCGGGTTTCACCAAGCGCACCGAGAGCGATTACGATCCGTTCGGCGCCGCGCATTCCTCGACATCGATTTCGGCTGCGCTCGGCATGGCGGTGGCGCGCGACCTCTCCGGCGGAAAGAATAATGTCATCGCCGTGATCGGCGACGGCGCGATGTCCGCCGGCATGGCCTATGAGGCCATGAACAATGCGGGCGCGATGAATTCGCGCCTGATCGTCATACTCAACGACAACGACATGTCGATTGCACC
>NZ_DATMLW010000165.1:0-2813 GCF_035570375.1 Bradyrhizobium sp. | reverse complement strand
GAATAGGCGTCGTTTTCCAGCAAGGCGTGATTCACCACGCGCGCCACTTCCGGACCGGCCGACAGATCGTCACTGATATCGGCGCCGACGGTGAAGGTGCGCTGACCGGCACCGTCAAAATGACGCAGCGGCAGGTGGGGTCGCGCTCCAACTCGTCCCATAAGCCCCCGGCACCCTCACCAGCGAGGCGAGGCGGATCTTCGAGAATCTCAAGGTGCTGCTGGAATCCGCGGGTTCGTCGCTGGATCGTCTCGTTCAGGTCCACGCCATGATCTGCTCGCGCTCACCGGTCTCGGGATTAACCGCCACCATGCCAGAGCAAAAGATCAATCCGCCGGCGCGGATCGCCGCCGATTGGTGATGGCCGTAATGGTGGTGGAGATCGAGCCCCGGGGATGGAACGGGTAAGATTTCGCGCATGGGTCCTACAGTCTCTCTGGAGCACGACGGCGTATGGTCGTCGCGAAATTTATGGCCCCTCTCCCGCGGAGCCTACCGCACCCTGACCGGCTCGCGGCGGAACCCGCTGCTCATACCTCGCCAAATTCTAAAATGGCCGCCGATCCAGGGGCGCGTGCGGTTGTTCCAGCCCATCGACCGGTATGTTTCGGCCGTTGATCCAGTGGGCGCGCGGGGACGCCAGGAAAGCGATGACATCGGCCACCTCCTCGGCGGTGCCGAGACGGCCCATCGGAAAACCGTGGCGGACATAGTCGTGGAAATATTCCTGGTTGGCGAGACGGTAGCGATCCCAGCCATTGCCCGCGACGAGAATTGAGCCTGGCGACACCGTGTTCACCCGGATGCCGTGCGGGACAAATTCCAGTGCCCAACGCTCGGTATCGAAAATCAGCGCCGCCTTTGCCGCGCCGTACTGCCCTGACATTGCGAGCTGGGGCGACCAGCCGGAAATCGACGCCACATTGATAACCGAAGCACCCGTGCGGCTCTTCATATGCGGGAGCGCCAGCCGCATCATCCGCACGGTCTGGATCAGATTGCGTTCGATGGCGCCGCGCCAATCATCATCGGTGCTATCGGCGATGCGCGCTCCTCCGCTGCCACCGCCGACGTTGTTGACCAGGACGTCCATCCCACCAAAGGTCGCGACGGCGGCCTGGACCAGCCCTGCCGCTTCATCGGGCTTGCCGACATCGGCCGCGTGGGCGGCGACGTCCGCGCCGTTCGCGCGTAATGCCGCCTCCGCTTCGGCCAACTGCTCGGCTGAACGCGCCGAGAGCATCAACCGGCAGCCCTCGGCAGCAAACGCTTTGGCAGTCGCCAGGCCGATGCCGCGGCTCGAGCCGGTGATCAGTGCGACCTTGCCTGCCAGCTTCAAATCCATCGGGCTTATGCCTGTGACTTATGTTCAGCAATCCACGACGACACCTGGTCATAGTAGTTGGCGATGTAATATTCGGCTATGTCGTCGGCGGTCGTGTTCCAGACGCCGTCGTGGCCGAGAATATAGCGCAGCGCCTCGTCGAGATGCTTCGCGGCATTGGGGCGCCCGATATTGTGCGGATGCAGAGACAGACACATGACACGCCCGTTTTCCGCACCTTCTCGGTAGAGCGTGTCGAACTGGTCCTTGATCATCTGCAGGAAGTAGTCCGCTTCTCGATTCCAGGCCAATATGCCCGCGTCATTGGTTTGGCCGGTATAAGGAACATAGATGAATTTCTGGCCGCCCCGTACATTGATCGGCCAGGGCTGATCGTCGATAATCCATGACGTGTGATAGAAGCAGCCGGCCTCAGCCATCAAATCGTCTGTCCTGACCGTATAGCCCGCACCGCCGCCGAGCCGCCCTTTTAGGCGCTTGCCGGTCATCTCCTTCAAATGCATGATGAAATCCTGCCAGTACGCCCGCTCCTGCTCCTCGGTGTAATCGTAGATCGGCCGACTGTTGTAGAGCCCGTGCGCCATGTAATCCCAGTCGGCAGCGATCATCGCGTCCTTGATTTCAGGAAAATGATCCAGCAGCTCGAGATTGAGACAGCAGCAGGCGCGAACCTTGTGCTTGTTCAGCACATCGAGCATGCGCCAGAAGCCGATGCGATTGCCATAGTCCATGCGCGAGTAGTGCGGAATGTCCGGCTGTGTCGGCCGATTTTCCGGCAGGTACTCGAAGAACTCCATATTCGGCGCGACCCAGAACGCGACGCGCGCGTTGCCGGGCCATCTGATGATGGGCCGTTCGGTAATCGGTGCGTAGTCGAACCGGCCGGGTGCGAGAGCCATGCTGTCCTCTCCATTCGCCTGAAGGCGGTTAATTCGACGACGAAGCCTGAGATGGCTATCCTGCTTGCGTCTTGAACCAGTCGACGATCTCACCGCCGGTGGCCTTCCACACGCCTGCATGGGCGCAAATGTGGGCGAGCACTTCGTCGAGGTGCCGGATGCGCCACGGCTGGCCCATGATCCATGGATGCAGATGGAGCACCATCAGGCGTCCGGTGGTGGCGCCGTCGGCGTACAGCCCGTCGAACCACTCGCGCCACAACAGATTGACCTCGTTGATGGTGCGGCGGCCGTGCAGGTGGATGTAATTGTCGTCGAGATAGGCATGGACACCGAGCGAGTAGAGCTCCCCGGTCTTTGGAGTCATCTTGTAGGGCTGCTCGTCGTTGCCCCAATCGCATAGGTAGCGGATGCCTTCGGCCGCGAGAAGGTTGGGGGTGTTCGGTGTCTCCTGGAAGTCGGGGCCGGACCAGCCGATCGGACGCTTCCCGGTGGCGTTTTCGACTGCCTCGATCGAGGCGCGGATGTACTGCCGCTCCTCGTCCTCGGACATGCCGATATGAATGATG
>NZ_DATMLW010000164.1:0-32081 GCF_035570375.1 Bradyrhizobium sp. | reverse complement strand
CGGCCAGGCCGTCCATCAGCAATGTGCTCTTCCGGAAAGTGTTTCCGGATGCGCTCCCACTGCTCGTCCGTCAGCCGAATCATCTGCCCTTTATAGCCGATCGACTCGGCACCGCAATTTTGAGATAGGTTCTAGTGTGGCGGTTCAGAAGTCCGCAAACGAGGTGTCCGCAAAATGATGCGAACTTCGGAATTAGGACACTAGCGCCCGAAACTGTTTTCTTGCGGAAATGCCCTTCGCGCCGTCAGCTTTCAAGAACAACGGCGTGAACGTGGCGGCCGTAATCCGGCTGCTTGCGATGCACCGAGCGGCGGTAGCTGAAGTACCGCTCGTCGGAATAGGTGTCGACGCCGACATCGTCGACCATGAGCACTCCGGCGCTTTGCAGCCGCTTGCGGATGAAGCCGGCGAGATCGAACATGGCATGGCCCTCGCGCGCGGCGGGAAGAAAGAGTAGGGCGTTCTCCGGGTCGGTCTCGATGAACCGTTCGACGAATTCGTTGCCGACTTCGTAGGAACGCTGGCGGATCAAGGGTCCGATCGCGGCGACGATGCTCGAGCGCTCGGCCCCGAGTTTTTCCATCGCATCGACGGTGGATTCCACGATGCCGGTCAGTGCGCCTTTCCACCCCGCATGGGCCGCGCCGATCACCCGCGCGTTCGGATCGACCAGCAGGATCGGCCCGCAATCGGCCGCGGTGACGCCGACGGCGAGCCCCTCGGTGCGGGTGACGATCGCGTCGGCACGCGGGCGCGATGCGGTGTCCCACGGCGCCGATGCCACCACCGCGTCAGGCGAGTGGACCTGGTATGCCGTGAGCAGATGTTGCGGCCTCACGCCAAGCTGGTGCGCCATTCGCCGGCGATTCTCCGCGACATTGACCGGATCGTCGTTCGAGCCGATGCCACCGTTGAGGCCTGCGTAAACGCCGCCGGAGACGCCGCCCTCGCGGTTGAAGAAGGCGTGACGCAGGCCGGGGACGGCCGACAACAAGGGCGATTCCAGCTTCATGGCGTCAAGTGTCCTGATTCCGAAGTTCGTATCATTGCACGGCATACTCGTTTACGAAGTCCGGAATCAAAGGACACTGGCAAATCTATGATTCTAGTGTGGCTTTTGGTTCAGAAGTACGCATGACGAATTCGCGGCAATAATGACGCGGACTTCTGAACCGAAACATTCGCCGCACTAGAGCTCCGATTTCCGAAGTTCGCAAGCTATTGCGGTGACCTCTGATGCGAACTTCGGAATCAAAGGAGCTCTAGCAACGCTTTAATTCTAGTGCGGCTTTGAATTTGAAGTTCCTATCGCGAACTTGCCGCGATACTGCAGGAACTTCAAATTCGCCGCACTAGGCCTCGGCCTTTGGTGCTTCGTCGGCAAATCCCGCCAGCGACGTGAGGTTCGGTTCCGAGACCGCCAGCACCTTGAACATCTGCCCCATTCCGCCGCGGCCGCCGCCGACCAGCCGCTGCATCGCGCCGGCAATGTCCTCGGCGATCTCAGCGGTAGCCTTGGCCATCAGTGTCATCGCGCGCGTCTCGATGCCGAGGCGCGTGAGGAATTCGCCTTGCGTCACCGGGCCGTGGACGCGTGCACCAAGATCATCGGCGGCGCGCGCCAGCGCCTGGAAATCGACATGCGCGGTGATGTCGGCCTGTCCCGGATTTTTCAATGGATCGGCGAAGGTATGACGGGCGATGGCCTGGAACGTATCGCCCACGTCGCTGCGCACGTGGCCGTAATCGACAAGCAGGGCAGCGCCGTCCTGATCCCGCACCCGGCTCGTGATCCTCATGATCTCGGTATCCGGTCGCCATTCGAACACCGCGCCGAGCGGCGCGGCGCGCACCAGAGGCGACAGCAGCACTTCAAAGCGTGGAATCGGCTCGGCAGCGACGCCGAACGCGAGTTTTCCGCTGTCGTCGACTTCGACGATGCGCTCGTGCCAGCCGGTCTCGCGCTTCACCGCCTGGTGAATCGGCAGCACGTCGAAATACTCGTTGGCGAAGATGATGGCCGGACCATCCGGCACATCATCGATCGTGTCGTGCCAGGAAACGTCGCGCGAGCCCGAAAGCGTCGCTTGCTGCTTCTTGCGCAGCACGGGATTGACCTCGACGAGGTGAATGCTGAGCGCCTGGTAAAGCGGGGGCAGCACGCGCATCGCTCGCATCGCATCCGCCATCATGGTGCCGCGGCCGGGGCCGAGTTCGGTCAATCTCAGTACCGGCGGCGAGCCGATCGCCTTCCACACTGACGCGGCCCAAAGCCCGAGCAACTCGCCGAACATCTGGCTCACCTGGGGTGCGGTGGTGAAGTCGCCTTCGCGCCCCAGCGGATCGCGGGAAAGATAGTAGCCGTGCTGGGGATGCATCAGGCACAGCTCCATGTAACGCCACACCGCCATCGGGCCGGATGATTTGATCAGCTTCTTGATCTCGGACTGGAGCGGCGAATCTTCGGTCACGGCGTTCCTTGAACGGGAGGCGTCGTCTGCCTTTCGGTCTTGCGGCGCCATGCCACCACAACAATGATTGCTCCTGCAATAATCATCGGTAGCGATAGCAACATGCCCATGGTCAGCCCGCCCCATAAAAAGCCGAGCTGAGGATCGGGCTCCCTGAAAAACTCGCCGATGATGCGCGCGATACCGTAGATCGCGATGAAGCTGCCGAGGATCAGGCCGGGCCGCTTCAACGCACCCATCCGGATCATCACTGCCAGGATGGTAAACAAGAGGACACCCTCAAGCGCCGCCTCGTAAAGCTGGCTGGGGTGACGCGGCAGCGGCCCGCCATTGGGAAACACCATGGCCCAGGGCAGGCTTGGGTCGGCCGCGCGGCCCCACAATTCGCTGTTGATGAAGTTGGCGAGCCGTCCGAGAAACAATCCGATCGGCCCCACGGCGGTTGTGATGTCGCCGAGCGACAGGATGGGCAAATTGTTTCTCAGACAGAACAGGATCACGGCGGCGACGCAGCCGAGAAAGCCGCCGTGAAACGACATGCCGCCCTTCCACAGTTCGAAAATTTCCGCCGGATGATGGACGAAGAATGCAGGATTGTAGAACAGCACGTAGCCGGTGCGGCCGCCGACGATAATTCCGATCGTGACCCAGAGGATGAAATCGTCCAGCTGCGGCAGTGAAATCGGCGCCGGTCCGCCCCAGAGTTTTTCGTTCTTGAGCAGGGAACGCGCATAGATCCAGCCCAGCACGATGCCGCCGATATAGGCGAGCGCATACCAGCGGATCGCGAACGGGCCGATCGTGATGGCCACGGGATCGAAAACCGGAAAGGCGATGGTGAGGAGGGGCATTGCGTCTTACGAACAAAGGGTACGTCGATATAATGAAAGCAGCCGCTCCCAATGCCGCTCAGCCGCGTCGCGATCATAAACCGGTCGTTTGGGAAACGCGAAGCCGTGATGGGTGCCGGGATAGATTTCGACCTCTGCGTTGGCGCCTTGCATCGATGCCTTCACTTGTGTGATGACCTCAAGTGGCGCGTAGATATCGGTTTCCGCGCAGGCAAAATAGAGTTCGGCCTTCGTTTTGCCGGTGGCAAGATGCGGACTGTCGGGTTGGTCGGTCACCAGTTGCGTTCCATAGATCGACGCGGCCGCCTTGACGCGATCAGCAAATAGCGTTGCCGCGTTGATCGCATAGCGCCCGCTCATGCAATAGCCGACCGTGCCCACCCGATCGGTGCGCGCGGCAGGCTGGCTTTCGGCGAAGGCAAGAATCGCGCGCGTATCTTCCATGATCAAGGGAATGTTGATCGAGGCCATCAACTGGAACATGCGCTTGCGTTCCGGTGCTTCGGGGTCCGCCGGCAACGGACCAAGCTCCATGACCCCCGAACGATAGTAAAGGTTCGGAAGCATCACGTAATAACCCGAGGTGCCGAGCCGGCGCGCCATATCGCGCAACTCCTCGCGGATCGCGGGTGCGTCCATGTAAAACAGGATGACCGGAAAGGGGCCGCCGCGCTCGGGATGGGTGATGAACGTGGTGGAGTGACCATCCTTGGTCGGGATTTCGATCTGCTGGTCGATCATCGGACGTTTTCGTTTTCCTTGATTGGTTTTCCTTGATTGATGGCGCTTTCGCGAACGCTACCCTACGATTGCAGGGAAACCGGCCTGTGACAAGGCAAGTGGATTTGAATGTAAGGTGGTCTTGAACCGCGCAACCCAGATCGCCATTCTCTGTATACTGTTCAAACCGACCGGAGACTTGAGGGATGACCCAGACCAGCAATCGGTTTTTCGACGAGATCGGGCGTCTGATGAACGATGCGGCCGGAGCCGCCCAGGGCGTCAAGCGTGAGGTCGACACCTTGATGCGAAATCAGGCCGAAAAAATCCTGCGGGACCTCGATGTCGTCAAGCGCGAGGAGTTCGAGGCGGTCAAGGACATGGCGCGGCTGGCGCGCGAGGAAAATGAGGCGCTCAAAGCCCGCATCGCCGCGCTGGAGACGAAGCTCGGCAGCGCCTCATGACACTGACCGATTGAAACGATCAACCCGTCCTTCTCGTCGAATGGCGAAGACCAAGCGCGATCGGCCCATTATTGCGTTTGAATCGCAGCAGGCCTGGAGTGACTGGCTTGCAGCCCAGGCTGCGGATTCGGAGGGTCTTTGGCTCAAGTTGGCGAAGAAGTCCTCCGGCATTGCCAGTGTTTCAAAATCGGAAGCCGTCGATACCGCGCTTTGTCACGGCTGGATCGACGGCCAGCTCGATAGCTTTGACGACAAGTATACGCTCGTCCGCTTCACGCCGCGCCGTCAGGCCAGCAAGTGGTCTGAAAGAAATTGCAGCCGCGCGCTTGAACTGATCAAGCTGGGACGGATGCTGCCCGCCGGCGTGAAGGAGGTCGAACGGGCGCAGAAGGATGGACGTTGGGGGGCTGCCTATGCGCCGCAGAGTACGGCGCAGGTTCCCGATGATCTTCGTATTGCGTTGAAGCCAAACGCCAAGGCCGGGCGTTTTTTTGAAAGCCTGGATCGGGTCAATCGCTTCGCGATCCTTTATCGTATCCACGATGCAAAGAAGCCCGAGACCCGGGCGGCTCGAATCGCGAAATTTGTCGCGATGCTGGCGGCCGGCGAAACCATCCATCCGCGAAAGCGCAAACGGTCATAACGGCCCTTGACACGATTTTGCGCGTGGCGACTGATTTGCCCGTCGTGCCATTGTGTCGCAGGCCATTTCGCTTGTGACGTCGGGCAAATCAGAAGCACTTTTCCGTGCATCCCGTGCCCACCATGAGGGGCGTATCGCGATCGTCACGGACGTTGGGCGCGGGATGCGATGGACTCTGGCGCATCGACTGACGAGCGATGACGCTATGCGGACGGCGAAGTCGTGTGGTTCTGATGTCTCGACGCTGGCATCAAGGTTCTTAAGAAGCTAACGCTTCTCAGGGACGACGGTGACAAGAAAGCCCGATCGCCGGGAAGAGCACGAAAGAAACCGTAAAACCATCGCGCAGGGAATGCCGGATCGTTTCGGCGTACCTGTGGTGACTTAGGCTCATGTGCCTTCTTCATCTGCACATGGGGCCGTGGGTGCGGCTGATCCACCCGGCATTCCCTGCTCCCTCTAACGAGGGACAACGACTGGCAAAACTCGGGCGAAGTTCGTCGCGAGAACGTGAGGCTGTATCCTCATGAGCAGCGATTTTTTCAGCCTTGCCCATCGAGGCCAGAAACTGCGGAAAACCTGGCCAGACTTGTCATTTCGCCCCTTTAGGGCTAGAACCCCGCCACGTTCGCAGCCCCCGCACCCCTGGAGGCTTGCTGCGTACGCCAAAGGGGCCGCAGTGCGGCCTTTAACTTTTTAAAAAACAAGGACTTAAGACCATGGCGACCGTCAAGGAATTGAAGGCGACCGCGCGTCCGAAGAGCGGCAAGGGGGCCGCCCGGGCAGAGCGTCGCGCCGGGAGAGTGCCCGGAGTGATCTACGGCAATAACCAACCCCCCGTAACCATTTCGGTCGACGACGCCGACCTGCGCCAGCGAATTCTGGCCGGCCGCTTTCTCACCACGATTTACGACATCGACCTCGAGGGCAGGAAGCATCGCGTCATTCCGCGTGACTTCCATCTTGACCCGGTGAAGGATTTCCCGATTCACGTCGATTTCATGCGGCTCGGCGAAGGCGCCACCATCCGCATCAGCGTGCCGCTTCACGTGGAGCGGGCTGATGCGTCGCCAGGGGTGAAGCGCGGCGGCACCGTCAACATCGTCACCCACGCCATCGAACTGGAATGCTCGGTCGATAACATCCCGCAATTCGTCGATGCCGACGTCAGCGGGTTAGAGATCGGCTATTCGCTGCATCTGTCCGACATCAAGCTGCCGGCGGGCGTGAAGTCGCTGATGCGCGAGGACGCGACGCTGGTCACCATCGTGCCGCCGTCGGGCTACGCCGAAGAGCAGAAAGCAGCGGCTGCTGCCGCCGCAGCAGCGGCTTTGGCCGGTGCAGTCGCCGCTCCGGGCGCTGCTGCGCCAGCCGCGGGTGCCGCAGCTCCGGCCCCGGGCACGGCACCTTCCGCAGCCCCGGCTGCGCCTGCCGCCGGCGCCGCCGCACCTGCGGCCGCTGCCGCCAAGGCTCCGGCCGCTGGCGGCGACAAGAAGAAATAGTCCGGCATTGCATTTCGCAAGTTCGCCGCCCTGCGGCGGACTCGCGAATGTCGGTTTTCAGCGCGGTATCGGCTCAGAAGTTCTCTTGACGGACTCGCGGAGAAAGTGAAGAGAACTTCTGGTTTGCCGCACGAGCCGGGAATACCGCGTCATGCGACTCTTTGTTGGCCTCGGCAATCCCGGCGCGAAATACGCCAATAACCGGCATAATATCGGCTTCATGGCCGTGGACGAAATCGCACGCCGTCAAGGTTTCGCACCCTGGCGCCGTCGCTTTCAGGGCGCAACTTCAGAAGGCACCCTTGAGCACGAGAAGGTCGTGCTGCTCCGGCCAGCGACCTTCATGAACGAGTCCGGGCGCGCGGTTCAGGAGGCTGCGAATTTCTTCAAGCTGGGCGCGGGCGAAATCATCGTGTTTCAGGACGAAATCGAACTTCCTCCCGCCAAAGTGCGCGTCAAGGTCGGCGGCGGAATCGCCGGTCATAATGGGCTGCGTTCGATCTCGGCGCATATCGGCAACGACTATCGCCGGGTGCGGCTGGGAATCGGTCATCCGGGCGTCAAGGAACTGGTGCACGGGCACGTGCTGTCGGATTTTGCCAAAAGCGACAGGCCGTGGGTCGAGGCGCTGTGTGAGGCGATTGCCGACAATGCCGGCCTGCTGGCGAGCGGCAGGGATTCAACGTTCCAGAACCGGGTGCATCTGGCGATGCAGACACGCGGATTTTTCGAGCGCGATAACGGCGAAACCGTATAAGCGCGGCGCCTTCAGGATTCGGACTTTTCAGGACATATCATGGGTTTCAAATGCGGTATCGTCGGATTGCCCAATGTCGGCAAGTCGACGCTGTTCAATGCGTTGACCGAGACGGCGGCAGCGCAGGCGGCGAATTATCCCTTCTGTACCATTGAGCCGAATGTCGGGGAGGTCGCCGTACCCGATCCCAGACTCGAGAAGCTGGCTGACATCGCCAAATCGGCGCAGATCATCCCGACCAGGCTGACCTTTGTCGATATTGCCGGCCTGGTGCGCGGCGCCTCGAAAGGGGAGGGTCTCGGCAACCAGTTTCTCGCCACGATTCGCGAGGTCGATGCGATCGCCCATGTCGTCCGCTGCTTCGAGGATTCCGATATCACCCATGTCGAAGGCAAGATCGCCCCTCTGGCCGACATCGACACCATCGAGACCGAGCTGATGCTCGCCGATCTCGAAAGCCTCGAGAAGCGCGTCGACAACCTGACCAAAAAGGCCAAAGGCAACGACAAGGAAGCCAAAGAGCAGATCGATCTCGTCAACCGCGCGCTGGTTCTTCTGCGCGAAGGAAAGCCGGCGCGTTTGCTCGAACGCAAGGCGGAAGAGGAGCGCGCCTTCGCCATGCTTGGCCTTTTGACGTCGAAACCCGTGCTGTATGTCTGCAATGTCGAGGAAGCTTCCGCTGCCAAAGGCAACAGGTTTTCAGAAATGGTCGCCGAGCGCGCGAAAACGGAAGGTGCCGTTGCGGTCACTATCTCGGCCAAGATCGAGTCGGAGATCGCAACGCTGTCGCGCGATGAGCGGGTCGAATTTCTCGAGACGCTGGGTCTGGAAGAAGCCGGCCTCGACCGCTTGATCCGCGCCGGCTATCAGCTGTTGGACCTCATCACCTATTTCACCGCCGGCCCGAAGGAAGCCCGTGCCTGGACCATCCATCGCGGCACCAAGGCGCCCGCGGCTGCCGGCGTCATCCATACCGATTTCGAGAAGGGCTTTATCCGCGCCGAAACCATCGCCTACGCCGATTACGTCGCGCTCGGCGGCGAAGCTGGCGCCCGCGATGCCGGCAAGTTACGGCTGGAAGGCAAAGAGTATATCGTCGCCGACGGCGACGTATTGCATTTCAGGTTCAACACGTAGACGAAGCGGTAGGCCGGCCGTCGGCGTGTCGCCATAATGCCGAGGCCGGCCTGGTACTAATGTCCGGCGCCCTGGTCGCGGATCGCGCCAAGATGCTCGTTGATGCGAAATATGATCAGGATCAATTCGGCCGAGATGCGCGAGAAGATGATGCCGACAATGACGCCGGCGATCGAGGACAATATCTGGATGAATCCGCCGAACGGGCTGATCGCCATCGAGGCGAGCCCCGAAAAGATGCCGCCGATGCCGAAAAGCCCGATTAACGCGATGACCAGCCAGTAAAACGTCTTGATGATGGTGGGCGTGATGAAACGGTCCCACTGAAAAAGATCCTGAAAGTCGAACATCCGTGGTTCTCCCGGCAAGTCGAATGATTCGCGCGCGACCATCCCTTCGACAAAGGGCTAGCTCCGATCGTCGGTTCGGGCAAGTCGGGGACGAGCCATGCGGGCGGGATGGTTGAGATCGCGGCAAACTGCGGCCACAATCGGGACCCCTCCAATTATTCGCGTTATGACGATGCTTTCATTTGAAGATTTCAAGCTCGGCCATCTCGGCAGGTTCGGACCGCGCCGCGTCACGCGCGAGGAAATCCTCGCCTTTGCCGCCGACTTCGATCCCCAGCCCATGCATCTCGACGAAGAGGCTGCCTCGCGTTCGATGTTGAAAGGGCTGTCCGGTTCGGGCTGGCATCTCTGCTCGATTATCATGCGGATGATGTTCGACGGCTTTATCGGCCGTACCGCGTCGCTGGGCTCGCCCGGGGTTAACGAGCTGCGCTGGCTGGCGCCGCTTCGGCCGGGTGACGAAATCACGCTCGACGTCGAAGTGACGGAAGCGCGGGTCTCCGGCAGCCGTCCGGCCACCGGCATCATCATGTTCAAGGCGGTGGCGAGCAATGCCTCCGGTCAGGCGTTGTGCGAAATGGTCTCGCCCATCATTGTGAAGAGGCGCGGTGACATCGCCCCGGGGCATGCGGCACGATGAACTTCTTCGAAGACATCAAGATCGGGCAACGACGTGAACTGGGCTCCTTCAGCTTTACCGCCGAGGCCATCAAGAAGTTCGCGGCCGAGTTCGATCCACAGCGCTTTCATCTCGATGAGGAGGAAGGCCGCCGCTCGCTGTTCGGCGGACTCGCCGCGTCAGGCTGGCATGTCGGATCGGCCTGCATGAAACTTCTGGTGGTTGAGGGTCAGCGCCTGGCGAGGGAGGCGGCTGCGCGCGGCGAAGAAGTCGCGACCTGGGGGCCTTCTCCGGGATTTCGCGAACTGCGCTGGATCAGGCCGGTGCTGGCGGGCGACACGATCAGCTTCGCGACCGAGGTCAGGTCGCTGCGCCCGTCCTCGAGAAAACCCGAATGGGCCGTCGTGGAAGCGCGCCATACCGGCACCAACCAGCGCGGCGAGTTGGTATTTTCGGTATTGGCGACAGCCTTTGTGCCGCGGCGGCACAGCCGAACGGGGACGAGACCGGCTGCTCGCTAACTCATTTTGAACCTGTGCCTGTCAAACAGGAGGACATCGGGACGATTTGAGGGGACGAGACCATGGCCGACCGCCGCGGATTGAAATTCGTGGGCTTTATCTTCGCCAGCATCACGCTGACGGTCACGCTCGTGACCGGGGTGGTCGTGAAGGGCTACGCGGATGGCGATTATTCGCTGGAGAGCGAGCCGGCGGCGGTGCAGACGGTCAGCATTCGCTAACCAAGATTGCGGATACCGGGCATTGTCCGCGTAAAACACGCGGAAATCTTCGCAAGAAATCAGCGGCTCCAGATCAGCGCCAGCGCCAATATCGCCGCCAGCAACAATCCGACAAAGCGGACGATGATACTGCCCATGTTCTGGGGCGGTCTTCGCATGGAAATCGGATCGCTCTTGTCGGGCCGAACGCTCTTGATGTCGGGCCGAACGCTCTTCATGCAGGTGGTTCCCCGATCGGCCGCCGTGTGGCGGCACCTGCAATTGGTCGTGGCCTGGCGCCGGGAGGTTCATGATCATATTAATAAAGTCATTCCGGGCGGTCGTCGGACCATCCCGGAATGACAAGGCCAAGCAGCAAAATCAGATCAGGCGTTGCGAAGTCCGTCCGCGGCATGCTTCCATTGCGCGACGTTGTCGGCGATCATGCGGGTGGATTTCATCGCGGTCTGGCTGAGCTGGGCATAGCCCGAGATTTCGCGCTGTACGCGCTGGCCCTCGGCATGCAGAAGGTCTCGCAGGCCTTCGAGTTCGGAAATCAGGTTGTCGATCTCCGCAAGCGACGTTCCTGCCACGCGCTGGATCAGCGAATTGACGTTGTTGACGGCGGCTTCCGCGCCATGCTCGGCTGCGCCATCGATGCCCGGGCCGGAACGGCGCAAATAGGCAACGTCGTTGCGAACGAAATCGCGGATGCCGGCTTCGACCTCCGAGGCTGCAACAAGATCATTGCCCTCGTCGGTCTCGTCAATCTTCTCGGAACGAAGGATACTCATCGTATATTTCCCCTGTTACGCATTTTCTAGCGAGCGCGGTTATCTTTCCGCACCGCAACTACCGGCGGCATCTGGACGTTCCGATTTTGACCGGATCGCGGCCATTATGGGGCAATGACCTGATCATTTCGCGGGAATATCGATGGTCCTGTCGGGGTTTACCAGCTCTGCTTGAAGGTGCCGCTGATGCTCTTGTTGGAAGCCCCTAGGGGCGTCTCGCTGATCGAGCCGGAGACGCTGACGCCGCCGAACAGCTTCTGTTCGGCGCCAATCTTGCGCAGCCATTTGTCGTCGGTGGAGGAGAGACTCTGGCCGGCGCTGACGCTCGTACCGCTGTCGCTCATGTTCAGCGTCGCCGATTGCCCGGTCTCGAAGTTTCGCGCTCGCTGACCGGCGCCACCGGGTACCGGAACGACCCCCTGCTGGATCAGATTGTAGCCGTTCTGCAGGGTAAGCGAATATTGCTCGCCGAGTTCGAGCGATTTGCTCAAGGAAGTGCCAAGCCTGGTCTGGTCCTGGGAGGGATCGAGGCGGGCTTCTACTGCCGTCTTGTCCCAAAGCGAACCGGCACCGGGAGCCGTGATCGTCGCCCATGCCGTCCCGCCCGATTGCGGCTCGTTTCCGCCGTTGAGCGCTTTCTCCGAAAGCAACTCCGACAGAGTCGTCGGTTGACGGACCAGGGTCATGTCCGCGCCGACCTTGGCATCTCCGTACGCCGACACCGATTGCTTCACCGAAACCGCCGATCCATTCGGCCGATCCCGCGATGACCAGATCAGCCCATCATTCGCGCCTGCGCGCGGGCCCAGCCGGGGTTTCAACTCCGCTGGCGTGGTCACCAGGGTAGAGGCATCGACGTTGAGCTGGCTCCAGTCGAGCTCCAGATCCTTGATGTCAACTTCCTTGATCTCGACCTCCTTGATGTCGATCTCCTTGGCGTCGGCCGCCTTGGCGTCGACGTCGTCGGGCCGGGCGCCGGCCTCCTTTTCCACAGCCGGATTGTCTGCCTCCTCCGTCGCCGGCACGGCCTGGGCACGCGCCGGCGCCGAGCCGATCAAAACCGCCAAGGCCAAAAAACCGGCCCAGCGGAAACCTGTCCTGAAAGTCATAACCTGCCCGCCCGCCATACCCCGACGTTGAACGCCGGATTATGACCTCGATTCCACCGCGGGCACCGGTCAAGTTCTGGTGAAGCCTCGTGCATCTTTGCCGCGGGCAGCGACGGCCTTCGCGCCTGACTGACCGGAGGCGAATGCCGCTATGCGATCCTCGGCAGATGGATGGGATGCCCGAGCGCCTGTTCGACGAGATCGAAGGTATCGACCAGGACGCGGAGCCTTGCCAGCCGGCCGGCCCTGAACTGCGCGAAATGCGCGACCCGCAGGCTCACCGGCTTGTTCGCATCCAGCATGGTCAGCGAAAAGCGCAACATCGAGGCCGCCGTCTCTGCGCCCAGCATGATCGACTCGCGGTCGAAGCGGTGGACTCTAACGTTGTCGGCGATCTGCCTGATCACCTCGAGCACGGCAGCCTTGCCATGGCGGGCGCCGAAGAACGGGAACATGTCGATCGGGCCGTAGATCGCCCAATCGATTTCGTCGTCGATCAACGCCTCGAGATCTTCGCGCTGGCGTTCGTTGATGGCGCGATGGAACGCGCGTGAGAAACGCCAGAGGCTGTGCTCCGTCATGATATCACTTTCTGAACTGGATTTTTTTCAAATCAGCGGCCTGCCCTGACGGACGTCATCATCGACGCCTAGTGCCGCCTATTTGAAGTTCCTGCATCACAAGCCGCGAGTTCTATCCAGGAACTTCAAATAGAAAAGCGGCACTAGAAATCATTGATTTGCCAGTGCCCATAACTTTCCGAAGTTCGTGAGAGGTGCGTGCTGAGGCGTAGCACGAACTTCGGAAAGTAGGCACTGGGCCACCGAGGCTGCACTGGTATCTGGTATTTGTTATTTGAAGCTTCAAGTAATCGGATTCTGCGAAAACGCAAGCGCTATTTTGCACTGCATGTCTGCTGATCGACGTCCGGCCCTTGAAGCTGAAACCCCGTGTTTGGTCGCAGCTGCCGGCGAAAAGGTTCAAGGTTCCCGCGTTGAAATGTCGTCTCCTTGAGCCTGCTTCGGTGGCTTTGCGAAACTTCGCCACGGCAATGGCGCATATTTCCAAATGCTTTTTCTCCCAAATGCGTCTTTGGCGCCTGAGAGGGGCGCTCGATCCCGCCGATGGATCTCTGGCCGCTTCACAGCGCTCGGTCATGGCCTTATCGTCAATTTAGTGGAGTGGATTTGACATCCGCTCCGATATGGGGAGAAACGCGCGTGAAACGACCTGCACATCTCGTTGTCTTGAATCTTCCAACTCTTCTGCTTGCTCTTTTCTTCAGTCTTTCCCTGGCGCTGCCGCTGTCGTTGCCGATAGCAGCGCATACGCAGCAACAGCCGCCGCACCAGCTTTTCGGCGAAGGCGACCTCAAGCTTGAAAGCGGCGAAGTGATCAGGGATTTCTCGATCTCCTACGTCACCCACGGCAAGCTCAACGACAAAAAATCCAATGCCATCCTGATGGTGACGGCACTCGGCGGCAATCATCACCGCATCGATTTCCTGATCGGTCCGGGCAAGGCGCTCGACACCGACAGATATTTCATCATCTGCGCCGATGCGATCGGCAACGGGTTCTCGACCTCGCCGAGCAATTCGAAGGCGCAGCCGCGCATGAGCTTTCCCAAATACGCCATCCGCGACATGGTGGAATCGCAGTATCGCCTCTTGAAGGAAAAATTCGGCATCGAGCACGTCTTCGCCGTGGTCGGCCCGTCGATGGGCGGCATGCAGGCGCTGCAATGGGGCGTGAGCCATCCCGACTTCATGGACGCGCTGGTGGCGATGGTGCCGCTCGCGAAGACGCCGGCCTGGAGCGTCGCGGTGGTGGAAGCCTCGCGCAAGGCGATCATGAACGACCCGGCCAGGAAGGACGGCAATTACGACTCCCCGCCGGAGAAAGGCGTGCGGCTGTGGCGCGACATTCTCAATCTGTTGTCGGCGCGCACACCCGACATGTATTCGGCGCAGTTCAAGAACGGCATCGACGCGCTGTCCTGGATGGAAGCGCAGGAGACCGCGGCGCTGAAAGCGTTCGACGCCAACGACTATATCTTCCAGACCTGGGCCTATGAGCGGCACGACGTCGGCACCACACCCGGATTTGGCGGCGACACTGCCGGGGCGTTGGCCTCGATCAAGGCCAAGACCCTGATCCTCACCGGCACCAAGGACCTGCTCAATCCGGAATTCGAGCCGCTCGAGGCCGGCAAGAATATCAAGGGCGTCAGGATGGTCACGATCTCGCCGGGCACGGTCACCGGTCACGCCTCGGCCGGCGGCTTCAACCCGGCCGATGTGGAGTTTCTCAACCGCGAGATCACGGGCTTTCTCGATGCGGTGACGGAAGGCGGCAAGAAGGTGAATTGAGGCGCTCATAAGTTGCGAACGATCGTCATGGCCGGGCTAAAGCGCGAAGCGCGTCTTCGCACTAGATGTCCCGGCCATCTACGTCTTTGCATCCCGACGAAGAAGAAAGACGTGGATGCCCGGCACAAGGCCGGGCATGACAAGGGGAGACACTTCCTTCTTCGTCATTCCGGGGCACGCGAAGCGTGAACCCGGAATCTCGAGATTCCGGGTCTAGTCCTTCGGACCATCCCGGAATGACGTGGCCAATAACAGACAAACCTCCGCATTCCCGCGGCGGAAATCCACCCGGGCTGTGCATCGTTCGTGTCCCTCAAAAACAGAGGGCGCAGGGAATGCTGGGCGCTTGGACAGCGCCCGCAGCCTCGCGTGCGAAACAAAAAAGCACACGAGATAGTCACCACGGGTCCGCCGAAACGAGCCGGCATTCCCTGCGCGAATGGTTTTAACGGCTTACTTCGTGCTCTTCCCGGTGATCGGGCTTTGTCACCGTCGCCGGCGCGATGCGAAAGCATCGTCGCCAACTTGACGCCAGCGTCGAGACGTCAGAACCACACGACTTCGCCGTCCGCGTCGGTGCGCTTCGTCTCGCGCACGGTCGCGTCCACCGCATCCCGCCCCAACGTCCGTGACGATCGCGATACGCCCCTCATGCGGGACGGGATGGGCCGAGGATGCTGGTGATTTGGGTGAGACGCGAAGCAAATTATTTTTGCAGCAAGGACTGGACAGTAGACTCAGCGTTGATCGGGTTTGGGAAATTGGATTTTTGGTGCACGCGGATTTTGCGTCATTCCGGGTCGATGCGATAGCATCGAACCCGGAATCCATTCCCCCACACAATCTGCGGCGCGATGGATTCCGGGCTCGCGCTCACGCGCGCCCGGAATGACGGCTCTCGTGTTGCGCGGAGGGGCGGCAAATGCCAAGCAAATGCTGCAGCACTGATTGTCTCGTGTCCCGGACGCGACGCGGTGCAGCGCGTTTACGCGCATCTTCGACGCGCTATGGTACCGCTTCGCAAAGCCGGGACCTATGATCAGACGCGTTATGATCAGACACGTGGGCCCCGGATCAGCAGCGCAACACTTCGCGTTGCGCAGCATCCGGGGCACGAACACGGAGCACGCCATGGACGCCTTGCCGATCGCGAACGCGGAAATCACGCGCTTCTTCCGCGACTGGCTTGAAACCTTCGCTGGCTTCGTCCGCGAGGTCGACTACGCCTCGGCGCGGCCGCTGTTCCATCCGGACGTACTTGCCTTCGGCACGCACAACGACGTCATCCCCGGGCTCGACCAATGGGTGGCGACGCAATGGGACAATGTCTGGCCGAAGACCACCGACTTCCGTTTCGTGCTTGAGCAGACGCAGGTCTTGGCGTCCCTCGATGGTCGGATGGCGGTGGTGATCTCGCCGTGGACGAGCACCGGGTATCATGCCGATGGCCAACCGTTCCCGCGCCCCGGCCGCGCCACCATGGTTTTTACCAGGAACGGCGATGGCGATGGTTGGCTTTGCACGCATTCCCACATGTCGCTCAATCGCGGTGTGCCGCAGGCGAGCCATGCCGACCGACCGGTGAAGGCGCGGTGAGGGTAGCGGGCAACGACTTTCGCTCCCTCCCCCCTTGTGGGGGAGGGTTGGGGAGGGGGTAGTTTCGGCCAAAGCCCGTGCATGACGACCGCCCGTCATTGCGAGGAGCGAAAGCGACGAAGCAATCCAGAATCTTTTCGCGGCCCGACTGGATTGCTTCGCGGAGCCTGTCATCGGGCGCGCGTTCGCGCGACCCGTCGGCTCGCAATGACGGGCGTTGGCTCGAACTGACGAGTGGGGCAGGGTCATGGCCGGGCTTCGTCCCGGCCATCCACGTCTTTGCATCTCGACGAAGAAAGACGTGGATGCGCGGGTCAAGCCCGCGCATGACGATGTGGGGAGATCGCGCTTTCTTTTTCCTGTCATTCCTGGGCGCCGCGACAGCGGCGAACCCGGCATCTGTCCTGGCGGACCCGGAACCCCTGGAAGATTGGCGGTTGCCGACCCAGGCGCGGCACAGTCCTTGCACGGAAAGCGGATGGAATGTGTTCGATATTGAAGCGGGGGCTCGCCGCGCAATGTGATCATGAGCACCCGCTGAAGCTGGATTTTGAATCGCGTCGCGCCCGAGGCGCGGACGCTTACCCGCGGTTAAGGAACGACATGGCCGATATCATCAGATTGATCCCGAAATCCGAGTTCGAGCGGGCTCGCCTGATTCGAGAAGCTCGCGCGATCTATGACAGCATCTTTCCGCCTGACGATGCTGGTGGGGAGCAGGGCGATGCCCGGCCGAGCCAGGAGACGCAACCGGGCGAAAAAAATTAAGTCGACCCGATAGAAACGACCAAAGGAAGACGTGGATGCGCGGCTAAAGCCCGCGCATGACGATGTGGAGAGGTCGTGCTTCTTTTACTCGTCATTCCGGGGCGCCGCGATCACGGCGGCGAACCCGGAATCTCCAGTCATTGGTACGCTAGGACCGATCGTACTCACCCGTCCGAGCTTAGAAATTCCAGCGCCTTCTCGCGCGAGGGGAAGCGTCCGAGCTCGCGGTAGTCAGGATCGTGTTCAGCCGTCTCAGGCGACCATAGTACGACGAATTCCTTGCCTTCCTCTTCAATGATCGTCGTCAGTTCCTCGCTCTTATAAGGCGTCATATCGCGCGCCCCACAATGCGGGCATTCGTCGTCGCACATGCAGGACCACTCGTCGGCCCACCGACGCCGACAGCGGTCGCATTTGTAAAGGTTGAGAAACCAGGCCATGCGGGATCTCCTAAGATCGCAAGCGATAGTTGCCACGCGAGACGAAATCAATAAATCCACGATCGCGCAAATATTGAAGCTGCTGACGTATCTTTGGTTTGACGTTCTGATTGCCGGGATAGAGGTCGCCAAGATGGCGCTCGAACGCATAGACTTCGTCAAGGGTGAAGTCGCGCTTCCCCAGCGATTCCACACATTTCATGACGTCGAGCAGCCATCCGCGCGTTTCCGGAGATTCATTCCGGAGGAACAGCGTTTTCTGCCATTCGGCAAGGACCAATTCTTTCGGCCGAACTATCCCACTCTGCACGATATGAATCTTCCCGGACTCGGGACCCGTTCGAGCAGGATTTTCGAACCGACCCATCCGGCCCGACGCGCCGTTGCGGAGAGTGGCTTTCGTTCCTCGATGATCTCGCGAACGAAGAAGTGCTTTGGCACGATAAACAGGTTCACGACCGCAAGAGATTTGAGGTCGTAGTTCATGAGCAGAAGGTTGGGATTGTTGCTTGCTGCCAGCCGTTCGCATTTGGTCTTAAATTCTCCATCCAGAACCTTCGAGCCAAATCTTCCTTTCTGGCTCTTTAGCTCGAACTCCTCGGCGCACGACGTACAGAGGAAATCGGCGAGAGGGCTGTTGTTGGGAAATTGCGACATCTTCGCGTTGCCGCAGTGGGGGCAGTACGCCTGCGTGCTCACCCAGGCTTCGGTCCAAGCGCGGGCGCTTTGCGAACGGCTCGTGTACGCCGATTGGGATTCTTCGAAGCCGAGTTTCATTATGCGGGCATTTGCGCTCTACAACTACCGGAGGAAATATATACCTCGCTTGGGGGGCGAACAATGAGCTACCGAAATTTGCCTTCGGAAGAGAAGAGTGGAGCCAAAATGGGGACCGATCCGAAATGGCATCTTGGGTTGTCATATCCCCTTACGCGACCAGTCGCGTCTACCTGTCTCCTATCCTTGCCGAGATAATGCACAGACCGATGATCTAAGTCCGAATCACCCGTAAATGCGAGTGACGAAAGATGGCTTCGACGCTCACTGGTGAACGCGTGTCGAGCTAGCGTTCTAAAGAAATCATCGGCCCAATGCGGGGTATTATCGATCTCCCCTGGTTCGAGGCCTTGCAGATGGAGCCAAAGTAGAGCGGGACGCCGCTTGCTAAATTGTCGTTCGCAGGTCGTACTAATAAGCTTCATAATTTTCTTTACTTGTTGATTTGGTCTCACGGGGATCAAATTGCAGAAAATCAATTCTTCGCTTCGCCGGATAAAATATCCATAATCGCCCTCACGAGTGCGAATTGCGTTGAAGGTTGTTTGTAGCCATTCTTCGCTTTGCGTCTCCGGGAAACGTGCAAAGAATTGTTCAAGAGAACTCGTTTTTACTTCAATCCGCAATGACTCTGAGCGGAAGTCTTCCATTCGAAAATAACTTTCAAGGACGTGACGCTTAATAACGTCCACACCTCCCGCATCTTGGCTTTGTCCGGGGAGTTCTATTCGAATTGTAGTCAAACAGAGTGGATAACGCTGCCGTAGCTCGCGGCTCAAACGAGACATCAGTCGGGCTGCTAATTCATAGGAGACGCCGAGTCCGATCTCGGGGGATAGGCATTTGCTCTCGACTTCTACTTCGACGCCAGCACGCTCTCCGATAAAGTCGGAGCCGGGATCGCCGCAAAAGCCGAAATGGGTAATGTTCCAGCCAAATCCAACCAAGTTTTGGACGGTTCTGAATTCGTGATCGAGGTGACACAGACGGCCGTTTGGAAGGATTTCAGAGATTACCCTGCGTCGAAACACTCGGGCTTTGTTCTCAGAAAGCTGTCTCTTAATTTGAACACAAGCAGTGACGAACGAGTAGGCATCATAGATAGTCTTATCCTTTGGATACCATAGCTTGCGGGTCGCTCTCCATTTCCGTAGCGCTGAGTCTATTCCATGCTCAATCGAAAAGAGTCTCGGTGCGATCTCCTTGAAAGCAGCCCAATCATCTAATGATCTTTGCTTTCTTTGAAGTGCTTCCAGCAGTGTCGCGAAGCCAATCCACTCAATAAACTCCTTCCAAGAGTTCTCGGCACTCGTCCGTGTAAAGCCAGAGGCTAGTCTCACATTGCAAAGCGGACCAAACCTCCGCCCTCTGTTGCAGAGAAATGGTCAGCTACCGCCGCTTCCACCCACCACGTTTCCCGGGTGCGCCGCCGGTGGAGCGCGGGGCGGGGCCGAACTCGGGACCGGAGTCGCGCGAGTTGGCGGGCTGGATGATCTTGCTTGTGCCGCCGAAAGGTTTTTCCGGAAGCGCGCGGGTCGGGCGATAGGGCAGGGACTCCGGTCCGTGCATTTCGTCGAGATGGGGTTTGTGGACTTTGGAGGGAGACGGACTCGTGGACCCCCCACCCTGACTCTCCCCCGCAAGGGGGGAGGGAGAAGGAGCGCCGGCGCGGGGGGAGGGAGAAGAGGCATCGTCGCTATGGTTCACCCCACCCCGCGCGCTTGCAGCGCGCGACCCCGAGAGCGAGCTTCGCTCGTCTCGCCCCCCTCCAGGGAAGGGTGAACCGCGACGCTTCTTCATCGCTGACGCCGGCAGATTCGTCGCCTCGCCGTATTTCTTCGCGCCCGTATAGGGGCCGGCGTTTTCCGTCACCTTGACCTGCCGCGTGGTGGGATCGTCGACCACCGCCATCTCGGTGGCGCGAAGCCGCTTGACCTCGTCGCGCAGACGCGCGGCTTCCTCGAAATTCAGATCGGCCGCGGCCTCGCGCATCCGCGTCTCCAGATCAGCGAGCACCGCCTCGAAATTGTGCCCGATCGAGATCACGTCGTCGGCAATGCCGCCGTCGCCGATCTCGACCAGCACATGGTCGCGCTCGTAGACGGAGTTGAGGATGTCACCGATCGATTTCTTCACGCTCTCCGGTGTGATGCCGTTGGCTTCGTTATATTCCGTCTGCTTCTCGCGGCGGCGGTTGGTTTCCGCAATCGCGCGCTCCATCGAGCCCGTAACCTGGTCGGCGTAAAGGATCACCTTGCCGTCGACATTGCGCGCGGCGCGGCCGATGGTCTGGATCAGCGAGGTCTCGCTGCGCAAGAATCCTTCCTTGTCGGCGTCGAGGATCGCAACCAGCGCGCATTCGGGAATGTCGAGGCCCTCGCGCAACAAATTGATGCCGACCAGCGCGTCGAACGCGCCGAGGCGAAGATCCCGGATGATCTCGATGCGCTCGATGGTGTCGATGTCCGAGTGCATGTAGCGCACGCGGATTCCCTGCTCATGCAGATATTCGGTGAGGTCTTCCGCCATGCGCTTGGTGAGCACGGTGACAAGGCTGCGATAACCCTGCTGCGCCACGCGACGAACCTCGCCGACGAGATCGTCGACTTGCGTGCGCGCCGGGCGGATATCGACCGGAGGGTCGATCAGGCCGGTGGGGCGGATCACCTGCTCGACGAACACGCCGCCGCTTTCGTTCAATTCCCAGCCCGCGGGCGTCGCCGACACCGCGACCGTCTGCGGGCGCATCAGGTCCCATTCTTCGAACCGCAGCGGCCGGTTGTCCATGCAGGAGGGCAGGCGGAAACCGTATTCGGCCAATGTCGCCTTGCGGCGGAAGTCACCGCGGAACATGCCGCCGATCTGCGGAATGGTGACGTGGCTTTCGTCGGCAAACACCAGCGCATTGTCCGGCACATATTCGAACAGCGTCGGCGGCGGCTCGCCGGGGCGGCGGCCGGTGAGATAGCGCGAATAGTTTTCGATGCCAGCGCAGCTTCCCGTCGCTTCCATCATCTCCAGATCGAAGGTGGTGCGCTGCTCCAGCCGCTGCGCCTCCAGCAGCCTTCCCTGGGCGTTGAGCTGATCGAGTCTCAACTTCAATTCGCCCTTGATCGACTTGATCGCCTGCACCAGCGTCGGGCGCGGCGTCACATAGTGCGAATTGGCGTAGATCTTGATGAATTCGAGCTCGTCCTGCTTGTGGCCGGTGAGGGGATCGAACTCCTCGATATTCTCGACGGTGTCGCCGAACAGGTTCACGCGCCAGGCGCGGTCTTCATAGTGCGCCGGGAAGATGTCGATGACGTCGCCGCGGACGCGAAACGTGCCGCGGGAAAAATCGGCCGAGGTGCGCTTGTACTGCAGCGCGACGAGGTCGGCGATCAATTGCCGCTGGTCGATGCGCTCGCCCTTCTTCAGCGCAAACGTCATCGCGGTATAGGTCTCGACCGAGCCGATACCGTAAATGCACGACACCGACGCGACGATGATGACGTCGTCGCGTTCGAGCAGCGCGCGCGTCGCCGAATGGCGCATGCGGTCGATCTGCTCGTTGATCGAGGAGTCCTTCTCGATATAAGTGTCGGTCCGCGGCACATAGGCCTCGGGCTGGTAATAGTCGTAATAGGAGACGAAATACTCCACCGCGTTGTCGGGGAAAAAGCCCTTGAACTCGCCATAGAGCTGCGCGGCCAGCGTCTTGTTCGGCGCCAGAATGATCGCAGGGCGCTGCGTCGCCTCGATCACCTTGGCCATGGTGTAGGTCTTGCCGGAGCCGGTGACCCCGAGCAAAACCTGGCTGCGCTCGTTGCGCTGGATGCCTTCGACGAGTTCGGCGATCGCACCCGGCTGGTCGCCTTTCGGCTCGTAGTCGGACTTGATGACAAAGCGGACGCCGCCTTCGGATTTTTCCGGGCGGGGCGGACGGTGCGGCGTCCACACTTTGATGGAGCCGTCCTCCTTGCGGAATTCGGGACGGCCGTCGCGGATCAAGGTCTCCAGCGCCTCGGCGGTCGCGGCGACGCCGAGCGCTTCCATCTTGTTGCGGGGCGGGCGGGCGAGTGCCGCGGCATCTTCCTCCTCGGTGGTGAAACCGAGTTGTTTGGCGAGTTCCGGATCGAGCACGGGAATCGTCGCGGAGGTGCCGTAATTGGCGGGCGCGAATTCGCGTTGCGGGGGTTCGGAGAAGGCCATCTTTTCCCCTCCCCCTTGTGGGGTCCGAGGCGAGCGAAGCTCGCTCTCGAGGTCAGGGGTGGGGGTGACGTCTTGCGCGATCGTGTCGGGTGCACCCCCCTCCCCAACCCTCCCCCGCAAGGGGGGAGGGAGCGACGAAGCAAGCGGAGAGGTCGCCGCATCGCGCTTTGCCACATCATCACGCGTTCCGCGCGTCGAGGCGCGCGCGCGATGGGCGGCGGCCTCGCCGCCGGCGCGGCGGTCCCAGGAATTGTCCGGCGGCGGCTGCAGGCCGGTACTCTTCTCCCTCCCCCCTTGAGGGTTGGGGAGGGGGGTACTTTCTTTTTCAGCGCGTGCGCCTGTGGTCGATCCGACTCCGGCCTCACCCCGGTTGATCGCGGGATTGAGCAGTTCCGCAAGCGCAGGGCCGATCGGCTGCACGTCGGGGCGATGTGCCTTTGACTTCGGAGTTCTGCCGGGCTTTTTGGGAGTGTCTGGTTTCTTCGCCATCGCCTAGTGGTCCGATTCTAGCATTCGCATCCCGTTGCAGCGACCCCTTTTGCGAATGTTAGAATCAAAGGACCACTAGCAAACATATGTTTCTAGTGGAGTTTAGGATTTGACATTCGCTTTGCGGGCTCGTGGTGAGATGGGTAGCGAATGTCAAATCCACTCCACTAACCAATATGGGATGAGTCCGGACCTGAGAAAAGGGCAAAACTCCTTCCGGAACCAGCGCTGCCGCTCGCGGTTCTCGTTGTCAGCAGGTGTCAGTACGCGGGTTGATTTATGCCGTCATGGCCGGGCTTGTCCCGGCCATCCACGTCTTTGCGTCAGGCAGGAAGTAAGACGTGGATGCGCGGGTCAAGCCCGCGCATGACGGCGTCTACGGGTCGCCCTGTTCGAACTTGCATGATCCATCTACACTCGGCCGGCTCGCATTTCTCCACGAATTCCATTCCCGGAATCCCGATGTCCGCAACAATCCACCCGCTGGCAGGCAAGCTCGTCCCGCCCTCGATGCTGGCCAATATTCCACGCCTGGTGACGGCCTATTTCGCGCAGCAGCCGGACCCGAAGATCGCGGCGCAACGGGTGGCGTTCGGCACCTCGGGGCATCGCGGCTCGGCGCTGAACAACGCCTTCAACGAGGCGCATATTGTTGCGATCAGCCAGGCGCTCTGCGATTACCGCCGCGAGAAGGACCTTTCCGGCCCGCTGTTCGTCGGCATCGACACCCATGCGCTGGCCGAGCCGGCGCTGGCGAGCGCGCTCGAGGTGTTTGCGGCAAACGGCATCGATGTGATGATCGATCACAGGGATGGTTACACACCGACGCCCGCGGTCTCGCACGCGATCCTCACCTACAACAAGGCCCACGGCGGCGGCCTTGCCGACGGGGTCGTGATCACGCCGTCGCATAATCCGCCCGAGGATGGCGGCTTCAAATACAATCCGCCGAACGGGGGACCTGCCGATACCGATATCACCGGTGCGATCGAGCGCGCCGCGAACCGCTATCTCGAGAATGGTCTGAAGGGCATCAAGCGGATTCCCTACCAGCGGGCGCGCAAGTCTGCTTGCGTGCATCGGCACGATTACGTCACGCCTTATGTCGCAGACCTCGCCAATGTGCTGGACATGGAAGCGATCCGCGCCGCCGGCGTCAAAATAGGGATCGATCCCCTGGGAGGAGCCGCGGTGGGTTACTGGCAGCCGGTGATCGAGCATTACGGGATTGCCGCCACCATCGTCAGCGACGATATCGATCCGGCGTTTCGTTTCATGACGCTCGATTGGGACGGCAAGATCCGGATGGATTGTTCCTCGCCCTATGCGATGGCGCGTCTGATTGCCATGCGCGAGCGTTTCGACGTGGCGTTTGCCAACGACACCGATGCCGACCGGCACGGCATCGTGACCCGCTCCAATGGCCTGATGAATCCGAACCACTATCTCGCGGCCGCGATTTGGTACCTGTTCGAGCACCGTCCGCAATGGAAAGCGGACAGCGCGGTGGGCAAGACCATCGTCTCCAGCGCGATCATCGACCGGGTCGTTCAAAAACTCGGCCGCAGGCTGGTCGAAACGCCGGTCGGCTTCAAATGGTTCGTCGATGGCCTGATCGGCGGATCGTTCGGCTTTGCCGGCGAGGAAAGCGCCGGCGCCTCGTTCCTGCGCCGCGACGGCTCGGTGTGGACCACCGACAAGGACGGCCTGATCCTGGGGTTACTGGCCGCCGAGATGACCGCGCGCACCGGGCGCGACCCAAGCCAGTTGTTCGGCGAGTTGACGCGCGAATTCGGCGTGCCCTTCTACGAGCGGATCGACGCACCGGCAAACGCTGAGCAGAAGAATGTGCTTAAACGCCTGACGGGCGAGACGCTCGGCATGAAGGAACTTGCCGGCGAGGTCGTGCGCGCAACGCTGTCGGCGGCACCCGGCAACAATCAGCCGTTCGGCGGGATCAAGGTGGTCGCGGACAACGGCTGGTTTGCGGCGCGGCCCTCGGGCACCGAAGACGTCTACAAGATCTATGCGGAAAGTTTTCGCAGCGCGGACCACCTGAAACAGATTCAGAGCGAAGCGCAATCTGCCATCGCGCGGGCGTTCGGGGGGTGAGCTCGACGACTACGTTTCGGCGAATGTGTAAGGATGTATGGCGTCCCCCGTCATGGCCGGGCATAGCCGTTCGAAGAACGGCGTCGCTTCCGCTCGCCTATGTCCCGGCCATCCACGTCTTCCAGCAACATCGATCAAGGACGTGGATGCCCGGCACAAGGCCGGGCATGACGACTTTCTTCCAAAAGAAAGAACAAAGCCAGTCATGGCCGGCCGGGCTCGCGCGCGTCCTCCTGCCTGGGGGGAGCTCAGACGCGACTGCCGAGCGCCGCGGACAGCTTTGCGCGGTCCACGCAAGCCAGGCTGCTTCGGCCGGCCATGACAAAGGGAAATTCTTTCGGGACATCGGACGGCATGCCGGATGACCAACCTATGCCGCTGAAGAGGGGGAAGACGGATATGACGGATCCCTGATGATATCGAGGTGAATTCCGCCGCAGCGGAGGCAGCGCATGGTCCAGTATTCGTTACCCGCCCGTCCGCCGATCACGCGCAGCACCCGAAGCTCGCCGTCGCAATCCGGGCAATTGGACCGCGCCGCGTCGGACGAGTTCGCTTCGGTGTCAAGCGTGACTGGCCTGCCGCCTCTGTTCAATGATCACGGAGCGCTGGTTGAGATAGTCGATGCGGGTCTTGGCGTCGGCAATCGCGGCGTCCTTGTTGGCCCAGGCAAAGCCGACTTCGAGCTCCGGAAATGAGACGCCGTCGATAACGACAGGCTCGAAATCCGAGCGCCTGATCCTGGCGTGCCAAAGGCCTCTTCCGGCCTCGAAAGTCTCGATCTGAAAGCCGTCGTAATTCATGTGGTGTCCTTGCCGGTTTGAATACCGAGAGATCAGACCACGGATCGGTCCGGTCGCGTGTGAACTGCTTCACACGGCCATCAGAACTTTCACGCCGGAACCCGAGGCGCGATCCCCGGCCCGAATCCCGATCGCCCCTTAGGTACTTCTTTGGGCATGACTTTTCGCAAAAATCGGCTCCCGTTTTTTCCGGATCACGCTTTTTGGCATGTATGATGCGAGCCGTCCGAACCCACAGGAGCGAACCTTGAGCGAGGCGGCGGACGCGCTGGTGCTTGATCTCGTCGAATGGATCGCACGCGAGCCACGGCCTTACGCGCAAGTGATCGCGACGTGGCGGACATCATGCCCGCGCCTGACGATCTGGGAGGATGCGGTCGATTTGGGCTATGTCACGCGCGGCCATGACGCCATGGTCGTGGTCACCGAGCAGGGGCGGAAATTGCTGCGCGCGCACGGCCGCCCGGGCTGACGGCTTGTGCCATCTGGGCTTGCGGAACCAACACCGACTGTTGATGCCGTTTGCGCCCCTGCGGGCGTTGACTCCGCGCGGCGTTGAGGCAACCTTCATGCAAGCGCATCCACTTCGCGATCGCCCCCGAACTTCCGTCACTCAGAGGAACTCGCCATGATCGATCTCTACTACTGGACCACGCCGAACGGCCACAAGATCACGATGTTTCTCGAAGAGGCCGGTCTGAAGTATAAAATTTTCCCGATCAACATCGGCAAAGGAGATCAGTTCAAGCCCGAGTTCCTCAGCGTAGCCCCGAACAACCGCATTCCGGCGCTGGTCGACCATGAACCGAAGGGCGGCGGCAAGCCGCTCTCGGTGTTCGAATCCGGCGCGATGCTGCTTTATCTCGCCGAAAAGACCGGCAAGTTCCTCCCCACCGACATCTACGGCCGCTACGACGTCATCCAATGGACGTTCTGGCAGATGGGCGGACTGGGGCCGATGGCGGGGCAGAACCATCATTTCCGCAACTATGCGCAGGACAAGATTCCCTACGCCATCGACCGTTACGTCAACGAGACCAACCGTCTCTATGGCGTACTCAACAAGCGCCTGAAGGACCGTGAATTCATCGGCGGCGATTATTCGATCGCCGACATGGCCTGTTACCCATGGGTCGTGCCGTACAAGAACCAGGGCCAGGACATCGAACAGTTTCCGCATCTGCAACGCTGGCTGGAAACCATCCGCGTCCGTCCGGCGACTGAACGAGCCTATGCGAAGGCCAAGGAGGTCAATCCGAATTTCGGACAGCCTGCGATCCGCACCGAAGAAGAGCGCAAGGTGCTGTTCGGCCAGACCGCGGCGGTGGTGAAATAGCACCGGAAATCTCAGCTCGTAGGGCGCAATAGCAAACCGCGTTGCGCCGGGCTAAATCTTGCCGACACGATCCGACATCCCGGCATTGGTGACGGCGGATTACGCAGAGTTTATCATCGGGCGCGCGTTCGCGCGAACCGTTGGCTGATCCGCGCTACTGGCTTGCGGCCGCCGCCATCTTCCTCAGGCAATCCCGGCACAGGCAATCTTGGCCGTCAACCGGTTTCGGCAGCCGCGCGCTTTCCTCCGCGCACCAGCACGATCCGTCAAGGCTGCAGGCGAATTCCGTTCCGCACATGGGACAGGCGAGGCGTCGAGCGGACGGCATTTCTAACCGATTTGTCATGAATTGACGCCCAACTTCACCCGCGTTTTTCATCTCTGGTTCATTGTTTACAGCATTATAGTCCCAGCGTCACAGCGCTGCACGGTTTCGGAGAAATCATCAAGGAAATTTCGATGGCCCGCGATTCGCAAGCAGCGCTGATGGCGCTCAATCGTTTCGGATTTGGCGCGCGCGGCGGCGCCTCGGGTGATCTCTTCAATGCGGCCTCCGACCCGCGCGGCTTCGTCAAGGCCGAGCTCAACCGTCCCAACGCCGTTCGGCTCGAACTGCCGGGATTGCAGACGACGCCGGCACTGGCCCAAGCGGTGTTCGCCTTTCAGGACGAGCAAAAGGCCAAGCGCGAGGCGGCCGCAAAGACGGCTTCTGCCGCGCCCGACACCGCCCCGCAGGCGGCGGATGCGAAGCGGCAAAAAATGTCCGCGATGGCGACGCAGGACAAAAGCGGCGCCAACGCCTCGATGCAATCAGGCGAAAAATCGTCGGAGCCGATGCAGCCCAACGCGGCAAAGCCGCCGGCGCAGCCGCTCAACGTCATCCAGAAGACCTACCGCGCCGAGGCGCTGGCGCGGCTGCAGCGGGCGATGATGTCCGATTGCGGATTTACCGAACGGCTGGTGACGTTCTGGTCCAATCATTTCTGCATCTCCGCCAACAAGGGCGAACTGGCGCGAATCTGGGCCGGATCGTTCGAGCGCGAGGCAATCCGGCCGCATGTGCTCGGACGCTTTTCCGACATGCTGAAGGCGGTCGAGCAGCATCCGGCGATGCTGTTCTTTCTCGACAACCAGCAATCGCTGGGTCCGGACTCGCGCGCCGGCCAAAACCGCAAGCGGGGGCTGAACGAGAATCTCGCGCGCGAGATCATGGAGTTGCACACGCTGGGTGTCGGCGGCGGCTATACCCAGGACGACGTGACGTCGCTGGCGCGCATCATTACGGGATGGACCTTTGCCGGACGGCAAGGCCAATTGGGATCGCCGGGCACGTTCGTGTTCAACGAGAATGCGCATCAGCCGGGCGAGCAACGCCTGCTCGGCAAGACTTACGCCGACAGCGGACTGGCGCAGGGCGAAGCGGCGCTTGCCGACATCGCGCGCCATCCTTCGACCGCGAAATTCATCGCTACCAAATTCGCGCGTCACTTCGTGGCCGACGACCCGCCGCAGGCGCTTGTGGCACGGCTGCAGGAAGCGTTCCGCAAATCCGACGGCGACCTCAGGCTGCTCGCGGCGACGCTTGTGGATTCCGACGAGGCCTGGCGTGCGCCGCCCACCAAGATTCGCAGCCCTTACGAATATCTCGTAGCCGCCGGCCGCCTGCTGGCGCAAATCCCGGATGAGCCGAGCCGCTATCTCGGCGGCCTCAACCTGCTCGGTCAGCCGTTGTGGACGCCGGCGGGGCCGAACGGATTTGCCGACACCAACGCGGCCTGGGCCGCGCCGGAGGGCATGAAGCTGCGGCTCGACATTGCCGCGCAAATCGCCTCGCGCCTCGGCGACAACGTCGATCCGCGCGAGCTGTTGGAGCTTGTCGCGGCGGACGCGGCCTCGGTGGAGACACGGCGCACCATCGAGCGCGCGGAGACACGTCAGCAGGCTTTGGCGCTGCTGTTGATGTCGCCGGAATTCCAGAGGAGATGACGCAAGAGGAGATGATGATGGACTGCTGCGAAAACCGCACCCTTTCTGCATCGTCGCGGCGCGCGCTGCTCGTCGGCGGCGCATCGTTCGCCGCCTGGGCCTTTTTGCCCAAATTTTCTCGCGCCGCCGATGGCCGCGACCCGCGCCTGATCGTCCTCATCCTGCGCGGCGCGCTCGATGGTCTTGCCACCGTCGCGCCGATCGGCGATCCCGACTACGCGCCCCTGCATGGTTCGATCGCGCTTGCGTCCGATGGCCCGCATGCGGCCATCATGCTCGACCCGTTCTTCGCGCTGCATCCCTCGATGGGCGAATTCGCCCGGATGTATCGCGAGAAACATGCCGCAGTGATTCACGCGGTGGCGACGCCCTATCGCGACCGTTCGCATTTCGACGGGCAGGACGTGCTCGAAAGCGGCTTTGCCGGCCCGGGCCGGGTGCAGTCGGGCTGGCTCAATCGCGCGCTCGAAGTTTTGCCGAAGGGCGGACGCGTGAGCGGAGGACTGGCGGTCGGCGCGACCACGCCGCTGGTGCTGCGTGGCGCAGCCCCAACGGTCGGCTGGGTGCCCGCCGCATTGCCGCAAGCCGACGACGACACCGCGGCGCGCCTGATCGATCTCTATCAGCATCGCGATCCGACACTGGCAACCGCGCTGTCGCAAGGCCTCAAGCTCGAAAAGATCGCGCTCGGCGACGACATGAAGCCGAAGCCGGGCACCAACAATGCGGGCGCGATGCGACAGGTTTCGCGCGGTGCCGCCAAGCTGATGGTGGCCGACGACGGCCCGCGCATCGCCGCGCTTGCCTTCGACGGCTGGGATACCCACGCCAATGAAGGCGGCCCGGTCGGTCGTCTCGCGCAATTGCTCTCAGGGCTCGACGGCGCGCTGGGCGAACTTGAAAGCGGGCTTGGCGAGAGGTGGCGCGACACGGTGGTCGTGGTTGCGACCGAGTTCGGCCGCACGGCGCGGATCAACGGCACCGAGGGCACCGATCACGGCACCGGCACCGTCGCGCTGCTTGCGGGCGGTGCGGTGAAGGGTGGACGGGTGATCGCCGACTGGCCGGGGTTGAAAGCGGCCAATCTCTACGAGGGCCGCGACCTCGCGCCGACTTGCGATCTTCGCGCCGCGCTCAAGGGCGTGCTGCGCGATCATCTCGGCGTTAGCGAGCGCGTGCTGGCCGAGCGGGTGTTTCCCGACAGCGCGCAGGTCAAGCCGATGCAGGGGTTGATCGGGTGATCTTCTTCACTCGCTCCGCGCTTTGCGGGGAGAGGCCGCAATCGAGCTATTTCCGGAAACTACGATCGCGCGAACAACAAGTGCGATGCGTTCGCCGCGCGCGCTGGGCCTGATTCGGCCTGAACGTTCGAGTTCAGCGAGCCCATGAAGGGCTGCCCAAAAAGTCTCGGTCGCGACGGCTACATCGACGCAGAACGGCGTTACGACTGCCGCAAGGGCTTCGAAAGCGGCATGTAGTTCCGGTCTGGTCCCAGCTTCGGCGAACCGCAGATCTGTGGGGAGGATAAACATGGCCTCGTAGAGTGCAGGATGACGCAGTGCAAAGGCGAGATAGGCGATCGCGACATTCTTGAGGGCATTTCGTCGTCCGGTCGATCCGCTTGCCGCTTCCCGAAGAGCTACTGTGATCTCCTGAAAACCCTCGACTGCGACTGCTGCGACAATCGCATCCTTGTTCTCGAAATGTGAATAGAGGACTGGCTGACTATATTCGATCTCTTCGGCCAGGCGGCGGATTGTAACGGCATCCCATCCTTCGCGCTCTGCGATCACGCGCGCTGCCGCGATGATACGGCACTCGCGCTCAGCCCGTTCCCTGCCTTTCCGCTCGGCGATACCCAATCCTCGATCTCCCAGACCCGGAAGGCCCTAAATATCTCAAGATCATACTGATGCTTGACAATCTAGCAATGCTAGTTTATATTTCTAGCGACGCTAGGTTATCTTTCGTGGCTAGAGTAGGAGATGGTGATGCATTGGCTTCCGGTCGGAATGGCGTTGCTCGTGGCTCTCGCGATTATCGCGATCGGCACCCAATATGTCGTGAGCCCGAGGACCGCGACACGCAGTTTCGGCCTGCCGCTTCCTGAAGACGGTGCCAACATCGCCTGGTGGCTTCGCCTCAAGGGTGTTCGTGACATCGCGTCGGGATTGACCGTACTGGCGTTCATGGCGTGGGGTGTCCCGCGCGGGGTCGGCATCATCCTGCTTGTTGAAGCCATCATCCCCGTGGGCGACATGCTGGTCATTCTTGCAGCGAAAGGCTCCACCAAAAGCGCCTTCGGCATGCACGGCCTCACGGCGGTGCTTATGGTCCTGGCAGCCATCCCCATGATGATTGGTGCGTCCTGAGATGGTCCATGCTCTTTCAATCTGGCTGCTCGTTGCCGGCTTCTTTGGCGCAGATCTCTTCAACGCGAGTGGTTCACGTGGCCTGGCCATATCCGATGGCCGTGGAGTGTCATCGCGGACGTCGCTATTTTCCTTTAACTGGCGGATGGATCGTCTCCGCCAAAGACCGGCATCAAGGTATGATCGCGTTCGCGCGTCGAGTGGCGCTCCCCCTCCTTCTTCGGCGGAACCGTTAGTGAGTTATGCGACAAGCGACTCGCCCCGTTCTCAGGGGGCCGCTCAGCCATCCTTCTCCGGCGCCGCACTGCTTTGAGAAAAATCAGGACCAATATTATGACCATGTGACGCTCCAACGGGACTTTCGTGATGCGCCAGCGATGCCGAGCCGACGAGGTTAACGTGCGTATGAACCGCGACGAGTTGGAAATCCTCGTTTACACCCATGTAAATGCCAAGACAGACGCCGATGATCAGGCAGGCGAAACGGTGTCAATGCGAGCCATAGTTCTTCCTCATCGTGATTCGTGGTTCAACACAGCGGACATGATCCCTGAACGGCGGGCAGCGGAGTAGTATTCGCTAAGTCGGCGGAGCGTTCTTTCGATCATATCTGTCGCTTTTGTGCTTTAAACGTCCGTTGCGGAGACGTTACTCATCGATGGGCGGCCCAACAGTGCCTGATCCGAATGGTTCGACTA
>NZ_DATMLW010000163.1:0-19387 GCF_035570375.1 Bradyrhizobium sp. | reverse complement strand
CCCGCGCCAGCGCCTTCAGACGGCGGCGGTCGGCAGGCTTAAGAGTGATGGAAATTCCTGTTCGCATGCGCCAGACTCGCATGCATTCAGGTCCCGGGGAATCCCCTCCCGGATTCAAATGTCAGACGCGATCCACTAGGGTATGGCGAATACCACATTGATACTGCCTTCAATAGAGACGAAAGCAATGACGCAAAAATAGAAGACGTCAAAGAAGGGAAAAAATATCTATACGCATTTTTTGTGGGCCAATTTACCGACGACAATCAGCCAAAGGATGAAAAGTACGTCATAGAGCGGTGTGCCATTTTCTTTAACCAGATGGATTTCCCCGCAGCTTGCCATGGGCACAGTCAGGTCTATATCGAAAAGATGAAATAGGGTTCAAAGTTCATCTAGCACCACTTCTTCCAATTCCAGCGCCGCAACACACGCCATAAAGAACGTCGCTGAAAACGTCCCCCGTTTCAGCTTCATCGTGATTCCGGCTTCCGTTTCATCCTTGAAGCCGTGTTTTTTCAGCTTGGCTAGTTCGGCATAGGTAATCTCTACCTCTTTCATTCTGGCCTTGAGGAAGGCACTGGCGCGGGCCTCCGTCAAGTGGCCCATCTTCGGATGTGAGATTGTGCCTCGTGGAATGACGCGCGTATCCCTCTTCCCAACGTCCCAAGGTTGATCCATGCTCACTCTATAGAGGACGCATGGACACCAAGGCTCCAACCACGACACGCCTCACTGACGCCCAGCGCCTCGACTGCGCCTGATTCGCTCCGTCATTCCGGGGCGCGCGGTATTATGGCGCAAACTCCACAGGCAAAATCGAGAGGTCCGGATGGAGTAGGAGCGCGCCATGTGGGCGCGCGCGGCTGGGGCCGCTTTAGCTTTCATCAATGCGATTGTAATCACCCCACTGGATAAACTCGGCGCGCATCCGTTCGCTGCGGATAGGTCGACTCAATCTGAGTTGGTAACACCATTCGGTGAAGTGGGGCTGGCCGAAAACGTCTCGGTAATCTGCTCTCCCCCAAATGAACATCTTTGGGCACGGTGGAACGGGATTCCACTGCCAATTAACGAGGGCCATGGCGCCGGTCATCTCAATAGGGTCGCTAGGCTCGGTGGCTTGGGGACCGAGAAAGAACGGCACCCCGTCATCAGTATAGGTGAAATCGGAAGTATCGGGATGAATTGGTCCATTCGGGCCACGCTAATTGACACTGATTCTCATGTTTTTGACTGGCGTTGTCCCGCTGTTTTTCCAGCGCGGCTGGGCCGAGAACCGCGTGATAAAAGCCCGGGATCATTTCTGTATGGTTCCGGCAAAATCTCATTTTCAACGACGCTGCTATCGGCGGCGGTAGTCAATTCAATATTGAACCCGTCAAGAAAAACGAAGGCACGTTCCGTCTTGAGCAAAGCATCCTTTGCGATGGCGACGGAATCTCCGGTGAATTCAATCTGCTTCTCCCCAGCTCGCCAAAGATTGTTAGTGGCCAGCCACAAGCCGATGGTGGAGATCGCAAGGACAATCGTGAACGCGCCAACGACGCTCTTGTCGTGACGCTCAAGGAATCCGTCCAGCGCATTGAGGCCGACGATTACTCCCGTGCGAAAGGCGGGGCAATATTTCTCATCATTGTGATCAGCGGCCTTTTGATCGTGCGATGGTTGTATGAGGCACAGCGATAAATCCGGGACGGGAGACCAGCTCAGAACTTCGGCGAATGCCAAATAGATAAGCGCAATAAGCGCCCAGTTCCTTTTTAGCATTTGCCACCCGCCCCACGATCAAATCTACTCTAAAACTACCCCTTCCAATTCCATTGCGGCAAGGCACGCCAGAAAGAGCGTGGCGAAAAACGTTCCCCGTTTTAGCTTCATCATTATCCCGGCTTCGGTCTCATCCTTGAAAGCTGGATTCTTAGCGTCATGGCCGGGCTCGTCCCGGCCATCCATTTCCTTATCTCCCCGATCGACGCAGCAAAGACATGGATGCCCGGCACAAGGCCGGGCATGACGCGGAAAGGTCTCCTGACGTTCATCCCCCCTTCCCCACGCCTCAAGGTTGATCCATGCTCACTCTATAGGGAACGCATGGACACCACGACTTCAGCCACAACACGCCTCACCGACGCCCAGCGCCTCGACTGGCTGCGCCTGATCCGCTCCGACAATATCGGGCCGCGCACCTTTCGTTCGCTCGTCAATCATTTCGGCAGCGCGCGCGCCGCACTTGAGCGGTTGCCGGAACTGGCGCGGCGTGGCGGAGCCTCGCGACATCAGCGGATCTGCAGCGAAAAGGACGCGCGCGCCGAGCTTGCAACAGCCGAGCGATTGGGTGTCCGCCTGATCGCTCCGGGTGAAGGCGGTTATCCGCCACGTCTTGCGGTCGTGGACGATGCACCTCCGCTGCTCGGCGTGCGCGGCGGCCTTGACGTCCTGGAGCGGCCGATGATCGCCATCGTCGGTTCCCGCAACGCTTCCGGCGCCGGGCTTAAATTCGCAAGCCAACTCGCCCGCGATCTCGGCAACGCCGGATTTGTCGTCGTCTCCGGGCTGGCGCGCGGCATCGACCAATCCGCCCATCGCGCCAGCATCGAGAGCGGCACGGTTGCGGTGCTGGCCGGCGGCCACGACCAGGTCTACCCGCCCGAACACGCCGACTTGCTGGCGGCGATTGTCGCCTCAGGCGCTGCGATCTCCGAAATGCCGCCAGGGCACGCGCCGCGTGCCCGCGATTTTCCAAGACGCAATCGGCTGATCTCCGGCAGTTCGATCGGGGTCGTCGTGGTTGAGGCCGCGCTTCGCTCGGGCTCGCTGATCACCGCGCGTATCGCCGCCGAACAGGGTCGCGAGGTATTCGCGGTGCCGGGCTCGCCGCTCGATCCGCGCGCCGCGGGCACCAACGACCTGATCAAGCAGGGCGCGACCCTGATTACCGATGCCTCCGACATCATTCAGGCGGTCGAGCCGATCATGGAACGGGGAATCGAACTTCGCGAGCCGGACGAGGACCCGTTGGCCGGCGACCCCGACGCAAGCGATCGCGAGCGTATCGTGGGACTATTGGGACCGACCCCCATTCTGCTCGACGACCTGATCCGCCTGGCGGGCGCTTCGCCCGCGATCGTGCGCACTGTGTTGCTCGAACTCGACCTCGCCGGACGGCTCGAGCGCCATGGCGGCGGGCTGGTGTCGCTGGCCTAAGGGAGGCCAAGTCTCACGACAGCTTGCGCTTGCCGCGGAGGCGAACGAACTCCTCGGCTTCCATCTGCGCCATTTCAAGCAGACGGATCAGCATGCCGAGGTCGTGCCTGCGTGCAAGTATGGCCAGGGCGGCGACGGTCTGCGATGAACAATGCGGCCTCGTCGGGCCCGCCGTCCCCCGGCGGCTCGCCGTTCTGGGAGCTCCCGGCCTTGCCCGAGGTTCCACGCTTCCCCCAGCCGCTCTTCCTGATCAAAAACACTCCAATGCCGTGTATTTGGGCAAGATACGCCCATCGGGTGCGCAACTCTAGGGCGTATTTCACAACTTTTTGGATAGGGACGCCGCCCCTTAAAGCGTGCTTTCAACATCTGTCGATTTGACAGGGGGCTCCTCACCACCCATGTTCGCACTCGAACGGCCGACGCGAGTCCCGCGGAACCGGCCTTCATTTTTCCCGTAAACTATTGGAATGACATGAATATCGTCATTGTCGAGTCGCCGGCCAAAGCCAAGACGATCAACAAATATCTGGGTGCCTCCTATGAGGTTCTGGCGTCCTTCGGACATGTCCGCGACCTCCCGGCCAAGAACGGATCGGTCGATCCGGACGCCAACTTCCAGATGATTTGGGAGGTCGACCCCAAGGCGGCAGGCCGACTCAATGACATCGCCAAGGCGCTCAAGGGCGCAAACAAGCTGATTCTCGCAACCGACCCCGACCGCGAGGGTGAGGCGATCTCCTGGCATGTGCTTGAAGTCCTCAAGGAGAAGCGCGCGCTAAAGGACCAGGCGATCGAGCGCGTGGTGTTCAACGCGATCACCAAACAGGCCGTCTCCGACGCGATGAAGCATCCGCGCCAGATCGACGGCGCGCTGGTCGACGCCTATATGGCGCGCCGCGCACTGGATTATCTCGTCGGCTTTACGCTCTCGCCTGTATTGTGGCGCAAACTGCCGGGTGCTCGCTCCGCAGGGCGAGTGCAGTCGGTGGCGCTGCGGCTCGTCTGCGACCGCGAGCTGGAAATCGAGAAATTCGTACCGCGCGAATACTGGTCGTTGATCGCGACGCTGGCGACGCCGCGCGGTGAGGCATTCGAGGCCCGCCTGGTCGGTGCCGATGGCAAGAAGATCCAGCGGCTCGATATCGGCACGGGTGCTGAAGCCGAGGATTTCAAGAAGGCGCTCGAGGCAGCGCAGTTTACCGTGACCACGGTCGAGGCAAAGCCGGCGCGGCGCAATCCGCAGGCTCCCTTCACCACCTCGACGCTGCAACAGGAAGCCAGCCGCAAGCTCGGCTTTGCCCCGGCGCACACCATGCGGATCGCGCAGCGGCTCTATGAGGGCATCGATATCGGCGGCGAAACCACCGGTCTCATTACCTATATGCGAACCGACGGCGTGCAGATCGACAATTCGGCAATCGTGCAGGCACGCAAGGTGATCGGCGAGGATTACGGCAACGCCTATGTGCCGGACGCGCCGCGCCAGTATCAGGCCAAGGCCAAGAACGCGCAGGAAGCGCACGAAGCCATCCGTCCGACCGATCTTTCGCGCCGGCCCGCCGAAATGCGCCGGCGGCTCGATTCCGATCAGGCGAGACTTTATGAACTGATCTGGAAACGCACCATCGCCAGCCAGATGGAATCTGCCGAGCTCGAACGCACCACCGTCGACATCACGGCGAAGGCAGGTTCACGTGTGCTCGAACTTCGCGCGTCCGGCCAGGTGATCAAGTTCGACGGCTTCCTCGCGCTTTACCAGGAAGGTCATGACGACGAAGAGGACGAGGACAGCCGCCGGCTTCCCGCCATGAGCGAGGGCGAAGCCCTCAAGCGCAGGGAACTCGCCGTTACCCAGCATTTTACCGAACCGCCACCGCGCTTCTCGGAAGCCTCTCTCGTCAAACGAATGGAAGAGCTCGGTATCGGCCGGCCGTCGACCTACGCTTCCATTCTCCAGGTCCTGAAGGACCGCGGTTATGTCAGGCTTGAAAAGAAGCGCCTGCACGGCGAGGACAAGGGCCGCGTCGTGGTCGCGTTCCTTGAAAATTTCTTCTCGCGCTACGTCGAATACGATTTCACCGCCGCGCTCGAAGAACAGCTCGACCGCATCTCGAACAACGAGATTTCCTGGAAAGAGGTGCTGAAGGATTTCTGGCGCGACTTTATCGGCGCGGTGAACGAGATCAAGGACCTGCGGGTCGCCGAGGTGCTCGACGCGCTCGACGACATGCTGGGGCCCCACATCTACGCGCCGCGCGAGGACGGGGGCGACCCCCGGCAATGCCCGAGCTGCGGCAGCGGGCGTCTCAACCTCAAGGCCGGAAAATTCGGCGCCTTTGTCGGTTGCTCCAACTATCCAGAATGCCGTTACACCCGTCCGTTGGCCGCCGACAGCGAAGCAAGCGCCGATCGCCTCCTGGGCCAGGATCCGCAGAGCGGTCGCGACGTGATCGTGAAGGCGGGACGCTTCGGCCCCTATATCCAGCTCGGCGAGCAAAAGGACTACGCGGACGGCGAAAAGCCGAAGCGCGCGGGCATTCCGAAGAATATCTCGCCTTCCGACGTCGACCTCGGTCTGGCGCTCAAATTGTTGTCGCTGCCGCGCGTCATTGGTCCGCATCCCGAAACCGGCAAGCCGATCACCGCAGGACTCGGCCGCTTCGGACCCTTCGTGCGTCATGAAAACACCTATGCAAGCCTCGAGGCTGGCGACGAGGTGTTCGACATCGGTCTCAACCGGGCCGTGACGCTGATCGCGGAAAAAATCGCCAAGGGGCCCAGGGGCCGGCGCTTTGGCGCCGATCCTGGCAGACCATTGGGCGATCACCCCACCCTTGGGGTGGTTGCGGTCAAGAACGGCCGTTACGGCGCCTATGTAACGGCCGGCGGCGTCAACGCCACGATTCCGAGCGACAAGACCCCTGACAACATCACGCTTCCGGAAGCGATCGCGCTGATCGATGAACGGGCGGCAAAAGGCGGCGGTGCCTCCAGGCGTGGGAGCAAGAAAGCCAAAGGCGCAACACCCGCCAAGGCCGAGGCGGAAACAAAGCCGGCAAGGCCGGCCAAGAAGGTCGCAGTGAAGAAGGCGGCGGCAAAGCCGAAATCGCAGGCCGCCAGCAAGGCGCGCGCTCCGGTGACGGCGAAGACTTCGGCTTCGAAGACGGCAAAACCGATTGCGAAGAAGAGCGCTGGCAAGGCAAGCGGATAGAGTGGCCAAACAACGCGACAGGGGCTTTCCGACCACAGACGCCATCGTCGCTTTCATCCGCGCGCATCCGGGAAAGGTCGGGACTCGCGAAATCGCTCGTGAATTCGGCCTCAAGAATTCCGACCGCGCCGAGTTGAAGCGAATCCTGCGCGAGCTTGCCGACAAGGGTACGATCAAGAAACGCGGCAGGGAGATCAGTGAGCCCGATATCCTGCCGGCAACCGTGCTGGCCGATATCACGAGCCGCGACAGTGACGGCGAACTGATCGCCATTCCCGCCGAATGGGACGAGGTGGAAGGCGGCGAGCCGCCGAAAATCCGGATCCATTCACCGAAGCGGCAGCAAGCGGGTACGGCTGCCGGCATTGGCGACCGCGCGCTGTTGCGCGTCGAGCAGCTCGAAGAACACGACAGCGAAGGCACCGTCTATCGCGGGCGCGTCATCAAGATCATCGATCGCGCCAGGACACGCGTGCTCGGAATCTTCCGTTCCCTCCCCGGTGGCGGCGGACGACTGATCCCGGTCGACAAGAAGCAGGCGGGCCGCGAATTGAACATCGCAAAGGCCGACACCAGAGGCGCCGAAGATGGCGATCTCGTCAGCGTCGACCTGGTGCGTTCGCGCGGCTTTGGCCTTGCCTCCGGCAAGGTCAAGGAGCGGCTCAGCTCGCTTGCCTCGGAAAAGGCGATCAGCCTGATCGCGATTCACGCCCACGAGATTCCGCAAGGTTTTTCGCCCTCCGCCTTGCGCGAGGCCGAAGAAGCACGACCGGCGAGCCTGAGAGGCCGCGAAGACTGGCGCGACGTTCCGCTTCTCACCATCGATCCGCCCGACGCGAAGGATCACGATGATGCGGTCCATGCCGAGCCCGATCGCGATCCCAACAACAAGGGCGGCTATATCGTCAACGTCGCGATCGCGGATGTGGCATTCTATGTCCGGCCGGGATCGGCGCTCGACCACGACGCGCTGGAGCGCGGTAATTCGGTCTATTTTCCTGACCGCGTGGTGCCGATGCTGCCTGAGCGCATCTCGAACGATCTGTGCTCGCTCGTTCCGGGCGAACCGCGCGGCGCGCTCGCCGTGCGCCTGGTGATCGGCAAGGACGGCCGCAAGCGCTCGCACAGCTTTCACCGCATCCTGATGCGCTCGGCGGCCAAGCTTCACTACGCCCAGGCGCAAGCCGCGATCGACGGAAGAGTGGATGATACGACCGGCCCCCTGCTCGCCCCGATCCTGAAGCCGCTCTATGACGCGTATGCGGTGGTCAAGCACGCCCGCGACGAGCGTGATCCGCTCGACCTCGAAATTCCCGAGCGCAAGATCCTCTTGAAGGCGGATGGAACAGTGGATCGCGTGATCGTCCCGGAGCGGTTGGACGCCCACAAGCTTATCGAAGAATTTATGATCCTGGCCAATGTCGCCGCGGCCGAAATGCTTGAAAGGAAGACGCTGCCGCTTATCTATCGGGTGCACGATGAACCTTCGCTCGAGAAGGTTCATGCGCTGCAGGAATTTTTGAAAACCCTCGATCTGCCGTTTGCCAAAAGTGGCGTGTTGCGCCCCTCGCTGTTCAATCGCGTGCTGGCGCAGGTCAAGGGGCATGATGCGGAATCGCTGGTGAACGAAGTGGTGCTGCGCTCGCAAGCCCAGGCCGAATATTCGGCCGAGAATTACGGCCATTTCGGCCTCAATTTGCGTCGCTACGCCCATTTCACCTCGCCGATCCGCCGATATGCAGATCTCGTGGTGCATCGCGCACTGATCAGGGGTCTTGGTCTCGGCGAAGGTGCCCTGCCCGACAGCGAGACGGTGGAACACCTCGGCGAGGTCGCAGCGCAAATCTCCCTGACCGAGCGCCGCGCCATGAAGGCCGAGCGGGAGACCGCCGACCGCCTGATCGCGCATTTTCTCGCCGACCGTATCGGCGCCACCTTTCAGGGCCGGATTTCCGGGGTCACCCGCGCCGGACTTTTCGTCAAACTCGAGGATACCGGCGCCGACGGGCTGATCCCGATCCGCACACTCGGAAGCGAGTATTTCAACTACGACGAAACGCGTCACGCGCTGGTCGGCTCGCGCAGCGGAGCCATGCACCGACTGGGGGACGTCGTCGACGTCCGTCTGGTAGAAGCTGCACCCGTTGCGGGCGCGTTGCGGTTTGAGCTGTTGTCGGAGGCGAGCCTCCCGCAGCGTGGGCGCAAGCGGCATGCTTCCGCAGCGACGGCCAAAATCGATCCAGGTCGAGGGACGCGCAGGAAGGATCGCAAAGAGGGCATGCAAAAGTCCGGCCAATCGAAGAAAGGCAAGTCATGGAAACATTGAGTGCGCACCCGATCGTCTGGAGCCGCGATACCGCGCAGTTCGAGAAGCGCAACGTCTGGACCGCCTTGAAGCGCGGCTTTCGCGGCCGCTGTCCTCGCTGCGGCGAAGGCAAACTGTTCCGCGCGTTTCTCAAGACCGCCGACCACTGCTCGGCTTGCGGCCAGGATTTCACGCCGCACCGCGCCGATGATTTGCCCGCCTATCTCGTGATCGTCATCGTCGGTCACATCGTTGTACCGCTGGCACTGATGATCGAGACGAACTACTCGCCGCCCCTGGCGCTTCAACTCGCAATTTATCTGCCGCTGACCTTCATAGCCTCATTGGTCCTGCTGCAGCCCGTCAAGGGCGCCGTGGTTGGGGTGCAATGGGCGCTGCGGATGCACGGATTTGACGAGCTTAATCCCGAACCCTGAGAGGCGGATCGCTGTCACGACAAACGACGATAAGCGACGGCGCGCGATGAGTGAAAGCGTAAACGCGGAGAAGGAGGCCGACCATCACCCCTACCGCCGCCCCGTCGATGCCGCCACGCTGATCCTGGTCGATCGAAGCGGTGCGACACCAAAAGTCCTGGTCGGCAAGCGTCACGAGAAGGTGGTGTTCCAGCCGGGAAAGATCGTCTTTCCCGGCGGGCGGGTCGACAGGGATGACAGCCGGATTCCCGTGGCGCAGCCCATTCCACCCGCGCTTGAGGCAAACCTGCTAAGGGGCCGCCCAAAGATCACGCCTTCGCGCGCGCGCGCGCTTGCCGTTGCCGCCATCCGCGAGGCTTGCGAGGAAACCGGCCTGTGCCTTGGACGCAAACATGGCACCTCGCCGGCGCTGACCGGTCCATGGCAGCCCTTTGCCGATGCCGGCCTCCTCCCGGACCCTTCGGGTCTCTATCTCATCACCCGTGCGATCACCCCGCCCGGCCGCATCCGCCGCTTCGACACGCGATTCTTCGCGGCCGATGCGTCTTCCATTGCCCATCGCGTCGACGGCGTGATCCATGCGGAAGCGGAGCTGGTGGAACTGGTCTGGGTCGAACTCGGATCAAAGCCGCTCGCCGACCTGCACCCGATGACCAGGAACGTGCTCGGCGAACTCGCAAGGCGGCTCGCCGCAGGCCCCTTGCGCCACGACGCCGACGTGCCGTTTTTCCATTTCTACGGTGGCAAGATGCAGAAGGACGTCTTGGGAGCATAGCGACTCGGTCGGACTGCCGTTCCCTCCACAACGGGGGCAAAACCAGCGATTTTGGCTGTCAACCGGATGAATTTCGGATCAATTCGGCGCCGAAATCCTTGACTTTGAGCGGATCGAGGCTAGGTTGCCCGGCAACTGGCGCCCCCTTAGATCGGCCGGGCGCCGATTTCCGGACATATAAGGTTTTGCAAATGGCCAAGGCGGTCACCATCAAGGTCAAGCTCGTGTCCTCGGCGGACACCGGCTTCTATTACGTCGCCAAGAAGAATTCGCGCACCATGACCGAGAAGCTCGTGAAGAAGAAATACGATCCGGTCGCGCGCAAGCACGTCGAATTCCGCGAGGCCAAGATCAAGTAAGCCGCGTTGGAACTGCGCAAAAAATAGCGGGGCCGGAAGGCCCCGTTTTTATTGGCTAGATCATGATGCGATCAAGTGGAATCGCATCATGATCTCATCTCTTTGTTTGAGCATGATCTTTTCGGAAAACCGGTTTCCACTTTTCCGGATCATGCTCTAGCTTTTGTTCGGCGGATATCTTTTGTCGCCTCAGGCGGCATTCGCCACCACGCGGTTGCGGCCGTCATGCTTGGCGCGATAAAGCGCGATGTCGGCGCGCTTGAGGACGTCGGCGACGGCCTCGCCCTTGTGCTCGAGAACGGAAAGTCCGATCGAGATCGTGACCTCGATGCGTTGGGTGCCCTTGTGGATGGCGAACGGTTCGCCGGCGATCGAACGCCGCAGGCGCTCGGCCACCACGCCGGCAACATGCAGGTCGGTTTCCGGCATCACGATGACGAACTCCTCCCCGCCGTAGCGGCAGGCAAGGTCGATGCCGCGGATCGACTTGCGAACCCGCATCGCGAATTCGCGCAAGACGTCGTCACCGGCGTCGTGGCCGTGATTGTCGTTGATCGATTTGAAATAATCGATGTCGAGCATCATCACCGCCAGGGGCTTGCCGCGGCCTGAAGCCTGCTCGGCAAGCGTCGCTAGATGGCTCTCCATGTAGCGGCGATTGTGCAACCCGGTGAGGGCGTCGGTGATCGCCATTTCGATCGAGTTCTGCACATTGTCGCGCAGATGGTCGGTGTAACGCCGCTTGCGGATCTGGGTCCGCGCGCGCGCCAGCAATTCGTTCTTGTCGACGGGCCGAAGCAGGTAGTCATTGACGCCGATCTCAAGCCCGCGAAGCAGCCGCGTATTGTTGTCGGCGTCCGAGATGGCAAGGATCGGCACGTGCCGCGTCCGCTCCAGCGACCGCACCTGGCTGCACAGGCGCAGGCCATCGAAATTATCAAGACCGAGCGAGACGATCAAAAGATCGTAATCGCCGTCGGCGGCGCGAAACAGCGCTTCGGCGGGGTTGGTTTCGAGATCGACGGTGTGTTCCTCGCTCAATACCGGCAACAGCCGTTCGTGGGACGAGGTTCGATCATCGACCAGAAGCACGCGGCCGCCTTTCCCGGTATCTGCCACGGCGCTGCGCTCGGGCGCCTGCACGCCGATCTCGAGCGAGGTGATCGCGCGCATGCGCAGCTCGTCCGTCATCATCTTCAGCCGCGTCAGCGACCGCACGCGCGCGATCAGAACGACATCGGATACCGGCTTGGTCAGGAAATCGTCGGCGCCCGCCTCCAACCCGCGCACGCGGTCGGCCGGGCTGTCCAGCGCGGTGACGATGACGACCGGAATGAAATGGGTGGCCGGATTGGACTTTAGCGCCCGGCACACTTCGAAACCGTCCATATCGGGCATCATGACATCGAGCAGAATGATATCGCATTCGGCGCGCGCGCAGATGGCGAGTGCCTCGGCGCCGTTGGACGCGGTCAGGACGTCGAAATACTCGGCCGAAAGCCGCGCTTCCAACAGCTTGACGTTGGCGGGAACGTCGTCGACGACAAGAATACGCGCGGACATCCTCAACTCTCCTATCCGATGAACCGTCGGACGGTCTCGATGAACTTGCCGACCGAGATCGGCTTGGACAGATACGCCTCGCATCCGCCTTCGCGGATGCGTTCCTCGTCGCCCTTCATGGCGAAGGCGGTGACGGCCACAACCGGTATGGCGCGCAGTTCCGGATCGTCCTTGATCCACCGCGTCACTTCCAGGCCCGACACCTGCGGAAGCTGGATATCCATCAGAACGAGGTCAGGTCGAAGCTTGCGCACGAGATCGAGCGCCTCGAAACCGTTGCTGGTGCCTTCAGTCCGATAGCCATGTGCTTCAAGCAGATCGCGAAAGAGCTTCATGTTCAGCTCGTTGTCTTCCACGATCAGGACGGTTTTTGCCATCCCGCCCCTCCCATCCCAGCGATGCGGCCCCGCAAAGCGGCACTGCGATCGCCGCCAAGTTTGCGACTCAAACTAGTGTGACGGTTCAGAAGTCCGCATCATAACCGCGAGCGCATCATGCGGACTTTTGAACCCAAGCCACACTTGAATCAATTAGTAGCTAGTGTCCTTTCGATTCCGAAGTTCGCAAAACAGGTTACCGCGCTATGATGCGAACTTCGGAATCGGGACACTAGCGCCAGATTCGCTCTAACCCGTTAAGCCGGACGGCCACCCGCGTGTGATCTACGTGCAAAGTGGTTTCCACTTGCTTGAACATCTTGCGCAGACTCGGGCATTATCTTTTGGAAAATAGAGACCATAAGTTGGGGAAAGGCAAATCGGCCGATTGAGAAAACCGACTCATAACCCGAGGGAAGTAGCTGAAATCGTTGCGGTTCAGGCGCTCGCTTTCATCGCGAGCGACGCCGAACGGCTGGGCGTGTTCCTGGCCGAGAGCGGAATTGGGCCGGATACCTTGCGGAGTTCCGCCGCCAATCCACAATTTCTGGCCCACGTGCTCGAGTTCATCATGCGCGACGACGCAACGGTAAAGGCCTTTGCCGCTTCCGCGCAGCTTGATCCCACCCATATCGCCGCCGCCCACCAGGCGCTGAACGATCCTGTCTAGTGCGGTGGATTTGACATTCGCTCAGTGGCCCCGCGATTCCTACGGCGAATGTCAAAATCCAAAACCGCACTGGTTTGGCGGTTCAGAAGTCCGCATTATTACTGCCGTGAGTTTCGGTCATGCGGACTTCTGAACCAAAGCCACACTAGAAACAATGACTTGCTGGTGTCCTTTCGATTCCGAAGTTCGCAAACGAGGTGTCCGCAAAATGATGCGAACTTCGGAATCGGGACACGAGAATCGTATATTTGTTAGTGTCCTTTGGTCCTGACATTCGTAAATGAGCCCCGCGCGATGGAATACGAATGTCAGAACCGGACACTAGTGGAGCGCGACCCAGTGCGGCGAATTTGAAGTTCCTATCAGACTCGCGGTAACCTCATCATAGGAACTTCAAATTCAGAGCCGCCCTGGCAAATATCAGTGCAGGTGCTCCCTTTGATTTCGAAGTTCGCAAGAGGTACCGCGGCGAATGTGTGCGAACTTCGAAATCGGAGCACCAGCCGTGACCTGCTTTTGCCGGGACTGCCTCCGCGATCTGGACGCTTCGACGAAACGATGCGGCGAATGCGGCTCGCCTCGCCTCGCCCGCCATCGCGCATTGCCTTCACTTTGCATCGCGCACATCGATTGCGACGCGTTCTACGCAACCGTCGAGAAGCGCGACAATCCGGAACTGGCCGACAAGCCTGTGATCATCGGCGGCGGCAAGCGCGGCGTGGTCGCGGCGGCGTGCTACGTCTCCCGCACCTTCGGCGTGCGTTCGGCCATGCCGATGTTCAAGGCTCTGGACCTCTGCCCCTCGGCGATCGTGATCCCGCCCGACATGGCGAAATACGTCAGGGTCGGCCGCGAGGTACGACGTGCGATGCAGGCGCTGACGCCGCTGGTCGAGCCGCTTTCGATCGATGAGGCATTCCTCGATCTCAAGGGAACCGAGCGTGTCCACGCGATGATTCCGGCCAAGGTTCTGGCGCGCTTCGCCCGCGAGGTCGAGCGCGACATCGGCATCACCGTTTCCGTCGGCCTTTCCTGCAACAAATTCCTCGCCAAGATCGCCTCCGACATGGACAAGCCGCGCGGTTTTGCGGCACTCGACCAGGACGAAGCGCGCACGATGCTTAAGGACAAGCCGGTCGGCTTCATCTTTGGCGTGGGGCCGGCGACCCAGGAACGGCTGATCCAGCGCGGCTTTCGCACCATCGCCGATTTGCATCGCGCCGACGAGAACGACTTGATGAAGCAGTTCGGAACTGACGGCCGCAGATTGTGGCGGCTGGCGCGCGGCATTGATGACCGCGCCGTGGTTCCCGATCGCGGCGCCAAGACCATTTCCAGCGAGACGACGTTCGAGACCGACATCCGCGATTTCGCAAGCCTTGAAAGAACGCTTTGGCGGCTCTCGGAAAAAGTATCGTCGCGTCTCAAGAACGGTGAACTTGCGGGATCGACGATCACGTTGAAGCTCAAGACCGCCGATTTCCGGCAGCGAACCCGATCGCAATCAATACACGCCCCGACTCAGCTTGCGGCAAAGATTTTCGCGATATCGCGCGAAATGCTGGCAAAAGAGATCGACGGCACTGCATTCCGCCTGATGGGCACTGGCGTCAGCGCGCTCCGCCCCTCTTCGCAGGCCCATGATACCGACATGCTGGAGCGTCGCTCGGCGGACGCAGAGCGCGCGATCGACAATCTGCGCAAAAAATTCGGCGATGCCGCCGTGATCAGGGGCATCGCCTATGAGGGACCGGAAAGTCAAGAAGAACAAGAATGACCGCGCCGTCACTTACACGGCTTGGCATCCTTGACGTCGAATTTGCCCAAAGCGCCGGAGATCACGAAATCATTGTAATCGAGCACCAGCGCGCGGGAGACGCCGTTCTCGAACAGCTCGAAGGACATTGAGTAAACCGGCGTCTGCTCGCCGTCATTGGCTTTGCCGTCGTGCTCGTAATAACTCACCGTTACCGGCCACCGCGTCATCGATTTCATGACGTCGTTTTCGGTCGAGGGATCGGGAGAGGCGATCGTCCGGTCGCCGGGTATCGGCTGCCCGATGACGGACAGGGTGTTGAAGACCTTTTCGCCGTTGTCCGAGCCGTCATAGACCGACAGCTCGAGCACTGATTTTCCTTCCCTGGCCGCCGCGATGATGTGCTGAATCTGCTCGGTCGGAAACACCGTCGATCCGTCAAGCGTGAAGGTCTTGGTTTGCGGCTGTTTCAGCTTGACCGTGATTTGATCGCCGGTCCGTTCGGCGATGCCATCGACCGGGCTCGAGTCGCTGTCGTTCGTGCGCGAGTCGATCTTGAAGCGGTAGGTCTTGCCGGCCGCATCTTCCCAGGACGTGGAGCGCAGGTCCGACAGCGTCACCTTGCCTTCGCCGCTGTTCATCTCCGATACCTGCCGAAATTCGGAAGTGTACCCTTCGCAGGCATTCCCGGTGAAACTGTAGAGGATTCGTCCGCGCGCGCTGTTGATCGCGTTTGAACCGCGAGACTTCATCAGGCTGAGTTCGTAGAGCGCCTGGTGCGGGAGAAAGGCTCCGCTGGCGGCGGCTGCAGCCGTTCCGCCGGCAATCCCTGTCACCAGAGCCGCAACCGCGAGTGTCCGCAGCCGCGATCCGGTCTCACGCGGTAAAATCGGAAGTGAGCGCGCCATATCTTGATCCTTCAACATGATCCGGCCCCCGAAGGGCTCTACCTGCCGGGCTTGCGAACCGGAGTCCCGCGAACGTCATGCTCAACAAAAAGGGATTCCCCCCATTATTAGTACCCGCCGACTTGGGCCGCAACTGCGGCAGCATCACGGAAAAATGTTATTTTCCGGACAGAATCCCAGATTTTTTGGCATTTCGGCCGCCGCGTCCGCGCAGGTCGTCCAATACTGACATTCGCATCCTTAATCTCTGCGCCCACCTTCGAAAATGTTGCAATTAAAGGACCACCGGCAACTTACGGATTTCAGGTGGAGTTTAGGATCTGACACTCGCGTTTCACGCGCTCGCGGCCCGAATCGGTCGCGAATGTCAAATCCACTCCACTGGCTTGCAAGGGACGGCGCGATGCGCGAAACAAAGCTGCCCCGACCGGATCCTGTCGGGTGCGGCTCACAGGAAATGGGGACGAAACATGGCGGGTACGGTCGAACAGAAACTGGCGGCACAGGGTATCGTCCTGCATCAGCCGCCGAGTCCGGTTGCGAATTACGTCGGTTTCGTACGCACCGGCAACCTCCTGTTCGTGTCCGGTCAAGTCTGCGTCGATCCGCAAGGCAAGCTGATTGCCAAAGGCAAACTCGGCGGCAGCGTCACCGTCGAACAGGGCAATGCCGCTGCGCGCGGATGCGCCATCAACCTGCTCGCCCAGCTCAAGGCGGCGCTCGGCGACCTCGACAAGGTGGTGCGCGTAGTGCGCCTCGGCGGCTTTGTCAATTCCGCGCCTGATTTTGTCGACGGGCCGAAAGTGCTCAACGGCGCGTCCGACCTGATGGTCGCGGCCTTTGGCGAAAAGGGCCGCCATGCCCGTACCACCGTGGGTGTGGCTTCGCTTCCGGCCGACGCATCCGTCGAGGTCGAAGGACTGTTCGAAGTCTCCTGAAGGTTAGGTGTTTGTCTTGCGCGCGCCGGACTGGCTGACCGCAAGGCCAGTGGCCCATCGCGGCCTGCACGATCGCGCGCGCGGCATTGTCGAAAACATGCCCGGCGCCGCGCTTGCCGCGGTCGACGGAAATTTCGCCATCGAATGCGACATCCGGTTGAGCTCCGATGGCGAAGCCATGGTGCATCACGATGATGGGCTCGGGCGCCTTGCCGAAGGTTCGGCCGCGCTACGCGACATGACGGCGCAAGCGCTCAAGGAGGTTCGCTTCAAGGATACGGCGGAACGGATGATGTCGCTCGGCGATCTCTGTGCGCTCGTCAAGGGCCGCGTCGGCATAATCATCGAAGTGAAGAGCCGTTTTGACGGCGACTGCCGCTTGATCGAGCGGATGGCCGAGGTGCTCGCCTCCTACGCAGGACCGGTTGCGGCAATGTCATTCGACCCACAGCAGGTCGCGGCGCTGCGCGAGATCGTACCGAAACTCCCGCGCGGCATCGTTGCCGAACGCTTCTATCGCGAGGCCGACTGGCCGCAAGCCACCGCGGCGCAGCGCAAGGACATGCTGCATCTTGCGCACGCCCTCCACACGCAGCCGCACTTTGTTGCCTATCGCATCGATGACTTGCCGCAAGCCGCGCCCTGGATCGCGCGCCATATTTTCGGCCTCCCGCTCCTGACGTGGACCGTGCGGACCAAGGACCAGCGCGAGCGTGCCGCGCGTTACGCCGACCAGATGATCTTCGAAGGTTTCAGGCCCTAAATCGCGCATCTTGAAGTTCATGATGCGATGCACGATGTTAAGGAGCGAGGTCACCACAGGCGATGGCTGGTCGCGACGTGTGACCGGCAACAATATTCGATGGATTCATCCGAAATCACGCTCGAAGCCGTCTCGTCCGTCAGCCAGGTCGCGGCTGAGGACTGGGACGCATGCGCCAATCCTGTTCCCGGCCCCGCTCCTGACGGTCTCGACGCGCTGGTTCTGCCTGACAACTCCGGCTGCAATTCAAAACATTACTATAACCCATTCTTATCGCATGCGTTTTTCCTCTCGCTCGAGGCATCCGGATCGGCTTGCGCGCGGACCGGATGGGCCAGCCGCCATCTGCTCGCCCGTCGCGACGGCATGATCGCCGGTATCGTGCCCTGCTATTTGAAATCCCACTCGCAAGGCGAATACGTTTTCGACCGCGGCTGGGCAGACGCCTATGAACGCGCCGGCGGCCGCTATTACCCAAAACTCCAGGTCTCGGTTCCCTTTACGCCGGTCACCGGCCCTCGGCTTCTGATCCGCGACGGCGTCGACATGGATGAAATCGGCGCAGCCCTGGCCACCGGCATTGTCGCGCTATGCCAGGCGACCAAGGCTTCCTCCGCGCACGTGACCTTCGCACGCGAAGCGGAAGCAAAGCTGCTCGCCAGGCACGGTTTCCTGCAACGAACCGATCAGCAGTTCCACTGGCAAAACCAAGGCTACGGCAGCTTCGACGATTTCCTCGCAACGCTGAATTCGCGCCATCGCAAGGCGATCAGGCGCGAACGGCGCGAGGCGCTTGCCGCCGGAATCACCATCCATCCGCTCAGCGGAAACGACATCACCGAAGAAGCCTGGGACGCCTTCTTCGCCTTCTACATGCAAACCGGTTCGCGCAAATGGGGCCGGCCTTATCTCAACCGTGCCTTCTTCTCGCTGGTCGGCGAGAGCATGGCCAAAGACGTCCTCTTGATCATGGCGAGGCGCAACAACCGATGGATCGCAGGCGCCATCAATTTCGTCGGGTCCGAGACCTTGTTCGGCCGCAACTGGGGCGCGATCGAGCATCACCCGTTTCTGCATTTCGAGGTGTGTTATTATCAGGCGATCGATTTTGCCATTGCGCGCGGCCTGAAGACAGTGGAAGCCGGTGCGCAGGGCGAACACAAGCTCGCACGCGGCTATCTTCCGCAAACCACCTATTCGGCGCATTTTATCGCCGATCCAGGCCTGCGCCGCGCGATCGATGATTATTTGAAGCGCGAACGCGCTTATGTTGCACAGGCCGCACGCGAACTCACCGCGGCCGCGCCGTTTCGAAAAACGGCCGACGAAGAGCATGAATAGGAGCGCTCATGCCCGCCTACGATCCCAACAACCCCTTCGCCAAAATCCTGCGCGGCGAATTCCCCTCCTACAAGGTATATGAGGACGATCACACCCTTGCCTTTCTGGATATCATGCCCCGCAGTGTCGGACATACGCTGGTGATCCCAAAGGCGCAGGCTCGCAACATCCTCGACATATCGCCGGAGGATTTTGCCCACGTCGCCCGCGTCGCCCAGAAGATCGCGCGTGCCGCAATGGAGGCCTTCGATGCCGACGGCATCACGATCCAGCAATTCAGCGAACCTGCCGGCGGACAGGTCGTGTTTCACCTGCACATGCATGTGATGCCGCGCCATGAAGGCGTGGTGCTCTTGCCTCCGGCAAGCCGCAAAGAAGACGGCAAGGTGCTTGAGGCAAATGCGGCAAAGCTGATGGCGGCGCTGAAATAGCCCCGTCCCGTCATTGCCTGCGACAAACGCGAAGCGTTTGCGCAAGGGAGCTTTGCGACGGAGCAATCCGGGCCGGTCGTGGTTTCTGGATTGCGTCGCTTGCGCTCGCAATGACGACGACGGGCAGATGCCTTACTCTTCTGCCTTCTGCGCCGCCAGCGGCGAGAATTCGCAGCGGTCGGGCTTGAGATCGATCAGCGGAGTTTCGTCGAGGCAATCGAGCCCGCGTACCAGCACGGTTGAGCCCTCGATCCCGACGAACCTGACGATCGAGGTGCCGATTGGATTGGGACGTACCGGCGAGCGCAGCGAGAACGTGCCACGGGTCAATCCGTTCTTTTTC
>NZ_DATMLW010000162.1:0-12793 GCF_035570375.1 Bradyrhizobium sp. | reverse complement strand
GAAGGTACACAAGAAGGCCGAGGATAATCGCTGGCAACCCTTGCACGAGGAACAGCCATTGCCAGCCGTGAAGACCGCTGAAGCCATCGAAATATTTCAGGATGAAGCCGCATAGTGGTCCCGCAATGACGGACACGATGGTCGTGGCCGACATGAAGATCGCAATCACCTGTCCGCGCCGCACGGAGGGATACCAATAGGTGAAATACAGAATGACGCCGGGAAAGAAGCCCGCCTCAAAGGCGCCAAGCAAGAATCTTACCATGTAGAATTGGAAGGGTGTTGAGACGAACATCATGGCGCAGGCAGCCGCCCCCCACAGCACCATGATGCGCAGCAACGTCTTGCGGGCGCCGATCCTCTCCAGAAGAAGGTTGCTGGGGACTTCGAACAGGAAATATCCCACAAAGAAAATGCCCGCACCGAGGCCGTACACCGCATCGTCAAACGGTAAAGTCTGCTTCATCTGCAGCTGCGCATACCCGATATTGATGCGGTCCAGATAGGCGACCATGTAAGCGATCAACAGCAGGGGTATGATGCGCCAGTCTATTTTGGAGAACACGGCCTTGTAAGCCGGGTTTTCCAATGCTGGCGATGCCCTGTTTGCAGCTACCGTATGCATGTTCGTTTCCTCCAAAATATTTCTTCAATTCCAGTCGCCCGGATGCGGCATCGGCTGCGGCCGGCGCCTCCGGGAAATGATGGGATCAATCTGTCTTGGACGAACCGGCCCGGGCATTTGATCGAATAGCAACCTTGTTTGCCGCTGCCGGCCTCCGAGGCGCCTTGGGCTCTATCACCGCGACCGATTTCCTCTTTTTGGAAGCCTTGTCAGGTTCGTTCGACTCCAACACCGTAGTTGCCCCGCTCACGGCCTCACCGACCGATGGCAGTGCCTCGATTTCGCGCAGCGCCGCTTTGAGATGCCCGATCATTTCGTGCGACTCTTCCTGCGACAGAACGCGTCGGCAGGCCGTGAGACCGAAATCGAGCAATCCGGCGTAACTCTGCACCGTGATGTTAAGCGCGCTGCCGTGATACGGTATCGAGACAGGGAAATAATCCGCGATCCGCGCTCCCGCCACGTAAAGCTGCATCGGCGGTCCCGGAACGTTGGAGATCACGACGTTGCCAGCCGCCGGCAAACGGCTCGCGAGATTGGAACGACCAAGCAGCGAGGCCAGACCGGTCATCAGCCATGGAGAGCCGGTAATCGGAATGTTCACCCCCAATACCGGCTTCAGCTCCCTTACAACCGCCTTGGCCGCCTCAGACGACGCGTGGATCGCCTTGAAACGCGTGGGCAGATCATCGATATCGGTCGCCAGTTCGACACGCACCATGGTCACTTGGTTGTTCATCGCACTGTCGCCCTCGGCGCGCAGGCTGACCGGTACCATCGCGATCAGCGGCTCCTTGGGCAGCAGGCCTCGCTCTTTCAGGAAGCGGTGCAACGCGATGCTGCACATCGCCATCACGATCGTGTTGACGGTGCCGCCGACCCGCTTGCCCAGCGACTTGACGTTAGCCAAAGGGAGCGACATCGTGCTGTATGAACGCTGATTGGTGATCGAGTCGTTGAAGATCGTGTTCGGCGCGAGGCCGAGATCCAAGGAGCGCCCACCTTTCTCCGTTCGCTGGCTGGCAACGACGCTGGCCGCCGTGCTGAACGCCTTGGCTGCCGTCGGCAACAGCTCCGCGAGCTTGCGGTATTGCTGGGCGGCATTGGTGGCCGCGGCCTGCAGTAACTCGGTGACGCCAAGCTGGTACTGACCGCTCGTGCGCTTGCGCCGTGGCGGCGGCACTTCGCGTATCTGCGGCGTGGTGTCATACAGCACCTTCGCGAGTTCGGCTCCGGACTTGCCGTCGACGCCGCTGTGATGCGCCTTGAAATAAAAGGCGATCTGCCCGTTTTCCAGGCCGTCGATGACGTACGCCTCCCATAACGGACGGCTGCGATCGAGCAGCGAAGCATGCAGCCGCGCGATGAGCTGCTCGAGCTGCGCCATCGTGCCGGGACGCCGCAAGGTGGTACTTCGCACGTGGTAATCCAGGTCGATGTCATCGTCGTCGATCCACACCGGTTCGGCAAGTTCGAACGGCATCTGCGCCAGTTTGCGGGTTAGTATAGGCGAGAGATGCAGGCGCTTGCCCAGCATAGCCTTGACGTCCTCATAAAAGTCGCCCTGGTAGCCCCGAGGAAGGTCGAGTAGCAGCAAGCTCCCGACATGCATCGGCGTCTCGGGCGTTTCGAGATGCAGGAATGAGGCGTCAATGCCGCTGAGTTGGTCCATCTTCTTGCCTCCCGTGAACTGTCAAGCAACTGTTTGCTCGGCTGCGCTACGAGCCTAAGCTGACCTGTGCCATTTCATCTAAAGCGTTTCGCGACGACACTTAAGGTCTATGCCCATCGAGCGTTAGGTCCGACTAGGCCAGCGTTCCTCTTCGTCGTACAAATCCTTCTTCGAGATCTTGCCGACCGGCGTCTTCGGCAATGATTCCTTGATCTCGAGTGCCTGTACCATTTCGTGCTTGCCGAGTTTGTCCTTTAAGAATTCCTGAAGCTCTTTCAGCTCGAAGGACGCGGCGCCTGCCTTCAGCTTGACGATGACCTTCGGCGACTGGCCGCGGTATTCATCCTTGATACCGATCACCGCAACCTCTTCTACAGAAGGATGCTTATAGACGGCCTCCTCAAGTACTCGCGGATAGACATTGAAGCCGCCGCACAGCAGCATGTCCTTGGTGCGGTCGACGATGTAGACGTAGCCATCCTCGTCCATGTAGCCCACGTCGCCGGTCCGCATGAAGCCGTCGGCTGTCATGATCGCAGCAGTGGCTTCCGGATTCTTCCAGTAGCCCTTCATGATGTTCGGGCCTCGGATGCACAATTCACCTGATTTCCCCATCGGCACGTAAGTCGCATTGTCGCCGACATCGAGAAACTTCATGGTAATCCCGGGGCTCGGCACACCGCACGAACCAGCACGCGGCTCGTTGGTGACAGGTGTAAAGGTGCCGGTCGGCGACGTTTCTGTCATCCCCCAACCCTCCGCCAGCCTGCACCCCGTGAGCTTCTCGAAGCTCTGCTGGACTTCGAGCGGCAACGGCGCGCCGCCGGAGTTGCACCATTTGAGCGAACTCAAATCAGCTTTCCCCGCTCCGGGGTGATTGAGGACCGCCACGAACATCGTCGGGACGCCAGGAAATGCAGTGATCTTCTTTTCCGTCAAATCCTTCACAACTGCTTCGACGTCAAACCGCGTATGCAGAACCAGTTCTGCGCCGATGCGGATTCCCAGCAGCATGTTGACGGTGAGCGCGTAGATATGGAACGGCGGAAGCACAGCAAGCACCCGCTCCTTGCCTTCATCAAGCGTCGGCGGATCAGTGCGCGTGGTTTCGACGCATTGACCGGTGGCGGCCGTCAGATTGGCATGGGTCAACATCGCGCCCTTCGGCAGGCCAGTCGTGCCGCCGGTATATTGCAGAACCGCAATGGCATCCGTCAGATCTGCGATCGGATAGCTGCGGTAGATGCCGTCGTTATTGAGCAGCGCCCGGAAAGCGATATGCCTGTCGTCATTCGGGACGCCGGAACGCTGCTTGGTCGCCTGCATCTGCGCGTTGACGGCATCCGGCTGTGCCGACATTTCGCCGAGATTGCCGACGATCAGCTTCTTCAGCCTGGTCTTGCCGAGCATTGCCGCCATCTGCGGATAGAGCGATGCCATATCCAGCGTGATGAGGAAGTCGGTGTAGCTGTCCTCGATCTTATGCTCCAGCACTTTGGCGGCGTCGAGCGGCGAGTAATTGACCACTGTGCCGCCGGCCTTGAGAACCCCGAACAGGCTGACAAGGTAGTGGGGCGTGTTGGGCAGATAGAGACCAACATGAACCCCAGGCTTAACACCGAGCTTCTGGAGACCGTTGGCCGCACGGTTGGCGAGATCGTTGAGTTCTCTATAAGAGATCTTCCTGCCCATGAAATCGACCGCCGGATTGTTCGGCCATTTCAATGCGGATTCTTCCAGAATCTGCTGAACGGGCATCAGCGGGATTTCGGCATCCCACCTGACTCCTGGCGGATAAGATTTGATCCAGGGCATGTCGATCATGGGGTCTCCCTCCCTTCCCGGCTATTAGGGCTTCAAATCGCGGTGACCCCACCATCGACCGCAAGCGTCTGGCCAGTGATGAAGGCACAGGCGTCGGAGGCGAATAGCGCCGTTACGCCCTTGAGATCTTCGGGACCTCCGCCTCGCTTCATCGGCGCCATCTCTGAAGTCGCATCCGTGTCGAGCTGCGCGGTCATCTTGGTCGGGAAGTAGCCAGGTGCGATCGCGTTGACATTGATGCCGAACGGCGCCCATTCGTTGGCAAGGGTGCGAGTCAGGTTCACAACCGCACCCTTGCTGGTGTTGTACGCGAGCGTTGGCACGCCTTCCGGATAACCGCCGGTCAGGCCCTGGATCGATGCAATGTTGATCACCTTGCCGCGCCGGCGAGGCAGCATGCAGCGACGGCCAACCTCCTGCGAGGCAACGAAGATCGCCGTGACGTTCAGGGTGATCACTTTGTTCCAGCCCTCGAGCGTATGTTCGATTGTCGGTGCCCCCCAGGACGTACCGGCGTTGTTGACGAGGATGTCGATCGCGCCGAAGGCTGCGATAACCTGTTCTATCATCGGCGGAATCGCGGCCAGGTTTCCCATGTCGCAGACTAGCGGCAAGGCCTCGACACCGAGCGATTTGAGATGCCCGGCTGCCGCATCCAATTCGTCCCCCTTTCGCGCAGTAATTGCGACCTTCGCACCGAGTTCGCCCAACACTTCCGCCATCTGAAGGCCGAGGCCTCGCGATCCGCCGGTGACAAGGGCCGCCCTTCCCTTCAGATTTTGCAACTGCGCAAGACTCATGACCTCCCCCTCATCGGTACTATCTTCCCTTTCGGCCTCGAAGCGCTACTTCGGCCGCAGCAATTTCTGCAGATTGACGAGATTCTCCCGCACGCGTTCTTGCAGGACCTTCCGCGCGTTGTTGCGCACCTGCGCTTCCTTTGGGAGTTCGCGGAAGTTCGAGACCGCCTTTTCCAGTCAACGTCGGTACAGCTGTGGATTGCCGTGCTCGGCCGGCGGCAGCAGCTTCGTGATTTCACGACCCGGCCAGTCATCGACCGGCGCTTTCTCGGGATTTCCGCAAGACGCCAAGCGTCGCTAGCGAGCATGACCGCCTGGCGTACTAGATCAGTCGCCCGCCGCGCGATTTCGCGAGCAAAGACGCCGCCGAGAGACCACCCGATCAGGGTGACTTTGCGTTGATAGAGCCGCCAAAGATCGGCAAGTCTCGCATCCATGCCGGCCTCGACACCTGGACGCGGTCCATGGTTAGGCCGCCGCTTCCATCCGTGCGCTGCATAGCCTAGCACCTTGAGATAGGTTCGCAACGGTCTGGTCGAAATGTAGCTCGCGGTAACGCCTGGCAGCACCAAGCACCGGGTGTCCATCGCCGCGCGGTGCGTTGCAATAGCAGATAGGTCGCAAAAAACATGCAGCTCCCAAATCCCGTGCACCTCCAACGCAATCAGGACCTGCGACGGCGGCGGAACGTTGCCCTCCCAGTGTCGCGGAGTTTCCCGCTTTCAATATCAAGTCGTGCAGCTTGAGTTCGGACGCTATCGAGCGCGCCAGGATCACGAAAGGTACGGTTGGCGCGCAGGGCCAGTTAATTTGGGACAAGGCGAAGTCGGCGGAATAGCGACAGTTCGATTGACCTGTTGATTCGGCAAGTTCGCGATCGCGGCGATCGAATGTGGCGCTGCTCGTAGCCGGGCGGCGATCGGCGCACCAGCGCGTTCCATTGCTGGCTCAGCTTACCCAACGCGCCCATGGCTGCCTTCCATTCGATGGCTCCTTCCTCCGGTTGGTTGATGGGCTTAAGACCGTAAGTCCTGTCGTATCCCCAATGCAACGATGCCGCTATCGGCAATACCGGCTGCCGGTGAGAAAAAGCCGAGCCCATCGACTTTGTCCCGAAGTTAACCTGTACACGGTCCAATCGCGCCTTTCTCACCGATTCAACTCCACTCCGTTGAACCGCAACGGATTGTCCCAGAACCAACAACAAATGGGACCCGGGAGCCGGTACAGGGAGGATCACAATGAAAAAGGAAGAAGTGCTGAGGCAACTGACGACGCCGATCGGCGCGCCGGCCTATCCTCGCGGACCGTTCCGCTTCAATAACCGCGAGTATCTGAACATCCTTTATCGCACTGACATGGACGCTTTGCGAGCCGTCGTTCCGGAACCGCTTGAAATCGACGAACCGCTGGTGCGCTGGGAGATCATGCGCATGCCCGACACGGCGGGCCTGGGCGACTACACGGAGTGTGGGCAGGTCGTTCAGGTGCGCTTCGGCCGGGAAAAGGGCGAGTACCTGCATTCGATGTACCTCGACAATCTGCCAGCGCTCGCGTCGGGTCGTGAGATCAGTGCCTACCCGAAGGTAATCGGCAAGCCGCGGCTGTACGTCGATTCCGACACGCTGGTTGGCACGCTGGATTACGGCACCTTGCGCGTCGCGACGGCGACGATGGGTTACAAGCACCGCCCGATGGATCTCGATAAGGCGAAGACCGAGGTTTGCGTTCCCACCTTCATGCTGAAGATTCTCTGGACCTACGACAGCCCGAATCCAAGGGGAGAGCCTCGCATCTGCGAGTTGTTGCGTACCGAAATCACCGATATCACCGTCAAGGGCGCGTGGACCGGCCCGGCGCGGCTGGAACTCTTCGCGCATGCACTTGCGCCGCAAGCCGATTTTCCGGTGCGAGAGATCCTGGGGTGCAGCCACATCCTGACCGACCTGACGTTGGCTCGCGCCAAGCGTTGCTACGACTATCTCGACAATCCCCGCTAAGCGTACGGAGGAAGCCATGGCCTCGACCAAAGACAGCGCAGTTGTGCTTGGCCGCTATAGCAACATCTGTGTCATCGGTGCAGGCGTGATCGGTGCGTCGTGGACGGCACTGTTCCTCGCCCACGGACTGAACGTCGTCGTCAACGACCTGCAACCCGACATCGAGACCATGGTGAAGGCGGCACTGTTGAAGATCGCGCCAACCCTGCACGCGCTCGGGCTGCCGCACCAATCCCTCGACAGGAACCTGCGCTTTGAAACTGATCTCGATCGCGCTGTCGCGACTGCCGATCTGGTACAGGAGAATGGCCCCGAGCGCCCCGAATGGAAACAGCAGCTTTGGGCACGCATAGAGCCCGTGGTACCTAAGCACGCGCTGCTGCTGTCGTCGAGTTCGGCGCGCCCGGCCACCGAGCAGGGCCGCGAGATGAAAGACGCGAGCCGCCTGCTTGTGGGCCATCCATTCAATCCGCCGCATCTGATCCCACTAGTCGAGGTAGTCCCCGGCGAGCGCACCGACCCGAAGGCGGTCGAAGAGGCCCTGGCCTTCTACGAGGCGCTGGGCAAGGTGCCGCGCGTGCTGAAGAAGGAGATACAGGGCTTCGTCGCCAACCGGCTGCAGCGCGCCATCATGCGCGAGGCCTGCTATCTGGTGCAGGAGGGCGTGGTCACCGTCGATGAACTCGATGACATCGTCACCAGCTCGATCGGCTTGCGGTGGGCCGTGAACGGGCCGTTCAGCTCGTTCCACATGGGCGGCGGACCGAAGGGACTGGAATCTTTCTTTCAGCACCTGGGCAAGAACATGGCTGCTTCGTTCAAGGTGATTCCGTCGGTCGAACTCGACGAGAAGCTGCAGCGGCGCATCGTCGAGCAGGCCGCGGCCTCATTCGGCAGGACACCGATCCCGGAGATGGAGCGCAAGCGAGACGACGCACAGGTCGCGTTGCTGCGCACGTTGTCATCGCTTCCTGCGCCAGACGGCGAGAGTCGACTATGAGTGCCTCACTTGCCGGCCAGCGAGCGCTGGTGACTGCCGGCGCCGCGGGCATCGGCCTCGTCATCACCCAACGCCTGATCGAAGCGGGCGCGCGCTGCATGGTCTGCGATGTCGATGCCGCCGCGCTCGAGGCTTGCGCGTCGACAGTCGGCGGCAAGGACCTCGCCGTTCGCGCGGACGTGTCAAACGAAGCGCAGGTCGACGCGCTGTTCAGCCAAATCGAGCAGCGACTTGGCGGTCTCGACGTCCTGGTCAACAACGCCGGCATCTCCGGGCCGACCCTGTCGCTGGAGGAACTGTCGCTTGCGGATTGGCAACGCACCATCGCCGTCAACCTCGATGGCCACTTCCTGTGCTCGCGGCGCGCGATCCCGCTGCTGCGCGCAGCCGGTGGCGGCAGCATCGTCAATATGTCGTCGATCGGTGGCCGCCTCGGATACCCCAAGCGAGCATCCTACGCCGCAGCTAAGTGGGGCATTGTCGGACTGACCAAGACCATGTCGATCGAATTGGGCCCGGACAACATCCGCGTCAACGTCATCCAACCCGGGATGGTCGAAGGGCCGCGTGTCGAGCGCGTGATGCGCGAGAAGGCCGAGGCCACGGGAATGTCGTACGAGGAACTACACCGCCGCGCGATGCAACGCATCTCGCTGCGCCGTGGTGTCACGGCCGAAGACATCGCGGCGATGGTCGTCTTCCTCGTCAGTCCTGACGGCCGCAATATTTCGGGGCAAGCAATTCCAGTTGACGGATCAAACAAGCCTGGGCTGACAACCCGGGTCGCAGGAGGCGGAGGTAAAAGCGATGAGCAAAATCTTCGAAGGTTTGAAAGTCATCGATTGCGGCAGTTTCATCGCCGCACCGACGGCAGCGACACTGCTGGCCGATTTTGGTGCCGACGTCATCAAGATTGAGCCACCGGGTGCGGGCGATGCCTTCCGCATGGTACCAAAGCTTCCCGGCATGCCGCAGTCTCATCATCCCTATGGCTGGCTGCTCGACAACCGCAACAAGCGCGGTCTCGCGCTCGATCTGGCCAAGCGCGAAGGACAGGCTGCGCTTCACCGGCTGGTCGCCAACGCCGACGTCTTCATCACCAACTATCCGCTGGTGGTGCGAAGGAAACTTGCGATCGATCACGGACAGCTGGCATTGATGAACGAGCGGCTGATCTACGCATCTTTCACCGGCTACGGCGAGACCGGTGCCGAGGCCGGCAAGCCTGGCTTCGACGTCACCGCCTACTGGGCGCGCTCGGGACTGATGGACATGGTGCGGAGCGACGCGAATACGCCGCCGGCGCGCGCGCTCGCCGGCATGGGCGACCACCCCTCCGGCGTCTCGCTGTTTGCGGCAATTGCCATGGCGCTGTACCAGCGTGAGCGCACCGGCCACGGCGCGTTGGTCGGCTCGTCGCTGCTCGCCAACGGCATCTGGTCGAATGGCATTATGGCACAGGCAGCGCTGTGCGGCGCGACATTTACTCCGCGGCCGCCACGCGAGAAGCTCTTCAATGCGCTGGGCTGCTATTATCGCTGCCGCGACGGACGCTGGCTGCTGCTGGCGATCGTCAATGAGCAGCGGGATTTTCCAGTCGTCGCGAAGTGCCTCGGTCTTGACAACCTGATCGACGATCCGCGCTTCACCAAGCAGACCGATCGCTTCGCCCGCTCAGCGGAACTGATCGCGCTATTCGACGAGGCGTTCGCAAAGCGCGACCGCGACGAATGGCGCGTGCTGCTCGACGAAGCCGGCATCGTCTTCGAGTGCGTCGCCGAGATGGGCGACCTGTCCGCCGACCGGCAGTTGCTGGATGCGGGCGTGCTGGTTCCGTTCGAGAACGACGCGATGTTGACGATCGACAGCCCGTTCTTTGTCGCCGGTGCGGACAAGGTGAAGCCGCGCAAGGCGCCGGCGGTTGGGGAGCACAGCAATGAAATTCTACGTGAAGCCGGCTACGACGAAGCCGCAATCGCCAAGCTGCACCAGAGCAGGGTTGTCGCGTAAGCGGGCACGCTCGTTTACCTTCTTCGAAGCCAGCGGTATCAATTTTGCAATTGTGGTGTAGGCTGAACGTATGCAAGCCGAATGTTGACTTGCATTGAGCCAAACTTGAGGGACTCGGAGGGGAAGATGGCCAAGAAAGCGAAGAAGGCAAAAAAGGCAAAGACAGCCAAGAAGAAAAAGAAGTAACCTGCTTTGAAAACCTGATGTGCCGGGATCGCTGCCTTCGCAATACAGATAGGCGGTAGCTTCTTGCAGAGTATCAGCGCAACAGACAATCAGGTCGGGCCTTTGTGCGGATGACTGCTGCATAAAGGTCCGGTTTTTCATTGAAATGAATCTGAAAAAAGCTATTCAGTCAATCCAATCGTAGTCGCCGTCATCTCTTCCCGTTTGCCAGCATCCTCGCGCGGATCTCGGATTTTAGCACCTTGCCGACTTTGGAGCGCGGAAGGTCTTCCCAGATTTCAATCTGCTTAGGCGTCTTGACGCTTCCGACCAATTGTTTCACGAAGCGAGATACCTCGGCGACGTCGACGGTGCGTCCTGCTCTCGGCTGCACCACCGCGACGACGCGTTCGCCCCACTTCTCGTCTGGTAAACCTATGACGGCGCAATCCTGAATGGCATCGTGGGCTTGGAGGGCGTTCTCGACTTCGACGGAATAGACGTTAAAGCCGCCAGTGATGATCATGTCTTTTGCGCGATCGACAATATAAAGGAAATTGTCCGCGTCGAGGTATCCGATATCGCCCGTGTGATGCCAGCCGTGTCTTGAGACGTCTGCCGTTGCTTCAGCATTCTTGTAGTAACCATCCATCACCAACGACCCGCGAACCACGATTTCGCCGCGTTCTCCGGTCGGCATCAGATTGCCGTCGCCATCCATGATGCCGACCCGAACGAGCGGCCCGACACGGCCCGCCGACGACAAACGTCTGGTCGCGATCGAACCGTCGGGGTTGTAATGGTCCTCGGGTGGCATCATGGAGATCATCATCGGTGCTTCGGTCTGCCCAAAGAGCTGTGCCATCGGGCCGATCTTTTCCAGCGCCTCGGCAAGGCGTGCCACCGAAATCGGGGCCGCGCCGTACCAGAAGCATTGCAGCGAACTGAGATCAGTGCTCTCAAGCTTTGGATGATCCAGCAGCATGTAGATGACGGTAGGCGGAAGGAATGTGTGCGTGACCCGATAGCGTGCGATCAGATCGAGGAATTCCCCGATGTCCGGATGATGCATGATCACCACCCTGCCTCCGAGCGTCATAATGGGAAAACACAGCACGCCGGCAGCGTGCGTGAGAGGCGCGAACGCAAGATAGGTCGGGCGTCCCTTGAAAGGATAGCCCATTAGGGTCAACGCCGTCATCGTTTCGATGTTGCGTCCCGAGAGCATTACGCCTTTGGGTTTGCCGGTCGTTCCGCCGGTGCCGGGTATGAGCGCAAGATCATCAACGGGATCGCGCTGAAAGGGCTGGTCGTCGATATTGGCAAGCCAACGTTCGAACGACATCGCGAAAGGCAGATCGGTGTCGAGACATACGAGCTTGCGCAGCTTCGGCAGATGAGGCCTCATTTTGTCGACCATGGGCGCAAAGCCGCTGTTAAACAGCAACAGGCTGCAATCGAACGCATCGAGAATGAACTGGTTCTCTGCCGCCTCGTTGCGTGGATTGATCGGACACCAGACGGCTCCGGCGCGCGAAATTCCGAATACGCAGGCAAAGGCAGTCGAGTCATTGCCGGACAGGATCGCGACTTTTTCTCCGGGGCTTACGCCGGAATTGGCTATACCGCGTGCGATCCGATAGCTCAGGCGCTGCACGTCGCCATAGCTCAGGTCCTTTCCGTCCATGGTCAGGCATGGAGCATCAGCACCAAGCGACGCGCCCTTATCCAGATAGTCGACAAGCCGCACGAGCAACCTCCCCGGAAAGAAGGCGGGTGACGCGCTCGTACGCGCCACCCCGCTGCATCAAGTGTGAACCGTTAGAATTGGGTTCATCACCAGTCCGAAACTTCGCAATTGGCCCAGTAGTTCCCGATGTCCGAATGCCTGACAGGCGGACGCGAAGCCAACTTTCTTCGGAGCAGTCTGCAGCAGCGAGAAAGCGGCGTAGGCTTGCAGCATTCCGGTCTGCTTGTAATTGCAATTCCCGTGGATCACGCAATGGGCGCGACCGAGCGGTCCCGATGCATAGACGGAGTCGATCGAGGTATTGACACGGGGATTCTCGCGCGGCGGCATGGTTGCTTGCAGCGTTGCGGCAATATCGGCCAGCGCCTTCTCCTGTTGATCGGGCGGAAGCGGCTTTATTTTTTCTTTTACCATCTGCTGGGTTTGAACCACCCCCAACATGACGTCGCGCTGCATGACGCCGCCGAGCACCCTGCAATTGGACACGCGAGGATCGCTCTTGAACCAGACCGGATGCGCTGTGCCGCCCCACGGTACGGCGATGGCTCCCTCATGCTGACCGGGAACGTTGACCTCGAAATTGGCAGTTACGTCCCATTCAACAAATTTATTCTGGACGAGATAGTACCAGTTCGCCTTGAGGATGGTGAAGATCGTCTGCGTCGAGGCATAGGTCGGGAAGCCCTTCCATAGCACCAGGATATCGAGGGTATCGAGACCGGGTGTCTCGAGGCAAATGTTCGCTGCGATTTCTCCCGTTGTGTACATCTGGGCAACGTTGGGCGCGAGCAGCAAGGCTTTTTCCGCGAATTTTGTCCCCCAGCGCTCCTGCGCCAGCAGCACCCAGTCCTGTTCGCCGGTCGTATCAGTGTAATGACAGCCGGCCGCGAGGCAGGATTCGACAACTTCCGGGCCATACTTGATAAAGGGGCCCACCATATTGCTGA
>NZ_DATMLW010000161.1:0-29034 GCF_035570375.1 Bradyrhizobium sp. | reverse complement strand
CGAAAGGAGAAAATAGTTTGACTAAGCTATTGAAAAGACTGGTGGGCACGACAGGGATCGAACCTGTGACCCCTACCATGTCAAGGTCGCGCTCCTGCTTTAGCGCGTTTCCAAGTCGAGCGAATGCAGACAACCTGGCGCTCGGGAGATGAATCGCATGGGCACATGCAACCAAACGCCAAAAATTTTTGCTTTTTGGGGGACCAATTGCTCTTGTTACGGTGTTCGCACTCATCGGCGGCGGCACTGAGCCAGCCGTTCAGCCGACGCTGGTCGTAAAGGCCGCCGTAGCTATCGTCGTGTCCGATGGGTGCGATCTCGCTGGCGCAATCCCCAACTGCAAGGCCGTCATGGCGGAGTTGGCCGCGAAAGGCGTCAAGGGCACCGGCCACCGCATCGATGCGTCGGCGGGCGGTACTATCGCGCTAAAGCCCTAGTCGCGGTCGACAGATCAGACCAAGATCGGGCAGTATCAACGGCGGCTTCCCATGGCTGGAGATCAAGTGCTCACGCTGCCAGACGCCGCGCGACGTCGATCTTTGCGCGCTGCCGCATGTGCCGACGACATGCGTGCACGATCTCGCCGGGCGGTTGGTTTGCGGGGCACGTGACCCCCGTGCCGACCGTCAGCTAGTGCGCTCGCCTGCCCCGTCTCAAGCAACGCGGGCTGGAGCGGCGGCTTTGCTCTTTTTCCGGTTCGTTTCCCGGTTCGGCACATCCGGCACAAGCGGCGCGTCGTCATGGCCGCCGAGCGTGAGCCCGAGCAAATTGACAATCCGCTTCGAGATGCGTTCTTGCGCCGTGCGCATCGCCGGCCCGTTCTGCAAAATTAGTGTTGCGACGTACCGCTGATTTATCCCGGCGGGCGCATGCCCCATGAGAAAGTGCGATATCAGATCGTCAATCTCCAGATCGGCGCAGATTGTTCGGTACGTGTGGCGGAGTTGGTTTCCGCGCGCTGGCAGCGCCTCCCGTGCGCTAATCTGGGCGCAGCCGGGGAATACGAGGTCGGCTATCTTGACCTCGTGATGACCTTTGTATGTGGCTTCGCGAGCCATCCTCAGCACCGCCATGATCTCCGGGCTCGCGGGCAGCACGATATCCTTGCCAGCCTTCGCGGTCGGGATCGTGAAGCTCTGCTCATTGTCCCGCACGTTGCTCCAGCGCAGCCGTGCGCCCTCGCCCGGGCGAACGCCGCTCAATAGACAGAACAGATGATAGGCTTTGCGGATTGGCGCGTCTTCGATCTTATCCCATGCCTTGCGCCACTTCGGAAAATCCTTGAAGTCGAGCGCATCTTGGCTCGCCTCTTCCTTGTTGAAGTCAACCGCCGAGGTCGGCAACTGGGGCGGCAACGTTCGGTCGAGCCGCGTCTCGCGGCGATAGCAAGCCCGGATGAGCCGGGCGCAATGGTTGGCCGACACAGGTCCGTTCTTCTTGGTCGTCACCGCATGAAAGTCGGCGATAGCCGCCGGGCTCTTCGAGAGTTCGATCAGGGTCCACTTCTCAAAGACTGGTAGGATTATCTTGTCGCCGAGCCGCTTCGCACGATCTCGCCAACGCGGCGGCTTGCCCTTTTCGGTCGCCTTGCGCTCCAGATGGGCGAGGTATCGATCCCACGCGACCGAGAACAGCGTCGCCTCTTTCTTACCCGGCGTCGCGACGCCGTCCGCGATTTTGCCCGCGATCTTCTCGGCCTCTTTGCGGGCCGTGATCGTGTTCATTTCCGGGAAGTGCCCGAGTACACGGCGGAGGGTTTTTACCTTGCTCCCGCCCTTTCGATACTGGCGATAGTATTCCCACGTCGAGCGATGCACGCCGACGCGGACGCGCAGGCCACGCACATCGCGGTCATAGAATGTGCCATAGGTTTCAAATTCGCGCTGCGCTTTGATCGCCTCATCGTTAAGCTTGGAGGTCTTCCGGGGCTTCGCATTTTTGGCTGACATTTAGCTGACACTCGCCGGTTTTGCGCGACCCTATTTCATAAGGTGATTGCGCGTTTTCGGGAGCTAAAATATGCGAGAAGTCCGCGAATAGCTGGCACTTCTTCAATGTTTTCGGGAGTATCTGAAATCGAGGTTAAAATGGCGGAAAGAGCTTGGGAAGCTGCCGTTCTGCCATTGAACTACGCCCGCGCGCTATCCTGATTAGCCGACGCCGCGCGATCCGCCAAGCAGGTTGATCGATCATCTTGGGCAAATCTCAACTTTTGAGCTGCGGCCATTGGAGGCGGTGCTATGATCCGTGTCGGGGCACGCGCATGGCTGGGTGGGCGTACAGCATTTTTGACACGGTAATTGGCCGGTGCGGCATCGCATGGAGCGCTGCCGGCATCGTCGGCGTGCAGCTTCCACAAGCGCGCGAGATCGAAACGCGCAAGCGGCTGTTCAAGCATTTCCCCGAGGCACGTGAGACGCGCGCTCCGGCGAATGTCGAACGCGCGATCGAAGGCATCGCCGCACTTCTGCGCGGCCAATCCGCCGATTTTTCCGGCGTCACGCTCGACATGAACGGCATCCCCGCCTTCTCCCAGCGCGTCTACCGGATCACGCGCGAGATTGGGCGCGGCGCAACCCTTACCTATAACGAGATAGCCGTGAAACTCGGAGCCTCCGGGGCGGTGCACGCGGTCTCGCAGGCGATCGGGCGTAACCCGTTTGTGATCATCATCCCCTGTCATCGCGTGCTGGAAAAAGGCGGCTATGCCGACCAGATCTCGCCTTATGGCGGAATCATCTCCAAGCGGCGGCTGCTTTCGATCGAGGGCACGCCTTTGCCGAGCACCAGGACGCTTTTCGACGTGTTGCTTCCGGTTGCTCCGCCGCGCCTGTCCGGGTAATTTTCCCTCATGATGCGAACAACCCTGCTGCAACGCCGGTTGATTTCGGCGTCCGATTTCCGTTGCACCGCCGGACCGGACGACAAGCCGTTTGTCGAGCAGTATCGCTGCCACTCGGTCTCCTATGTGCGCAAGGGCAGCTTCGGTTGCCGCACGCACGGCCGGACTTTCGACCTGGTGACCGGATCGATCCTGGTCGGCTATCCCGGCGATGAATATCTCTGCACCCACGATCACGTCTGCGGCGACGAGTGCCTGTCGTTCTTTTTGACTCCCGAACTAATCGAAATGATCGGGAACGATGTGGCTACCTGGCGCATCGGCGCCGCGCCGCCATTGCCCGAACTGATGGTGCTCGGAGAGCTCGCGCAAGCCTCGGCCGACGGCCGCAGCGATATCGGCCTCGATGAGATCGGGCAGTTGTTCGCCAGCCGCTTCGTCGAGGTGGTCTCGGGGCGGTCGCGCCAGGTCGCACAACCAAGCGCCCGGGATCGCCGCCGCGCCGTCGAAACGGCACTCTGGATCGAGGCAAATTCGCAGCGCGAGATCGATCTCGACGATGCCGCTGATCAGGCCGGTGTCAGCCCTTTCCATTTCCTGCGTCAGTTTTCCAGTGTGCTCGGCGTTACACCGCACCAATATCTCGTGCGATCGCGCCTCAGGCATGCGGCGCGGCTGCTCGCCAGCGAGGAGATTCCCGTCACTGATATCGCCTACGATGTAGGATTTGGCGATCTATCCAATTTCGTGCGCACCTTCCATCGCGCCGCGGGCGTCTCCCCGCGCTCTTTCCGCGCGGCCGCTCGCGGGAACCGCAAGATTTTCCAAGATCGACCCGCCTTGCACTGATTAGGGTGTTTCCATCCTGCGCGGCTTCAAAAACACGCGATTGAACGGAGACACTCATGTACGATCATATCGGAATCAAGGTCGGCAATCTCGATGCCAGCGTTCGCTTCTATACCGCAGCGCTCGCCCCGCTCGGTTATGTCTTGTGCTCACGCGATGAGAATGGCGCGGGCTTCGGCCCGAAGGGCGAGCCGGCCCTATGGCTCTATCGGCACAGGGGGAACGCGGGCGGTGCCCACATCGCCTTCCGCGCGAGCGAGCACGCTGCGATAGAGAAATTTCATGCCGAAGGCATGAAGGCCGGCGGACGGGACAATGGCGGAGCGGGCTTGCGGACCGACTATAGCCCGACCTATTTCGCCGCCTTCCTGATCGATCCCGATGGCAACAATGTCGAGGCGGTTTGCACTTAGAGTAAGGACGCCCGGTTTCGACTCTTTCGAATCATTTGAAGGACCACATCCATGGCATCCATCCACCGGGAGATTGCGGTTGACGCGCAACCCGACGACGTCTGGGCCGCGGTACGCGACTTTGGCGCGGTGCATCAGCGGCTCGTGCCCGGTTTCGTGGTCGACGCGCGTCTCGATGGCGATGTGCGCATCGTGACCTTCCACAACGGCACGATCGCGCACGAGCCTTTGGTCGACTGTGACGACACCCGGCGACGGCTGGTCTATTCGGTGATCAGCGATCGCGTCAAACACTACAATGCGACGGTGCACGTTGAGGCCGATGGTGAAGGCACGCGAGTCAGTTGGACCGTCGACGTTTTGCCCAACGAAATCGCGCCCTATATCGCCGGGCAGATGGATCTGGCCGTGCTCGCGATGCAGAAGCGATTTGCGAGGGGTCAGGTGATGGCCGCGCCATAGCGCTAGTCGGCGACGCCACCGAGAGCCGGGTGGCCCGGTGCCACGCCGCTCTCCCTCGGTCCCCATCGCGTCAAGATGACGCTTGAGGTAGACAACAGGCCAAGCACCACCATCGATGCCGCCGCCAATATGAAAAAGTCCGCAGCCGGAGCGTGGCGCTGCGACATCCACCAGCCGCCGACGGCGATGAACAAGAGCCGGGCGCTCTGCGCCAGCACCGGCCCGAGCACCTTGGCCGCCCCTTGCGACGAAAAATAACAGGACATCGCAAGCCCAATGAACGCGTACATCGGCGCCGCCGTCGACAAATACTGGCTGCTGGCGGCGCGCACGCTTGGATCTTCGGTAAAAATATTGATCCAGACGTCGGGGAAGATGGCAATCAGGGTCGCTACCAGACCCACCGAGATGAACGAGAGAAGACCGGCGGTCAAGGCAACCCGTCGCGCCCGCGAAATCTGTTGCGCGCCGATTGCCATCCCAACCATCGGCACCGACGCGATCCCAAAAGCGAAGGCCACCGAAGTCAGCATGAACTCGAGCCGCGCGCCAATGCCGTAACCGGCGAGAATTTCCGTTCCGAAGCGCGTCAGCAGGTGCGTGAAGATGCTGAGGGTCAGGACCGACTGCAGCGGCGAAAAGCACGAGATCAGGCCCACCTTAAGTATGTCGGCAAGCATCGCCCATCGAACCTGAAGCCCTTTGATCCTGGGAACGAGCCGCGCCCGCCCCGAAAAGAGGTACCACGACATGACAAACGTGCTCGTCAGAAAAGCCAGCAGTGATCCGGCTGCGACGCCGCGCATGCCGAATTGCGGAATCGGACCAAGGCCTAATCCCAGCGCGCCGCCGAAAATGACCTGAAGGACAGCCGAGCCGAGAATCATCAGCGAAGGCAATTTCATATTGCCGGTGCCACGCAGGATTCCCGCCATCGAATTCATCAGCCAGGGCAGAACCGCACCACCAAAAAATACCTGACTGTAACCGACAGCGTTAGCCAGCACATTGCCACGGCCGCCGAGCAGTACCAGAAGCGCCGGGCCGATAATCAGCATGCCGAGCATGAAAGACAACCCAAAGCAGACACCAATCAGCAACGCGTGCCCGGCAAGCGTCGATGCGCGGTCGACATCGCCGGCGCCGAGCGCGCGCGCAATCGCCGACGCAACACCGCCGCCCATTGCGCCACCCGACATCATCATGGTGAGGATCACGAACGGAAAAACCAGCGCCATCGCCGCGAGCGGCTCAACGCCAAGCCGGCCAATATAGGAGGTCTCGGCGATCACGACGCAGGTACCCGCGCTCAACGCGATGACGTTCGGCCAAGCCAGCCGCAGCAGCGTGCGCAGGATGGGGGAGTCGATCAGTGCATTTCTCACCGGCGGGGAGACCAGGAGAACGGCATTCTCGTCATCGGCCCCGGTAATCGCGGCCCCTGCGATATCGGACATTTTCTTTCCCGCACGGCAGCCCGACTTCCGTCCGGGCACGATGTCTCTTGGTGGAGACTTGAGATTCTCGTATTTGCTGTTGGTCCTTCTAACATTCGCAACAGTATCTGCGCTGGTGGGATGCGAACGTTGCAATCAGACCACTAGCACCGATCCGGCACGGCGCCAGTGCGCCCGACGCATGGGCCGCCTGCCGAATTAAATTGCTCGTCGGTAGCGGATGCGGTCAGCCGATCGACCAGACAAAAGGCGGTGCGCCGGCTTTTTCCGCCCGCATCGCAACTGAAATGCGCCGGCCGCAGCCGGCGGCAAGGCCCTCGCACAATCCTTCGAGCACGCGTCTGCAGGCCGGGTGATAGTCGGCGACGTCGGACATCAGCCACCAGGTCCCTTGCCTAAGCTCAAACGCGTGGCCGCATTTCTCCACTTCCGCCAGATCGCCCTGCGCCTCGAACAGCGCCTGCAGAAACACAGCAAAGGCCTCCGGATTGCCCTTGCCGGCCGAAAGGCCGCGCGCGATTTCGTCGAAATACTGCATGCCGATCAGCTTGCCGGTCAGGTGCAGCAAATGACTGGCCGCATCAGGGCCGAACAGCTGCACCATGACGGGTGCGGCGGTTCGCACGTACTCCATCGCATAGTTCCGATAGGCCTTCTCGAGCCTCGGCTTCGGCCATTGCGCGACCGGCAAGGCCGGCGCCGCGGCGGGATCGAACAAGGGAGCCTCGAGATGACGCGCAAACACCAGACGTTGCTCGATCTCGATCGAATGGTCGTATTCCAGGTAAAAACCTTCGAGGCCGTCCTAACCGTCCACACTCTGTTTGGTGCAGACGAAACCAAGGTTCGGGTTGCCGAGCGCGACGCCGTTATTGGCGTGCCAACCGCGCAGCATCGCGCGCGAAACCTCACCGGGCACGCCGCAGATCGCCGTGCCCCTCCAGATCCAGCGCGGCGGCGGATAGCGGATCCAGGCCTTGCGATCCGACTCATACATGTATTCGACGCCAACGCCGCCGATCCAGTTGGACAGATAATGGTACTGCGCGGCCGCCACCGCCGGCGGCAGGTGAGCAAGGCCGAGTTTCTGCAGGCCGGGCAGGAAGCGTTCTTGCTGCTGGCGACGAAACACCCGGAACACGAATTCGCAGGCATCCGACGTCCCGCGCCGCGTCACCACCGTGAGGATGAGTCCGGTGAAGTAGGCATGATACAGTTCGGCGACGCTTCGCCATCTCAGCCACTCCATCTCCTGCGCGCCCTCTTGCTCTGCGGCCATTTTCGTTCCCCTTGTTCAGCCGACCTCGCCGGTTGCGAGCATACGCGTCCAAGGCGTCACGCGAAATTTGCGGCTAGTGTCCTGATTCCGAAGTTCGTATCATTGCACGGCATACTCGTTTACGAACTTCGGAATCAAAAGGACACTGGCAAATCTATGATTCTAGTGTGGCTTCTGGTTCAGAAGTCCGCATGACGAATTCGCGGCAATAGTGATGCGGACTTCTGAACCGCCACACTAGCGAACCTGATGCACCTTCCCGTATGTTAATGATGTTAGGCGAGGAAAAGGCATGCGCGGACCCATTTTCATTTCCAGAAATCTCCTGCTCGTGATCTCCTTTGCGAGCCTCACCTTGCCGCTGGGCGCCTGCGGCGAGCAGGAAACTGCAACGGTCGGGCAAACCTTCGGGCCCTCGCCCGCGCTGCCGGAGCCGGAAACTTCCGTTTTCCCCACGGTCAACATCGCCAAGGCGATCGGCTGGCCGGAGGGCGGCAAACCCGTCGCCGCCAGGGGAATGGCGGTCAGCGCCTTCGCCACCGGGCTCGACCATCCGCGCACGCTGTTGGTGCTGCCCAATGGCGACGTGCTGGTGGCCGAGACCAACGCGCCGAAGCGGCCCGAGGAGAACACGGGCATCAAGGGCTTGATCACGAAACTGGTCATGACGCGTGCCGGCGCCGATACGCAAAGCGCCAACCGGATCACGCTGTTGCGCGATGCAAATGGCGACGGCGTCGCCGAGACCAGGAGCGTTTTTCTTGAAGGCCTGAATTCGCCGTTCGGCATGGCGCTGGTCGGCGATGATTTCTACGTCGCCAATTCCGATGCGATCATGAAATTCCCCTATTCTAGCGGCGACACAAGGATTACGGCACCCGGTGTAAAGGTCGCGGACCTGCCCGCAGGCCCGCTCAACCATCACTGGACCAAGGATCTGACCGCGCATCCCGATGGAACAAGGCTCTATGCCACCGTCGGCTCCAACAGCAATATCGGCGAAAACGGCATGGACAAGGAGACCAATCGCGCCGCCGTTCTCGAAATCGATCGCACAAGCGGCAAATCGCGCGTGTTTGCTTCGGGCTTGCGCAATCCGAACGGTCCGGCATGGCAGCCGCAGAGCGGCGCGCTGTGGGTCGTGGTCAACGAGCGCGACGAACTCGGCAACGACCTCGTGCCCGATTACATGACCTCTGTGAAGGACGGAGGATTTTACGGTTGGCCCTACAGCTATTACGGCCAGCATGTCGATGCCCGTGTCCAACCGCAGCGTCCTGATCTGGTGGCGAAGGCGATCGTACCGGACTATGCGCTCGGCGCGCACACGGCTTCGCTCGGGCTCGCCTTCAACACCGGAAAACTGTTTCCGCCGGAAATGGCCAATGGCGCCTTCGTCGGCCAGCATGGATCGTGGAATCGCAAACCGCACTCCGGCTACAAGGTGATCTTCGTGCCGTTTGCCAACGGCATGCCTTCGGGCAAACCGCAGGACGTGCTGACCGGCTTCCTCACAGATGAGGGGGAAGCACGGGGGCGGCCCGTCGGAGTGGCCATCGACAGGCAAGGCGCGCTGCTGGTGGCCGACGACGTCGGCAATGCCATCTGGCGCGTGACGCCGGCGGCGAAGTCGACTGCGCAATGAAGCAACCGGCCTGACGAGAAGCGCCTTTCGCGCCTCTCATCAGAACCGAGGCCGGATCAACCTAGGCCCCTTCATCATACTCCATCGAAATGTCACGACCGGTGTAGTCGGGCATGAGCGACGCCGCGACAAGGCTTATGACCGCGCAAATCGCGATGTAGACAGAAATCGCGTAACCGGAGTGATAACGGGCGAACAGGGCGGTTGCGATAAGGGGCGCCGGACCACCGGCAATCACCGAGGCGAGTTGATACCCCAGCGAAGCACCGCTGTAGCGCAATCGAGGCGTAAAAGCCTCTGCAATCAATGCAGCCTGCGGGCCATATTGCATGTCATGCGGGATCAGCGACAGCACGATCGCGATGAATACCAGCGACGGAATTGCCGTGTCCACCATTCCGAAATACAGGAAGCCGAACACGCCCACGGTCGCCGCGCCGATCAGATACATCTTCCTGCGCCCTATCAGGTCGGAGATGTGGCCCGACAGCGGAATGGTGACAAACGAGACACACGCGGCGACCAGCACCGCGAACAGGATGAAATCGCGCGACATCTTCAAGGTGCCGACCGCGTAGGCGAAGATGAATGCGGTGAAGATATAGAACGGCGCCTGCTCCGACACCCGCAGGAAGGCCGACAGCATGATCTCCCTCGGATGCTTCTTGAAGACTTCGACAATCGGGGCCTTCTCGACCTTCTTGTTGTCCAGCAGTTGCTGGAACACCGGCGTCTCAAGGATGCCGAGGCGAATCCACAGTCCGACGCCAACAAGAATGACCGACAGCGCGAAAGGAACCCGCCAGCCCCAGGTGTAGAACTGGTCGCCGGTCAGTTGGCTGAAGGCAAGGACGGCAAGATTTGACAGGAACAGGCCGCAAGGCACCCCGAATTGCGGCCAGGATGCTACCAGCCCGCGTTGACCGTGAGTGCGCGACCATTCCATTGCCAGCAGCACCGATCCGCCCCATTCGCCACCCACGCCGATGCCCTGAAGCATCCGCAAGACCGTGAGGATGACCGCTCCCCAGATTCCGATCGAGGCGTAAGTGGGGACGAAGGCGATGAGGAAGGTCGCGATACCCATGCACAGAAGGGTGGCGATCAACGTCGCCTTGCGGCCGATCCGGTCGCCGTAATGACCGAATATCGCGGCACCAATCGGCCGCCCCACGAAGCCGATGAAATAGGTGCCGAAGGCTGCCAGCGTCGCGGTCAGAGGATCCTCGTTGGGGAAATACAGCTTGCCGAAGATCAGTCCGGCGGCGGTGCCATAAAGGAAAAAATCATACCATTCGATGGCAGTGCCGATGGTCGATGCAATGACCGCCTTGCGCAGCTGCGCGCTATGATCGGATTCGGACAATGTCCCCTGTGTGATTGCCACAGTCATTGAAGTGCCCCCCTGTCTGGTTGTTTCCTTGGCCATGCAAAGCCAACCGGCTCATCCCGGTTCCATTTTTCGAGCCATGGTACAGTCAGCCTACGCCAACCGAAAGAGACATCTCGCCCCCCGCAACAATATGCTGCGCTGCGTCGGGTCAGTGTCAGACGCGAAAATGCTTCGACAGCTTCAACCCCTGCGCCTGGTAGTTCGATCCGATGCGTTGGCCGTACATCGCGTTGGGCCGCGCCAGCATCTTTTCGTAGACCAGGCGCCCGACGATCTGGCCATGCTCGAGGATGAATGGGACTTCGCGCGAACGCACTTCCAGAACCGCGCGCGCCCCCTTGCCACCGGCGCCGGCATAGCCGAAGCCGGGATCGAAAAAGCCGGCATAATGCACGCGGAATTCACCGACCAGCGGATCGAACGGAACCATCTCGGCGGCGTAATCCGGGGGAACCTGCACGGCTTCCTTGGAGGCCAGGATGTAGAATTCGCCGGGATCGAGAATCAGGCTGCGGTCGCGGCGAGCGGGTATCGCTTCCCAGAATTCATCGGCCGCATAACCGCCGCGACGATCGATGTCGACCACGCCCGTATGCCGCTTGGCGCGATAGCCGACAAAGCCCTTGGTGTTCTCGCCCGACAAATCGACGCTCAGCGCGACTCCGTTGACGAGATCGGCATCCGTCACGTCGACCAGCCGTTCCAGCGTGTGCAGGCTCTTCAATTCCTCGGCGTTGAGGATCGCATCACCCGAGCGGAAGCGCACCTGCGACAGGCGCGAGCCTTCGCGCAGCAGCACCGGAAAGGTCTTTGGGCTGATCTCGGCATAGAGCGGGCCGTGGTACCCGGCACCGATCATGTCGAACCGTCGCGTGCCGTCGGCAATCACGCGGGTGAACACGTCGAGCCGGCCGGTCGAACTTTTGGGGTTGGCGGCCGCGACGATTTGCGCGGGCAATGCGAGCGACTCCAGAAGCGGCACGATGTAGACGCAGTTGGTCTCCAGCACGGCACCGTCGGCAAGGCTGATCTCGTGCAGCTTCAGTTCGTCGATGCGCTCGGCAACCGTGGCGTCCGGTCCCGGCAAAAAGCTCGCCCGCACCCGATAGGCAATATCGCCAAGACGAAGATCGAGGCTAGCCGGCTGGATCTGGCTCTCGACGAACGGATAGGCCGGAAGGATGAGGCCGGAATCGGCCATCGCCGCAATCATGCGGTCGGGCAGGATGCCATGGGCATCGGGCGGAAGCGTGAAGCTCACGGATCGGGTCCTTCAGGGCACTCCAGACGCTGAAAACACGGACTTTTACCGGTTATCCGATGCCCGCCTTGACGGAAAGGGTACGAGCGAATAGAGCATGACTTATCCCGTGGTGATTTGAGCCGGCCGGCTTGCAGCCACGTTAAACAAGTCGCTAAACAGGCCGGGGACAGTGTGATCCCGGCCCGTGGAAATTCTTCCAGGCCGGTTTTTTTGTGGCCGTTTTCAACCATGGTCACGATGGAGGTCACATGTCCAAGTCTTCGGGGTCGTCGTCCGCCACGGCCAATTACCGCCCGGAAACCCGGCTGGTCCATTCCGGGAACATCCGTTCGGAATTCGGCGAAACGTCCGAGGCGCTGTTTCTCACCCAGGGCTACGTCTACGACAGCGCCGAGCAATGCGAGGCGCGCTTCAAGGGCGAGGAATCCGGCTACATCTACTCGCGCTATTCCAACCCGACGACGGCGATGTTCGAGCGGCGCATGGTGGAACTCGAAGGCGCCGAAGCCGGCCGCTCGACCGCGACCGGCATGGCCGCGGTGACCACGGCGATGCTGGCGCCGCTGAAAGCGGGCGATCACGTGGTGGCGGCGAAAGCCATGTTCGGATCGTGCCGCTATGTCATCGAAGACCTGCTGCCGCGCTACGGCATCCAGTCCACGCTGGTCGATGGCCTTGATCTCGACCAGTGGAAGCGCGCGATGCGGCCGAACACCAGGAGTTGCTTCCTCGAAAGTCCGACCAATCCGACGCTCGACGTGCTCGATATCGGCGCCATTGCCGAGATCGCTCACGGCGCCGGCGCGCGCCTGATCGTCGACAACGTGTTTGCAACCCCGATCTGGCAAAGCCCGCTTACGCTCGGCGCCGACGTGGTCGTCTATTCCGCAACCAAGCACATTGACGGACAGGGCCGCTGCCTTGGCGGAATCATCCTCGGCTCGGAGCAGTTCATCACCGAACACATCCACACGTTTTTGCGCCAGACCGGGCCATCGATGTCGCCGTTCAACGCCTGGGTCCTGCTCAAGGGGCTTGAGACGCTGGCGGTGCGGGTCCGCGCGCAGACCGAAACGGCGGGGGCGATTGCGGAGGCCCTGGCGCAACATCCGAAGATCTCGCGGCTGATCTATCCAGGCCGTGCCGATCATCCGCAGGCGGCGCTGGTGAAGAAGCAGATGCGCGCGGGTTCGACGCTGGTCGGCTTCGAGGTCAAAGGCGGCAAGCCGGCCGCTTTCCGCGTACTCAACGCACTCAAGCTGGCGCGGATTTCGAACAATCTCGGCGATGCCAAGAGCCTCGTCACCCACCCGGCGACGACGACGCATCAGCGGTTGACGCCGGAGGCGCGCGCTGAGCTCGGAATCGGCGAAGGCTTCATCCGCTTCTCGGCCGGTCTCGAGCACAAGGACGATCTGATCGAGGATTTGCACGCGGCGCTGGAACAGGCGTGAGGGTAGCCACTTCACCCTCCCCTGGAGGGGGAGGGTCGGCTCGCATTGAGCGTAGCGAAATGACAGCCGGGGAGGGGTGATTTCTCAACTCGCGCACTGTTCGAAAGGAACGACTGTCACCCCGCCCCGCCGCTCCTTGCAGTCGCGTCGACCCTCCCCCTCCAGGGGAGGGTAAGAACCTTACATCGGCCGGTAACTCTGCACGTTGGACGGCACGTTGACGCCGAGCTTGATCTGGCCGACCGATCTGATGATGTCGTCGCCAAGCAACTGGGCAAAGCAGGCATAACCCCAATCGTTCATGTGCAAGCCGTCGGCAATGACGAAACTGTCGATCGGCAACGCCTGCTTTTCATGCCATTGGCGCATCACCTCGAAGCGCGGGAAAACGCCGACATGGCGAAGCTGGGCGACCTTGCCGAGCAGCTTGATCATGCGGCTTGCGCTTTCCTGATGTTCGGTGACTTTCGGCGAGTATTGCGGATCGACCAGCACGAGGTCGGCGCCCGCCGCCTGGATGCGCGCGACGCCCTCCTGCACCAATTGTGCGGTTTCGTCGGGATCGAGATTTCGCAGCACCGCGTTGGTGCCGACCTGCCAGATCACGAGATCGGGCTTCATGTCGATCACTTCGCTCTGCAGCCGCTTTATCATTTCGGGCGCGTCCTCGCCGCCGCGGCCGCGATTGATGACCGTGATGTCGGCGCCCGGATATTGCCGGTGAAGCTGCGCCGCTAGGCGATTGGGATAGGTGAATTCGGGTGAGGACGTGCCGAAGCCGGCGGTGGAGGACGATCCGAACGCAACGATCACGACGGGCTCGCCTGCCGCGAGCTTGCCCGCGACATGCGGCAGCGGTCCGAACGACTTGATGCTGCCCTTCGGCGGCAGGCACGGGACGCGGCCGAAAACGTCGCTCGCCGATTTGGCGACCTGCTTCACCTTGTCGATCGCCTGATCGGTGAGGCTCTTTTGCGGCGGCGGATTGGCCTGATCGGCGGCCGCGACGCTGCCCTGTTCGGTCTTGCCGGTCGAAGGCGCTGCCGGACCGGTGTTCTCGGCTTTGGCGCTTTCGGATTTGGATGTCTCGGATAGCGCGGCCTGTTGAGCAGCTTGCGCGTACGCAGGTTCAACTGCGGCCGCCGTCAACAGCGCAAGCGCCGCAATCGCGGGCCCGGCCAGCGATGGTGTCAGGCAAAAAGGGCGGAGAAAACTCAAACGTTTCATAAAAAAGTGGATCCTCAATTCTGCTGGGCGGGGTTGAGATGGGCCGCTTCCATCACGAATTGCGACAGCGCCTGGCCGAGGCAATTGTGGACGCGCTTTGCAAGCTCATTGCCGTGAAATGTGCTGAAAAGATCGAATTCTCCGGATTCCGCCCAATGCCGCATGATAGCGAAGCGGTCGAACAGCGGAACCTCGTGCTGCTGTGCCACCACGCGCATATTATCTAGGTAGGGAGGCACGGAAATCATCGTCTCCGTGCGCGGGCTATATTGCGGATTCATTAAAATCACGTCCGCCCCGGCCTCTTGCAGCGCAACAACGCCCTCGTCGACCGCGGCGCGAAAATCTTCCGGGTCGACCGACCGCACGGCATCGACCGTGCCGGTCTGCCATACCACCAAAGTGGGCTTTTTACCTTCCATTAACTTCGCGAGGCCGGAGGCGATTTCTTCGGCGCTTTTCTTGGCCTGGATTTCGACGGATACGTTGACCGCAATCGACGGCAGTTTCTCCTTCAGCGCGACCTGCAACCGGGCAGGATAGGCGCTTACCTCCGAAGAATTCACGGTCGGGTTGATGGTCGAGGAACGGCTGCCAATAACCAGGATGTCCAGTGGCCGCCCGTTTTTTACGGCGTCCTCGACCTTGGGAAGGCCGCTTTCGCTGGCGAGCAGATTGTCCGGAACCAAGCAACTCTCTACCGCCGGAGGCGCTGGCGTATCCTCGGCGTGCGCGGGCAGCGCGGCCGGAACGACGGCCAGCACAAACAAGCCCAGGACGAGCCCGGAGACGGACTTCATACCCCCCCTCCCGCCATATCGGCGTTGCCGATGGTGCCCTTGGTTTTGGATCCACTCTTGTCGGCATACTGCTTGTACCACGAAAGCAGCCATGCGGCGCCCGACATGATCAGGATTCCGCAAATACTGATAACGAAATGCAACCCGGCACCGCCGGAAAACTCGGCAAGCAGGAAATGTCCGGCAAAGGCCAGGAAAACGCCGAGGCAGAAAATCTCCAGCGAATGCTGTCCGCACAGGATCAGCGGCCGCAGCCAGGGCGACTTCAGCCCCACCCAGTCCTTGGGCAGGAAGCGGACCGTCACGGCAGCCAGCGCCAGAAAATGGGCGAAGCGGAGCACGTCGAGATCGGTCTTGCTGATCGGATACATCCACTGCTCGAGCCGGCGCGGAATCACATGACCGAGCTGCGGGAAATACCAGGTCAGGGTGACAAAGAACGCGAACAAGAGGTAGGCAACCGAAATCCATAAGGTGATCGGCGAGGAAAGTATCCGTGACATGCGCTGCGCCCCGCCTTGCGCGCACCACGCGCCGAACACGAACAACAATTGCCAGGCGAAGGGATTGAAGGCCCAGAAGCCGTTCGGATAGGACGACAGATAGAGATCGAATTCCCAGGTCGCGGCGTAAAGGGCGACCGAGAGCGCCAGCGTCAGGTCTGCGCTCCGCCGCATCAGCACCAGGATCAGCGGCAGGAAGAGCATCAGCACGATATAGAGCGGCAGCACGTCCATGTTCACGGGACGGAATCTCAACAGCAGGGCCTGGACGATGGTGACATCCGGCTCCTTGAGAAAATCCATGATGCCCATTTCTTCCGTGTACAGCGGGTTCTCGAACCTGGTCGCGACGTAGGAAATTTCGGCGAGGAAGATCGTGAACAGGAACACGTGCGCGACATAGATCTGCCAGACCCGCCTCAGGATGCGCGCGGTCGCGACCACGACGCCGGCATCCCGCATCGCGCGACCGTAGACGAAGGCGGCCGTGTAGCCCGAGATGAAGATGAATATTTCGGTGGCATCGCTGAATCCGTAGTTGCGGATCGTGAACCAGGTCAGAATGTTGGGCGGCAGGTGATCGATGAAGATCAGCCATAGTGCTAACCCACGGAACAGATCGAGCCGAAGCTCGCGCTCGCCGGCAACGGGCACCGCGATCGCCGGGGCCGAGACGGCCGGCGCGGATGCCGCGTTGCGCGCAACCGCTTCCGTTTCGGCCGCAAGCGATGGTGCCGCGATTTGATCAGCTACTGACGTCATCTGTCACCGGTCCTGAAAGCAAGCAGCCGGGAAACCCTCCATGGCATGTGGATTGTATAGGCCCCTGAACTGCAGGCAAGTTGCGCCACTTTCCAAAGCCGCGAGCTTAAGTCGCAACTGTGGTGAAAGCGCGGTTTGGAACCATTGGAGGGTAAATGTCCACATAGGCTTAAGCGATTGGTTATGCCGGGATTATTGGATATGATGCCGCACGGTTTCGAAAGATTGCTTCCATGTACCGCGCCGTCACCCGCCAGATCGAGGTCACCGTCGAGCCGAATTTCATGCCGGAACGCTCGTCGAGCGAAAACCGGCAATATTTCTGGTCCTACACCATCGTCATCACCAATTCCGGCAGCGAGACCGTGCAACTGCGCACGCGGCACTGGATCATCACCGATGCCACCGGGCGCAAGCAGGAAGTACGAGGCGAAGGCGTCGTCGGCGAGCAACCGGTGCTGGCGCCGGGCGAGCGCTTCGAATACACGAGCGGCGTGCCGCTGCCGACCGCGTCGGGTTTCATGACCGGACGTTATCAAATGGTCAGCGAAAGTGGCGAGAAGTTCGAGATCGACGTGCCGACGTTTTCGCTCGACAGCCCCGAGGCCAAGCGGGTGTTGAATTAAAGGCGAGGCCTTCATCGCATTTCCAGTTAGGTGCGAGGTGACCTCCCTCCCCCTTGTGGGGAGGGTCGGCGAGCAACGCGAGCCGGGGTGGGGGGTACCCAATGATGAACAAACGCGTTCACCCCCACCCGGCAAGCCGCTCGCTTCGCTCGCGTCATGCCACCCTCCCCACAAGGGGGAGGGATAAGAAGAGCTGTGCTTCACCAAAAAAACACACCTCCGCGATCTCGCCGCGTAATCCGCGCGAGTTTTGCGTCATAATCTCCCGCCTCTCGAATGAAGAGGGCGCAGGGAATGCCGGGCGCGTCAGCGCGCCCGCAGCCTCGCGTGCGAATGAAAAAAGCACGCAAGCATAGTCACCACGGTCACACCGGCTTCGCCCGGCATTCCCCGCGCGAATGGTTTTAACGGCTTATTCCGAGCTCTCCCTGGTGAACCGGGCTTTGTTGCCACCATCATCCCTGAGAAGCGTTAGCTTCTTAAGAACTTGACACCAGCGTCGGGGTGTCAGGACCACACGGCTTCGCCGTACGCTTACAATGCGTTCGTCTTGCGCATCGAAAGCATCCATCGCATCCCGCGCTCAACGTCCGTGACGATCGCGAAACGCCCCTCTTTGCAGAGCGCGGGACGTCGCGATTCGTGAAGTGTTTCGGGGGCACTCGGCAAGCATGGCCGCCTGCGACAGATTGGCACGACGGGCAAATCGGTGGATCAAAGACACCATCGAGAAGCTCGGCGCGCATTAGCCGCGGGAAGATCCTCTTCCACGCCCGCTTCATGCGGGGTGAACTGATAGACCGACGAGCAGAACTCGCAGGTCACCACGACTTTCCCATCCTTCACCATTTCGGCGCGGTCATCCGGTGCAAAGCTCTTGAGCATCGAGGACACCGCTTCGCGCGAACACGAGCATTGCGCGCGCAAGGGAAGCGGGCGAAACACCCGAACGCCGCGCTCGTGAAACAGCCGATACAACAAACGCTCGCCGGACAGATCGGGGTCGATCAGCTCGACATCCTCAACGGTTGCGATCAGGGATTGCCCTTCGACCCACGCATCGTCTTCCTCGACGGTATGGGCGACCGTGCCTTCCGGCGCGTCGCCCGGATGCAGATCGGCCTGCCGTGCCCGCTCCGCCGACTTCGGCAAAAATTGCAGCAACATGCCGCCGGCACGCCAGCGATGTTGCACCCCGCCCTCGCCGCCGCGCCATTCCTCGCCGACCGCGAGCCGCACCCGCGTCGGAATCTGTTCGGAGCGCAGGAAATATTCGTGAGCGGCGTCCTCGAGGCTGCCGCCATCGAGCGCCACCAGGCCCTGATAACGGCTCATGTCCGAACCCTGATCGATGGTCATCGCAAGGTGACCCTTGCCAAGCAGCGCGCCGGAATCCTGACCCTCCCTCAGCCGCTGCTTGTCGAAACGCGCATAGGCGCGCAGGCGATCCGGCGCGCGGAAGTCGACGATCAGAAGCGACACCGGGCCGTCGGTCTGGGTCTGCAGGATGAAGCGGCCATCGAATTTCAACGACGAGCCGAGCAGGGTCGTGAGCACGATCGCCTCCGCCAACAGCTTGCCGACGGCAGGTGGATAATCGTGTTTGGCCAGAACGTCGTCGAGACCCGGACCCATCCGCGTCAAGCGGCCGCGCAAATCGAGTTCGGCGATTTCGAACGGCAGCACGGCGTCGTCGACCGGAACCGGGGAAGGCGCACGGATCGGGGTTTGCCGGGTTTTCATGTCGGGAAATTGTGAAGTCATGGCGCTCTATCTGGGGTCGGAAGACGCGAAGTGAAAGGGCTGAGCTTTGAGCAAGTAGCCGATGCCACCGCAAGCACTGCATACCCTCTCCCCTAGTGTGGCGGTTCAGAAGTCCGCATCATTACTGCCGCGAACTCATCATGCGGACTTCTGAACCCAAGCCACACTAGAATCAATGAGTTGCCAGTGTCCCTTCGATTCCGAAGTTCGCAATAGAGGTTGCCGCACAATCATGCGAACTTCGGAATCGGGACACTAGCGGGAGAGGGTGGCGAGAATGAGCAAAGCGAAATTCGAGCCGGGTGAGGGAATCAGGGACTATCGACAGAGCAGAACCCCTCACCCGGTTTCTCACTTCGTTCGAAACCACCCTCTCCCGCAAGGGGAGAGGGTACAAAGTGCGCGTGTTCACGACTTCGTACCGACGATTTTGCCGGCTTTACCCCACGGCCTCGAAACACCAGGCCAGAATGCCCTTCTGCACATGCAGTCGATTTTCGGCCTCGTCGAACACCACCGATTGCGGACCATCAATGACTTCATCGGTGACTTCGTCGCCGCGATGCGCCGGCAGGCAGTGCATGAACAGCGCATCGGGTTTGGCAAGCGACATCAGCCTGGCGTTGACCTGATAGGGCCTCAACAGATTGTGGCGGTGCTCGCCATCCTTGTCGCCCATCGAGAACCAGGTGTCGGTGACGACGCAATCGGCGCCGCGCACGGCGGCTTCCGGATCGCTGCCGAGCACGATCGGCGCCTGCGTTGCCTTGATCCAGTCCCGCATCGCCTTGTTGGGTGCAAGCTGCGGCGGTGTTGCGATGTTCAATTTGAAGGAGAACCGCTCCGCCGCATGAGCCCACGAGGCCAATACATTGTTGTCGTCGCCGCTCCAGGCCACCGTGCGGCCCTCGATGGATCCTCGATGTTCCTCGAATGTCATCAGATCGGCCATCACCTGGCAGGGATGGGAGCGCCGCGTCAGGCCGTTGATGACGGGCACGGTCGCATGCGCGGCAAGTTCCAGCAGCGCGTCATGGTTGAGAATGCGGATCATGATGGCGTCGACATAACGCGACAGCACGCGCGCGGTGTCGGCGATGGTCTCGCCGCGGCCGAGCTGCATTTCCGCCCCCGTCAGCATGATCGATTCACCGCCGAGCTGGCTCATGCCGACGTCGAACGAGACCCTCGTCCGGGTCGAGGGCTTTTCGAAGATCATCGCGAGCGTCTTGCCCTGAAGCGGCCGGTCCGGCTTCTCGCCCTGGTTCTTCGCGGCCTTGAGTCTCGCCTTCATGGCCACGCTCGCGGCGAGCATGTTGCGCAGCTCCTTGGTCGGGATCTCGTTGAGATCGAGAAAATGACGCAGTGCCTTGCTCATTGTCCGGCCGCCCGTTTCAACTTGTCGCCGGAAAGCACCGTACAGGCGCGATCAAGCCGCTGCACGGCCTCCTCGATCTCGGCCTCGGTCACGATCAGCGGCGGCAACAGCCGCACCACGTTTTCGCCGGCGCCGACCGTGAGCAGGTGCTGCTCGCGCAGCGCCGTCACCAGATCGCCCGACGGCACCACCGCCTTCACGCCGATCAACAAGCCCTCGCCGCGGACTTCCGCCAGCACGAGCGGATGGCGGTCGACCACCGAGGCGAGCTTCTGTTTGAGCAGCAGCGACATCTTCTGCACGTGCTCGAAGAAACCGGGCTTGAGCATCACGTCCAGTACGGCATTGGCGGCCGCGACCGCGAGCGGGTTGCCGCCGAAGGTCGAGCCGTGCGTACCCGGCGTCATGCCGGCTGCCGCGTCCGCAGTCGCCAGGCACGCTCCGATCGGAAAACCGCCGCCGAGCGCTTTCGCAAGCGGCATCACGTCGGGGGTGACGCCGAGCCGCTTGTAGGCAAAGAGTTCGCCGGTGCGGCCCATCCCGGTCTGCACCTCATCGAAGATCAGAAGCAGGTCGTTGTCGTCGCAGAGCTGACGCAGCGCCTTGTAGAAGGCGTGAGGGGCCGCGCGCACGCCGCCCTCCCCCTGCAGCGGCTCGATCAGGATGCCGGCCGTCTGCGGACCGATCGCCTTCCTGACCGCGTCGAGATCGCCGAGCGCCACCTGATCGAAACCGTCCATCGGCGGGCCAAAACCTTCGAGATATTTGGTCGAGCCGGTTGCCGCGAGGGTTGCGAGCGTGCGTCCGTGGAACGCGCCCTCGAAGGTGACGATCCGGTAGCGCTCGGGCTGACCCTTGGCGGCGTGATATTTGCGCGTGATCTTGATCGCGCATTCCATCGCCTCGGCGCCGGAATTGGCGAAGAAGGCAAAGTCGGCGAAGCTTGCCCCGCACAGTCGCGCCGCCAGCCGCTCGCCGTCCGGGCTCTTGAACAGGTTCGACATGTGCCAGAGCCTGGTGGCCTGATCCTGCAAGGATGCGACCAGGTGCGGATGGCAGTGGCCGAGCGCATTGACCGCAACGCCGGAGGTGAAATCGAGATAGCGTTCGCCATTGGTGGCGACCAGCCACGCGCCTTCGCCGCGCTCGAAACCGAGATCCACCCTGGCAAATACCGGAAGCAGATGCGACGTCGCATTCTTGGTCATGGCAACCACCAGTGCCTCTTGTTCGAAGTTCGTGATCACATCACGGCCAGCCCCTTGCACGAACTTCGGAAAGCAAGGGGCGAGAGGCAAACCAGGTCCGACCTGCCGCTTTCGGTTTGAACTTCCTGAAAGCAAATCCCGCGGCAACCACTGCAGGAAATTCAAATCGGCAGCACTGGAGGATCAGAACCGGCCGTGGTGCGCGGCCCAAGGCGCGGTCGGAAAACGAAACGTGCCGCCTTTTCGGGGCGGCACGTGAGGGGCATTCTAAGCGCGCGGCGAAGGGTGTCAACCGGTCGGCAGATGACGAGAACGTTAACATTTGTTGGTGCTGAAGAATCGCATTTGCAGGGGTTAACCGACGGAACATGTGGACGCCACTCGTGCGAACTCTTGCGCCGGAGTCACGCCATATTGTAGCCTCTAAAACGTCGGGTACGACATCTCGTGCGGTAGTACCGTCCCATCTGGTCGCAGCTGTTCGGCGTAGACGTTCGGGCGCGCTTTTCGCGTTCGGCGAGGGCTAAGGGATTCTGCCGGAAGGGATTTTTGAGACGATTAGCATCGCAGCGCTGTCCCGAAACCGGCCAGCGCGACGCAGGGGGAAGAGTGCGATGACGGTATTGACCTGGTCTGACGATCGCGTCGAGCAACTGAAAAAACTCTGGGAAGCCGGCCTGTCGGCTAGTCAAATCGCCGCCGAACTCGGAAATGTGACCCGAAATGCAGTGATCGGCAAAGTGCACCGGCTGGGCCTTTCCGGTCGCGCCAAGACCCCGTCTTCGGCCGCACCGCGCCAGCGCAAGGCCCGCCCCGCTCAGCACATGATGCGGGTATCGCGCCCGGTCTCCCGCGGCAACACCGCGCTCGCCCACGCCTTCGAGGTCGAGCTGGAGCCGGATCCGATCGCCTATGACAATGTGGTGCCGCTGAGCCAGCGCCTGTCGCTTCTGGAACTGAGCGAAGCCACCTGTCACTGGCCGATCGGCGATCCCTCCAGTCCGGAATTCTTCTTCTGCGGCGGCAAGGCGCTGCCCAGCCTGCCCTATTGCGCACACCATTCGCGCATCGCCTATCAGCCGGCGGGCGATCGCCGTCGCCACTCGCCGAAGACGACGAGGTAGTTATTATTTCGTGTCCCGGACGCGATGCGGCGCGCAGCGCTGCCTCGCAGAGCCGGGACCTGTTCGCTAACCAATGTTGGGTGTATGGAGGGATCAGCAGCGCAGGCGCTTGCTTCCCACAGCCAGGGCTCCACGAGCCTCAGATTCGCTCAAGACGATGTACCGAAAAAAAACGGTAATTTCTGTCGTACTGCCCTATTGCACGAACTGTGTCGCCAACATTCAGCGATCCCCCAAATGCCTCCAATACCGTGCCGTGGAACAAGGCTTCTTTGCGTCGCCCCAGTCTAACTGTCCCTGAATTCGGATGTCGAGGTAGCGCGGTTATTGTGCCGATCTCGTCGAATTCAGGGTGAAAGACTTCGTGAAACCAGATTCCTTTCAGGCCCGCCGCCTTCCAAGCATCCCTCAGGCTCTGATCGCAGATCACCGGTCCGAAATATGCCACATGAAAGATGTGCGCCGCCCCCACGACATCCTCTTTGAAGACTAAAGAGGCGTCCATCTTGAAGGAGTATTTTCTGCCCTCCGAGTCGTGCCTAATTTCAAATCGTCGTGACGCTTGCTCGTCCAAGGCGTCGAGTTCTCGAACGACATCACACAGAAAGTAATCGGGCCCGGATTCGCCGTTCGTAAAGCGCGTTTCACATTTGAAGAATGCAAAGCCCCTGGAATCGAGCGTCTCAAAAAGTTGCTTTGCCCGATCAGAAATCAACCAATATCCAGCACAGTCTTCCAAGTCCCGTGGCGGCCGGTGGCTCTTCCTGTCAAACAACACACGTGGCGGTTCAGGATAATCTGGAAAGGCGCGCCGGCCCTGCCTTGGCGACATTGATATTAACCCTGGCCAATAAAGTTTGACCGCGTTTTCGATCTCGTATGGAGGTGCGCCGCCCGTCCGATAGTCAGGTCCCAAACGATAGAATTTCCGCGTCTTTGGTTTGCGAACTCGCTTCACGCGACTGACCGCTTTGTCCGACATTGTTGACCCACCTTGACCCGCCGACGCGATCCGGACTCTCGTGAAGAGGCCTTGGTACGTCCACCCATGGCGAGGTTCGCTGGAGAAGGCTAGGAAGCCCGCCGCCGCAGGCTTACTATTCCGCCTTGGCAAAGCGGTCGTCGAGCGCGTAACCGGCGCCGCGCACGGTGCGGATCGGATCCTGCTCGCGGCCGGGGTTGAGCAGCTTGCGCAAGCGCCCGATATGCACGTCCACGGTACGCTCGTCGATATAGATATCGCGGCCCCAGACGCTGTCGAGCAATTGTTCGCGGCTGAACACGCGCCCAGGATGCTCCAGGAAAAATTCGAGCAGCCGGTATTCGGTCGGTCCGAGATCGATAGGACGGCCGGAGCGGGCGACGCGACGCTTTTCACGATCCAGTTCGATATCGCCATAGGCCAGCACCGTGGCGAGCCGCTCGGGGCTGGCGCGGCGCAACAGGCCTTTCACCCGCGCCAGCAGTTCCGGCACCGAAAACGGCTTGACGATATAATCATCCGCCCCGGTCGCCAGCCCCCTGACCCGCTCGCTCTCCTCGCCGCGCGCGGTGAGCATGATGATCGGCAACTGTTTTGTCTCCGGCCGCGCCCGCAAGCGCCGGCACAACTCGATGCCGGACAGTCCCGGCAGCATCCAGTCGAGCACGATGAGGTCGGGCAGGCGTTCCTTCAGCCTGGTGTCCGCATCGTCGCCGCGCGCGACCGTCTCCACTTCGTAGCCTTCGGCCTCGAGGTTGTAGCGCAACAGCGTCGTCAACGCCTCCTCGTCTTCGACCACCAGAATCCGCGCGCTCATGCGTAGTCTTCTCCTAGGTGTTGGGGACGGTCGTGGCAAACGTCGTCATGTCGCCCTTGGGGCGCTTGTCGAGAATTTGCTGGCCTTCGATCATGTAGAAGACGGTCTCGGCGATATTGGTCGCGTGATCGCCGATCCGCTCGATGTTCTTGGCGCAGAACATCAGGTGGATGCAGAAGCTGATGTTGCGCGGGTCTTCCATCATGTAGGTCAGGAGTTCGCGGAACAGCGAGGTACAGATGGCGTCGACTTCCTCGTCGCCCTTCCAGACCGTCATCGCCGCCGGCAGATCGTGCGCGGCATAGGCATCAAGCACGGATTTCACCTGCGACTGCACGAGGTCGGTCATGTGTTCCAGCCCGCGGATCAGCTTCAGCGGCTGGAAATCGCTTTCCAGCGCCGCGACGCGCTTGGCCATGTTCTTGGCGAGATCACCGATCCGCTCGAGGTCGATGGCGACCCGCATCGCGCCGACGATTTCGCGCAAGTCGACCGCCATCGGCTGGCGCCGCGCGATGGTCAGCACGGCGCGTTCCTCGATCACGCGCTGCAGATTGTCGATTTCGACATCGGCCTCGACCACGCGCTTGCCGAGCGCGAGGTCGCGGCGGATCAGGGCATCGACCGACTCCACGATCATGCGTTCGGCAAGACCGCCCATCTCCGCGACCATCCGGGTCAGTTCCTGAAGATCGCTGTCGAATGCCTTGGCGGTATGTTCCGAGCCCATCGAATTCTCCTTAGCCGAACCGGCCGGTGATGTAGTCCTGGGTACGTCGATCGTTCGGCGAGGTGAAGATCTTGTTGGTGTCGTCGAACTCGATGAGTTCGCCGAGGTACATGAACGCCGTCTTGTCCGAGACCCGAGCCGCCTGTTGCATGTTGTGGGTGACGATCGCGATGGTGTAGTTCTCGGCGAGCTCCTGGATCAATTCCTCGACCTTGGCGGTGGAAATCGGATCCAGCGCCGAGCACGGCTCGTCGAACAGGATCACTTCCGGCCGCACCGCCACGGTGCGGGCGATGCAGAGCCTCTGCTGCTGGCCGCCGGACAGCGACAGTCCGCTTGCATTGAGCTTGTCCTTGACCTCGTTCCAGAGCGCGCCGCCGCGCAGCGCCCTCTCGACGCGACCGTCCATCTCCGATTTGGAAATCTTCTCGTAGAGCCGAATGCCGAAGGCGATGTTCTCGTAGATCGTCATCGGAAATGGCGTCGGCTTCTGGAACACCATGCCGACCCGAGCCCGCAACAGGTTGAGATCGAGCCTGGGATCGAGAATATCGGTGTTGTCGAGCAAGAGCTGGCCCGTGGCGCGCTGTCCCGGATAGAGATCGTACATCCGGTTGAAAATCCGCAGCAAGGTCGATTTGCCGCAGCCGGAGGGACCGATGAAGGCGGTGACGCGATTGGTGCCGAGCGTGATGTTGATGTTCTTGAGCGCGTGGTTCTCGCCGTAATAGAAATTGAGAGCGCGCGCGGTGACCTTGGCCGGGGCATCATGGTGACTTGCCGCATGACCGGGCACCGACGGCATCGGCGTGCTTGTAACACTCGCGGATCCGGAGAGATCGTTCATTTTGCGGTCCTCTCGGCGCCAAGTATACGCGCGCCGATGTTGAGAGCGAGTACGGTCAAGGTGATAAGCAACGCCCCGCTCCAGGCGAGCTGTTTCCAGTAGGCGTACGGGCTCTGCACGAAATTGTTGATGGTCACCGGCAGGTTCGCCATCGTCTTGGTGAGGTCGAGGCTGAAGAACTGGTTGGACAGCGCGGTAAACAGCAGGGGCGCGGTCTCGCCGGCCACGCGCGCGGTTGCGAGCAGCACGCCGGTGATCAGGCCGGAGCGCGCGGCGCGGTAGGCGATACGCCTGATGACGAACGAGCGCGGCAGTCCAAGGGCGGAGGCGGCTTCGCGCAGCGGATTGGGCACCAGCAACAACATGTCTTCGGTGGTGCGCAGCACGACCGGGATCACGATCACGGCAAGCGCCAGCGACCCCGCCAGCGCCGAGAACCCGCCCATCGGCACCACGATGGCGCCGTAGATGAACAGGCCGATGATGATCGACGGCGCGCTCAAAAGGATGTCGTTGATAAAGCGGATCACCGGAGTGAGCCGATCGTTCCTGCCATATTCGGCGAGGTATGTTCCGGCGAACAGGCCGAGCGGCGCTCCGATGCCGACGCCGAGCGCCGTCATGATGACAGAGCCCGTGATCGCATTCATCAAGCCGCCTTCGTTCGATCCGGGCGGCGGCGTGTTCTGGGTGAAAAGCTCGAGGTTGAGGCCCTTGATGCCGTTGAAGAACAGCGTGAACAGGATCAGCGCGAGCCAGGTCACGCCGAACAGCGCGGCGCCGAGGCAAAGCGCGCGGATGACGAAATCGTTGCGGCGGCGCGACCTGTAGATCGGGTTCATGTCACTTCCCCGCCTTCTTTTCCAGGCGCAGCAGCATCAAGCGCGCCGCGGAAAGCACCATGAATGTCAGCACGAACAAAAGCAGGCCGAGGAGAATCAATCCCGATTGGTGCAGACCGTCGCTTTCCGCAAACTCGCTGGCGATCGCGGCCGATATCGTGGTGCCCGGGGCGAAGATCGAGGACGAGATGCGGAAGGAGTTGCCGATGATGAAGGTGACCGCCATGGTTTCGCCGAGCGCACGCCCGAGCGCCAGCATGATGCCGCCGATGACGCCGACGCGCGTGTAGGGTATCACCACGTTGCGAACCACTTCCCAGGTGGTGCAGCCGATGCCGTAGGCGGCCTCCTTGAGAACCGGCGGCACCGTCCTGAAGACGTCGACCGAGATCGCGGTGATGAACGGGAGCACCATGATCGCAAGGATCAGCGCCGCGTTGAACAGGCTGAGATAGGACGGCGGGCCCGCGAATACCGCGCCGAGGACGGGGATGCCGTCGAACAGGCGGATCATGAACGGCTGGAACGTATAGGCCAGGAACGGGCCCAGCACAAAGAAGCCCCACATGCCGTAGATGATCGAAGGAATGCCGGCGAGCAGTTCGATGGCGATTCCGATCGGCCGGCGCAGCCATTGCGGGCAAAGCTCGGTGAGAAAGATCGCAATGCCGAGACCGACGGGAATCGCGATCAGCATCGCAATGAAGGAGGTCACCAGCGTGCCGTACATCGGGCCGAGCGCGCCGAGCACCGGCGGATCGGCCGACGGCGCCCAGCGCTGCGACCACAGGAAGGCGATGCCGTAGGCCTTCATCGCCGGAAAGGCGCCGACGATCAGCGAGAGAATGATGCCGCCGAGGATGAGCAGGACCGAGATCGCGCAGGCGCGGGTGATCCAGTAGAATGTGGCGTCACCGAGCTTGAAAGCATTGAGCGCCTTGGCACGATCGAAAGTTCCGGCGGCTTCCATTACCTCGCTTTGAATGGCCATGTCTGCCACGCCGATTTCCCTCTTGTGTCGTTCAGCGCTGCGATCGTCGCTTCTTCCGAAAGCGATCTTCGAACGATTTGGCCGCGTTCCTGCAGCCGTCGTGCCGGGCGCAGGGCTGGAATTCAACCTTATGCCGAAAGGGGCCGCGGTGAATTCCAGACTTGCCTGTCTCGTTTGCCTGTCCGGATTGCAGCCGGCAGGCGGTCGATCCTGCGATCAGCTCTTGATATCCGACGACCAGGTCTTGTCGATCAGCTTGACCACCGGCTCAGGCATCGGAATGTAGTCGAGTTCCTCGGCCATCGTGCCGCCCTTGGCGAAAGCCCATTTGAAGAACTTGATGGCTTCGGCAGATGCGGCCTTATCGGCGGGCTCCTTGTGCATCAGAATGAAGGTCGCGGCGGTGATCGGCCAGGACTGCTCGCCCGGCTGGTCGGTGAGGATCACGTAATAGCCCGGCGCCTTCGCCCAGTCGGCGTTCGAAGCTGCTGCCTGGAATGCAGCCACAGTGGGTTGCACGGTCTTGCCGGCCTTGTTGACCAGCGCCGTGTAAGTCAGCTTGTTCTGCTTGGCATAGGCATATTCGACATAGCCGATCGAATTCCGGGTCTGGCCGATATTGCCCGACACGCCTTCATTGCCCTTGGCGCCGACGCCTGCCGGCCATTCCACCGCGGTGCCGGAGCCGACCTTGGTCTTCCACTCCGGGCTCACCTTGGAGAGATAGTCGGTGAAGTTGAAGGTCGTGCCCGAGCCATCGGAGCGGCGAACCACGGTGATGGCTTCGTTCGGCAGCTTGGCGTTCGGATTGAGCTTCTTGATCGCCGGATCGTCCCACTTGGTGATCTTGCCGAGATAGATGCTGGCGAGCGTTTCGCCATCGAACACCAGTTCACCGGCCTTGATACCCTCGATATTGACGACCGGAACGATGGCGCCCATCACCATCGGCCACTGCACCAGCCCATCCTTCTCGAGCTGTTCGGGCTTGAGCGGCATGTCGGTCGCTCCGAAGGTCACGGTCTTGGCAACGATCTGCTTGATGCCGCCGCCCGAGCCGATCGACTGATAGTTCAGGCCGACGCCGATCTCCTTCTTATAGGCGTCTGCCCATTTGGCGTAGATCGGATACGGGAACGTCGCGCCAGCCCCCGATATGTCGAGCGCAAACGCCGTTGCCGAGGCGGCCGCGAAGGCGCCCGCCACCAAAGCCGTATGTAGCAATTTGGTGAGTTTCACTGATTTGCTCCATCGATTAATCGGAACATGGCGGTGAGCCGCTCGTTGCGTCGGAAACCCTGTTAAGCAGCACGTCGCATACGGCGATGCTCTGGATGCCTCAACCAGTCTCCAATGTGCCGGGTTTTCATGCGGG
>NZ_DATMLW010000160.1:0-6296 GCF_035570375.1 Bradyrhizobium sp. | reverse complement strand
GAGGCGGCCATAGGCCGTCATCTCAGCCTCCCGCCCGCGCGAACTCATCGGCGCGAAACTGGCGGGCGATCTGATCGAGCACTGCATTCACCATGCCGGTCTCTTCCGCTTCGACGAAGGCATGCGCGACATCGACATATTCCGAGACCACGACGCGGCCGGGCACATCCTTGCGGTGCTCGAGCTCATAGGAGCCCGCGCGCAACACCGCGCGCAGGATCGCGTCGATCCGCTTCAGCGGCCAGCCCTTCGACAGCGCGTCGTCAATCATCGGATCAAGCTTGGCCTGGTCGCGCACCACGCCGGAGACGACGTCGCGGAAGAACGCGGCTTCCGCCGGCAGATATTTGTCGCCTTCGACCTCGCCGCCGAGCCAATGGCTCTCGAACTCGGCGAAGATATCGTTGATCCCGGCGCCGCCGATATCCATCTGATAGAGCGCCTGCACGGCGGCGAGCCGCGCCGCGCCGCGCCGGTTGGCTTTTCTGTCCGGTGCCCGCACTGGTTTTGGCTTGATGTCGGCCATGATCAGGCCTTTGTCAGGCGGCGTTTGATGCGCAACATGGCGAGCGCCGCGCGCGCGGCGTCGCCGCCCTTGTTGAGCTCGCCGGCTCTCGCCCGCGCCCAGGCCTGCGCCTCGGTATTGACGGTGATGATGCCGTTGCCGAGCGGCATGCGTCTCGCCACCGAAAGGTCCATCAGCGCGCGCGAGGATTCCATCGAGACGATTTCGAAATGGATGGTGTCGCCCCGGATCACGCAGCCGAGCGCAATCGCGGCATCGTACGGCTTGCCGCTCTGTTCCGCGGCGTCGAGCGCAATCGCGATCGCGGCCGGAATTTCCAGCGCACCGGGCACCGTGATCACGTCATGAGAAACGCCGGCAGCCTTCAGCTCGGCGAGCGCGCCTTGCAACAGCGCATCCTGGATGTCGTCATAGAAGCGCGCCTCGACGATCAGCGCGCGCGCGCCGGAAATGTCGATACTCTCGTTTGATGGTGCGCGCCGCGGCTCTGCCATCCTTCAATCCACCGGTTTTCGTCATTCCGGGATGGTCCGAAGGACCGGACCCGGAATCTCGAGATTCTCTGATGTGCAACTGCACATCATACTTCGATGCTAACGCATCGCCCCGGAATGACGGCTACGCCGTCACTTCATTTCCGTCAATCGCGCCGCATAGCGGGCCATGAGATCAATCTCGATATTAACCTCACTGCCCGCGCGCCAGGACGACAACGTAGTAACATTTAACGTATGTGGGATGATCAGCACCGAAAAGGCGAGGTCATCGACCGTATTCACCGTCAGCGACACGCCATCGAGCGTCACTGAACCCTTTGGCGCGATGAAACGCGCGAGCTCGCGCGTGGTGCGCAGGTCGAACCGGGCCATGTCGGGCAGATCGTCACGCGCAAGGATCGTGGCGATCCCGTCCGCATGCCCCGCGACAATGTGGCCACCGAGTTCGTCGCCGATTTTCAAGGCGCGTTCCAAGTTGAGTTTCGTGCCGAGGGTCCAGTGTCTTGCGGTCGTCATGCGAAGCGTTTCGGCAGCGGCATCGACGTCGAACCAGGTTTTGCCGCCCTCGACGCCCGATGCGACCACGGTGAGGCAGACGCCGTTGCAGGCGATCGAGGCGCCGTCTGCGATGGTGGAGCGGTCGTAATGGCAGCCGACGCGAAGCCGGTGCAGCTGGCCTTGCGCGGTTGGCGTCAGGCTTTTGACCTCGCCGATGTCGGTGACGATCCCGGTGAACATCAGACGCGCTCGTACACGGTGAGAATATCCTGATCGAGGTTCTCGCTAGCACGAATGCGAAGGCCCGGCGACTGCGTCAGCGAGGTGAGCGGCAGGCCTTCCAGCGCCGCGACACCGTCACCACCGATATTGTCCGGACCCCGCAGCAGCCAGAATTCGTCGACAAGGCCTGCCGAGACAAAGGCGGAGGCAATGCGCGCGCCTCCTTCGACCAAAAGCCGCGTAATGCCCTTTCCGGCGAGCGCGTGCAGCACGGCCTGCAGATCCAGCCCGGACCGCGGCATGGCCGTGGTCTCGAGGCGGATCACCTCGGCCCCGGCCGCGCCCAGCATCGTGGCGGCGGGCGCCTCGGCAAGGTCTGAAGTCATCACCCACAAGGGCGTGGCGCGGGCCGAACGAACCAGGCGGCTATTGCCCTGCATCCGCAAGGCGCGATCGAGCACCACCCGCACCGGGGAGCGTGCCTCCATACCGGGAAGGCGGCAGGTCAACAGCGGGTCGTCGGCGAGCACGGTTCCGATCCCGACCAGGATCGCATCGCTCTGAGCGCGCAAAAGGTGCATGCGCGCTTTTGCGGCCTCGCCCGTGATCGTGACTCGCTTGCGTTCCGCGCCGGCAATCTTGTCATCGCGTGAGACCGCGAGCTTGAGCATCACATGCGGGCGGTGATCGCGGACGCGGGCGAAATGCCCGGCGTGGTCGCGCGCCGCCTCAAGCGCACAAAGCCCGACATCGACCATAATCCCGGCGGCACGCAGCCTCGCGTGCCCCTGGCCGGCAACTTCCGGATTTGGATCCTCGATGGCTGAGACCACGCGCTTGATGCCTGCGGCGATGACGGCGTCGGTACAGGGCGGCGATTTGCCGACATGCGAACAGGGCTCCAAGGTAACGTAGAGCGTCGCTCCGCGCGCGGCCTCGCCGGCTTGCGCAAGCGCCACGGGCTCGGCGTGGGGACGGCCGCCCGGTTGCGTCCAGCCGCGCCCGACAATGATGCCGTCATTGACGACCACAGCACCGACGGCGGGATTGGGCCAGGTGCGGCCCTGCCCGCGCCGGCCGAGCGTCAGGGCGAGCTGCATGAAGCGCTGATCGGCAGCCTTCGTTTCCCTGGTTTTTTGCGCGAGCTGCTCTTCCAAAATACGGAAGATCATTTGCGTAACAAGGTGATCCGCGCGTCCTCGTCGCCGGAAAGCTCGCCGAGCACCGCTTCGAAATCCTTGGCTTCGCGGAAATTGCGGTAGACCGAGGCGAAGCGCACATAGGCGACGTCGTCGACCTGGCGCAGATGCTCCATCACAATCTCGCCGATCGCTTCCGAGGATATCTCGGCCTCGCCGCCGCTTTCCAGTTCGCGCACGATTGCGGAAACCATCTTCTCGACCCGCTCCGGATCGACCGGCCGCTTGCGCAAGGAGATTTGCAGCGAGCGCACCAGCTTGTCGCGGTCGAACGGCACCCTGCGGCCGTTGCGCTTGATGACCGTCAATTCGCGCAGCTGCACCCGCTCGAAAGTCGTGAAACGGAAATTGCAGGCAATACACACCCTCCGCCGCCGGATCACGGCGGAATCCTCGGTCGGCCGTGAGTCTTTCACTTGCGTATCGAGACTGTTGCAGCTGGGGCAACGCATTCGGAAGCGACCCTTATTGGTAGATCGGGAAACGATCGGTGAGCGAGCGCGCCCGCTCCTTGATGGCGGCTTCCGCTTTGGGCGCCGTGCCGTCCTCGGACTGGGCAACCGCATTCAGCACTTCGGCGATCATGCCGCCGACCTGCTTGAATTCGGCGACACCGAAGCCGCGCGTGGTGGCAGCCGGCGTGCCCAGACGCAAGCCGGAGGTGACGAACGGCTTTTCCGGATCGAAGGGGATGCCGTTTTTGTTGCAGGTGATGGCTGCGCGCACCAGCGCCTTTTCCGAAATGTTGCCTTTCAATCCCTTGGGCCTGAGATCGACCAGCATCAGGTGGTTATCGGTGCCGCCCGAAACGATGTCGAGGCCCTCGGCCCGCAGGCTTTCGGCCAGCGCCCTCGCGTTCTCGACCACGTTCCTTGCATAGATCTTGAAGTCCGGGCGCAGCGCTTCGGCAAACGCCACCGCTTTGGCCGCGATCACATGCATCAACGGGCCGCCCTGCAGGCCGGGGAAGATCGCCGAATTGAACTTCTTGGCCAGCGCCTCGTCGTTGCACAGGATCAGGCCGCCGCGCGGGCCGCGCAGCGATTTGTGCGTGGTGGTCGTGGTGACATGCGCATGCGGTACGGGCGAAGCGTGGACGCCACCGGCCACCAGGCCTGCGAAATGCGCCATGTCGACCATCAGGTAGGCGCCGATAGAGTCGGCAATTTCGCGGAAACGCTTGAAATCCCATGGGCGGGAATAGGCCGATCCGCCGGCGATGATCAGTTTTGGCCGAACCTGTTCGGCTTGTCGTGCAACCGCCTCCATGTCGATGATCTGGTCCTCGCGGCGCACGGTGTAGTGCTGTGCCTTGAACCATTTGCCGGACATGTTGACCGGCGAACCGTGGGTGAGATGACCACCGGCGGCGAGATCGAGGCCCATGAAGGTATCACCGGGCTGCAGCAGCGCCAGGAACACGGCCTGGTTCATCTGGCTGCCGGAATTGGCCTGCACGTTGGCGAAGTTCGCGCCGAACAATTTCTTGGCGCGCTCGATTGCAAGGCTCTCCACCACGTCGACCCATTCGCAGCCGCCGTAGTAGCGATTGCCGGGATAGCCTTCGGCATATTTGTTGGTCAGCACCGAACCTTGGGCTTCCAGCACCGCGCGGCTGACGATGTTTTCCGAGGCGATCAACTCGATCTCGTGGCGCTGACGACCGAGCTCGCCGGAAATGGCGGCGGCGATATCAGGGTCGGCCTCCGCCAGTCGGGCGGTGAAGAACGAGTCGGGCGCGGAAGCGGTCTTTGCGCCGGCCTTGGTAGAAATGGAAGAAGAGCTCATGGGCGAAAAATCTCCACCGCCGCAACCGGATAGCGGGTTGGCGGGCGGTCAAACGCAGCGGTCAAAGAGTGCTCGCGGGATACCATATTGACCGGAATTGGCCAAGCACTTGCGGTAGGAGTCTGATATTTATGCATTATGAGACAAAGCGCTGAAATTGCCAATTATCATATTGATATATAATAGTTCTTTGTAAACAGACGCTCCAAGAAAACCAACGGGTAAGCATTGGGTAAGCAGCCTCGCCAGAAATAACCCACTAAATATTAACCGGGCCGGCGGGCGTTCTAACCAAAAGAGCCCGCCAACTCTGAGGCGGCCTCTATGGCAACCCGGCGGCTGTTGGCTAAGGGCTAGGAGCTGCCTTCGCTAGGACCCTTCGGGGAAATGGCGTCAAGCTCGGCGCGCATCGCGTCCATATCGGCGAGCAATTTTTCAAATTTTGACCGCAGAGGCTTCGTCGCGTCTTCATCTGACTTGCTCAGATATTCCTGAAGAGCTTCCACGGCATCAGAAAGGGCGTCTGCAATTCCCATGTGTCTATCCTTTGAGAGGTGGAAACCCGCCGGGATGAGGCGGCGGCTCTCTGTGGCAGTAAGCGGATTGAAGCGCTGGAGCGACGCGAGCGGCGTTCGAACGGATTGACGAATGGAAGGAATGATTTGCGAGATCGCCGGACCCCGCCTTTGCTGGTCCCGAGAAGACGAGCTTCTCGGATGGGTGCCTAGATAATGCCACGAACTCGAACGAGGCTCTTGCTGTTTCGCGCAGCGCGCGAAACGATCAACTCGGTTTGCTCGGGCCAGGGTGGGACATGAAGTTCGTAACGAGTTTGGTTGCCGCAGTTCTCTTGCTTGCGGGTGCCGGCGTAAGCCATGCGGAAGTCCGAATTAGTGGTGATCACGGCGGACAGATCGGCCGTTATTTAGATCGCTACCAACATTTGCGAGCCTCAGGCCAAACAATAATCATCGATGGCCTTTGCGCCTCGGCCTGTACAATTATCCTCGCCACGATCCCTCACGACAAAATCTGTGTAACTCCAAACGCCAACCTCGGTTTTCACGCAACGTGGGATTTGGGAGCCAACGGACGTGCCACTGCGAACCCGGAAGCAACCCGGACACTTTATTCCATGTACCCATCGCAGGTCCGACACTGGATCGCTAGTCAAGGCGGCCTGACTCAACGCATGATCTTTCTGCGAGGCAGGCAGCTGGAGGCCATGTATCACCCCTGCCACTGAAGCGGATTTAGCCGCTCGTGTTGGTTGGTTGCCGGCCCTCGATAGCCCGTGCAGCAAGACACCAAGCTCGAATTGTTCATTAACGCAAAATCGGCGAAGGCGCTTGGCATCAAAGTTCCGCTCCCCCTGTCCGGTCGCGCAGACGAGGTGATCGAGTGAAGAAAGTTATTTCCGGTTATGGTCGATTTTGTTGAAAAAGTCTGCGGTTGCGCTGGGTGAAATTCGCTGATTCAGTCGTCGAGAGGGGACTGAATCATGATGGGGCATCAGAAGGTTGAGCAGGCTGCTTTGTTCTATGAGTTCTCGCTTGAGCGGCACGT
>NZ_DATMLW010000159.1:0-128007 GCF_035570375.1 Bradyrhizobium sp. | reverse complement strand
GATGAACTCAAGGCCAGCAGCTTCTAAGTTCTCATGCGGATCCGGAACCTCATCCGAAACGCTGGGTCGAAACCCAGAGCGTCCGCGATGTAGCGAGGGGATCGATCGCCCGTCGCTCCCACCAGGCGACCTCGTCTCCGTGGCTATGGACGTCACGGTGATGAACTCTGCACAGGGGTACGGTGAACTCGTCGCTCACCTTCAACCCCATTGCCCGCGGTTGGGTAAATCGCAGGTGGTGGGCGTCGGCGGGGCTTCTTCCGCAGACCAGACACGGCTGCGACGCCACGAATTTGAGGTGGGCTTTATTACGCAATCGACGTGGCTCGCCGAAGGTGAGCTTGCTCTTATCGATCTTGGCGGGAACTACATCGGCTTGTTGATGCATTGAAGCTGACGCGTCGCCATTGAGCGTTGGTGGAGAGGTGACCGGACGCTCGGGCGGATGACCGACAGCAGTCCTAATCTTTCGGGGGCGGCCCCGCGGCGGCTTGACGGCGCCTGCAAATGGCGCAGGCGGTTGAGGTGTATTTGAGTCGGTTTGAGTCGCAGGCGCTGGCGGGGTTTCATGCGAAGCGTCTGGAAGAGCCACCCTCGCAGCGAAGGCTTCCTCGACCAACCTGGCGTCGTCCGCTGAAAGGCTATTTTTGGACTTCAGGATTGCGATCGCACGGCGCTGTAGCTCCTCCTCCGTCAGAGCTTGGATTTCTTGGATGAGTTGCGCCCTCGCAGCGGCGGACCCTTCGGCATTCAGTTTTTGGTAAACCCGGGGTGTGGTGCTGGATTGGGATTGGCTTGCAGCGGCGGGCTTTGGTCCGAGATTAGTTTTCCGCGCCAAGTCAGATTCTGCTGCGGTATCTGCTTTGGGGACGTTGGCCATGTCAGGCGAGTCGAGGTCGTCCTCGCCGGCGATACCAACCATCGTGAATAGTGCGTAGCGCCTTGCATAAGTCAGTGCCGCCCCCATCCGGCGCGGTGCTGAGGTCTCCGATAGCTGGCAGACCGGCCAGTCTGAAGAAATCCATTCGCCTGAGGTGTGGACAAGGAGGGTGGTCAGGTTGACGGTGCCACTGGTCGGATCGATGGCGGTGGTCTGCGTAACCGCAATCTGCTGGCTACCGAGGGCCTTTCTGATGATGTCGAGCCCGCTCGCGAGCGAGGCGTAGCGGAAGTTACGCTGGCTGTCTGTTCGAGAGTCATAGATGGCCCCAATCATCGCCTTCTCGGGATTGGAGAGCTCGATCTGGGCTTTGGCGAGTGCCGTGGCGATCGCGGCGACGTTTTCACTGGAACGATGCATGGCCGGCCTCCATCGCAAGAAGATCAAAGCTGATCGCTCCCGACTTTGAGCGTTTCGCCCGGATGCCGTGGCCTATCGCCTCTTTGGCATCCTCCGGCATCAATGCCCTGAGCTCGCTCTTGGCACGCTCGTGCTCGGCATGGGGTTGTCTGGTCGCACAAAATAGGCTGGCGAATTCCGCCCAGGAATTGGAGGCGTTCATGTCGATGACCCGGACCGCCTCGATCCGCGGTTTTGGCGGCTCGCAATCGAACAGCGCCGGCGTTTCGCCGGTTTTGACAGCTCGCCAGAAAGCCTTTTCTGCTGCGATCAAAATGGTCTGGTAGATCGGATCTGCTTCGATGGAGAGTTCAATCCACTTGCCGCCTCCGGTGATGATGGAGAGCACCGATTTTTTGGTGCCTGCGACCAGCATGTTGTGCTGCAGCTGGGCCATATGCTTCTCGGCAGCAGCTTCTTCCGAGAATGACCACGGCAGCATGAACTTGGCCTCGAATACCGCGCCAGTTTCCTTGACCACGCCGTCGAACGTAGCCGCCATCCAAGGGAGCGTTCGATGGACCGCGTGGCGTTGGATATCTGATACCCTGTAGCCCGAGTTAAGTTCGAACCATCGCCGATTAAGGCTCTCGGTTACGACTCCGAGCTGAACAACGAGTTCGCCCGACAGGTCGAGCGGGGCTTCCTCGCCGCGCTTTTCCCGCCAGAGCCGCAATAGCGCTTTTTCGTCCTTGCCCAAGACGATCCGGGCATCGGAGCCGCCTATGAAGTCGCAGCGGTTACGCGGCAGCGAAGCAGCGCTAATTTCAGGCATGGCTCCGCCGTTCACCAAAATGGTGGTCTTAGTCATTTTCGCTCCTGGAATCGCGTTGTGAGATTACATCAATAATGTAATGCTGCATGAAACAAGAGTCAACATAAAAAATGTAAGGTTATACAAAAAATGTCGATCAGCGCGGCGCAGTGCCGTGGTGCCCGCGGGCTTCTGGGGTGGTCGCAGTCCGACCTTTCGGAAGCGAGCAAGACAGCAACGAAGACCATCGCGGATTTTGAACGTGGGGCAAGGCAGCCGTATCCGCGAACCCTTGAAGACGTGCGCAAAGCTCTGGAAAGAGCTGGAATTGAGTTCATTGATGAGAATGGCGGAGGCGCCGGCGTTCGTCTGAAAAAATCGAAGCGATAGTCAAACCCGGTCAGGTCACATTTTGGAGGAAAAAGCGACACATTTGCAGACCGGACAACAGGGAGCTTTAGCGCAGCGTGACCTTAAAGCGAAAGCGACGCCCAGTGAAACGCTGGACACGCTCGGGCAGGAGGGCACCGATGCGGGTCAAGAGCGCGAATACGCTCGGAAAGGCGATAACCGACTTGTCGCGATCGAGACCGTTGGCGATCAGTTCCGCTGCCCGCTCCGCCGACATTAAGAACGGCTTTTGACCATGCTCCTGCGCGGCCATTGGCGTCAGCACGTAGCCCGGACAAACCACGTTGATCTTCACTCCACTCTCGTGGACTAACGAGCGAAGCGCGCGCCCGAAATTTAAAACCGCCGCTTTGCTTGCGCCATAGCTGGGAGCGTCGGGAATTGGAATAAATCCGGCCAAGGACGAGACAAGCGCTATTTGGCCTGTTCCCCGCTCGACCATGCGCGGCAGGACCGCATAGACCGTATTGAGCACCCCAATCACATTGGTCTCGATCAGCGCGCGGCCGATTTCCGGGATTTCGAGATCAGCTCCGGGCGGAGTTCCGCCCATGATCCCTGCATTGGCAAACAGAAGATCAATCGGCGTGGCGGCGTCGAATGCCACGAGCCAGGCTTCGAGTTGGGCAGAACTGCGGACATCAATGAGCGCCGTCGATACCACAGCGCCCCCTTCACGGCAGGCCATCGCGACGTCGTCGAGCCGCTGCTGATGGCGTCCGAGCAACCCTAATGTTACGCCCTTTTTGGCGTAGTGAAGTGCTAACGCCCGTCCGATCCCACTTGATGCACCAGTAATGACAATGTTTCTTGCCATGCTGCCCTAATTCGATGGATGCAGGCTCGCCACACCCTGCGTCCCGTCAATATCCAGGAACGCGCATAGCCCGCAAGGTCTTGGGCATATCTGTCAGTTCGGCGGCAGTGGCGTCGAGCGCGGCTTCGATTTCGCTCGGGGTGTGTTCGGCAGTGAGAAAGAACCGCAACCGCGCCGCTTTCGCCGGCACTGCCGGATAGAGCACCGGCAGCACGTTGAATCCGCGATCAAGCAGCTTGTGACTGAGCACCACTGCGGGGATGGAGTCACCTACAATGGTCGGACAGATTGCCGTACTGGCGCTCGTGCCAGTATCGAGCCCACGCTCCTTGGCCAGTTGGCGGAATAGTTCGGCATTGCGATGCAGCCGTGCCACCCGCTCAGGCTCGCTCCGTAGAATTTTGACCGCCTGGTGGGCGGTGGCGGCAATCAGTGGCGGCATGCCAACACTGTAGACGAACACACCAACGAGCGATTTGAAGTAATTCACCAGATCGGCTGAACCCGCAATATAGCCGCCGCAGCCGGCGAGCGTCTTCGACAACGTGCCCATCCAGATATCGACCTGACCGGGATCGACGCCACACTGCTCAAAGCTTCCGTAGCCACGGTTGCCTAACACGCCCAGAGCATGGGCTTCGTCGACCATTAGCCAAGCCTCGTACCTGGTCTTGATGTCGATCAATCGGTGCAGATCCGGCCAATCGCCATCCATACTGTAGAGGCCTTCGACCACGATCAGCGCTCGCTCGAACTTATGCCGCGTCGAGACCAACAAGCGCTCGAGGGCATCGAGATCGTTGTGGGGGAAGCTGCGCCGCGCGGCCCCAGAAAGAACCCCTCCCATGACCGCGCTATTGTGGACGGCGGCATCGCAGATCACCTTTGGTCCCACCAATTGTCCGATCACGCCAAGATTGGTGGCATAGCCGCTCACAATCGCCACGCAATCATCGACGCCGTAGTGTGTGGCGAGCGCGTTCTCAAGCGCGCGGTGAATGGGCCGCTCGCCCGCGACATGCCGGCTCCCAGATGGCGAGATACCATAATGATCGATCGCTTCCTTTGCGGCCGCAGTGATCCTCGGGTCAGCATTGAGGCCCAAATAGTCATAAGAGGAAAAATTGACAATCTCGCGCCCGTCAATCCGCGTGCGCGATCCCGCGCGGGCCTCATGCATTCGGAAGTACGGCGTGCCGACCCCAATCTTCTCGCCGATCGTGCGTTGTATCCGCAGCTCTTCGAATCCTGGAAGCGTATTGAAATCGACGCGGCTCTTGTCGGTGGGCGACTTCGCGAGCGTGGTCGGCGGCGGCCGTGCGCCAGCATCGTCGCCGAGCAAGGCAACTCGGGACAGTAGCCGCTGACGTGCCTCATCGGCGAGAGGCGAGCCCTTGTGCGTCACGACTCAACGCCCTCCATTTTGGGTTTTTCCGAATCGATCAACGCGGTCAGCAGTCCAAGCTCCTCGCTCCCAACGTTCTCGAGGTGTTGTTCCGCCATCACGATCGCCTTAGCATCACCTCGTGCACCATCATCTGGGTTCACTTGTGCGATGATCTCATTGGTGACACTGGTAACCGTCAGATTGGCGGACGACCCAGCAAGCGTGAACTGGACACCGAAGCGCTCCTCGAGATTCATCACAAGCTCGAGCGCCATTAAGGAATCGAGCCCCAAATCCGCCAGGGGTCGAGCCCGGCCGACGTCCTATTCGCCAACGAAATCGACTGCGAACGCGCATGTCGGAGACAAAAGCCCGCTTGGATCCTACCTTTGATTAGTTGGCGTTTTGCTGCCAACCTGTGCGAGACTGCTCAGCGAAAAGCGGCAAAGATCGAAATCGAAGTCAGCACCCGCCGGGCGCATGATGACCGTCGAAAAACCCTATCGTCCCAACGTGGGTATCGCCCTGTTCAACACGGCAGGGCTGGTGCTGATCGGACGGCGCTTTCAGGACGACGGGCCGGAAATCATCCTTCCCGGTCTTGAATGGCAGATGCCACAAGGCGGCATCGATGAGGATGAAAATCCGCGCAGCGCCGTGATGCGGGAGCTCTGGGAAGAAACCGGGGTGGCGAACGCCGATTATCTCGGCGAGACCGACTGGCTCGTTTACGAGTTTCCGCCGTTTTCCGGCGCCTCATCGCACCGGCTGGTAAAATTCCGCGGCCAGCGGCAAAAATGGTTTGCGTTGCGTTTCACAGGTATTGATGACGAGATCGACCCTTTGACATCGCGCAACGGCCAGCCGCCGGAATTCGATCGGTGGCGTTGGGAGCGGCTCGACCTGGTCGCCGATCTCGTGGTGCCGTTCCGGCGCGAGGTGTACCGGGCCGTGGCCAGGCAATTTGCACCCTTCGCCGCGGGCAAAGCCTGATCACCGAGCTGGTTCGGCCCGCCAGGCTCGAAGAAGCTCTAATGCAAGGCCGTCGTGCTGAGTTCGTGCTGGATGCTCTTGAAGTGATCGAGCCGCGCGATCTCGCGGTCGAGCTCGGAGCCTTCCTTTTCGGAAAGCTTGGCCTGCATTTCGGCGATTGCATCGGCGAACTGGGCGCGATCGAGATCCTCCAGCGACATGGCGACGTCGGCGAGCACCGTGAGACCTCGGTCCGACATCTCCGCAAGGCCGCCCGTCACGATGATCTTTTCCTTCTTGCCGCCGGTAATCACGGTCAGGATGCCGGGCCGCATCACGGCAATGACCGGAGCATGTCCGGCCAGCACGCCGAAATCGCCCTCGAGGCCGGGAATATCGACCTGGTCCACCTCGCCGGAAAAGGCGAGCTTCTCGGGAGAGACGAGATCGAAGTGGAATGTGGCCACGGAATTACTCTCTCGGCTGTCACGCGCTGCACGACCCGCGGGTCCATCAGTAGAAAAAAAACTCTGCTGTCGATGGATTGCCGGGTCGAGCCCGGCAATGACGACAGTCTTCTCTACGCCGCTTCGGCCGCGAGCTTCTTGCCCTTCTCGACTGCCTCTTCGATGGTGCCGACCATGTAGAAGGCGGCCTCCGGCAGGTGGTCGTATTTGCCTTCGCACAGACCGCGGAAACCCTTGATAGTGTCGGCGAGCTCGACGAACTTGCCGGGCGAGCCGGTGAACACCTCGGCGACGTGGAACGGCTGCGACAGGAAGCGTTCCACCTTGCGTGCACGCGCCACGGTGATCTTGTCTTCCTCCGACAGTTCATCCATACCGAGAATGGCGATGATGTCCTGCAACGACTTGTAGCGCTGCAGCACCTGCTGGACCAGACGCGCGGTGGAATAGTGCTCTTCACCGACGACGAGCGGTGACAGCATGCGCGAGGTCGAGTCGAGCGGGTCCACCGCCGGATAGATGCCCTTTTCCGAAATGCCACGCGACAGCACCGTGGTTGCGTCCAAATGGGCAAAGGACGTTGCAGGCGCGGGGTCGGTCAAGTCGTCGGCCGGCACGTAGATCGCCTGCACGGATGTGATCGACCCCTTGTTGGTGGTGGTGATGCGCTCCTGCAGCTCGCCCATGTCGGTGGCAAGCGTCGGCTGATAGCCCACCGCGGAAGGAATACGGCCGAGCAGGGCCGACACTTCCGAACCGGCCTGGGTGAAGCGGAAGATGTTGTCGACGAAGAACAGCACGTCCTGGCCCTGGTCGCGGAAGTGTTCGGCAACCGTGAGGCCGGTGAGGCCGACGCGGACGCGGGCGCCCGGCGGCTCGTTCATCTGGCCGAACACCAGCGCGCATTTCGACTTCACATTCGGATCGGGATTGTGCGGATCGGCATTGACCTTCGATTCGATGAACTCGTGATAAAGGTCGTTGCCCTCACGGGTGCGCTCGCCGACCCCGGCGAACACCGAGTAACCGCCGTGCGCCTTCGCGACGTTGTTGATGAGTTCCTGAATCAGCACGGTCTTGCCGACGCCGGCACCGCCGAACAGTCCGATCTTGCCGCCCTTGGCGTAAGGCGCCAAGAGGTCCACGACCTTGATGCCGGTAACAAGAATCTCGGCTTCGGTCGACTGATCGGTGTAGCTCGGCGCTTCCTGGTGGATCGCACGCATGTCTTCGGCCGGAACCGGGCCGGCTTCGTCGATCGGCTCGCCGATGACGTTGATGATGCGGCCGAGCAAGCCGGCGCCGACCGGCACCATGATCGGCGCGCCGGTGTCGGAGACCTCCTGGCCGCGGACCAGGCCTTCGGTGGTGTCCATGGCGATGGTGCGCACCGTGGATTCGCCGAGATGCTGCGCGACTTCCAGCACCAGGCGGTTGCCGCCGTTTTTGGTCTCCAGCGCATTGAGAATCGCCGGCAAGTGACCTTCGAACTGCACGTCGACGACGGCGCCGATGACTTGCGTGATGCGTCCGGCCTGATTGGCTTGTGTAGCCATAAAACTCTCTCCTTCGAATTCTTAAATCTCAAACGACCATTGCGGCTGTCACATCGCCTCGGCGCCGGAGATGATTTCGATTAGCTCCTTGGTGATCATCGCCTGACGGGTCCGGTTGTAGACCAGCGTCTGCTTGCGGATCATGTCGCCGGCGTTGCGGGTAGCGTTGTCCATCGCGCTCATCTGGGCGCCGTAGAACGAAGCGTTGTTCTCCAGAAGCGCGCGGAAAATCTGTACCGCGAGGTTGCGCGGCAACAGCCGTGGCAGGACCTCGTCTTCTTCCGGCTCGTATTCGTAAGCGACCGCCGCGCCTGCATTGGCTGCCGTTTCGTCCACCACAAGTGGGATGATCTGTTGCGCGGTCGGAATCTGCGCGATCACCGACTTGTATCGCGAATAGAACAGCGTGCAGACGTCGAATTCGCCGGCCTCAAAACGCGCGATGATCTTCTTTGCGATGTCATCGGCGTTGACGAAACCGAGCTGGCGCACCGAACGAAGCTCGATGGTTTCGATGATCTGCTTTTCGAGGGTGCGACGCAGCTGCTCAAATCCCTTGCGGCCGACGCAGAAGAACTTGACCTCCTTGCCCTGGTTGATCAGGTTCTGGGCGTGCTCGCGGGCGAGCCGTACGATCGCCGAGTTGAATGGCCCGCAAAGCCCTCGTTCCCCGGTGCAGACCAGCAGCAGTTGCACCTGGTCCTTGCCGGTCCCGGCCAGCAGCGCCGGCGCGCCGGGGGACCCGGCCGCTGCGGCAGCGATGCTCGAGATGACCGCATCCATCTTTTCCGCGTAGGGCCGAGCGGCTTCGGCGGCGCTCTGCGCACGGCGCAGCTTCGAGGCTGCGACCATCTGCATCGCCTTGGTGATCTTTTGCGTCGCCTTGGTGGAGGCGATGCGGACCCGCATGTCTTTAAGTGAAGCCATTCTTAGTTGACCCCGGCGATCCGATCCTCGGATCGAACCGCAAACCTGTCTCTCGTCATGCCCGGCGCCATGCCGGGCATCCACGTCTCTTCTTGCATCCACGCGCAAAACGTGGGCGGCCGGAGCAAGCCCGGCCGCGGACGTCGCTATGCAAACGTCCTGGCAAAACCCTCTACCACGCTCTTCAGCTTGGCTGCGGTGTCGTCGCTGAGTTCACGGGTGTCGCGGATGGCGTTGAGAAGATCGACATTCTTGCCACGCAACACCGACAAGAGACCGTCCTCGAAGGCACGCACCTTACTGAGCGGAAGCGCGTCGAGATAGCCATTGGTGCCGGCCCAGATCACGCACACCTGCTCTTCCATCTTCAGCGGCGAGAATTGCGGCTGCTTCAATAGTTCGGTCAGCCGCGAGCCGCGATTGAGCAGGCGCTGGGTCGAAGCGTCGAGGTCGGAGCCGAACTGGGCGAACGCCGCCATCTCGCGATATTGCGCGAGCTCGCCCTTGATCCTGCCGGCCACCTTCTTCATCGCCTTGGTCTGTGCCGAGGATCCCACGCGCGACACCGACAGGCCGACGTTGACCGCCGGACGAATGCCCTGGAAGAACAGATCGGTCTCGAGGAAAATCTGGCCGTCGGTAATCGAGATCACGTTGGTCGGAATGTAGGCCGAGACGTCGTTGGCCTGCGTTTCGATCACGGGCAGCGCGGTCAGCGAACCCGAGCCATTGTCCTTGTTGAGCTTGGCGGCGCGCTCGAGCAGGCGCGAGTGCAGATAGAACACGTCGCCGGGATAGGCTTCGCGGCCCGGCGGGCGGCGCAGCAGGAGCGACATCTGGCGATAGGCAACGGCCTGCTTGGAAAGGTCGTCATAGATGATGACCGCGTGCATGCCGTTGTCGCGGAAGTATTCGCCCATGGTGCAGCCGGTGAACGGCGCAATGTATTGCATCGGCGCTGGATCGGACGCGGTGGCCGCGATCACGATCGAATATTCCAGCGCGCCCTGCTCTTCGAGCACCTTCACGAACTGCGCCACCGTGGAACGCTTCTGGCCAATCGCGACATAGACGCAATACAGCTTGATGTTCTCATCCTGCTGGGCGTTGAGCGGCTTCTGGTTGAGAATGGTGTCGAGCGCGATCGCGGTCTTGCCGGTCTGGCGGTCGCCGATGATCAACTCGCGCTGACCGCGGCCGATAGGGATCAGCGCATCGATGGCCTTCAGCCCGGTCGCCATTGGCTCGCTGACCGACTTGCGCGGAATGATGCCGGGCGCCTTGACGTCGACGCGCCTGCGCTCGGTGGCCGGGATCGGTCCCTTGCCGTCGATCGGATTGCCGAGCGCATCGACCACGCGTCCGAGCAGCCCCTTGCCGACCGGTGTATCGACGATGGCGCGGGTGCGCTTGACGGTCTGGCCTTCCTTGATCTCGCGGTCGGCGCCGAAAATCACGATACCGACATTGTCGGTTTCGAGGTTCAGCGCCATGCCACGGGTGCCGTTTTCGAACTCGACCATTTCACCGGCCTGGACATTGTCGAGGCCGTAGACGCGGGCAACGCCGTCGCCGACGGACAACACCTGTCCAACTTCGGATACCTCGGCTTCCTGGCCGAAATTCTTGATCTGATCCTTGAGGATCGCGGAAATTTCCGCGGCGCGGATGTCCATCAGCCTGCCTCTTTCATCGCGTGCTTGATCGAATTGAGTTTGGTGCGAAGCGAACTATCCACCATGCGGCTGCCGAGCTTGACGACAAGGCCACCGATGATCGAGGGATCGACTTTCACACTGAGTGCGACGTCCTTGCCCGTCACTGACTTCAGCGCGGACTTGAGGGCGTCGAGATTCTTTTCGCTTAAGTTTTCGGCCACCGTGACATCGGCGGTTGCCTCGCCCTTGAACTTCGCTACCAGGACGCGAAACGCGCGGATCACGTCGCCTATCGCGAACAGGCGCCGATTGGCGGTGAGGACTTTCAGGAAATTTGCGGAAATGCCGGAGATACCGGCCTCGTCGAGCACTGCGGCCAACGCTTTCGATTGTGCGCCAGCGGAAAAAACCGGGCTGCGGACGAGACGTTTCAGATCGCTGCTTTCCGCCAGCATGGCCTCGAACTTGTCGAGATCGGCCTTGACGGCATCGACGGATCTTTCATCGCGCGCCAGTTCAAACAGGGCCGTCGCATAACGACCGGACACTCCCGAAACGGACGGATCTTCAGCAGCCACTGGCGCGCTCTTTGATTGGTGTCAAATTCGCAAGGGAAAAACCGTCGCCACAATACGGCGCCTAGCGATCCAAGCCCTTGGAATTCAGCCGAGACTTCGATTTTCGACCGGCACAGGCTGTGCCGGGACCGTTAAAATCGCGGCTTAGCTAACATAGCGAGAGCGCAGGTGCAACACGACGGCACCGCCAGGCGATGCCTTGTCGCACGCCTTTCGCGGCGATCTGCAAAGAGCCGACCGGCTCGGACATCGCGACCATTCTGCGCTTGTGAAGTGACCTTCCCGACTCTCGGGGCAACCCATTCGAGCGATGGTCCCCTGTCAATTTGTACCACCTCCATACCTTTGGCATGCGGAACAATGATGTGGAGCCATTCCATTATCGCATTACTTGCCGAAAACTTGGGGCGGTCGACGATGACTTAGAATAACGGTATTAGTAAGTAATTCAATGGTAAATCATTCATTAAAAATAAGTGTGTGGGCACTCACTTATGAACTTTCCTCGATAACAAGATATTTCAACACGAGATAATCTGAACTATTGCCCATTTTTAGCCTCAATAGGTCACCAAACGGCGGCCTCTTCCAAACGGAGCGGGGGTTCCACTTGCCGCATATGTGGCAATACTACATTGAGGGACTGATATATATGGTAAAATTCAAGAAGCAGGCACTGGGAAACCTAACCCGGTCGCGCACGGCGCCCATTCTTTTCGCCGCAACTATCCTGGCCAGTGGCGCTGCCACCGAGGCCTCCGCCAGGTCTCATCATCACGGGCGTCATCACGTTGCCCGGCACTCGACCGAAACCTCGGGCTGGCGTGACGCCAATGCCTCGATCGGATCGGGGGGCCGGACCTTCTCGGGCATTGCCTCGTTCTACGGCAATGAATCCGGCAGCAAGACCGCCTCGGGCCAGCGCTTCAACGAGAACGCCATGACCGCGGCCCACCGTAGCCTGCCGTTCGGCACCAAGCTCCGGGTCACCCGCGGCGACCGCAGCGTCATCGTCACGATCAACGACCGCGGCCCGTTCGTCCGCGGCCGGGTGCTTGACCTGTCCACGGGCGCTGCCCGTGCAATCGGCCTGACGGGCTCCGGCGTTGGCCGCGTCGTCGCCGAGGTCATTTGATAACGGCGTATTCTTACGCCTCTCCCTTCCAGGAAAATGTCGTGAGCGTCGCGGCCAAATAGACCGCAGAAGGCGCCTCGCGCAGTAAAGCAAGCCCGCCGTCGCCAATGACGGCGGGCTTTTTTCTTTGGTCATTTCGGGATGGTCCCAACGGGTCCGCGCGAAGCGCGGCCCGATGACAGGCTCCGGACCAGACCTCAGATGCGCAATCGCGCATCGGGGAATCTCGAGATTCCGGATTCGCGCTTGCGCGCGCTCCGGAATGACGCTGACACGTCACAGAAAGCTCTGCGGATCGACGTCGACCTCGAGCTTGAGATTGCCCTTGGTCTTGGGACCACTAGCAAGCCATTCCCGCAAATAGGCCGAAAGATCGACGTTGCGCAACGATTTCACCAGCAAGCGGAAGCGGAAGCGGCCCTTGATCACGGCAAGCGGAGCCTCGGCCGGGCCAAGCACCTTTATCCTTTCGTCGACCGGTGCAACGGCTGCGAGCCTGCGCGCAAAGCCTTCCGCCGTGGGCCGGTCACCTGCGGAGACGATAAGGCTCGCGAGCCGTCCGAACGGCGGATACTGGGCGCGCTCTCGGGCGTCAATTTCGCTGGCGTAAAAGGCCTCGCGGTCGCATGCGACCAACGCCTTCATGACGGGGTGTTCCGGCTGATGGGTCTGCAACAACCCGACGCCGCGGCCCTGATCCCGCCCGGCCCGCCCGATCACCTGGTTGAGCAGTTGAAAGGTCCGCTCCGCGGCGCGCGGATCGCCATTGCTCAGACCCAGATCGGCGTCCACCACGCCGACCAAATTGAGCCGGGGAAAATGATGGCCCTTGGCCACCAGCTGAGTGCCGATGATGATATCGACGCGGCCTTCGGCGATTTCGTTCAATTCGCTGCGCATGGTCTCGATCGAGGTGATCAGGTCGCTTGACAGCGCCAGCGTGCGCGCATCCGGGAACAGCGCCGCCGCCTCTTCCTGCAATCGCTCGACGCCGGGGCCGACCGCGACCAGCGATTCTTCCGCGGCGCAATTCGGGCAGACATGCGGGCGCGGCATCGAGAAGCCGCAATGATGGCACACAAGCCGCTGACGAAAGCGGTGATCGACGAGCCAGGCGTCGCAGATGGTGCAGGCGAAGCGATGCCCGCAGGCGCGGCACAGCGTCAGCGGCGCATAGCCACGGCGGTTGAGGAACAACAATGCCTGCTCGCGGCGCTCGATTGCGAATCGGATCTGTTCGGCAAGCCTCGGCGAGATGAAGCGACCGCGTGGCGGTGCCTCGCGCCGCAGATCGATCGCCTCGATATGCGGCATGTGCTGGCCGCCGAAGCGCGAAGGCAGGAGGATTCGCTGATAGCGGCCCTTGCGCGCGTTGACCTCGGACTCCACTGAAGGCGTCGCGGAGGCCAGCACGACGGGAATTTTCGCGATATGGGCGCGCACCACGGCCATGTCGCGGGCGTGATAATGCGCGCCGTCCTCCTGCTTGTAGGCCTGATCGTGCTCCTCGTCGACGACGATCAAACCAAGATCGGCGTAAGGCATGAACAGCGCCGAGCGCGCGCCCACCACGACCGGCGCTTCGCCAGCCGAAATCGCAGCCCAGTTTCGCTGCCGCGTGCGCGGGCTCAGTTCGGAATGCCATTCCAGCGGCCGCACGCCGAAACGGCGGGCGAAACGATCGAGGAACTGACCAGTGAGCGCGATCTCCGGCATCAAAATCAGCGACTGCCTGCCGCGGCGGATCGTTTGCGCGATCGCCTCGAAATAGACTTCGGTTTTTCCCGAACCCGTCACGCCATCGAGCAGCGCGACATGAAAGTTGCCATTGGCCGCAAGCGCGCGCATCGCGTCCACCGCGGGGCACTGCTGGCGGGAAAATTCAGGCATGGCAAAGGACGGATCGGGTGCCGGCGGCGCCAGCGCCCGCGGCATCGCTTCGACTACCAGCGTGCCTTCGTCGACGAGACCATCGATGACGCCGACACTGACGCCGGCTTCCCTGGCCGCGTCCGATTTGCCGTGCAACAGGCCGTCGGACAATAATTCGATCAACCGCCGCCGTGCGGGAGTCATGCGTTGCGGCGGCTTTCCGACCAGGCGTACGCCGGTGCGCACCCGCTCGGGGCCGAGATGTTCGCCCATCCGCAGGCACATGCGTAACACCATGCCGCGCGCCGACAGCGTGTAGTTGGCGACCCAATCGACAAGCGCGCGCAATTCCGCCTTCAGCGGCGGCACGTCGAGCTTTTCGCTGACATCCTTGAGGCGGTTGTGGAGCCGCGGATCGGGATTGGCGTTCTCCGCCCACACCACGGCGACCACCTCGCGAGGCCCAAGCGGCACGCAGACGACATCACCCGGTGCGAGTTCCATACCGCGCGGCACGCGATAGGAATAATTCCGATCGAGCGCGACGGGCACCAGCACATCGACGATTCCCGTCGAGGGGGTGGTTGACAGTGAGGCGCGCGGGGAGTGGTCCATGCAGGGAATCAGATGAGGGCTGTTTCAAGTCGGTCCAGTGGAGTGGATTTGACGTTCGCTACGCATCTAGTGCCTACTTTCCGAAGTTCGTATCCCGTTGCAGCACCCACTTTCACGAACTTCGGAAAGTGGGCACTAGCAAACCTATGACTCTAGTGCCGCTTTTCGATTTGAAGTTCCTGGATCAAATGCGCCGTTTGCACCGCAGGAACTTCAAATCGGCGGCGCTCGCCACATGCTCGTAAAGCGAACGTCAAATGCAAAACTCCACTAGAATTTTGACTTTTGCCAGTGGTCCTTTGATTCCAACATTCGCAAAGGTGCCTGCCGAGATGGGATGCGTCTGTTAGAATCAGACCGCTAGTCTACGGGCCCGGGCCGGATCGGGCCAGCAGCCCGGCAATATCTGGCGGAAGAAGCGAACCGCCTGCCACGGTTCACCAAAGGTAAACGACCTGGATGTGATAGTATCGGCCAGTCGAACCCGAAAGACACCGATGGCCAGGCCAAATCCTTCGATCAAGCCCATCGAAATTCCCTGCGCCGACGACAGTCTGGCGCTGGAAATGACACGGTGGCTTGCGCATCTGCGCGCCGAGCGCAGGCTGTCGCCAAAGACGTCCGAGGCCTACGCCCGCGACGTCCGCCAATTTCTCGAGTTCCTCGCCGAACATTGGGGCAGGCGCGCAAGCCTTGCGGCCTTTGCCGCGCTTCAGGCCACCGACATCCGGGCATTCATGGCCATGCGGCGCGCTTCCGACATCGCCGGGCGCTCGCTCATGCGCTCGCTGGCAGGGCTGCGCTCGTTCGGTCGCTTTCTGGAGCGCGAAGGCAGAGGCAAGGTCGGCGCGCTCACAGCCATCCGCGCGCCCAAGATCGGCAAGAGCCTGCCGAAGCCGCTTCCGGTCGCGACCGCCAAACGCCTTGCGGATGCGGAAGAACGCGCCGGCGAGAGCCGCGATCCCTGGATCTGGGCGCGCGACGCCGCCGTCATGGCGTTGCTTTACGGATCGGGCTTGCGCATCTCCGAGGCGCTTGGTTTGAAACGGCGCGACGTGCCTCTGCCCGGCGCCGGCGACGTGCTGATCGTCACCGGCAAGGGCAACAAGACGCGCATGGTGCCGGTGCTGCAGAATGTGCTGATGCTGATCCAGGACTACGTGACGGCGTGTCCGCATTCCTTGCCGGCCGAAGGGCCGATCTTCGTCGGCGCCCGCGGCGGTCCGTTGAGCGCTCGCATCATACAGCTCACCATGGAACGGCTCCGCGGCGCGCTCGGGCTTCCCGACAGCGCGACACCGCACGCATTGCGGCATTCCTTTGCCACCCACCTGCTTTCGCGCGGTGGTGATCTGCGCGCGATTCAGGAACTGCTCGGCCACGCGTCGCTCTCGACCACCCAAGTCTATACCGGGATCGACAGCGAGCGCCTTCTGGAAGTGTATCGCAGCGCCCATCCCCGCGCCTGAAGGCGGCAGGTTTTCACACCATTACAGGTGGTGGCAACGCTTGGCCCTTGCGCTTGCCGCATTGTTCGGTCAATCGTTCTAGTAGTGACGGGAAGCGAGCTCGTGAACGGGACCACCCGCGAGCAGGGAGAGAATCGTGAGCGCACATGAAAGCATGGAGCAGGCCGAACATGCCGAACACGCATCGAGCGAAAACAGGAAAATCGCGCTGCTGATCGCCGTGATCGCCCTTTTTCTGGCGCTTTCGGAGACGCTGGGCAAGAGCGCCCAGACCGAATCTATCGCAAAGAACGTCGAAGCCTCGAACCTCTGGGCATTCTTTCAGGCCAAGAGCATCCGCCGCACGGTGGTGCAGACGGCGGCGGATGCGGCCAAGCTCGGCCTCGGCGTCACGGGTGACGATGCCGCCAAGACGGCGGCGCAAAAGCAGATCGAGGAATGGCAGAAAACCGCCGCACGCTACCGCTCGGAGCCCGAAACCGGCGAAGGCACCGAGCAACTGTCCGAACGCGCCAAGCATGCCGAGCACGAACGCGACCTGGCGACTGCGAAATATCACCACTTCGAACTCGGCTCGGCTGCCTTCCAGATCGCGATCGTGCTGGCGTCGGCGACCATCATCACCGGCATTTTCGCGCTTGCCTGGATCGCGGGCCTTTTGACCCTGGCCGGTCTTGGCCTTACCGCGCTCGGATTATTCGCCCCGCACGCCCTGCATCTGGCGTTGTGAGATTTCGTGTGGCCTGCAATCAGCGCGCTTCGTGCACGCTTTTGCGGAAGCGCTGGATCAGCCGCAGCATCCTTGACGACCAACCGTCGGCATCGCCGCGCAAAATCTCGATGATGCGGCGCTTGATCGGCTCGACCAGCGCGTTCGCCCTGGCACGGACGTCCAGGATGAATTCATAGAGCCTTTCGAACCATCCCATCTCCAGCAATTTCGGCCTCGTCACGTCGAAGACGAAGGCGGTGACGCCGACACCGAGGAATTTTGCGAACAGGATCGTGAAGATCGCGCTCATCCAATATTCATTGGCGAGCAGCCACAGGCCGATCAGCTTCAACGGGAATAACGGAATCACCGGAACGATGAAGACGATCAGCGTCATTGACGGCGACAGCGTGTCGACGCGCTCGGCCAGCCAATGCTTGAAGTCGCGCAGCGGGATCCTGTCCACCACCCAGGCCACGATCGGCTCGAGGTGATCCCACAGCCAGGCTTCGATCAAGAAGATGACCGCAAGCAGGACCCAGATCGGCTGAAGGAGGCGGCGCATGACGGTCATTCCGGCCCAGTGTCTGCCGGGCAATAATCACATATGGATTGCGCGTTTGCCAACTGCAAGCGCGGCTTCTTTCACCGCTTCCGAGCGAGTCGGATGGGCATGGCAGGTTCGTGCCAAATCCTCGGCAGAACCTCCAAACTCCATCAATACGGCAGCTTCGTGGATCATTTCGCCCGCTTCTCGGCCGATTATGTGCACGCCAAGCACCCTGTCGGTCTTCGCATCTGCGAGAATCTTCGCGAATCCGTCAGTGGTCTGGTTGACCTTGGAGCGGCCGTTGGCAGTAAACGGAAATTTACCTGATGTGTAGGCGACGCCGGCTTCCTTCAGCTCCTCCTCGGTCTTGCCGACCGATGACACTTCCGGCGTGGTATACACGACCGCTGGGATAACGTCGTAGTTCACATGACCGGCCTGTCCGGCGAGGATTTCCGCCACCGCAACGCCTTCGTCCTCGGCCTTGTGCGCGAGCATCGGACCCGCGATGACGTCGCCGATCGCATAGACGCCCTTCACATTGGTGGCAAAGTGCTGATCGATCTGCACGCGGCCGCGCTTGTCGAGTGCGACGCCGGCTTCCTTCAAGCCGAGGCCATCGGTGTAGGGAACGCGGCCGATGGCGACCAACACGACATCGGCTTCCAGCTTCTCCGAAGCCCCGCCTGCCGCAGGCTCGATCTGGGCGACGAGCGTCTTTCCGGAAGCCTCGACAGCCGTGACCTTGGTGCCCAGCCGAAACGCAAACCCCTGCTTCTCGAGGAGGCGCTGGAATTGCCTCGCGACCTCGCCATCCATGCCCGGCAGAATGCGATCGAGAAATTCCACGACCGTCACCTGCGTGCCCAGCCGGTGCCACACCGAGCCAAGCTCGAGCCCGATCACGCCGGCGCCGACGATCAGTAGTTTTCCGGGCACTTTCTCGAGCGAAAGCGCGCCGGTCGAGGACACGATGCGCTTCTCGTCGATCTGGATGCCTTTGAGCTGCGCCACGTCCGAGCCGGTGGCGATGACGATGTTTTTGGTTTCGACGGTTTGCGTCTTGCCGTCCTTGCCCGATACCTCGACCTTGCCGGTGCCTAGTATCCTGCCGTTACCGGTGATGACGTCGATCTTGTTCTTCTTCATCAAGAACTCGACGCCCTTGACGTTGCCGTCAATGCCCTGCTGCTTGAAATTCATCATCGCAGGCAGGTCGAGTTTCGGCGCGGGAACGCTGACACCCATCTTGGCGAAGGAGTGCGCCGCTTCCTCGAACATTTCGGAAGCGTGCAGCAGCGCCTTCGACGGCATGCACCCGATATTGAGGCAGGTGCCGCCGAGGGTGGCGTTCTTTTCAACCACGGCGACCTTCATGCCGAGCTGCGCCGCGCGGATCGCGCAGACGTATCCGCCGGGACCGGTGCCGATGACAACAAGATCGTAAGCCGCCATGATTGAAGTCCTGTTGCTTTAGAGCATGATCCGGAAAAGTAGAGACCGGTTTTCCGAAAAGATCATGCTCAAACAAAGAGATGAGATCATGATGCGATTCCACATCGCATCATGATTTAGCGTCCGCCCGAGACGTCAAGGATGGCGCTGGTCACATACGACGCTTCATCCGACATCAACCAGACAATGGCGTTCGCGATCTCGCTGGCGGTGCCGACGCGCTTCATCGGCACCATGTGGCTGAGCCGATGCGCGCGATCGGGCTCGCCGCCCGAGGCGTGAATTTCGGTGTCGATGAGTCCGGGCCGGATCGCGGCGACACGAATGCCCTCGCCGGCAACTTCGTATCCGAGCCCGAGGGTAAAGGAATCGATCGCGCCTTTGGAGGCCGCGTAATCGACATAGGTGTTGGGCGAGCCGAGTTTCGCCGCGACCGATGACAGGTTGACAATGACCCCGCCCTTGCCGCCGTGCCGGGTCGACATCCGCTTTACTGCTTCACGGGCGCAGAGAATGCTGCCGGTGACGTTGACTTCCATCATGCGCTGGATGCGCTCGGCCGACATCTCGTCGACCCGCGAAGTTGTCCCGACAATGCCGGCATTGTTGACGAGCGCTCGGAGCGTCCCGAATCCGTCAGCCGCCTTGAACAGCGCGAGGATATCCTTTTCGCTGCCGACATCGCACTTTTGGGCCATTGCCTTGCCCTTCTTCGCCTCGATGGTGGAGACAGCGCTCCTGGCGGCGGCTTCGTTGCTGGCATAGCCGATGCAAACCCTGAAGCCTCGCTCGGCGGCGGCGAGCGCGGTGGCGCGGCCGATGCCGCGGCTGCCGCCGGTGACGATCACAACCTTGTCGGTCACGGATTGGTCTCCTGCAAAGGCGCGTTGAACGCCCAGATATGCCCGAAGGGATCTTGAATTTGACCGTACCGGGCGCCCCAGAATGTGTCCTCGGCACGCAGCACCACATTGGCGCCTGCCGCTTCGGCCCGTGCGATTGCGGCGTTCACGTCCGATGGCTTGGGAAGGTTGATCGAGATCGTCACGCTTGCCCCGCCGCGGCTCGAAGGCGAGAGAACGCCGCCGCCAAATTCCGGGAACTCGTCATGCAACATGACTTCGCCGCCGAACACCTCGATGTTTGCGTGCATCACGCGCTTGCCGTCTTCGGCAAGCGCATGAAACGGACATTCGGCACCGAAGGCCTTTTTGTAGAACGCGATCGCATCCGTGCCGCCCTTGACACAGATGTGCGCCTGGATCGGCGGGGGGTTGGGTCCAAACGCCACGTTTACCTCACAAATCCAGCACCAGCCGCGCCGGATCTTCGAGGGATTCCTTCACGCGCACCAGGAAGGTCACCGCTTCCTTGCCGTCGATGACCCGGTGATCGTAGGACAACGCCAGATACATCATCGGGCGAATCTCGACCTTGCCGCCGATCGCCATCGGCCGCTCCTGGATCTTGTGCATGCCCAGAATGCCGGATTGCGGCGCGTTCAGGATCGGCGTCGACATCAGCGAACCATAGATGCCGCCATTGGTGATGGTGAAGGTGCCGCCCTGCATCTCATCGATCTTGAGCTGGCCGTCGCGGGCGCGCCGTCCGAAATCGGCGATGCTCTTCTCGATCTCGGCGATCGACTTGTGGTCGCAGTCACGCACGACCGGCACGACAAGGCCCTTGTCGGTGCCGACCGCAATGCCGACGTGGTAGTAATTCTTGTAGATCAGGTCGGTGCCGTCGATCTCGGCGTTGACGGCGGGGATGTCCTTGAGCGCCTGAACGCAGGCCTTGGTGAAGAAGCCCATGAAGCCGAGCTTGATGCCATGCTTCTTCTCGAACACGTCCTTGTATTGCGTCCGCATCGCCATGACGTGGCTCATGTCGACCTCGTTGAAGGTCGTGAGCATGGCGGCAGTGTTTTGCACATCCTTCAGCCGCCGCGCGATGGTCTGGCGCAGCCGGGTCATCTTCACGCGTTCCTCGCGCGCCGCATCGTCGGCCGGAGAAGGTGCGCGGACCTGCACCGATGCTGCCGGTTGACTGACCGGCGTAGGCGCCGAGGCGGCCTTCTCGATCGCGGCCAGCATGTCGCCCTTGGTGACGCGGCCATCCTTGCCCGAGCCGGGCACGGTTGAGGCATCGATGCCGCTTTCGGCGGAGAGCTTGCGCACCGACGGCGCCAGCGGGGCGTCCGCAGGCGGAGCCTTGGCGGCGGGCGCGGGCGCAGCAGTGGGAGGCGGCGACGGCGCCGCCGCCTTCGGAGGCGCTGCGGCCGGCTTGGCAGCGGCGCCGGCGCCGTCATTGATCTGCCCGAGCAGCGCGCCGACCGCGACGGTTTCGCCATCCTTGGCGACGATGTCACCGAGCGTTCCGGCCGAAGGCGATGGCACTTCGATCGTGACCTTGTCGGTCTCGAGTTCGACCAGCGGTTCATCGACCGCGACAGCGTCGCCCGCCTTCTTGAACCAACGGCCGATGGTCGCTTCGGTCACGGACTCACCGAGCGTCGGCACCCGAATTTCAGTCATGATTTCATTCCCCTTGCGTCATGGCCGGGCTTGTCCCGGCCATCCCCGCCTTGATCAGCGTTCAAAACTAAGACGTGGATGCCCGCGACATCTAGCGCGAAGACGCGCTTCGCGCTTTTGCGCGGGCATGACAACGTCGGTACATTTCAGTTCAGCGCGTCGTCGAGCAGCGCCTTGAGCTGCGCCTGATGCTTCGACATCAAACCGGTGGCGGTCGCAGCCGAAGCTGCCCGCCCGGCATAGCGCGGTCGCTTGTTCGGCGCGTTGACCTGATTCAGTACCCATTCAAGATAGGGCTCGATGAAGTGCCACGAGCCCATGTTGCGCGGCTCCTCCTGGCACCAGACCACCTCGGCGTTCTTGAAGCGGCCGAGTTCGACCACCAACGCCTTCAACGGCACCGGATAGAGCTGCTCGACACGCATCAGATAGATGTCATCGACACCGCGCTTATCGCGCTCCTCGTAAAGGTCGTAATAGACCTTGCCCGAGCACAGCACGACACGGCGAATCTTGTCGTCGCCCACCAGCTTGAGGTTCTCACCCGGCTGCATCTGGGCGTCATCATAGAGGATACGGTGGAACGTCGTTCCCTGGCCGAGTTCGTCAAGCCGCGAGATCGCGCGCTTGTGCCGAAGCAGCGACTTCGGCGTCATCATGATCAAGGGTTTGCGGATTTCGCGATGAAGCTGTCGGCGCAGCACGTGGAAGTAGTTGGCCGGCGTGGTCGGATAAACCACCTGCATGTTGTCTTCCGCGCACATCTGCAAGTAGCGCTCGAGCCGCGCGGAGGAATGCTCGGGTCCCTGCCCTTCGTAGCCATGCGGCAACAAGCAGACGAGACCGGACATGCGCAGCCATTTACGCTCGCCCGAGGAAATGAACTGGTCGAACACGACCTGGGCGCCGTTGGCGAAATCGCCGAACTGCGCTTCCCACATCGCCAGCGCGTTCGGCTCCGCCAATGAATAGCCATACTCGAAGCCGAGCACCGCTTCTTCCGACAGCAGTGAATTGATGACTTCGAAGTGACCCTGATCGCCGGTCAGATGATTGAACGGGGTGTAGCGGCTCTCGTCCTCCTGGTCGATCAATACCGAATGGCGTTGCGAGAACGTGCCGCGCTCGGAGTCCTGCCCCGACAGCCGCACGTGATGGCCCTCCTGCAACAGCGTGCAGAACGCCAGGGCCTCGCCGGTCGCCCAGTCGATGCCCAGCCCGCTGTCGATCGCCTTGGCCCGATTGTCGAGGAAGCGCTGGATGGTGCGGTGAATCCGGAAGCCGTCCGGCACCTTGGTGATCTTGCGACCGATATCCTTGAGGACCGCGACGTCGACGCCGGTGACGCCGCGGCGCGGGTCTTCTTCCTGGTCGGCGATCTTGAAACCGGCCCATTTGCCGTCCAGCCAGTCGGCCTTGTTGGGCTTGTAGCCGGCGCCGGCCTCGAACTCGGCGTCAAGCCGCGCGCGCCAGTCGGCCTTGGCCTTTTCCACCTCGCCTTCCGTCACGACGCCTTCGCCGACCAACCGCCTGGCGTAGATTTCGAGTGTGCTCGGATGTGAGGCGATCTTCTTGTACATCACCGGCTGGGTGAAAGCCGGCTCGTCGCCCTCGTTGTGACCGTGGCGGCGGTAGCAGAACATGTCGATGACGACGGGCTTGTGGAATTTCTGCCGAAACTCGATCGCGACCTTGGCCGCGAACACCACGGCCTCGGGATCGTCGCCGTTGACGTGGAAGATCGGTGCATCGATCATCTTCGCCACGTCGGACGGATACGGCGAAGAGCGCGAATAGCGCGGATAGGTGGTGAAGCCGATCTGGTTGTTGACGATGAAGTGCAGCGAACCGCCGGTGCGATAGCCCTTGAGGTCGGACAGGCTGAAACATTCCGCCACCACGCCCTGGCCGGCAAACGCGGCATCGCCGTGCATCAGCAGCGGCAGCACCGAGATCCGCATGTCCGGCGGATCGCCGTGCTGGTCCTGCTTGGCGCGCACCTTGCCGAGCACCACCGGATCGACGATTTCAAGATGCGACGGGTTGGCGGTCAGCGACAGATGGATCCTGTTGTTGTCGAATTCGCGATCCGACGACGCGCCCAGATGATACTTGACGTCACCGGAGCCCTCGACCGCGTCGGGATTGGCCGAGCCACCCTTGAATTCGTGGAACAGCGCGCGATGCGGCTTGCCCATCACCTGGGTCAGCACACTGAGGCGGCCGCGATGCGGCATGCCGACGACGATTTCCTTCACGCCGAGATTGCCGCCGCGCTTGATGATCTGCTCGAGCGCCGGAATCAGGGATTCGGCGCCGTCGAGACCGAAGCGCTTGGTACCGGTGAATTTAAGGTCGCAGAATTTCTCGAAACCCTCGGCTTCGACCAGCTTGTTGAGGATCGCGCGCCGCCCCTCCCGAGTGAAGGAGATCTCCTTGTCCGGCCCTTCGATGCGCTCCTGGATCCAGGCCTTTTGCGCCGCGTTGGAGATGTGCATGAATTCGACGCCGAGCGTCTGGCAGTAGGTGCGCTCGCAGATCGCGACGATTTCGCGCAAACTTCCGTATTCGAGACCCAGCACGTGATCGAGAAAGATTTTTCGGTCGAAATCGGCCTCCGTAAAACCATACGTGCGCGGATCGAGTTCTTCGCGGTCGCGCGGCGCCTCGATGCCGAGCGGGTCGAGCCTGGCGTGGAAATGACCGCGCATCCGGTAGGCGCGGATCAGCATCAGGGCGCGCACAGAGTCGCGGGTGGCCTGATGGACGTCGGCGGCGGTCAGTTCCGCACCCCTCACCTGCGCTTTGGCCGCAAGCTTCGTGCCGATTGCCTTTTCGACTTCGATCCAATTGCCGTCGAGCGCGGACGTCAGCTCGTCGCGGGGCGTCAATGGCCAGTTGTTCCGTCCCCATGACGGTCCTTCCGCATTCTTGCGGACGTCGGCCGGCGTGTCCTTCAGGCTCTTGAAGAACTCCTGCCACTCGGTATCGACCGAGGCGGGATCATTCTCGTAGCGGGCGTAAATCTCGTCGATGTAGGTGGCATTGGTGCCCTGCAAAAAAGAAGAGAGGGCAAAGGCGGCGTTCGCATCCTGGCGAGACATGGGAGCGTCCTGCTGATTTTCACTTCGCGCTATGAAAAACAGCGCGGCGGCCGGCCCGAAAGACCGAGCCAGCGGGAAAAAGACCCTTACCCTATCTAGTGCGAATTATCGCGCTGAAAAGAACGAAAAATTGAATTACGATTTCAATTTTTCGACAAGCGTCTTTCCCAGCCGCGCAGGCGACGGAGAGACGGTAATTCCCGCCGATTCCATCGCCGCGGCCTTCGAGCCGGCGTCGCCCTTGCCGCCCGAGATGATCGCCCCGGCATGTCCCATGCGCCGCCCGGGCGGGGCTGTGACACCGGCGATGAAGCCCACCATCGGCTTCTTGCGGCCGCGTTTGGCCTCATCTTTCAGGAATTGCGCGGCGTCTTCCTCGGCCGACCCGCCGATTTCCCCGATCATGATGATCGAGGTGGTTTTGGGATCGGCCAAAAACATCTCCAGCACGTCGATGAATTCGGTGCCCTTGACCGGGTCGCCGCCGATGCCCACGGCCGTGGTCTGGCCGAGACCCACCTGCGAGGTCTGGAACACGGCTTCATAGGTCAGCGTGCCCGAGCGCGACACGATGCCGACATTGCCGGGCTTGAAGATGTTCGCCGGCATGATGCCGATCTTGCATTCGCCGGCCGTCATGACCCCGGGGCAATTCGGGCCGATCAGGCGCGACTTCGACCCGCTCAGCGAGCGCTTGACCCGCACCATGTCGAGCACCGGGATGCCCTCGGTGATGCACACGATCAGCGGGATTTCTGCATCGATCGCTTCGCAAATCGCATCCGCTGCACCCGGCGGCGGCACATAGATCACGGATGCATCGGCACCGGTCTTCTCGCGCGCCTCAGTAACCGTGTCGAATACCGGAAGGCCCAGATGGGTCGAGCCGCCCTTGCCGGGCGAGGTGCCGCCGACCATCTTGGTGCCGTAAGCCATCGCGGCTTCCGAGTGAAACGTGCCGTTCTTGCCTGTAAAACCCTGGCAAATGACTTTTGTATTCTTGTCGATCAGGACGGACATTTCGAATTTACCTTTTCGGCGATTCTGACGGTGTTTCTGGATTTCGGCGCGCCCGCGAGGGGTATTCGAGCTATCTTCGCATTTAGGAACCTTTTCATTTCCGGGCCCGAGACGGCGAGATCTATTCGCTGCATGCTCAGCACCGTCGAGGAGGCGGTGCTCAACATGGTGACAAAAACGGGCGGCATATTTCCAGGTTTCTTCCATCTTCCAGTGATAACCGCAGCACTCTGAAAGAAACCACCTTCCAACTTCAGTGATTGCGCCAAACTTTCGAGTTCAGCGCGCAAAGCTGGGACCTGGACCGTGCTCTTGCATTCGGTTTCCTGCGCATCGGAATAGGTGGTGGTCGTGATGATGATGTTCTGCTTGGTTTGAGACGAATTGAAAACTCGAATGCTCGACCGCCCGACCGTGACCGCCGCATCCTTCATGCCCCCGGCAGCTTCCATCTCCACGGAGGTCGCGATCAATCCGATATCCGGCTTGCCGTCGACCGCCGCCGAACATATCGCGGCAAAGGCCCGATGGGATTTTGTGGTGCCATCCTCTGCATGCGCTGCATCGAGCAGAAGCCACGCGCCAATTAGGATGGTGCCCCAACGGATCATTTCTTACCTCTGGTGAATCCGCCGGTAGACGCCGGTAAGCACGTCGGCCCACCCTTCCGCGTCCGGCGAGTACTGGATTTTCATCGAGTAGCTGTTGTCGTCGATGACTTCGTAGATATGGCGCGCGTTGCCGCGCAGCGAGCCGCGCACCAGGATCAGCGACTTGCCGGTCCAGCCGCCGGAGGCGGGCGAGGGCGGGTAATAGCCCAGCGAATCGTACCAGAACAATTTGTAGAGCCGGTCTTCGCGGTCGTAAGTGAAGACGCCGTGGGTGGCGAAGGTCTCCTTGCCGTCCCGGGTCTGGCGCGCGTCCTGAACGAGGTAAAAGCCGTTGAGGTCGACGCGGGCCACGACATGCGAGGTCGCCGGCCCGCCCTCGGTCCAGCGCGAGGGGTTCACCATCTCTTCGCCGGCCCATTCGCCGGCAAAAACCGCAAGTTTGCGATGCTCTTCCAGCGGCGTCGGTGCGGCGAGACGGTCTCCGGGCATTGCCTTACCCTCCCTTGACGGCCTTGACGATTTTATGCGCGGCATCGTCGAGATCATCTGCCGACAGCACGTTGAGGCCGGATTGGCTGATGATCTTCTTGCCAGCTTCCACATTGGTGCCTTCGAGCCGCACCACCAGCGGTACCTTGAGGCCGACCTGCCTCACCGCGGCAACCACACCCTCGGCGATCACGTCGCATTTCATGATGCCGCCGAAGATGTTGACCAGAATTCCCTTCACGTTCGGATCAGCGGTGATGATCTTGAAAGCTGCAGCCACCTTGTCGACGGTGGCGCTACCGCCGACATCGAGGAAATTCGCCGGCTCCATGCCGTAGAGCTTGATGATGTCCATGGTTGCCATGGCAAGCCCCGCGCCATTGACCATGCAGCCGATGGTGCCCTCGAGCGCGACATAGTTGAGGTCGTATTTGGAGGCCTCGATTTCCTTGGCGTCCTCTTCGGTCTCATCACGCAGTGCCGCGATTTCGGGACGACGAAACAACGCGTTGTCGTCGAACGATACCTTGGCATCGAGCACCCGCAGCTGGCCCTGTTTGGTGACGACCAGTGGGTTGATTTCGAGCATCGCCATGTCCTTGGCGATGAAGGCGGCATAGAGCTGGGCCACCAGCCGTTCCGCCTGTTTGGCGAGATCGCCCGACAGTTTCAGCGCCTTGGCAACCGTGCGGCCGTGATGGGACATGATGCCGGTGGCCGGATCGACCGAGAAGGTCACGATCTTCTCGGGCGTCGAGTGCGCGACGTCTTCGATATTGACGCCACCTTCGGTCGACACCACGAAAGATACTTCGGAGGTTTCGCGATTGACGAGGATGGAGAGATAGAACTCCTTGTCGATATCGGAGCCTTCCTCGATGTAGAGCCGGTTGACCTGTTTGCCATGTGGCCCGGTCTGCACCGTGACCAGGGTTGCGCCCAACATCTGCCTGGCGAATTCGTTGACCTCGGCGACCGATTTGGCGATGCGGACGCCGCCCTTGTCGCCGGCGGAGGCTTCCTTGAACTTGCCCTTGCCGCGGCCGCCCGCATGGATCTGGCTCTTCACCACCCACACCGGCCCCGGAATCATCTTCGCGGCCGCTTCGGAATCCGAAGCCCGCAGAACGGGCGCACCCTTTGAGATCGCCACCCCGAACTCGCTCAGAAGTGCCTTGGCCTGGTATTCATGGATGTTCATGCGGACGCTCCCCGAACCCTGTGCGCTCAAATCGTTAGCGGTTTCAGCTTTGGCGTTGGTATACCATATGCCACGCTAAGCGCAAATCTGAAATCATCATAAATTCCAACGCCTTGGCCAATCCCGAGTCCCGGCCTGCGACCGGGCCGCCGCCAATCCGCAGAATTCGAGCGACCGAAGATCGACCGGACCATCGGCCGCCGGTTTTTTACACCCGTCAGCGGCCAAGCAGGTCCGGCGCGATCTTCTTGCAGGCATCGACCAGACCCTGCACCGCGCTGACCGACTTGTCGAAGGCTTCACGATCCTTGCCGGACAGTTCGATCTCGACGATCCGCTCGACACCTTTCGAGCCGATGACGACCGGCACACCGACATACATGTCGCGCACGCTGTATTCGCCATTGAGGTAGGCGGCGCATGGCAGCACGCGCTTCTTGTCCCTGAGGTAGCTCTCGGCCATCGCGATCGCGGACGCCGCAGGCGCGTAGAATGCCGAGCCCGTCTTCAACAGATTGACGATCTCGGCGCCGCCATTGCGGGTGCGGTCGACGATCTCGTCGATCCGTGCCTGAGAAGTCCAGCCCATCTTGACGAGATCGGGCAGCGGAATGCCGGCGACCGTGGAGTAGCGCACCAGCGGCACCATGGTGTCGCCATGGCCACCCAGCACGAAGGCGGTGACGTCCTCCACCGAGACGTTGAACTCGTCGGCAAGGAAATAGCGGAAGCGCGCGGAGTCCAGCACACCCGCCATGCCCACCACCTTTTTGTGCGGCATGCCGGAAGCCTTCTGCAGCGCCCAGACCATGGCGTCGAGCGGGTTGGTGATGCAGATGACGAAGGAGTCGGGCGCGTATTTCTTGATCCCGGCGCCGACCTGCTCCATCACCTTCAGATTGATGCTCAGAAGGTCGTCACGGCTCATGCCGGGCTTGCGCGGCACGCCGGCGGTGACGATGCATACCTTGGCGTTGTCGAGCGCTTCATAGGAATTGGCACCGGTGAAATGCGCGTCGAACCCGTCGACGGGCGAAGATTGCGCGATATCGAGTGCTTTGCCCTGCGGCACGCCTTCGGCAATGTCGAACATCACAACGTCGCCCAGTTCCTTGAGGCCGATGAGGTGGGCCAGCGTTCCGCCGATCTGACCGGAGCCAATCAAAGCAATCTTGTCGCGCGCCATGGGAAATCTGTCCTTTGAACGGAAGGAGGGGGTGGAAGCGATGTTAGAGCATGATCCGGAAAAGTGGAAACCGGTTTTCCGAACAGATCATGCTCAAACAAAGAGATGGGATCATGATGCGATTCCACTTTATCGCATCATGATCTTAATTGGCTGGTTATCCCTTTCGACCGAACCGTTCAAGCCGGGGCGTGTTCAATTGTCGTGCGGGAGTCCGGGGCTCGGCAACGGGTCGCGCGAACGCGCGCCCGATGACAGGCGCCGCGAGAACCTGGTATCTCGGGCCAAAACATCTGGATTCCGGCTTCGCGCGCACGCGCGCTCCGGAATGACGGGAATTACGTCTCCACCAAACCGGTGCTGACGCCGCTCGCCTCGGAATCCTTGTGCCCGTGCGGCAGCGCCAGGTAGGATTCGGAGCCCATCTCGATCAGCCTTGACGAAGTCCGCTTGAATTCGCTTACCTCGCTGCCTTCGGTTGCGACGTACAGCGCAGCCGGGTTGGCTTCCGCGGAAGCCATCAGCTTCACGCGGTTGTCGTAGAGCGTGTCGATCAGGGTGATGAAGCGCTTGGCGGCGTTGCGCTCGGCATAGTCCATGACCGGAATGCGGTCGATCATGATCGTGTGATAGTCGCGTGCGAGCCGGAGGTAGTCCGATGCAGCGAGCGGCGTTTCACAAATATCTGCAAAGGAAAATCGCGCAACGCCGTGCGCCGAGCACGGCACATGGAGGACGCGACCCTTGATCGGGATGTCGCGCGGCTTGCAAGGCGTGTTGCCGGTCATCTTGACCCAGGCATCGTCGAGCGCGAAAGCGGCTGCCGCATCCGGCGGCACCAGCCACATTTTCACGCCGGCGAGTTTTTCCAGCCGGAAATCGGTGCGCGCATCGAGCCGCAGCACCTGCATATGCTCCGAGATCTGCGCAATGAAAGGGACGAACAATGCCCGGTTCAGACCCCCTTTGTAGAGATCGTCGGGCGCGACGTTGGAAGTTGCGACGACCACGGTGCCGAGTTCGAACAGTTTGGCGAACAGACGGCCGAGAATCATCGCATCCGCAATGTCGGTGACGTGGAATTCGTCGAAGCACAACAGCCAGGCCTGCTCGAAAATCGAGGCGGCGGTCAACGCGATCACGTCGCCGTCTGCAATCTCGCCGCGGGCGATGCCCTGGCGGTAGCCATAGATCCGCTCATGCACCTCGGCCATGAATTCGTGAAAATGGGCGCGGCGCTTGTGCTCGACCGGGCTCTGCTGGAAAAACAGATCCATCAGCATGGTCTTGCCACGTCCGACGTCGCCATGAACGTAGAGACCGCGCGGCGGCGCTTCGTCCTTGTCGGCAAACAGCCGGCCGAACAGGCCCTGCTTGCGAAGCGGCTTGTAGCTGGAAAGCCGCTGCTCAAGATCGCCAAAGGCTGCGGCGACAGCTTCCTGGGCGGCGTCCGGCTCGATCGCGCCGGACGAGACGAGGGCCTGGTAGTGGGCACGGAACGAGAGGGACGGGGGAGAAGGCATGGCCCTTCCTACGGCCCCAAACTGACGAAAATTGCAAGCCGGAAATGGTGCGGGGTTATTTCAGTCGGCGGGCCTTATGCCCCGCTACCAGCGAGGTATGCAGCACGCCAGACCCTTTAACACCGCCGCCGCAGGATGCTTCCCGCGCCAGCTGCGCGTTGCATCGCGGGAATGTTCCGGTACGGAATTAGCCACCTGTCTCACGCGCTCAGCGCGTAGGAATCCTCGACCACGTAAGGTCCGCCGCCGGTCGAGGCGCGCGAGGAAAACAGCACGAAGCGCGAGGCGGTGAACACTCGGGCCGGAAAATAGCCGCGTACCGAAAGATAATCCGCCACATCCTGCGTAGAGGCATCGCGCAGGCGCGCCAGCGTCACGTGCGGGGTGAATTTCCGTCCCTCGGGATCGAGTCCGATCCGCTGCATCAGCCGCTCCAGCTCGGCCTGGAGTTCGATCAGCGGCCGGCTTGGGGCAATATTTGCGACCACCGCGCGGGGCTTCTTGCCGCCAAAGCTGGAGAGCCCCTGCACCGCCACTTCGAACGGCTTGCGGTTGACCCGAAACAGCATCGAAGCGATCTCGTTGGCCGCCGCCCCATCGATGTCGCCGATGAAACGCAGGGTAACGTGATAATTTTCGGGATCGACCCAGCGGGCCCCGGGCAAGCCGCCACGCAGTGAGGAGAGTGTCTGAGCGATCTCGGAGGGAATTTCCAATCCCGTGAACAGACGCGGCATCGTTAGGACTCCCGATGCTGAAGCATGGTCCTGAACGGGCTGTTTCCGGATTTGACCCGGAAACGGCGCCATGGACAGCAGACCATGCCCTGTAGGCCCGGCAACGAATCACCGATACCAATTTCTAGCGTAGTTATGTGACTCTGCGAAGCATCAGCGGTTAACAGATCGGAAAGCTCCTGCAAATCCATCGCATTAGGGTTATCGATGCCCGCTCCTCAGCTCGGTTGCCTGGATATCGTGCCAAGAAATGCCTCCACGGTAGGCAGGATGTTTTTGACGATGATGTCGACACCCTCGGGCGTCGGATGCATGCCATCGGCCTGATTGAGCCTGGCGTCGGCGGCGACGCCCTCAAGGAAGAAAGGATAGAGAGGGACGCCCGTGGATCTGGCGAGATCGGGATAGATCGCGTTGAAGCTGTCCGCATAGTCGCGGCCATAATTCGGCGGCGCGAGCATCCCGCACAACAGAACGGAGATCCCGCGTCCCTTCAGCCGCGTTACAATCTCCGTCAACGCGGCGCGGGTGACCGCCGGATCGATGCCGCGCAAGGCATCGTTGGCGCCAAGCTCCACGATCACGGCCTGGGTCTTGTCAGGCACCGACCAATCGAGCCGGTCGCGGCCGCCGGAGGCGGTGTCGCCGGACACCCCGGCGTTGGTCATCTCAATATCTATCCCTTTGGCCTTCAAGGCCTTTTGCAACTTGGCCGGAAATGCGTCAGCGCCCGCAAGGCCATATCCCGCGCTCAAGGAATCACCCAGCACGACCATATTGATGGGCCGCGTGGCGATCGCGGCCGCGGATTGAGCAAAGACCGGTTCCAATCCCGATAGTGCCAGGATCAGCATGGAGCCCCACACGATCATGTGCATGAACTTCGGCAAAAGGCCCTCGACCACACTGCGTGAACTACCATATGAGCTAGTGCCGCCGATCTGAAATTCCTGCACTGCCTGCTGCAACCTCGAATCAGGAATTTCAGATCGGAAAGCGGCACTGGAATTAACAAATCTGATAGTGCCCTTTGCTTTCCGAAGTTCGTTCACGGGGTCGCAGCACACGATTGCGAACTTCGGAAATGCGGGCACTATAGCCATGGACAGTCTCATCGAACCCTCGTCGTTGACCGTCATCAAGCCGGAAACCATTTCCATCTCCAACGTCAATCTCTCGCTCGGCACGGGCGCAGCGCGTGTCCACATTCTCAAGGACATCAGCCTTCGAGTGGCGTCGGGCGAGGCGATCGGCCTGATTGGACCATCAGGTTCGGGAAAGTCCACTCTGCTGATGGTGATGGCGGGGTTGGAACGTCCGGACAGTGGAGAGGTGGTGGTCAACGGCACGCCCTTCAATGCCCTCGACGAGGACGCGCTGGCGCGCTTTCGCGGCCGCGAGGTGGGCATCGTTTTCCAGTCGTTCCACCTGATTCCCACCATGACGGCGCTCGAAAACGTCGCGGTGCCGCTGGAGCTGGCGGGTAATCCCGACGCCGGTCGGCGCGCGGCGGAAGAATTGGCATCCGTCGGTCTTGGCGACCGGCTGCATCACTATCCCACGCAACTGTCGGGCGGCGAGCAGCAACGCGTGGCCCTGGCGCGAGCGCTGGCACCCGACCCCGCCATTCTGGTCGCCGACGAGCCGACCGGCAATCTGGATGAAGCGACCGGCAAGCAGATCGTTGACTTGCTCTTCACCAAACATGCCGAACGCGGCATGACGCTGGTGCTGGTGACCCACGACGCCTCGCTGGCGCAGCGCTGTGACCGCGTGGTGCGGCTGCGCTCGGGCCGGATCGACGGCCAGGTCGCCGAACGAGATACCGGGTCATGACCACCATCGCCGAACCTGTTTACCGCGGCCGCCCTGCATCGCTGCCGTTGCGCTTTGCTGTCCGCGAATTGCGCGGAGGTTTGCGTGGTTTTTACGTTTTCATCGCCTGCATCGCGCTCGGTGTGATGACGATTGCAGGCGTCGGCTCGGTCGCGGCCAGCCTTGGCGAAGGGCTGGCACGGGAGGGCCGCACGCTGCTCGGCGGCGACGTAGCGTTCTCATTGTTCCAGCGCGAAGCCAAACCCGACGAAATCGCGTTTCTCCGCTCCCGCGGTGACGTCTCCGCCATAGCGACGCTGCGCGGCATGGCGCGCGCCGGCGACGGCCGCCTGGCACTGGTCGAAATCAAGGCGGTCGACGGCGCCTACCCGATGTTGGGCGAACTTGCGCTCGAGCCGAAAATGCCGATGGCCGGTTTGCTGGCCGAGCGTGACGGGGCGTTCGGCGCGGCCGCCGATTCGACCCTGCTGGCCCGGCTCGATCTCAAGGTCGGCGACCGCGTCCATGTCGGCAACGCGACTTTCGAGATCCGCAGCATTGACAGCGCCGAGCCGGACAAGCTCGCCGGCGGCCTCGGTTTCGGCCCGCGATTTCTGGTGAGCGAGGCAGGGCTTCGGGCCACGCAATTGCTGCAACCCGGCAGCCTGGTGCGCTGGACCTATCGGGTGAGGCTCCCGGACAACGCCGGCAGCGACCGCAGCGCGGCCCGGCTTGCCGACGATGCGCGAGGCGCGCTGCCGCAAGCCGGCTGGGAAATTCGCACCCGCGACAGCGCCTCGCCGCAGCTGGAGCGCACGATCAATCGCTTCACCCAGTTTCTCACACTGGTTGGCCTTGCAGCGCTCCTGGTCGGCGGCGTTGGCGTGGCCAACGCCATCAAGAGCCACATCGACCGGCGCCGTGACGTGATCGCCACCTTCAAGGCCGTGGGCGCCACGGGGCGGGACGTCTTTGCGATCTATCTGACGCAGGTGATCGTGCTTTCGATCATCGGCTCGGTGATCGGCCTTGGTGTCGGTGCGGCATTGCCCTTCATCATCGTCGACGTGTTCGGCAAGCTGTTGCCGTTGCCGGTCGTGCCCGCCCTGCATGTCGAGGAACTCGCACTTTCGCTGGTCTACGGCCTCCTGACCGCGCTCGCGTTCGGGCTTTGGCCGCTTGGAAGCGTGCATGACGTGCCGGTAGCAGCCCTGTTCCGCGAAGCCGTGGCGAGCCCATGGCGTCGCCCGCGCTGGCGCTATCTCGCCTTGATGGCCCTCGTGATCGCGTTCCTGATCGCGATGATCGTCGGGCTGGCTTACGACAAGCGCGTCGCCACCGTGTTCGTGGTGTCGTCGATCGCAGTCTTTGCCGTATTGCGCGGAATTGCCTTGGGCTTGATGGCGCTGGCACGCCGCCTGCCCCGGACGCGATTCACCATGCTGCGGCTGGCGATTGCGAATATCCACCGTCCGGGCGCGCTGACGCCCTCGGTGGTGATATCACTGGGTCTGGGCCTTGCCGTGCTGGTCACGATCACGCAAATCGACGGCAACCTGCGGCGTCAATTCCTGGCGGCACTGCCGGATCACGCCCCGTCATTCTATTTCATCGACATTCCGTCGAACGATGCCGGCCGCTTCGACGCCTTCCTGAAACGAGCCATGCCGGATTCAACGGTCGAAGAGGTGCCGATGCTGCGCGGGCGGATCGTCGCGGCGCGAGGCGTGAGTGCGGAAGAGCTCAAGCCTTCCACAGACAGCGAATGGGTCCTGCAAAGCGACCGCGGCCTCACCGCAACCGGCGATATTCCAAAGGGATCGAAGATCGTCGAAGGCAAGTGGTGGGGCCCGGATTATGACGGGCCGCCGCTGGTATCGATTGAGAAAAAGATCGCCGACGGCCTCAAGCTCGAGCTCGGCGATGAAATCGTCGTCAACGTCCTCGGCCGCGACATTCCGGCCAGGATCGGCAACATGCGCACGATCGACTGGCAGGGGCTTGGCATCAATTTCGTGCTGGTGTTCTCGCCCAATGCCTTCAGAGGCGCGCCGCATACGCATATCGCAACCCTGACCGAGGCCCGTCCGAACTCCGCAAACGACCCGGCGATCATCAAATTGGTGGCCGACGCATTCCCGATGGTCACGACCGTTCGGGTGCGCGAGGCGCTGGAAACGATCGGCACGGTCGTCACCAATCTCGTATTGGCGATCCGCGGAGCCAGTGCAGTCACGCTGATTTCGGCCGTGCTCGTCTTGGGCGGGGCCCTCGCGGCCGGCCATCGGCATCGCGTTTACGATGCCGTCATTCTCAAGACTCTGGGCGCCACCAGGGCGCGCCTGCTCGGCGCCTACGCGCTGGAATACCTGTTGATCGGACTGGCGACCGCTGTTTTCGGGGTCACTACCGGTTCCATTGCAGCCTGGCTGATTGTGACCCGGCTGATGACCCTGAGCTTCGTCTGGCAAGCCGGAAGCGCTGCAGCGGTGGTAGCGGCGGCGCTTTTCGTCACCGTGGGGCTGGGACTTGTGGGAACACTCCTGGCCCTGAACCAGAAGCCAGCCGCGGTTTTGCGAAACCTGTAGTATAAAGATTTCGTAAAAAAGCGGGCTTCGGCCCGGGATCCCCTCCGCGGAGCGACATTCAGCCGCGCATGGCGGCTTGCAGTGGTTGTGTTAGTTTCCCAGATATCAGCCAGTGCCAGATGCTGTTAGATGACGCAAAATTAATGTCAGCATTCCGTGGTATCTGGGATAGATTTTCCAACTGGCGTCGCAAGGTTCCTTGCGCTCCCGCCGGACCAACAACAGGAATTCGACCATGTCGGACCTAGACCGTAACTATGCCTCTCCTTTCGGCCGGGCCGCCGGGCGGGTTGACGCCGCGACCGTCGACGCCGGTCTGCGCGCCTACATGCTGCGCATTTACAACTACATGAGCATCGGGCTGGCCATCACCGGCCTCGCGGCGCTCGGAATCTACATGGCGGCCGTGACCAACGACCCGTCGGGAGCCGCCGCCAAGATCGGCAACGCGTTCCTGACGCCCTTCGGCTACGCGATGTTCGTGAGCCCGCTGAAATGGCTGTTCATCCTGGCGCCGCTCGCCATGGTGTTCGTGATCTCCGCCGGCATCAACCGGCTGCAGCCCGCGACCGCCCAGATGCTGTTCTGGGTGTTTTCGGCGCTGATGGGCATTTCGCTGTCCTCGATCTTCCTGGTGTATACCCACACCTCGATCGTGCGGGTGTTCTTCATCACCGCCGCCACCTTCGGCGCGCTCAGCCTTTATGGCTACACGACGCGGCGTGACCTGACCGGAATGGGTTCGTTCCTGATCATGGGCCTGTTCGGCGTCGTCATTGCAAGCCTCGTCAATCTGTTCCTCGCCTCGACGATGCTGCAATTCGTGGTGTCGGTGGTCGGTGTGCTGGTTTTCGCGGGCCTCACAGCCTGGGATACCCAGCGGCTGAAGAACGAATACATCTATGGCTATGCCCAGCAGGGCGGCGACGTGGCGGAACGTGCGGCGATCACCGGCGCATTGTCGCTCTATCTGAACTTCATCAACCTGTTCACGCTGCTCCTGCAGTTGCTCGGTCAGCGCGACTGATCGTTCTCGCAGCGGAAGCGGAACCATCAAAGCCCCGGCCCGTCGCCGGGGCTTTCCTTTTGCGATGGGCAAAAATAATCTTTGTGCCATGTCTTCGCTTGAATTGTCTTCGCTTGAAATCAGGCCGGCCGCTGCTGCCGACCTGCCCTCCGTCACCGAAATCTACGAACACGCCGTCCGTTTCGGCACGGCGACCTTCGAACTCACCGCGCCAGACCTTTCCGAAATGACGCGTCGCTTTGACGCGCTGACGGCCGATGGCTTCCCTTATCTGGTCGCGGTGCTCGACGGCCGCGCGGTCGGATACGCCCATGCGGGTGCCTACCGGCCGCGGCCGGCCTACCGTTTCACGGTCGAGAATTCGATCTATTTGCGGCCCGCGATCCAGGGACGCGGCATTGGACAAAAATTGCTGCAACGGCTGATCGCCGATTGCGAGGCGCGCGGCTTTCGTCAGATGATCGCGGTGATCGGCGATTCCGCCAACGCCGCGTCGATCGGCGTGCATTCAAGATGCGGCTTTCAGATGATCGGAACCCACCCTGACGTTGGCTTCAAGTTCGGCCGCTGGCTCGACACGGTGATGATGCAGCTTGCACTCGGCGAGGGTGGGCGCACCATACCGGGCACATCGGAAGGCGATTGAATCAACGGCGCCATTTTAGGGCGGCACGCACGGCCGACCGCGGATTCCTCTCGCAAGCAACGACGGGCGAGCAATCTCGGGGTGTTCCAGAACGAGCTGTCTCGGTCCGGAATGGGCTTTGCGGACCGGTTAGACCAGCGCCGGCTTGCGGTCGATTGCGAGCAGCACGCGTTCTAGCTCGTGGCCACGGCGCAGGATCAGGCCGGTCGCCGAGATCACGCTGTAGATTCCCTGCTTGCGCGCCAGGCGCGGGTCCTTCTCGATGCGGTAGATCGGAACTTCGGAAGCGCGCCGGAATATCGAGAACACCGCGCGGTCGCGCATGAAATCGATGGCATAATCACGCCATTCGCCATCGGCGACCATACGCCCATACAGATCCAGGATGCGATTGAGTTCGAAACGATTGAACGTCACACGGTTTGGCAAGGCGATCGCAGCGGCGTGGCGCGCCACTGCGCGGGCCTCACTTGGATCGGCTTCCTCCAATGTCGAACTCATCGCGCTGCTCCTGTCATCCGGACGACATGATTGCGCCGACCGACCTCCGCCGCAAGAGGGACCGTGGGGTTGCGGGCGCCACGGCGCGAGGAATTGTTCCCTGTACCCGAGGTATATTCGGTCGCACTTGGGTCGCGCGGACCGTCACATCATCGTTAGCAGGAATCATAATGCCGCCCCACTTCCGCCCATCGACCGCCCTGCTGAATTGCGACAAGGAGACACTGCGTTGGCCCGGTCCTTTCGATACCGGATTCCTCAGCCCCCAGCCCCCCGGGGTCGCAGGGATCGGGTCTATCGCAGTACAGATTATCCCCTACTGGGCCAACGCGAGTTGGTCCTTTTTCTTTTTCAGGCACCCGCTACGCTGCTGTTCGACTTCGGCGGCGGACGCATCAGCAAAATCCCTCGCCTGTCGCGCCGATTCAAACCCGGGCATTTCTCCGACATCGAGTCGGCACATGAGCGTGGCCGAGCCGCTCTCAAGTCACAACTAAACAGGTGAGATACGGCGACCGGCAATCGCACTTTTAAAAATGGGTGCTATCGTCGGACGTTCGACTCGTCCGGCGTCTGACGGCAGCCTTGCAGATCAGGGGATGAAGATGCGGAAATTCCTGGCGGCTCTGACCGTCCTGTTCTTGACTTCATTCATGGGATTGGGCGTCGCCCGGGCCGGCGCGGACGATCTCACAGGAAGCTGGACCGTAACCTGGTCCAACACCTCGAAGAATGACATGAAGCTCGCCAACAACAACGGACGCTTTTCGGGCAGTTATCAAAATGACGACAAGGAAAGCTGTTCGCTCACCGGCAATTATCTCGCGTCAAATCAGCATGTGGCGTTTCAGATCGTTTGCCCGAAGTGGGATATTCGAATGCAGGGAATTGCGTCCAAGGACAGCAAGACCATCCGCGGCAGCTATCAGGCTTATGTGGACGGTGTCGGCAAGTTCGTGATGACGAAGCAATAGCGGCAATAGCGCGCCATGTGTCAGCGCGGTCCAGCCATTGCCGCCGGGCGCCAGTCGCTGCGGGCCCGCAGATAAATCCTAAAGCATGATCCGGACCCGAAGGACCGCGTTAGTGCAAAGTGTGCAGCGGTTTTCCGAATAGGATCATGCTCAATCAAAAAACTAAAGCGCGATGACGATTCAACCCGATCTGATCGCGCTTTAGTGAAGCGATGTATAGGCGGCGCCCAGCATCGGGCCCGGCCGCTCGCGGCTTCCATCCTGGATGAACACCGCCGCGCCGTCGATGCCTTCGCGAGAAAGATTTTCCAGGGGCACGGTCCAGCTCGCGGCGTTGCCGTTCCAGTCACCGACTTTGAGCAGGCTGCGAACGACGTTGTAGTAGATGAGCTCTCGCCCGCGATTCTCCCCGCGGCCGATCGATATCGGCACCGCCTTGGAGATCGAACAGATCCAGATTTCACCGCGCGCGGCGGTCGGGGCCTTGTTCGAGGCCGGGACCGACACCGTGATCTGCTTGCCCGCCAGCGCCAGCGCAACCGGCACCGACATCACGGCGTCCGCCTTCCTGGTGGCGCCGATCGCTTCCTCGATTCCGGCGCGGTCGCTGCCGACCACATGGGCAGAGCCGTTGACGATCACCTGCGGCGTGTAGACGTCGCGATCGCCGCGGGCCAGCGAATAGGCTTTCTGACGGGCACTGAAGCGAGCATCCGCCAGCGTATCCTTCCAGCCGAGATAATCCCAGTAATCGATCGGCATGCTCAGCGCGATCACGGTCGGATCCTTGGCAAGCTCGCCGATGATCTTGTCAGCGGGCGGACACGACGAGCAGCCTTGCGAGGTGAAGAGCTCCACCACCGCGCGAGGTTCGGCGGCGGCCGGCCGGATCATGGCCACCATCGCGCAGACGCCGATCGCGCCCGACCACCGCGAAATGGAGTTGTAGCCCATGATTGCTGCCATACCGTACCGAGAATATCTGCGTTGCTGCCGTTAACACTTCTCGCCGTTGAACGGCTCAGGAGCCCGTTGCCGCCCACTGTCCGAGGTTCGCGATCTGTCTCACCAACACCTTTGGCGAAGTTGATGTTTCCAGTGCCGGCTGTCGATCTGAGATCCCTGAACAATTCGCCGCTCGTGGTGCAGGGGCTTCAGATCGGCTACACCGGCCTTCAAACGAGCGAAGGCGACCTTCTTAGGCCGCCTTCCCTGTCCTCGCTACTCACTTCGCGGTGAGCCCGTGATCACAATTACGCGGCCAATCTGCGCAATACGTAATGCAGGATGCCGCCGTTGCGGTAATAATCAAGTTCGTCGAGCGTATCGATCCTGCACAGCAGCGAAACGCGCTGCAATGAGTCATCACCGGACACGATTTCCGCCGTCAATTTTTGCCGCGGTTTCAGGTCGCCCTGCAACCCCCTGATGGTCACGGTCTCGTCGCCCTTCAGCCCGAGCGACTGCCACGACGTGCCATTCTCGAAGGTGAGCGGGAGGACTCCCATACCGACAAGGTTGGAGCGATGGATACGCTCGAAGCTCTGGCAGATCACAGCGCGGACGCCGAGCAGCCGCGTGCCCTTCGCGGCCCAATCGCGCGAGGATCCGTTGCCGTATTCGGCACCGGCGAAGACCACCAGCGGCACGTGCTCGGCCTGATACTTCATGGCGGCGTCGTAGATCGACATCTGCTCGCCGTCGGGCCAGTGCTTGGTCATGCCGCCTTCGGGAATGTTGCCGTCGGCGCCCTTCAGCATGAAGTTCTTGATGCGGATATTGGCGAAGGTGCCGCGCATCATGATCTCGTGGTTGCCTCGCCTGGTACCGTATTGATTGAAGTCGGCGGGGCGGACCTGGTGGTCGCTCAGAAACTTTCCGGCCGGAGAAGTCAGCTTGATTGAGCCCGCAGGCGATATGTGGTCGGTGGTGATCTTGTCGCCGAACATCGCCAGAATGCGCGCATCGACGATATCGGCGATCGGCTCCGGCTGCTTCTTCATGCCTTCGAAATAGGGCGGGTTCTGCACATAGGTCGAGCTCATGTTCCAGCGATAGGTCTCGCTCTCGACCGTCTTGATCTTGCGCCAGTTGGTGTCGCCCTTGAAGACGTCGGCGTAGCGCTTCTTGAAAATCGTCGCGGTCACGAATTTCTTCGTGAACGCGTTGATCTCCCTGGCGGTCGGCCAGATATCCTTCAGAAAAACAGGCTTGCCGTCCTTGCCGTTTCCGATCGGTTCGACGGCAAGATCCTTCCTGACGGTGCCGGCCAGTGCGAAAGCGACCACCAGGGGTGGCGAGGCGAGATAATTGGCCTGTACGTCCGGACTGACTCGGCCTTCGAAATTGCGATTGCCCGACAGCACGGCAGCGGCCACGATCCCATTATCGTTGATCGCCTTCGATATCTCTTCGGGCAAGGGACCGGAATTGCCGATGCAGGTGGTGCAGCCGAAGCCGACCAGATTGAAGCCGACCTTGTCGAGATCGCTCTGCAATCCGGAATTGGCGAGATATTCGGCGACGACCTGGCTGCCGGGAGCAAGCGAGGTTTTGACCCAGGGCTTTGCCTTCAATCCCTTGGCGATCGCATTGCGGGCGAGCAGCCCGGCTCCGATCAGAACGCTCGGATTTGAAGTGTTGGTGCAGGAAGTGATGGCCGCGATCACGACGTCGCCATGGCCGAGATCAAAGTCGCGATTTTCCACCGCATAGCGTTTGTCGGCATCGGCTGCCTTCTTGTATTCGCTTGCAAGCGCGGTGGTGAAACCTTCCGCAACCGCGGGCAGCGCGACGCGGCCTTCGGGCCGCTTCGGGCCAGCCATCGAGGGCACGACATCGCCAAGATCGAGCGTCAGCGTTGTGGTGAAGACAGGATCGCCCGATTTCGCGGTTCGGAACAGGCCCTGCGCCTTGGCATAGGCCGAAACCAGCGCGACGCGGTCGGCCTTGCGGCCGGAGGTTTTCAGATAATCGATGGTCGCGGCATCGACCGGGAAGAAGCCGCAGGTCGCGCCATATTCCGGTGCCATGTTGCCGATGGTTGCCTTGTCGGCGACCGACAGATGATCGAGGCCGGGGCCGAAGAACTCCACGAACTTGCCTACCACGCCCTGCTTGCGCAGCATCTGCGTAACCGTCAGCACCAGGTCCGTTGCAGTCACGCCTTCCTTGAGCTGACCCTTGAGTTTGAAGCCGACCACTTCCGGCAGCAACATCGACAGCGGCTGGCCCAGCATGCAGGCTTCCGCCTCGATGCCGCCGACGCCCCATCCGAGCACGGCGAGCCCGTTGACCATGGTGGTGTGCGAATCGGTGCCGACCAGTGAATCCGGATAAGCGACCTCGAACGTGCCGGTCTTCTTGCCGACCGTCATCTTCTCTTTCCTGGTCCACACCGTTTGCGCCAGGTATTCGAGATTGACCTGATGGCAGATGCCGGTGCCGGGAGGCACCACCGAGAAGTTCGAAAACGCCTTCTGACCCCACTTCAGGAATTCGTAGCGCTCCTGGTTCTGCTTGTATTCCTCGACAACGTTCTTGGCGAACGCCTTGTTGTCCCCGAAGAAGTTCACGATCACCGAATGATCGATGACCAGATCGACCGGCACCAGCGGATTGATCTTCTCGGCATCGCCGCCGAGCGACTGCATTGCGTTGCGCATGGCCGCAAGATCAACCACCGCCGGAACGCCGGTGAAATCCTGCATCAATACCCGTGCCGGGCGGAACGCGATTTCATGTTCGAGCGCGCGCTTCTTCAGCCACTTGGAGACCGCGAGGATGTCGTCCTTCTTGACGGTGCGTCCGTCTTCATTGCGCAGGAGGTTTTCCAGCAGCACCTTCATCGAATAGGGAAGCTTGGAGATTCCCTTCAGACCGTTTTTCTCGGCGGCGGCCAGGCTGTAATAGACGTAGGTCCTGGCGCCAACCTTCAGGGTTTTTTGGCATTTGAAGCTGTCGAGCGAGGTCATGTGAGGCAATCCCAGAATTGTCGTTTACGGCAGGGTATTATAGCACCGGCCAAGAGGCTTGGCCGATCGGCTTGCAGCTGCAAATTGTGCGCTGCTTGGAGTTCCGGTTTATAGAATCTTTCAAGCTTCGCCGCCACACCGGTAAGGGTTTTGCAGCAATGCGCTGCCTGTAAACATCTGATGATGCGGTGCCCCGAATTTCCGGAAGCGCCGCGAAGGGGCAAGATGCGGCTCTTGGGGCGCGAGGTCTGCTGTGTGCGAGGTGGCCGGGAGGTTTTTTCGGGCCTCGATTTCGAGGCCGCCTCCGGCGAAGCGCTCGCGGTGGTCGGCCCGAACGGGTCGGGCAAGACCTCATTATTGCGCCTGATTGCGGGCCTTTTGGCGCCATTCGCCGGATCGATCGGTCTGGAAGGCGGCGATGCGGAACTGACCCTAGCCGAGCAATCCCATTATCTAGGTCATCGCGACGCCCTCAAAACGGCACTGAGCGTGTTGGAAAATCTCGCTTTCTGGCGGGATTTTCTTGGCGGAGCGAGCTTTGATCCGGCCGAGATACTGGCCAAGGTGGGGCTCGATCATGCGGCGCATTCGCCGGCTTCCTTTCTGTCCGCCGGGCAGCGCCGGCGGCTTTCGATCGCGCGGCTACTCACCGTGCGGCGGCCGGTCTGGCTGCTCGACGAACCGACCAATGCGCTCGATTCGACCGGAAAAACCCTGTTCACCGCCCTGATGGCCGAACATCTGGCGGGCGACGGGCTGATCGTCGCCGCCACCCACATCCCGCTCGGCGTCGCCGCGCGGGAACTTCGCATCGGGGACGCCTCGTGACCGCGCTTGCCGCATTGATCCGCAGAGACATCAGGATCGCGCTTCGCGTCGGCGGCGGCGCGCTGATCGGCGTCCTGTTCTTTCTCAGCGTCGTGGTGCTGATGCCGTTCGCCGTCGGCCCCGACCTTGCGCTTTTGGCGCGGCTGGGGCCCGCGATCCTCTGGCTGGGGGCGCTGCTGGCGAGCCTGCTGACGCTCGATCGCCTGTTCATGGCCGATCACGAGGATGGTTCGCTCGATCTGATCGTGATGAGCCGCACTCCGCTCGAATTGGCCTGCGCGGCGAAGGCGCTGGCCCATTGGCTTGCCGCCGGACTGCCGCTCATCATCGCAACGCCAGTACTGGGATTGTTGCTCAACCTGGACGCCGCACCGACGTCGGCCGTCGCGCTCACCCTGCTGGCCGGCACGCCGGCGCTGACCTTCACTGGCATGATCGGCGCGGCGCTCGCGGTGACGCTGCGTCGCGGCGGGCTCCTGCTTGCGGTGCTCGTGCTGCCGCTGTCGATTCCCGTGCTGATCTTCGGCGTGGCCGCTTCGCAAGCCGCGATCACGGAACCGCTGTCATTCGGTGCACCATTTTCGATTTTGTGCGCGCTGTCGCTGGTCAGCCTTGTCGTTGGACCTTTCGCGGCGGCCGCAAGCCTGCGGCACGGATTGGATTGATAGGAGATGATTGCCAGTCCGAACGGTCGCGCGCTGTCCGATCATGCGCGAGTTGATGCCGATCAACTCTAGCGGAGTGGATTTGACATTCGCTACCCCAGCCGCAAATTTGGAAAGCGGACGTCAAATCCCAAACTCCACTAAAGCCATATATTTGCTAATGGTCATTCGATTCTAACATTCGCAAAGTGACCGCTGAGAAGGGGGCGAATGTTAGAATCAGACCATTAGCGGAAAACCTTCGTGCTGATTGCCTGCAACAGCCGCGACCGTTAACAGGATGCCCATGACGCTGATCGATCTTGCCAACCCCACCCGGTTCCTCTCCCTCGCCACCCGTGCGCTGCCGTGGCTTGCGGCAGCGACCGCGATCCTGCTCGCGATCGGGCTTTATCAATCGGCGATGGCGCCCGACGACTATCAGCAGGGCGCTACGGTGAAGATCATGTTCATTCATGTGCCGAACGCCTGGCTGTCGATGTTTGTCTGGGGCGTAATGAGCGTGGCGGCGCTCGGCACCCTGGTATGGCGGCATCCGCTGGCGGATGTCGCGGCAAAGGCCGCCGCCCCGATCGGCGCGGCTTTCACCTTTCTCGCATTGGTGACGGGCTCGCTGTGGGGACGGCCGATGTGGGGCACTTATTGGGAATGGGATGCGCGGCTGACCTCGGTGCTGATCCTGTTCCTGATGTATCTCGGACTGGTCGCGCTGTGGCGCGCGGTGGAGGATCAATCGCGCGCTGCGCGAGCGGCGGCGATCCTGACCCTGGTTGGCGCCATCAATCTTCCCATCATCAAGTTCTCGGTGGACTGGTGGAACACGCTGCATCAGCCGGCCTCGGTGATGCGGATGGGCGGGCCTGCGCTGGACCGCGCCTTCCTGATCCCGCTTCTGGTGATGGCGGTGGCGTTTTCGTTCCTGTTCATCACGCTGCATCTGGCGGCGATGCGCAACGAGATTTTGCGCCGCCGGGTGCGCACATTACAGATGATGCAGGTGGCGCAGAGCACTCGGCGCCCGGCATGAACGCGATGTCACTTGGCCCCTACGCAAATTTCATCGTAACTTCCTATCTGCTGGTGGCCGCGGTCGTGGCGATGCTGATTGCCTGGATCGCGGTCGACTATCGTCGCCAGAAGCAACAACTGCACGAACTTGAAGCCGGAGGCGTGCTGAGGCGCTCCGGTCGCAGTGCAACGGATCTGAAATGAGCGAAAACTCGACGACTGACGGCGCGCCGCAGAGATCGCGCTGGCTGATGGCCGCACCACTCATCGCCTTCGCTGCGCTGGCCGCGATCTTCTGGTTTCGGCTCGGCAGCGGCGATCCGTCGCGTATTCCATCCGCGCTGATCGGCCGTCCGGCACCACAGACGGTCCTGCCGCCGCTCGATGGGCTCGTCAACAAAGGCGCGCTGGTGCCGGGACTCGATCCTGCCGTCTTCAAAGGCAAGGTCAGCATCGTCAATGTCTGGGCGTCGTGGTGCGTGCCGTGTCATGACGAGGCGCCGCTTCTGACCGAGCTCGGCCATGACGAGAGGCTGCAGATCGTCGGCATCAACTACAAGGATTCCGCCGACAACGCCCGCCGCTTTCTCGGCCGCTACGGCAACCCCTTTGGCGTTGTCGGTGTCGATGCCAATGGGCGCGCCTCGATCGAGTGGGGCGTGTATGGCGTGCCGGAAACCTTCATCGTCGGGCGCGAAGGAACCATCGTCTACAAGCTGGTCGGTCCGGTGACGCCGGACAATCTCAACACGGTTTTGAAATCCGAGATCGACAAGGCGCTGAAGTGACGACGTAGTCGTCATTTCCGGGATGGTCCGGCAGGACCAGACCTCAGATGCGCAATTGCGCATCGGGGAACCTCGAGATTCCGGATTCGCTCGCTAAGATGCTCGCGCCCCGGAATGACCGGTGTGGTGTCTCATCCCTTGCTCACATCGCCTTCCGCCGCCTCGCTTGCTTCCAGCGAGGCCGGCTCGAGGTGGAAGCGCTTGATCAGCGGCATCTGTGTCACCGCAAAAACCATCGTCAGCGGAATCACGCCGAATGCCTTGAACGCCACCCAGAAATCGGTGCTCTGGGTGCGCCAGATGATTTCGTTCAGGACCGCCAGCCCGAGAAAGAACAGGGCCCAGCGCCGGGTGAGGATGCGCCAGCCAGGCGGGGTCAGATTGAACATCTGATCGAACAGGATCGCGATGAAGGAACGGCCGAACAGCAGCCCGCCGCCGAGAATGGCGGCGAACAGGCCATAGATGATGGTGGGCTTCACCTTGATGAAGGTCTCGTCGTGCAAAACCAGCGTAAGCGTGCCAAACACGATGACGATGGTGCCGCTGACCAGTGCCATCAGCGGCACGTGCCGCGTCACCACATAGGAAGCGACCATCGCTGCGACCACCGCCACCATGAAGGCGCCGGTGGCGACGAAAAGGTGGAATTTGGCGTTCGCGACAAAGAACACCAGGAGAGGCCCGAGTTCGGTCGCTAGCTTGAACAGCGGATGCGGCTGGGTCTTGTCCATTATTGGCTCACGCTTTTTTCTTGATCGAAACCCGATCGGTGTCTTTCAGGATCATGCCTCGATGCCGGCGATGGCCTGCGCGAAATCCCGCGCGGTGAAAGGCGCGAGATCCTCGATGCCTTCACCGACCCCGATGAAATGCACCGGCAAGGCGTGCTTTTCCGCCAAAGCCACCAGAATGCCGCCGCGCGCGGTGCCATCGAGCTTTGTCATGACAAGTCCGGTGACACCTGCGGTGCGGTGAAACGCTTCTACCTGCGAGAGCGCATTTTGTCCCACCGTGGCGTCGAGCACCAGCAGCACCGCGTGCGGCGTGGTGTCATCGACCTTGCGCATGACGCGAACGAGCTTTTCAAGTTCCTTCATCAATTCGGACTTGTTCTGCAGGCGGCCCGCGGTATCGACCAGCAGCACATCGAGCTTCCCCTCTTTCGCCGCCGACAGCGCGTTGAAGGCAAGGCTTGCGGAGTCCGAGCCCTGCGCGCCGGCGATGACGGGCGATTTGGTTCGTTCGCCCCAGATCTTCAATTGATCAATGGCGGCTGCGCGAAAAGTATCCCCGGCCGCCAGCATCACCTTGCGGCCCTCGGCGGAGAACTTTGCGGCGAGCTTGCCGATGGTCGTGGTCTTGCCGGAACCATTGACGCCGACCACGAGAATGACGAACGGCTTTCTCGTCTCGTCGATGACAAGGGACTTTGCCACCGGCGCAAGCACCTTTTCGACCTCGGCCGCGACCACGCTTTTCACCTCGTCTGCCGAAATCGACTTGTCATAGCGACCGACGCCAACGGATGCAGCGACGCGGGCAGCAACTTCGGTGCCGAGATCGGCGCGGAGCAGCACGTCTTCGATATCGTCGAGCATGGCGCGGTCGAGCTTGCGCTTGGTGACGAGATCGGCCACCGCTGTGCCGATCGAGCTCGAAGTGCGCTTTAAGCCACTCGAAAGCCGCCGCCACCAGCTTATTTTGGATTTTTCGGAAGTAGTATCGTTCATATCAATCTGGTGCCTGCTACACGAGGTGTGTTAGCCGTTTCGGGTCTAGCGGTCCGATTCCAGCATTCGCACACCGCCTCAGCAAGCACCTTTGCGAATGCTGGAATCAGAGGACCACTAGCAGATATAATGTTGCCAGTGGAGCTTTGGATTTGACATTCGCTTTTCGAGCTTGCGGCTAGTGGGGTAGCGAATGTCAAATCCACTCCACTCGAACAAAAGCCTTGACGCCACCATCGAGGTTCCCGAACTGACCGCGGCGGAAATCCAGGCCCGCGTCCTCCATCGCGATGGGCTCATGCTGGTGATCGACAAGCCCGCAGGCCTGCCCGTGCATCGCGGCCCCAAGGGGGGCGCCAATCTCGAGTCCTCCTTCGACGCGTTGCGGTTTGGCCTGCCGCGCCCGCCGGTTCTCGCCCACCGGCTCGACCGCGAGACCTCAGGCTGTCTGGTGCTCGGGCGCCACCGCAAGGCAACGGCGTCGCTCGGTCTATTGTTCAAGCATGGCAGGATTTCGAAAACCTATTGGGCCGTGGTCGAAGGCGGCCCGGCCGAGAACGAAGGTACCATCAATATGCCGCTCGGCCGCCTCAATGCCGAACGAGGCTGGTGGCAGAAGCCGGACCCGCAGGGGCAATCGGCGGTCACCAACTGGAAGGTGATGGGACGCGGCAATGAGCTGGCATGGCTGGCACTCGAGCCCGTCACCGGCCGCACCCATCAACTGCGCGTGCATTCGGCAGCTCAGGGCTGGCCGATTGTCGGTGACAACATTTACGGCAACGCGCCGCGCTTTGGTGGCCCGCGCCTTCATCTGCATTCCCGCGAGATCGTGATTCCGATTTCCCGGAACAAGGAGGCGGTGCGAGTGACTGCGCCGGCGCCTTCAGATATGTGGGAACGCCTCAAGGTCTGCGGCTGGAACGGGGAGTGACTCGTCACACCGTCAGCCGCGCCCCATCGCTTCCCTTGACGACGAAGCTCTCGACAGCGCCGATCTTCCCGCTACTGATCGCGACAGGGAGGAAATGCTCGGTGCGGCCCTGCTTTGCGCTTTCGATCAGGACCCGCCTCGTTGCGCCGATATCGGAGGCAAGTCGCCGCCGCAACGCGGCCTCCCCCGCAGCCCGCAACGTCCCGGCGCGTTCCCGGATCGCAGCGCTTGCGACCTGCGGCATTTTGGCAGCCGGCGTGCCTGGTCGCGGCGAAAACGGAAAGACATGCAGGAACGTCAGGTCACATTCGTCGATCAAATCGAGTGAGCGCGCGAACATTTCCTCGGTTTCGGTCGGAAAACCCGCAATGATGTCGGCGCCGAACACGATGTCGGGCCGCAAGCGCCGCACCAGCGCGCAAAAATCGATCGCATCTTTTCGGGAATGCCGGCGCTTCATCCGCTTGAGGATCAAATCGTCGCCCGACTGCAGCGACAAATGCAGATGCGGCATCAGGCGGTCCTCGCCTGCGATCGCATCGAGAAGATCGCGGTCGACTTCGATCGAATCGACCGATGAAATCCGCAACCGCTTCAATTCCGGCACGTGCCGCAGGATCTGCCTGGTCAGTTGGCCGAGTTTCGGAGCTCCAGGCAGATCCGCGCCGTAACTCGTCAGATCGACGCCCGTCAACACGATCTCGGCATGGCCGTGCTCGACCAGGTTGCGGACTTGCTCGACCACCGCGCCCATCGGCACCGAGCGCGAATTGCCGCGGCCAAACGGAATGATGCAAAAGGTGCAGCGGTGATCGCATCCGTTCTGCACCTGCACGAACACCCGCGGCAGGGCTTTTTGAAATCCCTGCAGAAGATGCGGTGCCATCTCCCTGACCGACATGATGTCGGCGACCGCAATCTTTTCGCTGGCCTCGATGCCGAATGGTTCCGCTGCCTGAAGCGCCGCGCGCGCCTTGTGCCAGGTTTCGCCTTGCATCTTGTCGTGATTGCCGACGACCCTATCGACCTCTTCCATCGCGGCGAACATTTCAGGCGAGGTCTGCGCCGCACAGCCGGTGACGACGATGCGCAAGTCCGGGCGTTCGCGTTTCAGCCGGCGTATGGATTGGCGCGCCTGCGCCACCGCTTCGTTGGTGACGGCGCAGCTGTTGATGACGACGGTGTCGGCAAGCCCCGCGCGCTCGGCCTTGGCGCGCACCACCTCGGATTCGAAGGCGTTGAGGCGACAGCCAAAGGTGAGGACTTCGACGCTCATGACGCAAACAGCGCGGGATCGAACCGGCCTTCATATTCGAAGGTCGCCGTACCCGTCATCAACACGTGATCGTCGCGCTCGCGCCACTCGATTCCGAGCTCGCCGCCGGGCAGGCTGACCTCAACCGTGCGATTGGCGCGCTTGAGCCGCGCCGCCGCCACCGCCGCAGCGCAAGCCGCCGAGCCGCAGGCTTTGGTCAATCCGGCGCCACGCTCCCAGGTGCGGATGGTGATGTGATCGCGATCGACGATGTGGGCGAGCGTGATATTGGCGCGCTCCAGGAAGATCGGATGATTTTCCAGGAGCGGGCCAAACCGCGAAAGATCGAAGGCGTCGACGTCGTCGACCCAGAAGATCGCATGCGGATTGCCCATGCTGACCACGGAAGGCGAATGCAGCACCGGCGCATCGATTGGGCCGATCTGCAGCTCGATATAGCGCGTGTCACGGAATTCCTCGGCGAGCGGAATGTCCTTCCAGCCGAATTTCGGCGGCCCCATGTCGACGGTGTAGAGATCGCCTTTACGCCAGCAATTCAGCAGACCGGCTTTGGTTTCGAAGGTGCCTTCCGTCTGGCCGCTGGCCTCGAACAGGCGGCGAGCCACGCAGCGCATGCCATTGCCGCAGGCCGATGATTCCGAGCCGTCGTTGTTGTAGATGCGGATGAAGGCCTCGGTGCCGGCAAGGCGCGCCGGCTGCAGCACCATCAGCTGGTCAAAATGAACACCCTTGGCCGAAGCCACCGCGCGGGCTTCCTCCGGCGTGACGACGCCGGCCTTGTCGCGCAGATCGACGACGACGATCTCGTTGCCGATGCCGTTCATCTTGGAAAAGCTGTGGTTGGCGAGCGCGCTCATCGGGATCCCGGTTCGTGCCTGCCTTATATGGCCAATGACGGGAGATTGACTAGTGTGGCGAATTTGAAGGTCCTATCAGTATCGCGGCAAGTTCGTGACAGGAACTCAAATTCGAAGCCGCTACTCAAATCAACAAGATGCTGGAGCTCCTTTGATTCCGAAGTTCGCATCTGGGGTCGCCACAACTGCTTGCGAACTTCGGAATCGGAGCTCTGGTGAGGGATCGGCCAGTGTGGTGAATCTGTGTCGGGAGCCTTTGCCGGCCACGGAGGCCCATGAATATCTGACAGGCGACGAAAGCCGAGCGGGCGTGTTAGCATCGGATGTTCGCATGTGATTTGCCGAATCCACCCTGACGCTTGAGCCGGGGACCTTGGCGCCCTGCCGAACGACTTTACGGAGAATACCTGATGAGCCGCCCCCGTCGTTTCCGCCTTGCCATGGTCGCATTGGTCCCGGTGGCCGCGATTTCGCTAAACTTCGCCACCACCGCGCTGGCACAATCGCCGACGCCCTCTGCACCCGCCGCCTCGGCACCGGCCTCCCCGACACCTGCCCCAAATCCGTCGGCCAGCCCGACGGTTACGCCGCCGGCAGCTTCGGCAACACCAGCGCCAGCCTCCTCGCCCACCCCTGCGGCCTCGGCTACCCCGGCGCCCTCGCCGGGTGGACCCGCACCGGTCCGCACCGCCGACCCCTTTGGCGAGGAGATTACGCTGACGCCAAAAACGGTGGTCCTCGTCAAGGGCACGGCCAACTGGGACACGGCGTTCGACACGCTGCTCGAGTCCTTGAAGACCGTGTCGACATTCCTCGACAAGCAGGGCATCAAGTCATCCGGCAATTCGATGATCGTCTACACTTCCACCGACGATACCGGATTTTCCTATCAGGCGCAGATTCCGGTCGATCAGGAGCCGAAAAATCTGGCCAAAGCAATGAGCATGGGCAAATCGCCCGAAGGCAAGGCGCTTAAGTTTGTCCATCGCGGATCATACGAGAACATGGACAACACTTACGAGGCCATCACCAATCACCTCGACGACAAGAAGCTGGAGGCGAAAGACACTTTTATCGAGGAGTACATCACCGACCCCCTGAAAACGGCGGAGGACAAATTGGTGATCAATGTCTACGTGCCATTGAAATGAGAGCCGTGAGGCACCGCGCTCCACGCTCGCTTGCGCTTGCTGTCGTCCTCGCCGCAGCTATTCTGATCGGTGCGCCGGCGCACGCGCAGACGGAGCCGCCTTCGGTGATCTCCGTCACCGGCGAAGCGCGGATCTCGGTCCCTCCCGATCTGGCACAGATCGATGCCGGCGTTACCACGGAAGCCAAGACGGCGCGCGAGGCGTCGGATGCCAACAATCTGGCAATGGGCAAGGTTTTGGTGGCACTCAAGAGTGCCGGCATCGACGAGAAGGATTACCAGACCTCGCGACTGTCGCTGCAGCCGCAGAGCGCACCGAGCCGCCCCGGCGGACCTCCGACCATCACTGGCTATCGCGCCACCAACCGGGTGACCATCCGCCTGCGCGACGTCACCAAGGTCGCGAATGTGATCGACACGCTGGTCGGCGCCGGCGCGAACGATATCGGCGGGATCAGCTTCATGGTGTCGCAGGCCTCTAAGCTTCTCGACGACGCCCGCGAACAGGCAATCGCGGACGCGCGTCGCAAGGCGGAGATCTACGCCAGGGCAGCCGGCGTCACGCTTGGCGCGCCGCTTGCCATCTCCGAAGGAGGCGCGCCCGCCCCGATCGTGTTCCGCAGAATGGCGGCCGCGCCGGAACAGGCGCCAATCGCGCAAGGAGAAGAGACACTCCAGCTGAGCGTGAGCGTGTCCTGGGCGATCAAGCCCGCGCAGTGAGACCCTTTGAAACTGTCGTCCCTGCGAAAGCAGGGACCCATAACCACAGGCCGTCGTGTCTGGCGCGCGAATGGCGTCAGCTCTCTTCGGAAAGAAGCCGCGGTGGCTATGGGTCCGGCTCAAGGCCGGGACGACAAGACGGAAATACCGCTATTGTATCTCCACCACCTGCCCCGGCTTGAGCGCCACAAAGCGCTCGTGCGGAATCTTCGCCTCGTCGAGTGCCGCATGCAGGGCCTTGACCGGCGCGTCGATTGCTTCATCCGTCAACTGAAACGTGCCGTGATGATGCGCGAGCGCCCGCTCGGCGCCGCAATCGGCAAGCGCCTTGACCGCATCGGCAGGATTCATGTGCTGATCCTGCATAAACCATCGCGGCTCATAGGCGCCAATCGGCAGGATCGCGAGCCGCAGCGGGCCGTGTGTCTCACGGACGCGGCGGAAATGCTTGCCCTCGCCGTAACCGGAATCGCAGACGACGTAGATCTTGCCGGCTGGCGTCTTCAGCACAAAGCTTGCCCACAACGCCCTGTTGCGGTCGAACAATCCGCGCGCCGACCAGTGCCGGGTCGGCACCAGGGTCGCCGCCAACCCGCCACCGAGTTCGACGCTTTGATGCCAATCAAACGCCTCGGCGCGAAGCGCAGAGTTGGCGCGGCGCATGGTCGCGTCATTGCCGAGCGGAGTCACGATGCGCGGGGAAAATTTCGCCGCGAGTTTCGACAGCGTCGCGATGTCGAGATGATCGTAATGGCCGTGCGACACCAGAGCGACATCGATCGGCGGCAGGGCTGAAAAGTCGATGCCGGGATCATTGACCCGCTTCGGACCGGCCCATCGCACCGGCGAAGCGCGTTCCGACCACACCGGATCGACCAAAATATTTTTGCCCGAGGTCTGGATCAGCCAGCTCGCATGACCGACAAAGGAGAGCCGAACCTTGTCGCCGTTGACACGTTGCGGCGGAGTATCGGCATGCGGGCTCGGCACCCATTTGGGCCAGATCTCGCGTTGCCGGTCCCCCCCGAACTGCCAGCGCAGCACATCGCGCAGCGATTTCGGCGGAACCCCGTCGGGGTCGAAGAACAGCCTGCCATCGAAATGATCGGATGGCGGTCCATCGTAGGATTTGCCTTGAGAACCCATGGCGACGATTGGCAACAAAAATGTCTGTTCTGCAAGGGCAGGGAGGCTCCACGCGCTTCACGAAGTTGCCATTTCGGCTGGACTTTCCTTGACTTTTCGCCCCCGGCGGCGTTTAACCCGCGCAACTTCTCGAAAAGACGTCCTTTTCGACCCGCCGACCGGTCCCCAGATGCCGGAGGCCAACGCCCGACAGCGCTGTGCGCCCTCGGGCGCAAAATTGTTTGGAATATCCCTCATCCTGAGGAGCCGCGAAAGCGGCGTCTCGAAGGATGAGGCTAGAGGTAGTGGCAACCCTTCGAGACGCAGGCTCGCGCCTGCTGCTCAGGGTGAGGCAGCAGGAAGAAGATAGTGTTCGACAATCTGTCGGAAAAGCTTGGTGGCATTCTCGATCGGCTGACGCGGCGCGGGTCGCTGACGGAAGCCGACGTCGATGCGGCGATGCGCGAGGTGCGCCGCGCCTTGCTCGAGGCCGACGTCTCGCTCGAGGTGGTCCGCAGCTTCACCGAAAAGGTGCGCGAGCAGGCGATCGGCGCCACCGTCGTCAAGTCGGTCACGCCCGGCCAGATGGTGGTGAAGATCGTCCATGACGAACTGATCGCCACGCTTGGTTCCGAGGGCCAGAACCTCGATCTCAACGCGGTGCCGCCGGTTGCGATCATGATGGTCGGCCTGCAAGGCTCGGGCAAAACCACCACCACCGCGAAACTCGGCCGCCGCCTCGCCCAGCGCGACAAGCGCAAGGTGCTGATGGCCTCGCTCGACATCTATCGGCCGGCGGCGATGGAACAGCTCGCAGTGCTCGGTCGCGACCTCGACATCCAGACCTTGCCGATCGTCGCCGGCCAGAGGCCCACAGAGATTGCCAGGCGCGCGCTGGAAGCCGGCAAGCTCGGCGGCTACGACGTGGTGCTGCTCGATACCGCAGGCCGCACCACGCTCGACGAAGAGATGATGACGGAGGCGGCCGAGATCAAAGCCGCCGCCAGTCCGCATGAAGTGCTGCTGGTTGCCGATTCGCTCACCGGCCAGGACGCGGTCAATCTGGCGCGCGCGTTCGACCTGCGCGTCGGCCTGACCGGCATCGTGCTGACGCGCGTTGACGGCGACGGCCGCGGCGGCGCGGCGCTGTCGATGCGCGCGGTCACCGGCAAGCCGATCAAACTGATCGGCACTGGCGAAAAGACCGACGCGCTGGAGGACTTTTACCCAAGCCGGATTGCGGGCCGGATTCTCGGCATGGGCGACGTGGTGTCGCTGGTCGAAAAAGCCGCGGCCAATATCGATGCGGAAAAAGCCGCGCGCACCGCCGAGCGGATGCGAAAGGGTCAGTTCGACCTGTCCGACATGCGCGAACAATTGCTGCAGATGTCGAACATGGGCGGCATTTCGGGATTGCTGGGCATGATGCCCGGCATCGCCAAGATGAAGAACCAGATTGCCAATGCGGGGATCGACGACAGAATTTTGAAGCGCCAGATCGCGCTGATCGATTCGATGACGCGGCAGGAACGCAAACACCCCGACATCCTCAAGGCCAGCCGCAAGAAGCGGATCGCCGCCGGCGCCGGCGGCAAGGTCGAGGACCTCAACAAGCTGCTCAAGATGCACCGGAACATGGCCGACATGATGAAGGCTATGGGCTCGGGAAAACGCGGCCCTTTGGCCGGCATCGCGCAGGCGATGGGCTTCGGCGGCGGCACGCCGTCACCCGAACAGATGAAGGCGCTCGCGGACAAAATGCCGGGCGGCGCGGGCGCAGGTGGCATGCCCGCGTTGCCGAAAGACATTCCCGCCGGCTTGCGCTCGGGCTTGCCGAATCTGCCGGGGCTTACCGGCTTAAGCAACAAGCCGACCCTGCCCGGGCTCGGTCCGTTGGGAAAGAAGAAATGATTTTTTCACCCTCACTCTCACTGTCCGTCATTCCGGGACGCGCGAAGCGCGAACTTTGGTTCGCAATTGCGAGCCTGAGAATCTCGAGATTCCGGGTCTGGTCCGTCGGACCATCCCGGGATGACGGGCGCTAATCCAAAGGAGAACCAAATGTCCGTCGTTATCCGCCTCGCTCGTGCCGGCACCAAGAAGCGCCCGGTCTACCACGTAGTCGTCGCCGACTCCCGCTTCCCGCGCGATGGCCGCTTCATCGAGCGTCTCGGCCACTTCAATCCGCTGCTGCCCAAGGAGAACGCCGAACGGCTGAAGCTCGATATGGACAAGGTCAAGGCCTGGCTCGCCAAGGGCGCGCAGCCATCGGATCGCGTGACGCGTTTCCTCGATGCCGCCGGCGTCGTGAAGCGCACTGCGCGCAACAATCCGAAAAAGGCGGTGCCGCGCAAGGAGCGCAAGGCGCAGGCTGAAGCCGCCGCCAAGTCGGCGTAGCTTCGAACGCCGCGAGTGAGCAAGCACAAGCCTCCGAATGCTTCGGCGCGGTTACCCTCTCCCCCTGCGGGAGAGGGTGGCGAGCGCGATCAGCGTGAGCCGGGTGAGGAGGCCAGGCCGTCACCGACAAATTCCCCCTCACCCGCCCTAAATGCTCCGCATATCGGGCACCCTCTCCCGCAAGGGGAGAGGGTAGAACGAACGGTCTGCGTCGCCCGGATCGGCGCCGCACACGGCGTGCGCGGCGCGGTGAAGCTGTGGACGTTCACGGAAGACCCGTTGGCCGTGAAACGCTACGGCCCGCTTTCGACCAAAGACGGCGCGCGCCAGTTTGAAGTGACGAGCGCGCGCGAGGTCAAGGATCACCTGGTCGCGACGCTCAAAGGCATCACGACGCGCGAGCAGGCGGAACGTCTCAACGGCCTCGAGCTTTATGTCGCGCGCGAAAAACTGCCGACGACCGACGAGAACGAATATTATCATGCCGACCTGATCGGGCTTGCCGCCGTCACCGCGCAGGATGAGCGACTCGGCCGCGTCGTTGCGATCCACAATTTCGGCGCCGGCGACATCATCGAGATCGCGCCGCCGGCAGGCGCGACGATGCTACTGCCGTTCTCGAACGCCGTTGTGCCGACGGTTGATCTTGCCGGCGGACGCGTGGTGATCGTGTTGCCCGGAGAGATCGAGGGCGACGAGCCAGGCGAATGTCCTTCCCGTCATCCCCGCGAAAGCGGGGACCCATGACCGCAGGCCGTGTGGAATTGGCTAAGTTGATTGGCCCAGCCCTCGCAAAATAGGCAGCGGTGCTCATGGTCCCGGATCGCGCTTACTTGTCCGGGACGACAAGAACAGAGATGCGATGACGTACCTCTCACCCTGGCGCGCGACCGTGCTGACCCTGTTTCCGGAGATGTTTCCGGGACCGCTCGGCATGAGCCTGGCGGGCAAGGCGCTTGCCTCCGGCCTCTGGGCTCTGGAAGCGCGCGATATCCGGGATTCCGCCACCGACCGCCACCGCAGCGTCGATGACACTCCGGCGGGCGGCGGTCCGGGCATGGTGCTGCGGGCCGACGTGCTCGCAGCGGCGATCGACGCCGCCGAAAACGTACCGGATCGGCCAGAAAACCGACCAAGGCTGTTGATGAGCCCGCGGGGTCGGCCGTTGACCCAGTCCTGTGTGGTGGAACTCGCCGGCGGCCCGGGTCCCCTAATCGTCTGCGGCCGGTTCGAGGGGGTGGACCAGCGGGTGATCGCGGCGCGCGCCCTGGAAGAGGTTTCGATCGGCGATTACGTGCTTTCGGGCGGGGAAATCGCCGCGATGGTGCTGATCGAGGCCTGTGTCCGGCTTTTGCCCGGGGTGATGGGAAAACCCGTTTCCGGCGAGGAGGAAAGCTTCGCCGACGGCCTGTTGGAATACCCCCAATACACGCGTCCGCAGGAGTTCGAGGGACTTTCCATCCCCGAAATCCTGACCTCGGGCGACCACGCCAGGGTGGCCGCCTGGCGCCGCGCGGAGGCCGAAGCCCTCACCCAAACGCGCCGGCCGGACCTCTGGGCGGCCAAAAACAGCGGCCAGAAGCTGCCAAAAAACACGACCAAAGGGTGACAACGCCCCGCCTTTGCCGTATAGGAGCGCCAAATCCGCGCAGGATAAATGAACATTTGCGCAGCCCGCGCACGTTTCGCGGCTGGGGCGCGCCGCCGATGGAGATTGCAATGAACCTCATTCAACAGCTCGAAAAAGAGCAATTCGAAAAAATGTCCGCCGGCAAGGATATTCCGGACTTCGGACCGGGCGACACCGTGATCGTCAATGTCAAGGTGGTCGAAGGCGACCGCTCCCGCGTGCAGGCCTATGAAGGCGTGTGCATCGGCCGTTCCGGCGCCGGGCTCAATGAGAGCTTTACCGTGCGCAAGATTTCCTATGGCGAAGGCGTGGAGCGCGTGTTCCCCGTGATGTCGCCGATGATCGACTCGATCAAGGTGGTGCGCCGCGGCAAGGTGCGCCGCGCCAAGCTCTATTACCTGCGCAATTTGCGTGGCAAATCGGCCCGCATTGTCGAGAAGTCGGAGCGCTCGGCCGCCGTCGGCGAGTAATTCGCCTCATGCCAGTTTGACCAAAGCGGGGTGCCGGTGGCACCCCGCTTTTTTCATGCCTGTGGGGACGATCGCTGGATGATCGATTGATTGTCGCGATCATGCGCATCATGTTAAAACCCGGCATGGTTCCAGATCAGACCAGCAAGGCCGCAGCGCTCCGTCGAGTAATCATCGACGATCGATCACGGCTGCCCGGCCGCTTCTTCGGACGGTTTGCGACTTCGGCGACGTCGGAGCTTGCGCGCGCCTGACCAGGCTAGCGCCGCACCTTCCGTTCGCGCTGATCAGCGCCTTAGTTCTCACGAGATATTTCCCGGAGCATGAAGCTCATGTCCAAACCGATAACCCTGTACGACAAGATCTGGAACGATCATCTGGTTCACGAGGCCGATGACGGGACCTGCCTGATCTATATCGACCGCCATCTGGTCCATGAAGTGACTTCCCCACAGGCCTTCGAAGGCCTGCGCGCGACGAAAAGACGGGTTCGCGCGCCGGAAAAGACTCTGGCCGTGGTCGATCACAATGTCCCGACCACCGATCGATCCAAGCCCAATCCCGACCCCGAAAGCGCCGAGCAGATAAAGGCGTTGGCGCAAAACGCGAGGGAATTCGGCATCGAATATTACGACGAGTTCGACCAGCGTCAGGGCATCGTGCACGTCATCGGTCCCGAGCAGGGCTTTACGCTGCCCGGCACCACCATCGTCTGCGGCGACAGCCACACCTCGACGCACGGCGCGTTCGGCGCGCTCGCGCACGGCATCGGCACCTCCGAGGTGGAGCACGTGCTGGCAACGCAAACGCTGATCCAGAAAAAAGCCAGGAACATGCGCGCGGTCGTCGACGGAAAGTTGCCCGAAGGCGTCACCGGCAAGGACATCATTCTGTCCATCATCGGCGTGATCGGCACCGCAGGTGGCACCGGCTACGTGCTGGAGTATGCCGGCGAGGCGATCCGTGCGCTGTCCATGGAAGGCCGCATGACCGTCTGCAACATGTCGATCGAAGGCGGCGCCCGGGCCGGCCTGATCGCGCCCGACGAGAAAGCGTTTGAGTTCCTCAAGGGCCGCCCGAAATCACCCAAGGGCGCGGACTGGGAAGCCGCGATGCGTTACTGGCAAAGCCTGCGCAGCGACGAGGGCGCGCATTTGGATCACGAGATCAGGTTGGACGCGGCCAAGCTGCCGCCGATCGTGACCTGGGGCACCTCGCCGGAAGACGTCGCCTCCGTCACCGGCTTCGTGCCCGATCCGGACAAGATCGAGGATGAGGCCAAGCGCATCTCCAAGCATCGCGCGTTGAAATATATGGGCCTGCAGCCGGGGACCAAAATCACCGAAATCAGGCTCGACCGCGTCTTTATCGGCTCCTGCACCAACGGCCGGATCGAGGACCTGCGCGCAGCCGCCAGGATCGCCGAGGGAAAAACGGTCAACGGCAACGTCAACGCGATGATCGTGCCGGGCTCGGGACTGGTGAAGGCGCAGGCCGAAGCGGAAGGGCTTGACAAGATCTTCATCAAGGCCGGTTTCGAGTGGCGCGAGCCGGGCTGCTCGATGTGCCTCGCCATGAATCCCGACAAGCTGAAGCCGGAAGAACGTTGCGCCTCGACCTCGAATCGCAATTTCGAGGGCCGCCAGGGCTTTAAGGGGCGGACCCACCTGGTCTCTCCGGCCATGGCGGCCGCGGCGGCAATTGCCGGGCATTTCGTCGATATCAGAGACTGGCATTAGTCATGATCCGGACCCGAAGGGCCGCGTTAGCGCGAAGTGCGTAGCGGTTTTCCCTCGCGACAAACGCGAAAAGGCGTTTGCGCGGAGATCATGCGCAAACAATAAACTAAAGCGCGACGGCCGTTCGACCTAAGCCATTTCGCGTTTACTGCGCCTGTACTCAAATCGAGGCATCGGGGAAGGGAGTCGTTAAGCAGTTGAGAGCAGACTTGTCGGGCCACGCCAGCGCGGCGATGCCGAGGGAAATAGCCATGGCCGACAAGCCCGAATTCGTCGATATGATCAGCGAGGCGACCAAGCAGCGGCACCGCCGCGTCATGCCCCGCGCGGTCAAGAAGGTGGTCAAGGAGACCTCGCGTCTCAGCCATTGGCCGCCGGATCGTTGGGTCCAGTGGCGGCTGGAGACGCTCACGCCCTGGAAGCTGAGGGAATGGAAGCTGAAGGATTGGTTTTAGGGCGGAATGATTTGAGTTTGAATGGCTCGTTGTACTGGTTGGGTTCATCTGTCCCGCTTGCGGGGGAGGGAGTTGAAGGGCTCTAACCCGGGCGCCAGACGCAGGTCATGTGCGGCACGATCACCGTGCCGCTCGGCCGATACTCCTGCACATAGGTCGCGTTGCACACCCGCACCGCATTCGACCCCGGAAAATACCGCGGAATGACGTCCGGCTGCCAATGATCGGGGACATAAATGCGAACCCGCTTCGGCGGACGTCGAACCGGCGGGGTGAGCAGTGGATCGGCGGACGGCTGCGCTTGCGCCACCCGCACAGGCGCGGGCGCGGTCTGCGCCACGGCTTCAGGGCCGGCCAGAGACAGAATCCCTGCGAAAACCACCGATATTGCCGCCGTGCGATGGCGCATCGAGATTCCCCCAAACCTGGAGCATGATCAGAAACCGGTTTCCCGAAAAGATCATGCTCAAACAAAGAGATGAGATCGTGATGCGATTCCACTTAATCGTATCACGATCGAGTATCGGTCTACGGTCTCCGATTGCCGAGGCAACGTCAACTGTACAAGGAGCCCTTTCGCGACGGGGGAAGAAAACCAGTTCCCACCCGTTCCAGGAGTGCTCTAAAACAGGCGCAATGTGGACCTCAGCAAAAGCGCCCTCCCTCGCCGAAATGGAAGCCATGGCGCATGACATTTTCGCTCGGCTACCAAAGACCTTTCGCAATTTGTGCGCGGGGGTGATCATACGGGTCGATGATTTTCCAACCGACGAGGTCCTCGACGAGATGGGCGCCGAAAGCGAATTCGACCTGCTTGGACTGTTCCAGGGCGTCGGCCTGCCGCATCAAAGCCATGGAGATATCGCGCGGCTGCCCAACATGATCTGGCTCTACCGGCGACCGATCCTCGATTACTGGGCCGAACACGACGAAACGCTGGGCCACGTCGTCCGCCACGTGCTGATCCACGAGATCGGCCATCATTTCGGGCTCTCCGATGACGACATGGCTGCCATCGAAGCAGCCGTTGAATAGGGATTTGCGCTTTATTGGCGGCGGCAATCGCGATAAAAAAGCGCAGCCAACGCTTTTTTCAATTCCAGGCAAGAAGTGCGATCGATGGACAAGTTCACCACGCTGGAAGGCGTCGCTGCGCCCTTGAAGATCATCAATGTCGATACCGACATGATCATCCCCAAGCAGTATTTGAAGACCATCAAGCGCACCGGCCTTGGCAAGGGGCTGTTTTCGGAACAGCGCTACGAGGACGATGGCAGCGACAATCCGGATTTTATCCTCAACAAGCCGGCCTATCGCAACGCCAAAATTTTGGTTGCCGGCGACAATTTCGGCTGCGGCTCCAGCCGCGAGCACGCGCCGTGGGCGCTGCTCGATTTCGGCATCCGCTGCGTGATTTCGACCTCGTTCGGCGACATTTTCTACAATAATTGCTTCAAGAACGGCATTCTGCCGATCCGCGTCACCCAGGACGATCTCGACAAATTGTTCGACGATGCCGAGCGTGGCGCGAATGCGACGTTGACCATCGATCTCGCCAATCAGGAAATCCGCGGACCCGACGGCGGCACGGTGAAATTCGAAATCGATCCGTTCCGCAAGCATTGTCTGATGAACGGGCTCGACGATATCGGCCTGACGATGGAGAAAAAGGCCTCGATCGATGCTTACGAGGCCAAGGCGAAAACCGAGCGAGCCTGGGCTTAAAAACACTTGTCAGACGCGTTTTCTTCACGCGAACCGCTTTCCCCTTCGCTTGAAAACGCTGTGTCGCGGCGCTTGCGGCCCGATATCGTCACCTTCTGGCAGGGCCCGCTTGATGCGCTGAGAAGGTGCTGCCTGCGATCGCAGGTGGCGGCCGGCCACAAGGTGACCGTCTACAGCTTTGAGCCGCTGGCCCAACTGCCCGAAGGCGTCGGCAATGCCGAGGCCGAGGCCATTCTGTCCCACACTTTCGCCGAACGGCTGCGCCCGAGTGGACCCGACGGCTGGAGCGACTGGACCATGGTGCAGTTTGCCGATTTTTTTCGAATGCGGCTGATGGCCGCAAACGCAGGCCTGTGGCTCGACGCCGACGTGCTGCTGCTCAAGGCGGTCGAAATCGATCCGGCAAAACCGTATTTCGCCTGGGAGCGGTCGCACCGGCTTGGCAACTCGGTGCTCTATCTTCCCCCATGCGATTCGATCGTCACAGCGTTCATTTCCCTGATGCAACAGGATGAATTGATGCCGGACTGGCTCGCGCTGCGGCATCGCGTCACGTTTGCTCTTCGGAAATGGCGCGGATTGAACCGGATCGCCGATACCCGCGTCGCCATGTATGGTCCCGCGGCGCTGACGGCGCTGGCCCGTCGCGCAGACGAATTGCGCCACGCGCTGCCGAAGAAGTCCTTCTATGCGGTGCATTCCCAACCGAAGCTGTTCTTCAAACCCCGCAGCTTTTCGGCACTGATCGCCGACCCGGAAGTTTTCGGCTTTCACATCTCGCCGAAGGGCCGCGGCAATCAACTCCCAATTCCTGGAAGCCTGCATGCCTGGGCAGCAGAGCGCTTTGGCGGCCGACCATAGCCCGCCTCGGAAGGCGTCGCACGTTTGATCCAGCGCAACGATGGTCGGTCCAGGCGCCGTCCATAATGCGCAAATTCCCGCTGACGCCGGAGCACCCTCGATGACCCCCCAGGACCATTCCCTTTCAGTCGTTGAACGATTGACGCATACGTTCAGCGAATGGCTCAAACACCGTCAGGAGCTAAGCGAGATGCGCCACCTCGACGCGTCGGAGTTTAACCGCATCGCAAGCGATCTGCGGCTCTCTCCGGCCGATCTGGATGAATTGGTCCGTCAGGGACCTCATGCGGCCGACGAACTGCCGAAACTGCTCAAGGCGCTTGGCATCAGCGAGGCCGATCTGGCGCGTGTCGAGCCCATGGTGCTGCACGACATGGAGCGCGTTTGCGCGTTATGCGGCCACAAGCGCGAATGCGATCGCGATCTTGCTGAAGGAACGTCGGCCGAACACTATCGGCAGTATTGCCTCAACGCGCCAACCATCGAGCAATTGGAGTTAAGGAAATAGAAATTCCTCCCCCTATCGGGCGGCACCCGTGCATTTAGTGCTGCGTGACCGCCGCGATCGAATCCGCGATCGCGATTGTGCGCCTTGCGATGTCGGCATGCAGCCGCTCCACCATCTGGCCGTCCAGTGAAATCGCGCCGCGCGCGGCATTCTCCGGGCGTTCAAAGGCCGCGATGATCTTGCGGGCCTGGGCTACTTCCTCGGCCGGCGGCGTGAAGATGGCATTGCAGGCCGCGATCTGGCCCGGATGGATCAAAGTCTTGCCGTCGAACCCCAGGTCGCGCGCCTGGGTGCATTCCTGCGCGAAACCATCGACATTGCTGAAATCGCTGTACGGGCCGTCGAGAATTTCGAGGCCGTAAGCGCGCGTGGCCAGAATGCAATGCGTGATCATCGACAACATCGTCGCACGGCCCGGCTGCATGCGAATCCGTGTCTCGCGTGAGATATCATTCGGCCCGAACATGAAACCGGCTAGCCGCGGCTCGACGTTGCGCGAGGCCGCGAGTTCCTCAACATGCAGTACCGCAAGTGCGGTCTCGATCATCGTCCAGACCGCAATCGAGGCGGGAGCGTCCACATCGAGCAGGCACCGGGCGATCCTGCCGAGGTCCTCGACGCTGGAAATCTTCGGAACCAGGATGCCGTCGGGCCGCGCCTGCGCAGCCATGGTGATGTCGTCCATCCACCACGGCGAATCCAGCGCGTTGGTGCGGACCAGGACTTCGCGCTTGCCGAAACCACCTGCCGCGATGGCTTTCGCGATCTGGTCGCGCGCCAGCCCCTTGGCCTCCGGCGCCACCGAATCCTCCAGGTCGAGAATGAGACCGTCGGCGGGAAGATTGCGTGCCTTTTCCAGCGCGCGTGGGTTCGATCCGGGCATGAACAGGAGGCTGCGGCGCGGACGGATCATTGATTCTTTCCCTTCGAAATTCACGGAACCTGCGCGCCAAAGGCGGTTCGACGTCGTCGAGACGCATTCTGTCGCTGGCTGTTGTTTGGGCACGACGGTTCAAGAAAAACCGGTGCCTGCCTTGGCGGTTCATGCTTTAACACCCCGGGCTTTCACCCGGAAGCCTTGTTCCAGCAACCAGGCATGGGTCAGCCATTCGCATGTCGCCGTTCCCGCAAAGATTGATTGACGGATATCGAACCTTTGCCTCGCAACGGCTGCCGACCGAACAATCGCGGTATCGCGAATTGTCCGAGCGCGGCCAGTCTCCGGAAGTGATGGTGATAGGTTGCTGCGATTCGCGCGTCTCGCCGGAGGTGATATTCGATGCGGGCCCGGGCGAGCTGTTCGTGGTCCGCAACGTCGCCAATCTGGTTCCGGTCTATGCACCCGACGGCGGCACGCACGGTGTTTCTGCGGCGCTCGAATACGCCGTCAACGCTCTCCGCGTCAAACACGTGGTGGTGCTCGGCCATGCGCAATGCGGCGGCATTCGCGCCTTTATCGACAAGATCGAGCCGTTGTCGCCCGGAGATTTCATCGGCCGCTGGATGTCGATGTTCGTCAAGCCGGGAGAAAAAGTCGAGCAGCGCGACCACGAGTCCATGGCCGACTTCACCGTCAGAATCGAAAAGGCAGCCGTTTTCCGCAGCCTCGAGAACTTGATGACGTTCCCGTTTGTGCAAACGAAGGTCGGCCGCGGCGAGTTGAACCTGCACGGTGCCTATTTTGGCGTAGCCGAAGGCTCGTTGTTCGTGCTCGACAAGGACGCCAAGGAATTTCGCAGCGCGAGCCAGGAAGTGGGCGAATAGGGAGTGGCGAATAGCGAATAGGGAATTCCATTCGCCATTCGCTACTCACCACTCGCCAATCTTTTCATGCCGCCTTTTTCTTGGCGCTGATCAGCTTGCGGTTGACCAGACATTCGGCGATCTGCACCGCGTTCAGGGCGGCGCCCTTGCGCAGATTGTCCGACACGCACCACAGAACGAGGCCGTTTTCCACGGTGGGATCGGTACGGATGCGGCTGACATAGGTCGCATCCTCGCCCGCGGCCTCGTAAGGCGTGACGTAGCCGCCGGGCTCGTGCTTGTCGATCACGAGACAACCCGGCGCCTTGCGAAGGATTTCGCGCGCCTCGTCGGCTGAGATCGGATTCTCGAATTCGATGCTGACGGCTTCGGAATGGCCGACGAATACCGGCACCCGCACGCAAGTGGCGGTCAGCTTGATTTTGGGATCAAGAATCTTCTTGGTCTCCATCATCATCTTCCACTCTTCCTTGGTGTAGCCGTCCTCCATGAATACGTCGATCTCCGGAAGCACGTTGAAGGCGATGCGCTTGGGGAATTTCTTGTTGATCAGTTCGCTGCTCGTGTAGACCGCCTTGGTCTGCGAGAACAGTTCATCCATCGCCTCCTTGCCAGCGCCGGAAACCGACTGGTACGTCGAAACCACGACGCGCCTGATCACCGCCTTGTCGTGCAGCGGCTTCAGCGCGACCACGAGCTGGGCGGTCGAGCAGTTGGGATTGGCAATGATGTTCTTGTTGGCGAACGACGTGATCGCGTCCGCATTGACTTCGGGCACGATCAGCGGCACGTCCGGATCCATCCGCCACGCCGACGAATTGTCGATCACGATGGCGCCGGTAGCGCCGATCTTCGGCGACCATTCCTTCGACACCGCGCCGCCCGCCGACATCAGGCAGATATCGACATCGGCGAAATCGTAGTGCTCGAGCGCTTTGACTTTCAGGGTGCGGTCGCCATACGAAACTTCGACGCCCGTGCTGCGGCGTGACGCCAGCGCCACCACCTCGTCAGCCGGGAATTTACGTTCGTCGAGAATGTTGAGCATCTCCCGCCCGACATTGCCGGTCGCTCCGACCAGCGCGACTTTGTAACCCATCGTTCACTCTCCGAAGAAAATTGCCTCCGCCCATCCTTCAGGGAAAAGACAAGAGGCAGCGCTTCTATGCGAGAAAAGCCGTCAAGACAATGTGAATGCCTGCGTCAACGGCAATGTAGGGAGTTTCGCCGCTTCTTGCATGATCGGCATTGAATTTCCGGAAGTGAATGGGGGTCGATGTCCCTCCAATGCCGGATCGTCACCGCCGATCCATAATTGTTCTATTAAGTCAAAGGTTTAACAGATCTTCTGGTCGAGCTGACAGCAAGCTGATTTTGCGGAGGAGCCTGGTGGCGAAAGGTCTGTCTCAGAACCTGGCACTGGTCGCCGGCGCAACCGGCACCCGGACAGCCGCCCTGTCTCGGCATTGGTGCCAAAATGCTGGTCGTCATGCGCTTTTTTGACCGCGTGAGCATTATTCTGACCCAGTGTGGCCCGATTGACCTTGTGAGGCCACGTTCGACCGTTAGAATGCCGCTCTCGCCTGCCCCATGAGGACCTGATGACCTTCAAAATCCAAGCCGCGAACAAGGCTGCGGTGTTGTTTGCCGCGATCGCATTGGTTGCGGTCGGCTTCGACGCCGGTGCGCAGACGCAGCCCACTCCACCGAAGCAGGCAGCGAAGCGCCAGCTGGATGATCGCGGCCGGCCCTATTATGGGCCGAGAGGGCCGAACGTGGTGTATCAGCAGGGGCCGCACACCCGCATTTACGTCACCACGCGCTCCTGGCTTGACGCCGGCACCGAGGTCTTGCCGGGCGACCGCAAGTTCCTGGATTACGCGTTCCCGCCGCCGATCGGATACCCGACGTTCGCCCGCGAGAACAACAACCGCCCGATCGATCGCCAGCCGCTCGACCCGCCGTCGGACGTGCCTCCAGGCCCGACGAAATTCCCGCTGTACTGAGCGCCGAACTTTTTGGGACGGACTTGATGGGCTGTCCCTGCGAACGCAGGGACATATCTGCCGTTACACCGCTCAAGCGTGCAGCTTCTGCAGTTCCTTCACAATCGCCTCGCCCATCTGTGCGGTCGATACCGCGGTTGTTCCTTCCGACTTGATGTCGGCGGTGCGCAGGCCCGTCGCGAGCACGGCGGCGATCGCCGCATCCACCTTGTCGGCGAGGGCGCCCGTTTCGAAGGAGTAGCGCAGCGCCATTCCGAACGAGGCAATCATCGCGATCGGATTGGCGAGACCCTTGCCCGCGATATCGGGCGCCGAGCCGTGCACCGGTTCGAACAGTGATTTTCGCTTTTTGGACCTCACGTCGATCTCGCCGAGCGAAGCCGACGGCAGCATGCCGAGCGAGCCGGTCAGCATCGCCGCGATATCCGAGAGCATGTCGCCGAAAAGATTGTCGGTCACGATCACGTCGAACTGCTTCGGCCATTTCACCAGATTCATGCCGCCGGAATCGGCGAGCTGATGCTCGAGCTGCACGTCTGGGTATTCGCGCGCATGCACCTGGCCGACGACCTCGTTCCAGAGCACGCCGGATTTCATGACGTTGCGCTTTTCCATCGAGGTCACCTTGTTGCGGCGCTTGCGCGCCAGATCAAAGGCGACGCGGGCAATACGCTCGATCTCGTAGGTGTCATAGACCTGCGTGTCGATCGCGCGCTTCTGGCCATTGCCGAGATCGGTGATGGTTTTCGGCTCGCCGAAATACACCCCGCCGGTGAGTTCGCGCACGATCATGATGTCGAGGCCTTCGACCACTTCCCGTTTCAGGCTCGAAGCCTCCGCCAGCGCGGGATAACAGACCGCGGGACGCAGGTTGGCGAACAGGCCGAGATCCTTGCGCAGCCGCAACAGCCCGGCTTCAGGCCGCGCCTCGTAAGGCACGCCGTCCCATTTGGGACCGCCGACGGCGCCGAAGATCACGGCATCGGCGGCTTTGGCCTGATCCACGGTCGCATCCGTGATGCTTTGTCGGCTTGCATCATAGGCGGCGCCGCCGACGAGACCTTGCTCGGTCGCAAAGTGAGCAATGCCTTGCGCGTTGATCCAGTCGATCAGGCGCTTCACCTCCGCCATCACTTCGGGGCCGATACCGTCGCCGGGGAGAAGCAGCAGCTTATGGGTTGCCATGACCGGAATGCCTTTTTTGGGAAATAGCGGGTGCGCGCGGAGTGCTAATGCGCCAGATGCGGATTGGCAAGCAGGCTCGCCTGAGTAAAGAATGGTGCAAGACGAACAAGCCCGGGCCAACGCGGCAAGAAGGGGAAGGCGAAGACGCACCCGATGACCCTGGCTATCCTCCTTGCCTTTGCCTCCGCCTTTCTCCTCAGCCTGGGCCTCGTCACCACGCAATTTGGATTGCGCGACGTCGAACCTATCACCGGCGCATCGATCAGCCTGCCTTCCTTCACCCTGCTGTTCCTGTTGCTGTCACCCATCATCCTGCAAGGCGAGCCCGTGGTCCCGCGCGGATGGCCGATCTTCGCCGGCATCGGGCTCGTATTCCCGGCGATGCTGACGTTCCTGACCTTCGCCTCAAACCGTGCGCTGGGTCCGGTCATCACCTCGACGCTTGGCAATCTTGCGCCCCTGTTCTCGGTCACGCTGGCGTTGATCATGCTGCATGAGCCGCCGCAGCTGTTCCAGCTGATCGGGCTTGTGGTCGCAGTGGTCGGCGCAGTGACCGTCTCGCTCAGTCGTTCGCCAGACCTCGGCCATTGGCGAAGTTTCGCGCTGCTTTTGCCGCTGGGCGCTGCGTTGGTGCGCGGAGTGGTGCCACCGGTTGTGAAACTCGGACTTCAGGTTTGGCCGAGCCCGCTCTGGGCCTGCCTGATCGGCTATGTCAGTTCCTCGTTCGTCGTCTTGATGGTGCAACGCGTCCGCAAGGGAAGTGTGATCGCGGCCGTCCCCTGGCGCGGCCGGCGCTGGTTTGCAATTACCGGCATCTGCAACGGCTTGAGCGTGTTGTCCCTGTTCGCCGCGGTGCGCCATGGGCCGATCACCCTGGTCGCCCCATTGGCCGCGGTCTATCCGCTGTTCACCGTCTTGCTCACTGCCATCATGCTGCGGAATGTGCGGATCACCGCACAGATCGTGGCCGGCACGGTAATGACGGTCGCCGGCGTGGCGCTGGTCCTGATCGGTTAAGCCCCTTCTCAACCGGGAAAAGGGGTGGGGTGAGGGATTGCGCTCGCTCAGCTCCCGCTGAACGAATTGTAGCCCTGGTCTTCCCAGTAGCCGCCCTTGTAGTCGTTGGTGACTTCCATCGAAATCACATATTTTGGACTTTTGAACCCGAGCTTGGTCGGCACCCTGATCTTCATCGGGTAGCCATAGGCGCGGGGCAGGATTTCATTGCCGAATTTGAACGTCATCTGGGTTTGCGGGTGCAACGCGCTCTGCATGTCGAGCGGCGAGTTGTAACCCTCCTTGTCGGCGCACTGGAACCAGCAATATTTGGCGCGTGTATCGGCGCCTATCAGCTTGAGGAAATCGCGCAGCGGCGTGCCGGTCCAGCTTCCGATCGCGCTCCAGCCTTCAACGCAGACATGGCGCGTCACCTGCTTGACCTGCGGCAGCTTGTAGAGCTCTTCCAGCGTCCATGACTTCTTGTTTTCGACGAGGCCCCGCACCTCCAGTTTCCAGTCCTTGCCGTCGACCTCGGGCGCATCGTCGAGTTCGTAATAGGCGTTGAACGGAAACGGTTTGGTGATGGCGCTTTCCGGATACTCCGGCGCCAGCGCATAGGGATTGAACATCAGCGACTGCACGGCGTCGTTGAATTTTGAAACCTTCCTCAGCAACTCCTCCGCAGAAGAGCTGTCCAGGACGTCGCAGCCGGTCAGAAGCGTCAGCGCGCCGAGGCTCGCGCCGCCGGCGAGAAAACGCCGGCGCGACGGATCCGGCATCAGCTTCGTCGCGTCGCGCACCAGCAACTTCTTGTCGACGCCCGGGATCAGAAGCTTGCGAATTCTGCCCATGACTTTTTCTCCTCAGCGGCCGATGATCATCGCGCGCAGGCTTTTTGGTACCAGCACCGCCAGCGCGATGTGAATCACCAGGAACGCCACGATCGCGCACATGCCGAAAAAGTGCACGTAGCGCGCGATGTCGTATCCGCCGAACAATGCTGTCAGGTACTGAAACTGCACCGGCTTCCAGATCGACAGTCCCGAGAGCACGACGATGACGCCGGTTGCGATGATGCCGGCATAGAGCAGCTTCTGCACCTGGTTGTACTTGCTCAAGTCCTCATGCGACAGCTTGCCGGTCAGCGCCGCCCTGGTGTCCGAAATCACGCCGCCGGCGCTGATCGGCAACAACTTTCGCTTGAAGCGCCCGGTGACAAAGCCGGTAACTAGATAAGCTAGGCCGTTGACCATCAACAGCCACATCGCTGCAAAATGCCAGAGCAGCGCGCCCGCGAGCCAGCCGCCGAGCGTGATCGAATGCGAGAAGCGCAACCATCCAAACAACGGCGAGGCGTTGTAGATCTGCCATCCGGACATGATCATCAGGATCATCGCGACTGCATTGATCCAATGCATGGTCCGAACCCAGGCCGGTTGAAGGACCTTGATCGGGGCGGTAGCCGTGGGCTCATCAGTGGCTGCAAGGCTCGACATGACCCTTCCTGTGCTGAAGCAGATGCACCCTTATACGCCGAAAACCGGAACTTCGTTACTACCGGACTGAACGAGTTGTTGCAGGTTCCGCTGTGCGTTCACAAAAAAGCGAGCCGGGTTTTGCCGGCTCGCGGGTCGCAAAATTACGATGCCGGCATCAGCACGGTGTCGACGACATGGATGACGCCGTTCGACTGGTTGACGTTCGAAATCGTGACGGTGGCGGTGCCGCCCTTGGCATCGACGATCATCACCTTGCCGTTGGCCTTCTTCACGGTCAGCTCTTCGCCTTCGACGGTCTTGAGCTTCTTGCCGTCGCTCAAGTCGGAAGCCTCAAGTTTTCCGGGGACCACATGGTAGGTGAGGATCCTGGTCAGGGTCGCCTTGTTCTCGGGCTTCACCAGATTGTCGACCGTGCCGTCCGGCAGTTTGCCGAAGGCGGCATTGGTCGGCGCAAACACGGTGAACGGCCCCTTGCCTTCGAGCGTCTCGACGAGGCCGGCGGCCTTCACGGCCGCAACCAGCGTGGTGTGGTCTTTCGAGTTCACAGCGTTCTGGATGATGTTCCTGGAGGGGAACATCGCGGCGCCGCCGACCATGACGGTCTTTTCCTGCGCGTTGACAGGGGTGAGGATCGTTGCAGTCAGAGCCAATGCGCCGAAGGCAGCGGCGGTGAAAAGTGCAATACGCTTGGACATGAAAACATCTCCCGATTGATTGCGGTGCCGGCAATTCGCCGGCGATGGAGGCAACAGTAACGCGGGGCCATTAGTGACTTGACAGCGTCGCTGTTGGGCCGAGCTACGGGAGGGTTTGGCGCGCGTTTCAGAGAATAAATTTACGCCCCTTTGAAACTTTCCGGCTTTTGCACCGTGTCGGGACCCGGCCTGCACAAATCGAATCACAACCTATAATAACATCTTCATGTGAGACTACTTTCGCGATAATACTTGCTTCTCGCCCCTCAAGCAGGAGATCGCAAGATGATGAAACTCGGTTCGCAGATTTTTCTCGCGCTCGCAATTTTGCTGCTGACCCCGTTGGCAGCGTCCGCACAGGTTCTTCCGCCGTTCTCTACCTGGCAAAACCAGAGGACATCGACATTGAACGTCGGGTTCGTGAATGGAAATCAATTTGATGGCTGGTTCATCAACCGCGCCGCCGGATTTCAATGCCAGAACATTCCGTATCCGGCGACAGGCACCATTCTTCCAAACGGGGCCATTACCTTTGTCGTCAATTTCACAAACTGCCAGACGGTTACGACCTGGAAAGGCCGAGTGATCGGTTCACAGATGCCGACCAAGTGGGTCTTGATCTACAAAGGTGTCCAGCGATTGACGGGCAGCGACTTGTTCAGGAAATTGTAGAATTCGCCACTCTCAAAGCTTCGGCCAGCCAAGCCCGGAGTTTAGGGTGCTGACGCCGGCTAGTCCCGATTCGCCGGCGGCTGAACAAAACCTCGGTTCCAGGTCGGGCTGACGACGCATCCTTCCGGCGCCCCGAAACGATCACGATCCAGCCATCTGCGGCGATCGCCTCGGCGCCAGCTTAGCCGATCCCGCTGCTGCCGCCGGTCACCCAGGCCAGGCGTTTCCCGCTATTTGACATGCAGACTGTCTCCATTGCTTTGCGAAGGGCCTCTTTGGTAGTGAAGCCCCGACGAATGTGTGATGATGCGGCACCCAACGCCGCTCCCGCCGACTGGGATGATGCATGAACGCGCAGCACAAGACCATCATGAGCGCCAATTTGTTTTCCCGCCTGTTCGACAGGCTCGACGATCCGAACCGCGTTGCGATCGAAACGGTCGAGGGCAAGCGCATCAGCTATGGCGACCTGATCGCGCGTGCGGGGAGAATCGCCAATGTGCTGGTAGATCGCGGCGTCAAGCCCGGAGACCGCGTCGCCGCACAAACCGAGAAATCGGTGACCGGGCTTGTGCTCTATCTCGCGACTGTGCGTGCCGGTGCGGTCTATCTTCCGCTCAACACCGCCTACACGCTCAACGAACTCGAATATTTCATTACCGATGCCGAACCTTCGCTGGTGGTCTATGACCCGTCGAAGGCCGCAGGCATCGGAGCCATCGCAGCCAAGGTCGGCGCCAGGGTCGAAACGCTTGGGCCCGACGGCAAGGGATCCTTGACGCAAGCCGCCGACAAGGCGCGAATGGAATTTGTCACCGTGCCGCGCGCCGACGATGATCTCGCGGCCATTCTCTACACCTCCGGCACGACAGGACGTTCCAAGGGCGCCATGCTCACGCACGACAATCTCGCGTCGAATTCGCTGACGCTGGTCGATTATTGGCGCTTCACCGACAAGGACGTGCTGATCCACGCGCTACCGATCTATCACACCCACGGACTGTTCGTGGCGAGCAATGTCACGCTGTTCGCGCGTGCCTCGATGATCTTCCTGCCGAAGTTCGATCCCGATCTCATTATCAAGCTGATGGCACGCGCTACCGCACTGATGGGCGTGCCCACCTTCTATACCCGCCTGCTGCAGAACCCGGCGCTGAATAAGGAAACCACCAGACACATGCGGCTGTTCGTTTCGGGCTCGGCACCATTGCTGGCCGAAACCCATCGCGAATGGTTCGCCCGCACCGGCCACGCCGTGCTCGAACGCTACGGCATGACCGAGACCAACATGAACACGTCCAACCCTTACGACGGCGAGCGAGTCGCCGGCGCGGTCGGCCATCCGCTTCCGGGCGTTTCGGTGCGCGTCACCGATCCCGAGACCGGCAAGGAGCTTGCGCGCGACGAAATCGGCATGATCGAGGTCAAGGGACCCAATGTGTTCAAGGGCTATTGGCGAATGCCGGAAAAGACCAAGTCCGAATTCCGCTATGACGGTTTCTTCATCACCGGCGATATCGGCAAGATCGACGCCCAGGGTTATGTGCACATTCTCGGCCGCGGCAAGGACCTCGTGATCTCAGGCGGCTTCAACGTGTACCCGAAGGAGATCGAGAGCGAGATCGACGCCATGCCGGGCGTGATCGAGTCCGCCGTGATCGGCGTGCCGCATGCCGATTTCGGCGAGGGCGTGACGGCGGTGGTGGTCTGCGACAAGAACGCCAGGGTCGATGAAAGCTTGGTTTTGAAGGCATTGGACGGGCGGCTGGCAAAATTCAAGATGCCCAAGCGCGTCTTTATCGTCGACGAGTTGCCGCGCAACACCATGGGCAAGGTGCAGAAGAATATTTTGCGCAATACCTATGCGAAGATTTACACGAAATAGCTCCCTCCTCGTTATCTCGGCCAATGCTGCGTAGGGTGGGCAAAGGCGCGCTCCGCGCCGTGCCCACTAAATCCAAATGTAGGTGCAAGGTAGACGGTGGGGGGCTCGCTTCGCTCAGCCCACCCTACGAGGCTCACCCGCGCTCTCGATTGCGATCCTTATCCGAAACGATGCGGAATTCAATGAAGAGTATTATCCTTCGCTCGTTACAACTGGACGGATTTTCGAGTTGCGCCGTGTTGGCTACATCAGGCTGATCGCGAACCGGCTGCCGGCGATCAGGAGATAAACACCAAAGGCACGTTCCAGCGTGCGTTTGGACATCGCGTGCGCGGCGCTCACGCCGAGCGGCGCGACCAAAAGGCTGGTCGGCATCACCAGCGCCGCTCCGATCAGCGAGACGTAGCCGATTGCAAACGGCAACTGCAGTGCCAGCACATCCGGGTAATGCGCGGCCACGGGCCAGCCTGCGTAGATATAGCCGAGCGCGCCGGGAATCGAGACCAGGACCGCCAGCGCCGCCGATGTCGCGACGCCCTGATGAATCGACCGGCCGTAGAGCGTCATCAGGATATTTGCAAACAGCCCGCCACCGATACCCATCAGCGTAGAGAGGAGCCCGACGACATAGCCGTAAATTCTCATCAACGGCCCCTTTGGAAGGTCGTCGCCGAGCTTGAAGTCCACTTTTGCCGATAACAACCGCGCCGCCGCACTGAAGGCCACCATCACGAACACGATTTTGAACAGACGTTCCGGCGCGTAGCGCGCGATCACGCTGCCGGTGAGGACACCGGTCAGGACCGGCAGCCACCAAATGCGGACGACCTCCATGTCCACCGCGCCGCGGGCGTGATGGGCGCGGTAGGACCGGATCGAGGTCGGAATGATGATGGCAAGCGAGGTCCCGACGCACAGCGGCATCCGAACCTCGAGCGGCACGCCGGCGAGCCGAAAGCATTCGTAGAACACCGGGACCAGGATCGCGCCGCCACCGATTCCGAACACGCCTGCGAGAAATCCCGACAGCGCACCTACCGCCACCAGCAGAATTGCCAGTTCGAGAAGCTCGGAGACGTTGAATCCGACGGCCATCCCCGATTTTCCTCCCGCCGCGAGCTTTTGCTTGGCGCGTTCATGAATCGTGCTTCAGGTATACCAGCCAACAGCTCGCCGGGATGTTGTCAATCTGCAGGAATGCAAGGCTCATCTGAAGCTATGAACCGAAGTTCGCAGACATCGGATTTCACCATTGCGCTCAGTGTTTCCACTTCGTAAATAGAAATTGTCTACCGCGGTGCCTTGAAGGGCCAGCGGAGGCCCGAAAAACCGTCAAAGCCGCCGATGACCGCCAGGATCGAAAGACCGCTTTCCCCGCACCTGCAGACCTACCGCTGGACCCTGACGATGGCGATGTCCATCGTCCATCGCGCTACCGGCATCGCCCTGTATTTCGGGACGCTGCTATTGGCATGGTGGCTGATCGCCGCCGCCTCGGGGCCGGCCGCCTATGCCCACGTGCAGGCCTTTACCTCCAGCTTTCTCGGCCGGCTGATCGTGTTCGGCTATACTTGGGCGCTGCTGCATCATCTGCTCAGCGGCATCCGGCATTTCGTCTGGGACCTCGGTTACGGCTTCAAGGCGAACGAACGCGAAGCCCTGACCTGGGGCGCACTGGTCGGCGGCATCTCGCTCACGGTTCTGCTCTGGATCATCGCCTATGTGGTCGGAGGCGGACGATGACCGCACCTGGCGGCGAGGCGGCAAAGTCGATGCGCACCCCGCTTGGCCGTGTCCGCAATCTCGGCGCCTCGCATTCCGGCACGTCTGACTTCTGGCGCCAGCGCATCACCGCTGTTGCCATGGCGCTGTTGATGGTGCCCGTCGTCGTGGTCGTCATGATGCTGCTCGGCCGAAATCAGGCCGGTGCCGCCCAAATTCTCGGGTCCCCGGTCGTCGCCATCATCCTGCTATTGTTCATCGTCGCCAGCAGCTGGCACATGAGAATCGGCCTGCAGGTAGTGATCGAGGATTACGTGCACCAGGAGACGGTGAAGTTGGTCGCGATCATGGCCAACTATTTCTTCTCGTTTGCGGTGGCGCTGGCCTCCATCTACGCCATCCTCAAACTGTCATCCGGAGTGTAGCCGATGGCCGCAGGCGGAAACGGCAATGCGGTGAATGGCAGCGGGGGCCCCGCCACCAACGGCCGCGCCTATCCGATCGAGGATCACACTTATGACGTCGTCGTGGTCGGGGCCGGCGGCGCCGGCTTGCGCGCAGTGGTCGGCTGCAGCGAAGCCGGCCTGCGCACTGCCTGCATCACCAAGGTATTTCCGACCCGGTCGCACACGGTGGCCGCGCAAGGCGGCATCTCGGCGGCGCTCGGCAACATGCATCCGGACGACTGGCGCTGGCATATGTACGACACGGTCAAGGGGTCCGATTGGCTCGGAGACCAGGACGCGATCGAATACATGGTGCGCAACGCGCCCGACGCCGTTTACGAACTCGAACATTGGGGCGTGCCGTTCTCGCGCACCGAGGACGGCAAGATCTATCAGCGGCCGTTCGGCGGCATGACGCTGGACTATGGCAAGGGCCAGGCGCAGCGCACCTGTGCCGCGGCCGATCGAACCGGCCACGCCATGCTCCACACCATGTACGGCCAGGCGCTGCGCCACGCCGCCGAGTTCTACATCGAGTTTTTTGCGATCGACCTGATCCTGGATGATCAGGGCGCCTGCCGCGGCGTCATAGCGCTCAAACTCGACGACGGCACGCTGCACCGTTTTCGCGCGCAGACCACCATTCTTGCCACCGGAGGTTATGGCCGGGCCTATGCGTCCTGCACCTCGGCCCACACCTGCACCGGCGACGGCGGCGGAATGACGCTGCGGGCCGGTCTGCCGCTGCAGGACATGGAGTTCGTTCAGTTCCACCCGACCGGCATTTACGGCGCGGGATGTCTTGTCACCGAAGGCGCCCGCGGCGAAGGCGGCTACCTCGTCAATTCGGAAGGCGAGCGCTTCATGGAGCGCTATGCGCCTTCGGCCAAGGACCTGGCGTCCCGCGATGTCGTTTCGCGCGCCATGACCATCGAAATCCGCGAGGGCCGCGGTGTCGGCAAGAAGAAGGATCATATCTTCCTGCACCTTGACCATCTCGATCCGCAGGTATTGCACGAACGGCTGCCGGGCATTTCGGAATCGGCGCGAATCTTCGCCAATGTCGATGTCACGCGCGAGCCGATCCCGATTCTGCCGACCGTGCACTACAACATGGGTGGCATCCCGACCAATTATCACGCCGAGGTGCTGACCAAGAAGAACGGCGACGAAAACGCTGTCGTGCCCGGCTTGATGGCGATCGGCGAGGCGGCATGCGTTTCGGTGCACGGCGCCAACCGTCTCGGCTCCAACTCCCTGATCGACCTCGTGGTGTTCGGCCGCGCCGCTGCGCTACGCTGCGCCGAAAAGCTGACGCCGAACGGCAAACAGCCGGAACTGCCGTCCGGTTCGGCCGACAAGGCGGTCGGCCGGCTCGATCATTATCGCCATGCGTCCGGCGGCACGTCGACGGCCAGGCTGCGCGAAAGCATGCAGCACGTGATGCAGAACAATTGCGCGGTATTCCGTACCGGCGAGGTTCTGCAGGAGGGACACAACCTGATCCACAAGGTACATGGCGGGATCAGCGACATTTCGGTCAGCGATCGTTCGCTGATCTGGAATTCCGACCTGATCGAGACGATGGAATTCGACAATCTGATCGTCCAGGCCGTGGTAACGATGGACTCGGCGGCTAACCGTACCGAGAGCCGCGGCGCCCATGCCCGCGAGGATTTCGCCGAGCGCGACGACAAGAACTGGATGAAGCATACGCTGGCCTGGATCGACGAGAGCGGCAACACCGCGATCGACTACCGTCCGGTGCACGACTACACCATGACCAACGACGTTCAGTACATCCCGCCGAAGGCGCGGGTGTATTAGGGACTAGGATTCCGTCATTCCGGGGCGATGCAAAGCATCGAACCCGGAATCTCGAGATTCCGGGTCCGGTCCTTTGGACCGTCCCGGAATGACGAAAGGTTAGAGAAATGGTTGAATTCGTACTTCCGAAAAATTCAAGGATCAGCGGCGGCAAGGTCTGGCCAAAGCCGGCCGGCGCCACCGAGACGCGCGAATTCAAGGTCTATCGCTGGAATCCGGACGACGGCAAAAATCCGAGCATCGACACCTACTTCGTCGACACTCACGATTGCGGTCCGATGGTGCTCGACGGACTGATCTGGATCAAGAACAACATCGATCCGACGCTGACCTTCCGCCGCTCCTGCCGCGAAGGCGTGTGCGGTTCATGCGCGATGAACATCGATGGACAGAATACGCTGGCCTGCACCAAATCGATGCACGATGTGAAGGACGGCGCGGTCAAGATCAATCCGCTGCCGCACCAGCCCGTGGTCAAGGACCTGGTGCCCGACCTGACCAATTTCTACGCGCAATATGCCTCCATCGAGCCGTGGCTGAAGACGAGCTCGCCGACGCCGCAAAAGGAATGGCGGCAGAGCCATGAGGATCGCGAAAAGCTCGACGGCCTCTACGAATGCATTCTCTGCGCCTGCTGCTCGACCTCCTGCCCGAGCTATTGGTGGAACAGCGAACGCTTCCTGGGACCGGCTGCGCTGCTGCAGGCCACCCGCTGGGTCGCCGACTCGCGCGATGAGGCCACCGGCGAGCGGCTCGACGATCTCGAGGACCCGTTTCGGCTTTATCGCTGCCATACCATCATGAACTGCGCCAAGGCCTGTCCGAAGGGGCTCAATCCCTCCGAGGCGATCGCCGAACTCAAGCTCAAGCTGGTTGAGCGGCAGATGTGAGGGCACAGCGCCCCGCTTGCTTGCGCTCGAGCGTAAAACGATTTGAATTTGCGCTGCAGCCTTTGCATGGCGTCGCCAAGCGTACCGCGATCCGGTGCGAGTGCGGCCCGCGCAACAGGCGAAATTGCCTTGCTCCCGCCTTGCGGTTGAGAAAGTATCCGGCCGGCGAGGAACAACCAAGATGCGAATTCTGACGATCGTCGCCGCGTGCGTTGCGCTTGGCGGCTGCTGGACATCGGGGCAGGATGCGGCTACCGCCAATCGGCCCGGCGATCAATTCGTCGGGCAGAATGTCGACACCGTCGTTGCCCGCTTCGGCAAGCCGACCGGGCGCAAGAAGATGGACAACGATCAAATGACCTATGTCTGGGAATTTTCCGCAGCGGACTTGCCGGGCAACCAGACATCCTACACCGGTCATGCAGGTCTTTATGGCGACGGCCGTACCCCCGGCTCGATGTCCGACGACCCGCGATTTTGCAGGATCAGCGTCGTCACGTCGCCGGAAGGGATCGTCACCCAATTCAACGCCGAGGATTCGAATGGCACCGGCGCACCGTCGATGACCCTTGGTCTGATCGGCAGTGTCTGTTCCCAGCGCTTCCGGCAGAAGCCTCAGACATAACCAAGGAAACGAAAGCCACAGCCGCGGGCGCGATTGCAATCGCACGTCGTTGGAGTGGCAGGCAAAACTCGGCTATCAAGATGCGGTATTCAACGAGCACGTTTTTGACCGCACCCCTGCTTCCAGGCACGGCTCCGGCCAACGATCCGGCCTTTCCGCCATTCGGTGCGTTCGCGCCGACGCGCGCGCAAGCGGCCATCATCGCGATGGTGCATCGCCTGCGGGTAAGACGCGGCGTGTTCCGCCCGATGCTGTCGCGGCTGATCGACCGGTTGCGCGCAGGACCGATCGACGTGCATTTTCATGGCGCGTCGTTCCGCCTGTACCACCAGACAAGCGCCACCGAGCGTGGCGCATTGTTCAATCCCGACTACAATCGGGAAGAGCTGGATTTTCTGCGGGCGAACACGCGCGGTGGCGGCGTATTCGTCGACGTCGGCGCCAATGTCGGCACCTACGCCATGGTCATGGCCCGCCATGTCGGTCCGTCCGGAACGGTGATCGCGATCGAGCCGCATCCCGTCACCCTTGCAAGGCTCGCCTTCAACCGTGCCGCCTCGCGCTTGGCGCATGTTCACATCGTGGCCGCTGCGGCGGGTGCTTGCGATGGCGTGTTGATGATCGGCACCGACGGTGACAATCTCGCGGCCAGCCGCGTCGTATCGAACGAGGAACGAGGCAGCGCGATCCAGGTGCCTTCGCTGCGGCTGCAGCGCATCCTTGTCGAAGCCGGCGTCGATCATGTCGATTCCCTGAAAATCGACGTCGAGGGATTTGAGGATCGCGTGCTGACCGGTTTTTTCGCCGAAGCACCGCCAAGCCTTTGGCCGCGCGCGGTGGTGATCGAACACCTGTCGCGCAACGAATGGCTGAAGGATTGCATCGCCGGCATGCGCTCGATCGGCTATTCGGAAAGCCGCCGAAACCGCAGCAACGCGATGCTGGTGCGCCTCTAGATCATGATGCGATTAAGTGGGAATCGCATCATTATCTCTCTTTGTTTGAGCATGATCTTTTCGGAAAACCGGTTTCCACTTTGCGCTAACGCGGCCCTTCGGGTCCGGATCATGCTCTGAGGCCGCCCGCGGAGGGAACATTATCAGTTCGGCGCAATTGGCTCGGCACCACGATGCCCGAAATTCCGCAAAGCGCAGAACATGCCGATCGACCCACCCGAAGAACCGCCACTCAAGCCGGGACAACCGACGGAGCCGCCGCCAGAGAGCCCGCCGGGAAACCCTCGCCCCGAGGTGCCGCCCCCGGCGCAGGAACCAGACGCGCCTGCACGGCCCGACGAACTGCCATCGCGCGCGCCCGACGAATTTCCGGTGCGCGGACCGCAGGGGCCGACGACGCCATCACCCGCAACCGATATCCGAGCATTCGTTAGCGCCGTCCGATCGCAATCTTATGCCCGATAGGCGATTTGGAACCTCGATTTGATTGGTGATGTGAACGCGTCATGAATAATCGCGCTTCTGCGGCTCGCGCCATGGCAAATAAATGCAAAATCTCGTTTGAAGGCCGCCACAATCCGGCCTAACCCTTGTTTGTTGATCGACTGGCGATCCGGCACGCTAGCGTTTGCACCCTGCCAAGAATCCTTCCAGGACCCAAATTATCATGACAAAACTTTCGTCTCTGCTGCTTGCCACGACAGCTCTTTCAGCCCTGCAGTTCACGGCGCCTCCATCGCACGCACAGACCACGCCACTGGTCGTCGCGCAGGCCAGGGAGGAAGTCGGCCCCGATGGAAAGCCCAAGCAGCCGCCGAAGGAAGCGCCCAAGGAAGCACCCAAGGCCGCGCCACCGGCGCGACCGGCACCTCCGGCGGCTCCGCCTCCTGCTGCGCGGCCGTCGCCGCCGCCACCGCCGGCTGCGGCACCACAACATGTCCCCCCGCCTGCGGCACCAACGCCTTCGCGTCCAACGCCGCCCCCGCCGCCTCCAGCGGCGGCGCCGCCTGCTGCTCCGAAGCCACCGGCAGGACCTGCCATACAGCAGGAGCGGGAAAGGGAAATGGAGCGGGAGAAGATTGCGCCGTCACAGCGACCGCCCGCGGGTGGAGCGACGCCGACCCCTGCGCCAACTGCGCCTCCACCTTCGCCGCGCACCGGACCGGCACCGGCCGCGCCAACCGCGAGCCCGACTGCGCCGCCTCCACCGCCACGCACCGGACCTGCGCCCGCAGCGCCGACACCAACCCCGGCGCCGGCAGCCCCCTCGCCGCGGCCCGCTCCGGCAGCTCCTGCGCCGAACGCAGCTCCGGCCACTCCGGCGCCGGCCACTCCGGCGCCGGGCGCCGCTCCGGCCGCTCCCGGAGGTCAAACCGCGTTGCCGCCGGGAGGCGCTCCGGTGGCACGCCGTCCACCGCCGCCAACGGTGACGGCGCCGATTCCACCGCCCCCGCCGCCAGCGCAGGCGATGACTCCCGTGGCCCCGGGCGCGGCGCCGCAGGGCCCGCGCCGGCTGGAGGATTTCCGTGGCCAAAGGCAGGAAACCGACCAGGGCGGCCGCAAGGTCTTCACCGAACCGGGGCGTGTCATCGTGGTCGACCCGACCGGCCAGTCGTTCATCCGCCACAACGAAGAGGACCGCTTCCGCTTCGGCGCGCGCGACATCCGCACCGAGAGGGTCGGCGGCGAGACGCGTACCGTCGTGATCCGTCCCGATGGTTCGCAGATCATCAACGTGGTCGGCGGCGACGGACAGCTGGTGCGCCGGATTCGGCGCGACCGCGAAGGCCGGGAGATCATCATCATCGACAACAGCTACCGCGATCCTCGCGCCGTCGGCGGCTTCTATGTCGACTTGCCTCCGCCGATCATCCGGATTCCCTTTAACCGCTACATCGTGGAAGCCGACGTGGCGGCGCCGGAGCTGATCTACGAGACGCTGGAAGCACCGCCGGTCGACCGGATCGACCGGCGCTATTCGCTGGACGAAATCCGCTATAGCCCGACCGTGCGCCAGTTGATGCCGAGCATCGATCTCAACACCATCAACTTCGAAACCGGCTCCTGGGACATTCCGCCGGATCAGGCGGCGCGCCTGCAGGTGATCGCCGACGGACTCAATCGGGCAATGGCGCGAAACCCGCGCGAGGTGTTCCTGATCGAGGGTCACACCGACGCGGTAGGCAACCCCGTCGACAACCTTTCGCTCTCGGACCGGCGCGCCGAGTCGGCGGCAGAGTTGCTCACCCAGCAATTCGGCGTGCCGGCGGAGAACCTGACCTCGCAGGGCTACGGCGCACAATATCTGAAGGAGCAGACCGACGGGCCGAGCCGCATCAACCGGCGCGTCACCGTCCGCCGCATCACGCCATTGCTCAACGGCGGCGCGGCAGCGCTGCCACCGCCGCCTCCGGGCATCGCGCCGCCGCGGTGAGTCGAAAGCCATCAAACGCAAAATGGCCGGGAGCGATTCCGGCCATTTTTGTTTGCGGTCGCTTGTAGGGTGGGCAAAGCGACGCGTGCCCACCGTTCAGGATATCGCCTGTCGAGATGGTGGGCACGGCGCCTCGCGCCTTTGCCCACCCTACAAACCTTGTCCGGGACCACTAGAGCCTATCGGTTTTGATAGAATCAAAACCGGGCTCTACTCTTTTGTTTTACGCGTTTTCTTCACGCGAACCGGTCTCCACTTCGCTCGAAAACGCTATGGAGGAGAGTGCGCGGATCACTCCTTGTCGCTGTCTAGTTTGAATATCTCTGAGCCTTCCCCGATCGACAGCAAGCCCGTTTCTGCATAGAGGTCGAGCTTGTCGCGGGTGTCGGCAATGTCGAGGTTGCGCATTGTCAGCTGGCCGATGCGGTCCGCCGGCGTGAACGCCGCATCGCCCACCTTCTCCATGCTCAGCCGCTCGGGCTGATACGTCAGATTGGGGCTCTCGGTGCGCAAAATCGAATAGTCGTTGCCACGTCGCAGCTCGAGCGTGACCTCACCGGTGATGGCGCGAGCCACCCAACGCTGCGCGGTTTCGCGCAGCATGAGGGCTTGAGAATCGAACCACCGCCCCTGATACAGCAACCGGCCAAGCCGCAGACCGCTGATCCGGTATTGCTCGATGGTGTCTTCGTTGTGGATTCCGGTGATGAGGCGCTCATAGGCGATGTGCAGCAGCGCCATGCCCGGGGCCTCATAAATGCCGCGGCTCTTGGCCTCGATGATCCGGTTCTCGATCTGGTCGCTCATGCCAAGGCCATGTCGACCGCCGATCGCGTTGGCCTCCAGAAACAGCGAGACCGGATCAGTGAACCTCTCGCCGTTGAGCGCAACAGGCTGGCCCTCCAGGAAACGCACGGCGACCTTTTCGGCCTTGACAACACAGGCGTCGCGCCAAAACGGCACGCCCAAGATGGGATTGACGATGTTGATGCCGCTGTCCAACCGCTCGAGGTCCTTGGCCTCGTGGGTTGCACCGAGGATATTGCTGTCGGTCGAGTAGGCCTTTTCGGCGCTCATCTTGTAATCGAATCCGTTGGCGGTGAGGAACGCCGACATTTCCGCGCGTCCGCCCAGTTCGTCGATGAACTGCGCGTCGAGCCAGGGCTTGTAAATCCTCAAGTCCGGATTGGTCAGCAGGCCATAACGATAGAACCGCTCGATATCGTTGCCTTTGAAGGTCGAGCCATCTCCCCAAATGTTGACGCCGTCCTCTTTCATGGCCGACACCAGCATCGTGCCAGTGACGGCACGGCCGAGTGGCGTGGTGTTGAAGTAGGCGATGCCGCCGGTGGAGATATGGAAGGCGCCGGACTGGATGGCAGCAATGCCTTCGTGGACCAATTGGCTTCGGCAATCCACCAGTCGGGCCTTTTCGGCGCCGAACTCCAGCGCCTTGCGCGGAATCTCGTCGTAGTCGGCCTCGTCAGGTTGGCCGAGATTGGCAGTATAGGCAAAGACGCGCGCGCCTTTTTGCTTCATCCAAAGCAGCGCCGCACTGGTGTCGAGGCCGCCAGAGAAAGCGATGCCGACTTTTTCCCCTTTGGGCAGGCTTTTCAGAATCGTGCTCATGGAGCTTCCAATCGGTCGAATTGCTGATGCCGCATGCGGCTTAGGTAGCGCGATATCACATTCGCCGGTGGTCCTCCACCAGCCCTGGCCATTAGTTAATCACGGCTGGCGCGATGAAGTCGCTTACACCGACGGCTTTTCGCCGATATCGCGGCCGCGCCAGCGCTGCGTCGCCCGGTAAACGGGCCAGGCCAGCCGCGTCAGCGCCGCATCGATGCCGGCGTCCGAGAGCCGGGTCGAGGGCCAGCGGTAAATGAAGCCGTGCGCGAGCCAAACGACCAGGAACGTGACCAGCCCGGCGGCGGCCACGTCGGTGAAGAAATGCCCGCCGAAGGCCATCCTGAGCAGGCTCGTGGTCACGCCAAACAGCGTCGCCGCGGCATAGGCGAGCGGCCGCCATGCGGGCGGCGCCAACGCCGCCGGCGCGAAAGTCCAGAACGCGGTCGCGCCTTCGCCGGAAAAGAACGAACAGTTGCGTTCGCAGCGGCCGCGAGGGTCCCACCACGGCACGAACGGCTGATCACCGTTGAATTGTGTCACCACCACCGGGCGCGGGCGGCCCCAATAGCTCTTGAACGTGAAATTGGTGAGAAGACCCGCGGAAAGAAAAAGCGTGACCAGCAGAAAGACGACCGCGCGACCCGACATCAGGAGCGGACGGTCCGGCCGCGCCAGCTTCACGAGCAATGCAACGAGCGCCGGTAGCGCCAGGCCCCAGGCGATCCACATCGCGCCGTCGCGCGCGATCGCCGCGAGCGTGTTGAGCTTCAACGGGAAGGTGCGACTGGAGGAATCGTAGAACCACGCGGCAAGCTTCAAATCGAGTTCGGGATGGATTCCAAACAGCAATCCGACGATGAGCGCGAGCATGAGCGCGATGATCAATCCGGTCCGGTTCATGGCGCGGGGTTTAGCCGAGACGCCTCGCATTGAAAAGGCATTGCACGCCTGTTCACGATCGCGGCGGCGAATGCGACGGCAATGGCGGCGGTTGGCGCAGCGGGGGCGGCGGTTCCCGCCACAGGCCGGCATTGCGGCCCGCGATCATCCAGTAAACCACGCCGGCGACGATGCCCGCCCCGGTCAGGATTTCGAGATGGCGGCGCACGATACCCTCGAAGCTCAACGTAGCCGGGTCGAACGGAACAAGGCCGAGATAGCACGCCAGACCGACCAGACCCCCGCCGACCGCGTAGGTCAGCACACCCCTTATATTGAAGGCCTCGGTGATCAAGACCACGATCAATGCCGGCACGAGCGCAAAGCCGCTGACGAAGATGAAGCCGAAGCCGAACAGGACGTTCAGCGCGCCCGGGTCTACCGGGCCGGCACCGAGATCGCTGAATTCCGGAAACATGATCGCGCCGACCACGACCGCTCCCGCGACCAGGCAGGCCGCGAAGAAGCCGAAGAGAATGACGAACAGGCGGCCGATCAGTGCCATCATCAATCCGTTAACAAGACCACCGGCCCATCACCGCCATGCCCGGCCTCATCCCGGGCATCCACGTCTTACTCGGCCAGACCTGTGAGGACGTGGATGGCCGGGACATCTGGCGCGAAGACGCGCTTCGCGCTTTTGCCCGGCCATGACGCCGAAGTCATGTTTCTAATCCGTCATCGCCATCGCGCGCAGCGCCTGCCGCTCGCGCACCGACAATTTCTCGCTTTCCGATTTCAGCTGGCCGCATGCAGCAAGGATGTCGCGGCCGCGCGGGGTACGCACCGGCGAGGAGTACCCGGCGTTGAAGATGTATTCGGAGAATTTCTCGATCTGCTCCCAGTCCGAGCACTCGTACCGCGTGCCCGGCCACGGGTTGAACGGGATCAGGTTGATCTTGGCGGGAATCCCCTTCAGCAATTTCACCAGAAGTTTGGCATCCTCAAGCGAATCATTGACGCCCTTGAGCATGACATATTCGAAGGTGATGCGGCGCGCGTTGGAGCAACCGGGATAGTCTCGGCAAGCCTGCAGCAATTCGGCAATCGGATATTTGCGGTTCAGCGGCACCAGCTCGTCGCGCAATTCGTCGCGGACAGCATGCAGCGAAACCGCCAGCATGACGCCGATCTCTTCCCCGGTGCGGACGATGTTCGGCACCACGCCGGAGGTCGACAGCGTGATGCGGCGGCGGGAGATGCCGATGCCCTCATTGTCCGACACGATCAGCAGCGCATCGCGCACCGCCTCGAAATTATAAAGAGGCTCGCCCATCCCCATCATTACTACGTTGGTGATGAGGCGGCCGCCGTTCGGCGTGTCGCGGTCGGCCCAGTCGTTGAGGCGATCGCGCGCCACCATGATCTGGCCGACGATCTCGCCCGCGGTGAGGTTGCGCACCAGCCGCTGCGTTCCGGTATGACAGAAGGAGCAATTCAGCGTGCAGCCGACCTGCGATGAAACGCACAGCGTGCCGCGATCGGTCTCCGGAATATAGACGCACTCGACTTCATGCGCTCTCTCGAGCTTGTCGCCGCTTGGCAGGCGCAACAGCCATTTGCGGGTGCCATCGCTGGAAATCTGCTCGGCGGCGACCTCGGGTCGCGCGACGGTGAAATGCTGTTCGAGTTGCTTGCGCATTTCCCTGGAAATGCTCGTCATGTCCGCAAATTGCGGTGCGCCGCGGACATAGGTCCAGTGCCACAGCTGCTGCACGCGCATCTTGCGCTGCGCGGAAACCACACCGATCTCGCCCAGAAGGTCGGCAAGCTCGCTGCGCGACAGGCCGACCAGCGAAGGCTTTGCCGGCGGCACGTAGGATTCTAGCGCGATCTTTTCGAGCGGCGCATTGGCGGTGGCGCCGGATTGTGCTGGAGTGGCTGTCATCGTCTCATTCATGGCGCATCAGATAGGCCTTCCCGGGGTGGCTGGAAAGGTACAAAAGCCGTGAACTTGAAGTTGTGAAGAGGCCGGAGCGCAACGGTCTGCTCCTGTTCCAAAAAACCAGTTTCCATTATGCGCTGACCGGGTCTTTCGGATCCCGAACCATGCTCTATCGCCTGCAATCCTGCGCCAGCCGGTCGAGCGCTTGCGAAAGCCCCTTCAGCGAGAAGACGTCGGTAGTCTCGGTGCCCTTGGCCGAGATGCCCTTGACCGTGGCGTCGGCAGCCTTGCGCATGGCATCGACCATTCGCTCTTCTTCGGCGGCATTCTTGATCCACAGCCCGTCGCCCTGGCCGTACATAGCGTAGGAAGCGCCCCCGACCTCAAGGGTCGATTCCGAGCCGGGTTTCAGCGCATAGCCGATCATAATCGAGACTTCGTTGATGACTTTCTCCGACGGACGCGAGGAAACGAAAGCATAAGCGGGATCGCGCGGCCGATTCGGCGGATTGGTCTTCGACGATGCCGGTTTGGCCAGCGCGAAGCACACCTTTTTTCCGTTCGGAGTTGCGGTGTAGGCGCCCCAGGTGCCGAACTGGCCGATCAGCGTCGGCTCGGCGCCACCTGCGATTGCGGGTGCAGGTGCGGGTTGCGGCGTAGCCGCCGCAGGCTTGGTGGTTTTCGGCGACGCGTTCTGCGCATGTGCAAGGCTGGCTACCCCGCACATCAGCGCACCCGCCATTGCAACTGTCAGCATTCGCCGTACGGACATCGCCAAATCTGGTCCCTCATCATTGTGACTGCAAGATGGCCCGGCACAGAACGGTAACGATCCCTTTGGATAGCGGGTAAATGTCTGATTGTGAAGGCAGTTTGGCCAACCGCGACAGTTCGGATTCACCGCCTTCTATTGTGAAGCGGCCTCAAATCCGGCATGAAGTATGGAGCCTGTTGGCTGGTCGTCCGATTTCACCATTCGCATTCCATCCCGGCAGGCAACGGATTTGACTTTCGCTTTTCGAACTCGCGATCAGCACGGCTGCGAACGTCGAATCGATTCCACTGGCGCGTTCGAACCTCATCAGGTGTGTCCATGAAAGCCGTTCTCTGTTCGCAATTTTGCGGCCCCGACGATCTCGTTCTGACCGAGGTGCCCGACCCCGTAGCTGCGCCCGGTGAGGCCGTCATCGCAATCAAGGCCGCCGCGCTGAATTTTTTCGACCTGCTGATGATCCAGGGCAAATATCAGATCAAGCCGCCCTTCCCGTTTTCGCCGTCGGCGGAAGTCGCCGGCGTCGTCGAAAGCGTTGGCGCAGGCGTGACGGAGCTCAAGCCCGGCGACCGCGTCATGGCTTCGTGCGGTCACAACGGAGCGCGTGAAAAGATCGCGCTGCCGGCAGGTACCATTGTCAAGATTCCGGACAATCTGGATTTCGACCGCGCAGCCGGCATCATCATTATTTACGGCACGGCTTTGCATGCGCTGGAAGACCGCGCCGGGGTCAGGCCCGGCGAAACGATGGCGGTGCTGGGCGCAGCTGGCGGCACGGGTCTGGCTGCATGTGAACTCGGCAGGCACCTCGGTGTGAAGGTGATCGCCTGCGCCTCTTCGGATGAAAAGCTCGAATTCGCCAAGGCCCATGGCGCCGAGCTCGGCCTCAACTATAGCAAGGAAGACCTCAAGGAAGGCCTTCGAAGGCTTACTGGCGGCAAGGGGGTCGACATCATTTTCGATCCCGTCGGCGGCGCTTACGCGGAGGCCGCGCTGCGTTCGATAGCTTGGGAAGGCCGCTTTCTGGTGATCGGATTCGCCGCGGGCGACATCCCGAAAATGCCGCTCAACCTGGCGCTGTTGAAGGGCTGCGATATCCGCGGCGTGTTCTGGGGCGCGTGGGCGCGCCTCAATCCGGACAAGAATCGCGCCAATCTGGAAAAGCTCGTGAAATGGGCCGCGGAAGGCAAGATCTCCTGCCATGTCGACCGCACCTTCCCGTTGGCACAAACCGCTGATGCGCTGAAGGTACTTGCCGGCCGCAAAGCCATGGGCAAGGTGATCCTGCATCCCTGAACAGGACGCCTCGCAGGCCTCGCCGAGATCAGGGACAGGGTCGGGCTGTCCCAGATTGTGTCAAATGTCATCAGTTTGTCATCAATCCGACCGGCTGGTTGCACGATATTGCCCAAATGAAATCAAGATATCTCCTAAATCCAACCGGTGATTGTCGCTTTTTGGACGGATTCAAAATGCGAGTCTAAGGGCTGAGTAGCGGGCGGCTGGGCACCAAGAACATCGAGAAACGAAAGCCGGTATGCCCGAAGTTGCGTTTGTAGCGGGAGGCATCCTATGGCGCAGGACACCAGGTACGGTCCGCACGACGATCCGTACGATCAGCGGTACTACGACGACCAGTATGCCGAGCCAGTCGACCTCGACGAGTTCGGTTCACAGCTGCGGTCTTACCATCCCACACGATCGATCGTGACGAGGGAAGAATTCCTCCCTGACGATTCCGTTCCTCTTTTTCTGTCCGGACCCGAGGGATCCGCGAGGGGGCCGAGATTCGGAAGCGCGCGGAAAAGCACGTCATCGCGGTTGTTGAAGACCGGCATCCTGGCGATCGCGGCATCGGTGGCCGCCTTCACCGCCGTCACGGTGAAGAACCCCTTCACCGTGTTTGCCAACGCAACCGCTTCCCTGATCGGCACGTCGGATTCCCGATCGGCCGCCGCAACGGCCGCCGAAGTTCAACCGGCGGTTAGCGCGCGCGCAACTTCGCCGGCTTCAAATCAGCCGCCGACGCGCAACGAAATTGCCGTTGCCCTCAGGGCGGCACAACAGAACGTCGCCCCGGCGGAAACCGCCGCTCCGGTGGCCGCCGTAGCTCCGCTCACCGTCGCCGCCGCTCCGCCCGCAGCCGCGGCTCCGCCACCGGCCGCAGTTCCGCCACCGGCCGCGGCTCCGCAAGCAGCCGCAGCTCCGCCGGTCGTCGCCGTACCGCCGCCAAGAAGGCTTGCCCCTGACGAACTCGCCACTCTGATGACGCGGGCGAGGGCCCTGCTGGCCTCGGGTGACATCCCGCCCGCCCGCCTGTTGCTGGAACGTGCAGCGGAGGCGCAGGAGGCGAGCGCGGCGCTGATGCTGGCGCAGACTTACGATCCCTCGGTGCTGGGAACGCAGGACACCCGCAACATCAACACCGATCCGGTGCTGGCGCGCACCTGGTATCAGCGGGCCGCGCAGCTCGGCTCGGCGGATGCTCAGCGGCGGCTCAGCCAATTGCAATAAAGTTTTCGAACCAGGGACCAGCAAAATGCGACGTTTGATTGGATTGGCACTCGCTGCCACGTTGATGGCTTGCGGCTTCGCGGCCCGGGCCGAAGAAGGCGTTTACGACCCGGCCAGAGTTTCGGACAGCCTCAAGGCGATCTTTCAGTTCGGATCGGCTGCCACAAAGCAGGCGCTGAACGCGAACACGGTGACGCTGATCTCGGGCACGATCGGCGGCACCTATGTGCAGTTTGGGGCTGACCTTGCCTCCGTGCTCGACGACGGAAACAAGTTGCGCGTACTTCCGATCGTCGGGCGCGGCTCGGTGCAGAGCGTCGCAGACATCCTGTTCCTGCAGGGCGTCGACCTCGGGATCGTGCGAGCCGACACGCTCGACTATCTCGAAAGAAAAGGCTTCGCCAAGGACATCAAGAAGCAATTCACCTACGTGACCAAGCTCTACAACGAAGAGCTGCACGTGATGGCTTCGAAGTCGATCCAGAGCCTGAAGGATCTCGACGGCAAGACTATCAGCGTCGATCTTCCCAATGGCGGCACCTTCGTCACCGCGCTGACCGTGTTCGAGCGGCTCGGCATGAAACCGAACGTCGTCTATATCGAGCAGCGCATCGCTATGGAAAAGATGAAGAACGGCGAAATCGATGCCGTCATCGTCTGCGGCGGCAAGCCGTACAAGTCGGTGAGCAACTTCAAGGACGACCGCTTCCATCTCGTGACGGTCGACTATTCGAAACCGCTGCAGGGCGACTACCTGCCGGCGACCTTGACCTCGAAGGACTATCCGAACCTGATCGCCGAGGGCGAGAAGGTAGACACCATCGCAGTTCCCGCCGTGCTCGCCGCCTACAACTGGGCGCCGAACACCGACCGGTACCGCAAGCTCTCCCTGTTCGTGGATGCGTTTTTCACGAAATTCCCGCAGTTCCAGAATCCGCCCTTCCATCCGAAGTGGAGGGAGGTGTCGCTGTCGGCGCCGCTTGCCGACTGGCAGCGTCTGCCCTCCGCCAAGCAGTGGCTTGATTCTCACGGGATTGAGCCGGTCGCGCGCAACAGGTTCGACGAATTCCTGAGGCAGAGCTCGGCGTCAGGAAGGCTCGCCGACACCGACAAGGAAGCCCTGTTCAAGCAGTACAAGGCCTGGGAAGCCGAACAAAACGCCCGCGCCCAGGTGTCGCCAAGACAGCGATAGGCGGACGGGAGATACTTGCAGGACGCAAGAAGCCGGGGTGAATCACCCCGGCTTCTTTACGGGCTTATGCAAGGCGCTCCGTTCGCCTGCACCTCATCTGCGCGGGATTATCGCCAATCGGGAAAATGGCCAGCATCGGCTCCCCGACGATCTCACCTCCGTCGGATCGCCTCGGCACGGCTTGCGCCTAGATCTCCGGCTCGATGCCTCGCCTCAGCGCGGCGCGGGCGGCGTCGCGATGCTCCGGTTTGATATGGGTCGCGACCATGCGAATCGCGGTGGCGAGCACGGCCGCATCGTCGGTGAAGCCGAGCACCGGCAGCATGTCGGGGATGAAGTCGAACGGCAGGACGAAATAGGCGATCGCACCCAGGAGCGCCGCTTGGACGTGGCGCGGCGTCTCCTTGTCGAACGCACAGTAATAGGCACTGAGCAAATCTTCTGCGAAGGGCAGTTTTGACATCACGCGCTTGAACTTGATCCAGAAGCGGCGGCGCACGCTTTCCGGATCTTTCGCCAACTCGTCCGCAGGCTCAAATCCAACGGTATGTCCCGATATCATCGCCTGGCTCCCTGAACCCCGCCACGCCGATCCTGCTTGCGATTTCCAGCCGAAAAACCCCTTGGCCCACCTTCACGGCCCACGCAGATAGCTGGGCATTTCACCCCTGACCTTCAAGACATCGGCAAGAACGCAAATCAGGGAACGCCGAGCTGCGCCGCGATCGCGTTCATCGCCTTGGCAAGTTCGATGTCGCGCGCAGTGACGCCGCCCGCATCGTGCGTCGCCAGAACGACCTCCACCGTCTTGTAGACGTTGCGCCATTCCGGGTGGTGGTCGCGTTTTTCGGCAACCAGTGCCACGCGCGCCATAAACCCGAATGCCTCGTTGAAATCCCTGAACATGAAGGTTCGCGCGACGGCCTCCCGGTCCGCCACCTCGGTCCAACCCGGCAAGCCCCTCAGGGCCGCTTTTCTTGCCTCGGCCGACAGCCGTTCCGCCATAATTGCCTCCTCTTTGACCCTAAACTTACCATATCACCCAGAGATGGTCCGGCCGCTGCAGGCCGTCGCGGACTTCATGCCGGCTCAAAAAGGCGCTTTTCGAAGCTCCCGGTAACCATGACGGGGATGTCACTACGCGGCGGTGCGAAATTTGTTACAATATCGATATAACCATCCCGGCAGACGAAAATTGGACCTGAAGGCGTTGTTGTTCGATCGATGACCAGCAGTCTTGACCTCGCCGAGGCGCCGAAGCCGCCGCCTTCCCGTCCATCGGGGCGGAGCGGGATGCTGATCGCGATTGCGGGAACCCTCGCGATCATCGGTACGCTCGCGGCGGGATATTACTTTGCGATGCGGCCGGTGAGCTTGCGCATCGCGGTCGGTCCGGCCAACAGCGACGATCTCAGGGTCGTCCAGGCCCTGACCCAGGCCTTTGCCGCCCAGTCCCACAGCCAGATCCGTTTGCGGCCCATTCAGACCGAGGGCGCCACCGCGAGCGCCGAGGCGCTTGCCGAAGGAAAGGCCGATCTCGCCATTATCCGCGGCGACCTCAACGTTCCGAAAAATGCGCAAGCCGTGGCGACGCTGCGCAAGAATGTGGCGGTGCTTTGGGTGCCTGCAGCCATGAAGGGCAAGAAGTCGGGCCCGAAAATCACCAAGATCGCGCAGCTCGCGGGACGACGGGTCGGCGTGATCGGCCGTACCCAGGCCAATGTCGACCTGCTCAAGGTGATCCTGCAGCAATATGGCGTCGATCCGAACAAGGTCGAAGTCGTCCAGTTTCCCACTACCGAGGCTGCCGACGCCATTCGCAACCAGAAGGCGGACGCCTGGCTCGCCGCAGGTCCCGTCAACAGCAAGATCACCATCGAAGCGATCGCGGCATCGACGCGCGACGGTCATTCTCCGACCTTCCTCGCCATCGATTCGGCCGAGGCGATTGCGCAGAATCACCCGATGTACGAGTCCTCGGAAATTCCAGCCGGCGCCTTTGGCGGCTCGCCTGACCGCCCCGAAGAGGAAGTGAAGACCATCAGCTTCTCGCACCACATCGTGGCGCGCAAGGATCTTTCGGAAACCACGGTTGCGGCTTTCACGCGGCAATTATTTGCGATCCGCCAGAACCTGGTGGCCGAATTCCCGCTGGCCGCGAAGATCGAGACACCGGATACCGACAAGGATGCCTATATCCCCGTGCATCCGGGAGCTGCGGCCTTCGTCGATGGCGAGGAGAAGACGTTCCTTGATCGCTACAGCGACTTCATCTGGTGGGGGCTGATGGCCCTTTCCGCGATGGGCTCGGTCGGCGCGTGGTTTGCCGGCTATCTTAAAAAGGACGAACGCAACAACAACTCGACGCTTCGCGAACGGCTGCTGGAAATGATCGCAAGCGCCCGCCGCTCCGATTCGCTCGAGGAACTCGATCAGATGCAGTCTGAGGCGGACGGTATCCTGCGCGATACACTGCATTGCTTCGAACACGGCGCCATCGAAGAGGGCGCGCTGACTTCGTTCAACATCGCGCTGGAACAATTCCATCACGCCGTCGCCGACCGCAAGGCGCTGTTGCTGCAAATGCCGCAAAATCTGCAACGGGCGAGCGCCCAGTTCCGCGCGACCGGAACGTTATAGTCGATCAGGGCCGGCGCATTTTCTGCAATCGTGCCTTCTGCAATCGCATCGTCACATTTTCCCTTTAACCCTGTCTCGCGATCTTCCCGCGAATTTTGAGCGATATGAACCTCCGCATGACGATCCCGCGCAGGATTTCCCGCCGACACGTTTTTCGCACGGCCGCCGGCGCGATCGCCACCGTGGCAATGCCGTATCTCAGCCGCGCCGCCGACCGGCCGATCATCACGCATGGCGTGCAGTCCGGCGATGTCGGGACCGATGGCGGCGTGGTATGGGCGCGCGCGGACCGGCCCTCGCAGATGATGGTCGAGGTCGCCACCACGGAGTCGTTTCGCGATTGCCGGGCATTGCCGCCGATCGCTGCGCTGCCGGAGAGCGACTTCACGGCAAAGATGCTGGTCGAAAACCTGCCCGCTGGTCAGGATGTCTTCTACCGCGTCAGATTCCGCGACCTCTCCCATCCCGACATTTTAAGCGAGGCGATCACCGGCCGTTTTCGCACCGCGCCCGCCGATCGCCGCGACGTCAGTTTTGTGTGGGGCGGCGATGTAGCCGGACAAGGCTGGGGCATCAATCCGGATGATGGCGGCATGGTCACCTTTGCCACCATGCGCAAGCACGCACCCGATTTCTTCCTGCATTCGGGCGACACCATCTATGCCGACGGCATCATTTCGTCCGAGGTGAAATTGCGAGATGACAAGCTCTGGAGAAACCTCACCATCCCGGAGAAGGCGAAGGTCGCCGAGACGCTCGATGAATTCCGCGCCGCGCACAGGTACAATCTACTCGATGAAAACCTGCGCGCCTTCAACGCCGAGGTGCCGATCTTCGTGCAGTGGGACGACCACGAGGTCACCAACAACTGGTCGCCATCGAAGGAACTTCCCGAGGCCTACAAGGTTCGCGACATCCATTTGCTGGCCGCGCGGGCGGCACGCGCCTTCCACGAAATGTATCCGATGCGCGAGAGCATTGTTGAGCCCGGGCGGGTCTACCGCGCGCTGGGCTATGGGCCGCATCTCGACGTGTTCATGCTCGATGAACGCAGCTATCGCGGGCCGAACGGTCCCAATTTGCAGGCCAGTTACGGCCCCGACTGCTATTTCCTCGGGCCGGATCAGTTGCATTGGCTGAAATGCGGCCTGTTGAACTCACGCGCCACATGGAAGGTGATTGCCTCCGACATGCCGCTCAGCCTGATCGTGTACGATGACGCCGCCAACAAGAGAGGTTCGGAGGCGTTCGCGCAGGGCGACGGCCCGCCGCGCGGTCGCGAGCTCGAGATTGCCGACCTGTTGCGCTTCATCAGGAATGCGGGCGTCACCAACACGGTGTGGCTGACGGCGGACGTGCACTACGCGGCAGCGCATTTCTACAACCCCGACAAGGCGCAATTCCAGGAATTCACGCCGTTCTGGGAGTTTGTCGCTGGTCCCTTGAACGCGGGAACTTTTGGGCCGAACGAACTCGACAACACCTTCGGACCGGAAGTCAGGTTCGTCAAAGCCGCCGGCGTCGACAAACCAAACCTGCCGCCCTCCGCCAACATGCAGTTCTTCGGTCACGTCAGGATCGACGGCGCAACGGGCCAGATGACGGTGACGCTGCGTGATCGCGCCGACGTTGCGCTGTGGTCGACCACGCTCGACCCGGCGTAAGGCTCAAAATTCCGATCTCCAGTTCAATCACTGCGCCAGGCGATAGCTTTTCAACACAGCCAACAACGCATCGGCCGTGCAGGGCTTGGGCAATCGCGGCCGTTCCGTAAACGCCACGGGGACCTTCACATCGGCGCTGTATCCGGTGACGAAGGCGAACGGAATTGCGAGCGCATCGAGCCGCTCGGCGATCTCAAAGCTCATCTCCCGGACCAATGCGACATCGAGCAGCGCAAACTCCGGCGCACGCTCTTCAATCATCTTCAGTGCCTGGCTGACGCTAGCGGCGGTGCGGACCACGCTGACGCCGAAGCCGACAATCGTATCTTCAAAACCGAGCGCGATGATGGGGTCGTCCTCGACGATCAGCACGTCGTCGGGCAGGCGATCGCTCAAAATATCCATGAACTCATCTTGGGGACTGGCAAAAGTTCCGACCAAAGGCATGAAAGAAACGCATTCTAGCAGGTTCCTCTGGCGAAACCTTCCCACTGCCTCAGGCGTTTGTCTGTGCACTAGTAGACGGAACCGCCGAAGGTTGAGCGCTTATTGTGAGGACCGCAAACCCAAGGGACTCCGAATGACGTCGCACGCTGGCAACGGCGCCGATCGGCCGTGCAACAATCTCTTGCGCCGGCTCAGCGCCGGCGACTTCGCGCTGATCGCGCCGCATCTGGTGCGCGAAGAGGCCCGGTCCAACACGCCGCTCTACAATCCCGGCGACGATGTCGACACGGTCCATTTTCCCTGCGGCGCCAGCCTCGTTTCCTATCTGGTCGCGAGCGAGGATGGCCGCGACGTCGAGACCATTCTTGTCGGCCGCGAGGGCGCGGTTGGCGGAATCGTCAGTCTCGGCTACCTGCCGGCCTATACCCGCATGACCGTCAAATTCGGCGGGCCGTTTGTGCGCCTGCCCATCGCGAGGCTGGATGAGGCGAAAACCACCTCGCCTTCGCTGCGCAATGTGTTTGCGCGATATGCCGATTGCCTGCTGGCCCAGATGTTTCAGTCGACCGCCTGCAACGCGGCCCATTCGATCGAGCAGCGCACGGCGAAGTGGATCATCTCGGCCATGGAACGCACCAACGGCGACAATGTCGTGCCGCTGACGCATGAGCAACTCGCCACGTTACTGGGCGTCGGCCGCAGCTATGCCAGCCGGGTTATCCAGATTTTCAAGAGCGAGGGCGTGCTGGAGACCCGCCGCGGCTCGATTCTGGTCCGCAACCGAGAGGCGTTGCAGAAGCGAGCCTGCCTGTGTAACGAAAACGTCAAAAATCACTTTGAGGAAGTATTGCGCGGGGTCTACCCGACAGAAACGTCCAACGTTGCGTAACTCACGGCTGTTTTGGGTCAAAATCGGCTAACCAAACCCGAAACAAGCCATTGTTTCCCGGCAATTCCTGACTATATTGCGTCGCAACTAGTAAAGGCGTGCCCGGTCGCTTCGGCCGGGCTTCCTTTTTGGCAAGAGCCTCACCGAAATTCAGGTTTTTTAAAGCGTCATCGCGAGGCAAAGGTCCCGGTTTTCCCGCGAGATCGCGCCAAGACCATTGTCGAGATCGAACAAGAAGTGACCCATGAAGCTTCGCAACGTCGCCATCATCGCCCACGTCGACCACGGCAAGACCACGCTGGTCGATCGCCTGCTGCAGCAATCCGGCACATTTCGTGAAAACCAGCGCGTGGTTGAGCGCGCGATGGATTCCAACGATCTGGAGCGCGAGCGCGGCATCACGATTCTGGCCAAGGCGGCCTCGGTGCAGTGGAAGGACACCCGCATCAACATCGTCGACACGCCCGGCCACGCCGATTTCGGCGGCGAGGTCGAGCGTATTCTGAACATGGTGGACGGCGCGCTGGTGCTGGTGGACGCCGCCGAAGGCCCCCTGCCACAGACCAAGTTCGTGGTGTCGAAGGCGCTCAAGGTCGGCCTGAAGCCGATCGTGGTCATCAACAAGGTCGACCGCCCCGACGCGCGCCCAACCGAGGTCATCAACGAGGTATTCGACCTGTTCGCCGCGCTCGATGCCAGCGAAGAGCAGCTCGATTTTCCGATTCTCTACGGATCGGCCAAGCAGGGCTGGATGGCGGAAAGCCCGGAGGGCCCGAAGGACAAGGGCATGCAGCCGCTGTTCGACCTGATCCTGCGCCACGTCGCCCCGCCGACGGTGGAGGACGGGCCGTTCCGAATGATCGGCACCATCCTGGAGGCCAACCCCTATCTTGGCCGCCTCATCACCGGCCGCATCACCTCCGGCAGCATCAAGCCGAACCAGACCGTCAAGGTACTCCATGCCGACGGCAAGCTGATCGAGCAGGGACGGCTGACAAAGATCCTCGCGTTCCGCGGCATCGAGCGCACGCCTTTGGAGGAGGCCGAGGCCGGCGACATCGTCGCCATTGCCGGCCTCACCAGGGGCACCGTGGCCGATACCTTCTGCGATCCCACCGTCGAGACGCCGCTGAAGGCGCAGCCGATCGATCCGCCGACAGTGTCGATGTCGTTCATCGTCAACAATTCACCGCTCGCCGGCACCGAAGGCGACAAGGTGACGAGCCGCATGATCCGCGATCGGCTTCTGCGCGAAGCCGAAGGCAACGTCGCGCTGCGCGTGACCGAATCCGCCGACAAGGATGCGATGGAAGTTTCGGGCCGCGGCGAGTTGCAGCTCGCGATCCTGATCGAGACCATGCGTCGCGAGGGCTTTGAGCTCAGCGTGTCGCGTCCGCGCGTCGTTTTGAAGCAGGACGAGACCACCGGCGGCTGGCAGGAGCCGATCGAGGAAGTCGTGATCGACGTCGACGAGGAGCATTCCGGCGTGGTCGTGCAGAAGATGAGCGAACGCAAGGCCGAGATGATCGAGATGCGCCCCTCCGGGGGCCATCGCTTGCGGCTGGTGTTTTATGCGCCGACCCGCGGCCTGATCGGCTATCAGGGCGAACTGCTCACCGACACCCGCGGCACCGCGATCATGAACCGGCTGTTCCATGGATATGCGCCCTTCAAGGGCGATATCCAGGGCCGGCGCAACGGCGTGTTGATCTCCAATGACCAGGGCGAGGCCGTGGCCTACGCCATGTTCAAGCTGGAGGATCGCGGTCCGATGATGATCGAGCCCGGCTGGAAGGTCTACAAGGGCATGATCGTCGGGGAGCATACCCGCGACAACGATCTTGAGATCAATGTGCTCAAGGGCAAGCAGCTCACCAACATCCGCACTACCGCCAAGGACGAAGCAGTGCGCCTGACGCCGCCGATCAAAATGACGCTGGAGAAAGCGTTGGCCTATATCGAGGACGACGAGCTGGTCGAGGTGACGCCGAAATCGATCCGGCTGCGCAAGAAGTTTCTCGATGCCAATGACCGCAAGCGCGCCGAAAAGGCCAGGCAGGCGGTGGCGTAGGCAAGTGGCGAATGGCGAATAGGGAGTGGCGAATAGAGCAAGAGCGTCTTACCTACTCGCTGTTCGCCACTCACCATTCGCCCCCTACACTTTAACCATGCCCCTTCCTTCCGAAGTCGATGTAGCCATTATCGGCGCCGGGGCCGCCGGCCTTGGCGCAGCGCGTGCGCTGGAGAATTCCCGTCTTTCGCTGCTGGTCGTGGAAGCGCGCGACCGCGTCGGCGGACGCGGTCATACCATCATGCCCTCGCCCGAAATCAACTTCGACGTCGGCTGCGGCTGGCTGCATTCGGCGGACAAGAATTCCTTTGTCGCGGTTGCGGAAGAATTGAATTTCGAAATCGACAAAAACCGTCCGCCGTGGCGCGAGCGGGGATTTGATGCGGTCTTTCCGCCCGAGCAGCGCCGCGAATTCATGCGTGCGATCGACGCCTTTTACGAACGCGCCGAGGAAGCCGCGAAAAGCGGCCGCGACGGCCCAGCGAATGCCTGTCTTGAACCGGGTAACCGCTGGAACGAGATGATCGATGCGATCTCGACCTATATCAATGGCACCGAGCTCGATCGTGTTTCGATCCTCGACATGGACGCCTATGAGGACACCGGGCTCAATTGGCGGGTGCGGGAGGGCTACGGCGCACTGATGGCCGCCTATGGCGCGCCCTGCCCGTTGGCGCTGAAAACCGAAGTCACGCTGATCGACCATTCGGGCACGCGCGTGCGGATCGAGACCTCAAAGGGCGTGCTTTCTGCTGGCCGCGTGATCGTCACGGTGCCGACCAACCTGATCGCGGACGAGGCGATCCGTTTCCACCCGGCATTGCCTGCGAAGGTCGATGCCGCGCGCGCCCTGCCGCTCGGGCTCGCCGACAAGGTGACGCTGGCGCTGGATAAGCCTGAGGATCTGCCCGTGGACGGCAATTTGCGCGGCGCCACCATGCGCACGGCGATGGGCGCCTATCATCTGCGTCCCTTTGGGCAGCCCTGCATCGAGGGCTTTTTCGGCGGGCGTTTCGCGCGCGAACTGGAAGAGGCCGGCGAAGGCGCGCTCGCCGAAGAAGCCATCGACGAGATCGTGGCGATGCTTGGTTCGGACTACCGCCGTCGGCTCAAGCCGCTTGCCGAATCGCGCTGGGCTCAAGACCCGTTCGCCCGCGGCTCCTATTCGCATGCGCTGCCCGGACACGCCGGGATGCGCGCCGCGCTCGCAGCTCCCGTCGACAGCCGCCTGTTCTTTGCGGGCGAAGCGACTTCGCCGAATTTTTTCTCAACCGCCCATGGAGCGAAGGATTCGGGGGAGAGGGCGGCGCGGGAGGTGATGGGGGCGCTTGTAGATGCGAAGCTCGGCCCGGCTGGGACGTCTTTGCTACCAAGCCGAACCGATCACCTACGATGATTTTCCTTTAAAAGTCAACTATTTATAACAAGCGCATCCAAACACATTCGTGATATTTCGCATATATTTGCGAAGTATTGTTGACAGAAGGCTCCCGCGCTGGCAAAAAAAGGGGGCTGGGGAGCACGCCTTGCGCGACAAGCGGAAAAAATTCGTGGAGTTGGCTGAGGCGCGAGTGAACCGCGCGATCAAGGACGTGCGGTTGATCGGGAACCTCGCGAACAGAAGCGCCTACGAGTACACCGACGAAGACGCCAAGAAGATCTTTCGAGCGCTCCAAAAAGAGCTCGATGCGGCCAAGTCGCGATTTTCGGGCGACACCGGCGGAAAGGATAGTGAATTCCGATTGGACTAGGAGATTACCGTGTGGCACTGGCCGGTGAGGCGCGAGACGCTTATCTGAGGAAACATGCTCGGAGTGATTTAAACCCGTTTGACATGGAGGCGCCGGGCGACGCCCTTCGGGAAATCAGTCGAGCGATTGAATGGGATCTTTTTCGCAGCTACCAGCTTCGCGAAAGGGCAGTTGGGCTGGTTAGAATTGTTCTTGGAGACGTTCCAGGCCCCCCCAATCGCCAGCATTATCCACGCACTCGTTGATCGCCTGCCCGAGATTGATCGCTACATGCTATCAGCTGGTCAGCAGCGCAAAGCCCGTGCCGGAGTGTCCTTTGAACACCACATTGAACGTATGCTTTTGGACGGGAAAGTCCCCTTCGGGAAGCAAGTAGTGATCCAAGCTCGCAAGCGACCAGACTTTGTCCTTCCGTCGTTTGCTCACCTTGCCAAACCTCGAAAAGGTAAGGACCGGGGTTTAATTTTAAGCGCGAAGACCACGCTGCGCGAGCGGTGGAAGCAGGTCGAACGGGAGATGCACGGTTGTGAACTCTTTCTCGGCACTGTTGATGAAAACATAGCTGCGAACGCGATCGAGGAAATGGAATCCATGGGAATTATCCTTGTGGTCCCTGAACACTTGAAAAAATCGAAAGAAACCGAATACGAGCGTCACAGTAATGTCCTCAGTTTTAAAACATTCTTTGGAACGGTGGTGGGCAAGCGAATGCTTTCGTGGTGAATGGAGCACCAATTTTGTTGGGATTAGTGATCCAAGAACACCGCTCGTCGCGTTCTGTGTCGCTCTCACACCCGGTCTCTGAATTCCGCATCCTGCACGAAGCACGCCTCGTACTTCCCGAAAATCCGGCAGCGGTTGCGCGCGACTAGACGTCCTCGAGATCCACTGCCTGCCGCAAGGCAACAATGTGCGGCGCAGCCCGTCCATCGGGGCAGCTGGTCTTCCAATAGGCCGTATGGGTGAAGAACCTGGGGGCCGCGGGGCTCACGGTAGAGACCGGAGTATCCCCAATATAGCGGCCGAAGATGTCCTTGAGGGCGCCGCCAATCGCATCACCCCAGAACATCTGGTTCATCGGAAAAAACAGGTTGGTCCAACGAGTCATTGCGAACAGCGCGGCATGATGAAACTCTTTTCGCCTGGTGTTCGGGTTCGTGAACGACAGCAGCCCATCCCCATCCTGTTTTTTCGGCGGGCAAACGGGAAATTCCCGCTGCTTCACCCTGCGATGAAAATCGTCGACAAGTTTCTCCTCCGTACTGCCGTCACACATCAAATAGTACGCGTGGGTCAGCGGACTGCCCAGCGTGACGAAATCCGTGACCAGCCAGGTCGGGAGCTTTTGATTGGCGGGGGTCGGACTGTTGATGGTTTCTGCCGCGATTTTTCCGATCAGGGCGCGTCCTTTCGCGCAGAATTCGGCTTGGCTCGTGATCGCGCCGGAAGGGTTTTCCGGATCGTGCTGGTCGAGCTGGGAGAACTCCGGTTCAAGAAGATCGGAGCGAGGAAGACGGTTGTTGACCCTGCTGAAATAGGCACGCAGCATGTCGTAGCCAACCACCGTCCCCAGACTATGCGCGACCACAACAATTCGGTCGTAGGTGCCCCACTTGTGCAAGGTGTCGAGCATTTCGACCGCCTGCCTGCGAATTTCTCGCCTGACCAGCACATTGCCTGGCGAAGCACGAAAATATCGCGCCGCATCGCCGAGATAGGGCTGAAGGAACAAGGCATAAAGCGCGAGGTACAAGAGTATGACGGCGAATGCGATCACCGCGCTGTAGCGCTCGTTCAGGCTCCAGAAAATCCAGCCGTGCTGCAGGATGTCGGAGAACGGCCCGCCGTTTAGTGCAAAGATATTGCCCGCAGATTTGAGACCGCTCCAATCGAAGAGATATCGTGCATTCAGGTAAAGCACGAAAAAGCCCGATGAGAGCAGGTAGGTGGCCATCATTGCGATCGCACCCCACCTGCCCATGGCGATCGCGGCGACACACAGCGAAATCAGGATCGGCAGGAACAGGGACGTCAGCCAGGCGAGGGTCTCATGGGCAATGCCGGTATAGAAAATCGCTCCGGATATCGCTGCCAGAACCACGGCGCCCACCAGGATTTTCCAGGCCCCGCGCGAGGCCGCAAAGAAGACAGCAAAGGTGGCCGCCATGAACAGCACGAAGAAAGGCGCGAGCAGCAAGGCTTCGGGTTCGTGATAGGGATGATTCCACAGGAAGATCGAGCTCGCCCCCTTGGTGACGGCGAATTGAACCTTGTCATCGATGAGCGGCGGATTGCCCAGCAACAGCAGTATCCCATGCAGAACGAGAAGCACCACGGACTGCACCAGCAAACACAAAAAGATCGTCGCGCCCCACCACAGCGCGCGCATGCCGCGCTTGAGCCGTGGCCCCTTGCGCACGAGCTCAAACAACCAGAGCAAGACCGCGACCGCCCGCGTCTCGCTCATCAGATGCGCCCAGTAGAGTTCGTGAAAATCGACACTGCGCTTGTCGACGGTGCCTGGAACCTCATTGGTGGTGAGGACTGACAGATCCAAATCGTCGCTCTTGCGTTCCGGATGCAGCCAGTAGCGCTTGTCGTTCGGGCCGGGCTCAGTGTCCTTGTCGAGCCATACCGCATTGATGACCCCGCGGACTGTGTCCAGCGCCCGCTGACTGCCCATGCCGTGCACCACAAGCACTGCGGTGCGGCGCACTGGTGGTTCAATCTTGTCGACAGCTCCAGGCCCCGGAACAGTCTGTGACGGGACAGCGATCTCGGACATTGAAATATTACCGATTGAAATGTCAGCCACTATCACCCTGGATTGTGCGATTGTCGAGGTCTATTTCTCTGCCACCCGCTACTCCATCACCCGGTCCCTGAACTCCGCATCCGGCACAAAGCACGCCTCATACTTCCCGAAAATCCGGTAGCGGTTGCGCGCGACCAGGTTGTAGATGGCGTCGCGCAGGGATTTTGGCACCGCGAACAACACGCGCACCCAGCTCCAGCCGGGCAACAGACCCAGCACCGTCAGCGCCGCGTCGGATTTGAAATAGGCGACGCCGCCATGGATCACGGCATTGGTGTCGGGATCCTGCGGATCGATGCGATACGCTCGCGCGAGCCGCGTGCCGTAGGGCGACTGAATCGCGGTGAAGCGAAAGCGCCGCTCCCTGTCGCGCGCGGCTACAAAACGCACCCAGCGCGAGCAGAACACGCAAACACCGTCATAGAGGATCACGTCGTCGTCGGGCCATGGGCGCATCGTGATCACCCGTTATTTTGACGCGTTTTCTTCACGCGAGCCGGCACCCACCCTCGGGTCAAGCCCGAGGACATGCTTCATATCCTGTTATCTGTTATCCAACGTCACAAGCGCGACCAGCATCAGGACGACCGCGGGTGCGGTCTTCACCAGCGCTCCCAGCGGCTCGATCCACAGATCCGGCGTCAGGATCGCGGCGGCGATCATATAGCCGAAAGACGCGGCGATGCCCGCGATCAAACCGAATGCCGCAGTGCGCCGAAAGGCGATCAGCGCACCGATCGTGATATCCATCACACTGGTAAGGACCGTGATCGGCGCGACCAGCGCGGGCGGAAAGGCGTGGCTGCGAAGGATATCGGTAGCCGCATCGTAAGAGACGAACAGGGCAATGAAGCCGGAGAGGCTCCAGAACACCACGAGACTTGCGATCACCAGCGCCTTGATCAGGTAGAGGCGGGAGAACCATTTGTCCTGGATGGTCGCGCCGCGAAGGCCCGTCGCTCGCACGGCATCCGCCGGCACGATATTGGTTGCCGCCATCCAGGCCGACGGATCGCCGCGGACGCCGCGCCGCAATTCGGCGAGCGCGGTACTTCGGATCGGCGGCGTCCAGCCGAGCCGGCCTGCGAAATCGCCGAGTCTGGCGCCGAGATCGAGCGCGAAGGCGGGAATGGTGATGCGCGGCAAAGCCTTTGTACCAAGCGCGCAGCGAAATGAATCGATGACGCCGCCGAGCGTGACGGGCTCTTGCTGCATGAGATCCCAGACCACGGCGTCGGTGCTCTTGTCGCCGCCCTCTCGCGAGGCAAGAAAGGCGATGGTCGCGGAGATGTCTCCGACCATCACCGGCTGGAATGGCACCCCTGATTCGGTGGCGGGAAGTTGAAACGGAAGTGCTGCGAGCGCGCGCACCATGGCGCTGCCGCCGTAAGCGGCAGGTGCGATGACAAAACCCGGCCGCAGGATCGCGCCAGGAATCCCGGAACTGGCGATCAGACGCTCGGCCTCGCGTTTTGTGGTGGCAAAGTCGGTGCGGTCGCTGACCACTTCGCCCGGGATCGAGATGTGCACAAGGTAGATCGAGCGGCCGCTTTCGCGGATCGCCCGCACCAGCCGCGCGACGAAATCGCGGTGCACGGCGCCGACATCGCTGCCCGGCACATCCTGCAACAGACCGACGCAATTGACGACGACGTCAATGTCGTGGGTATCGATCAGCCGCGCCAAAGCGCCCGAATCCATCGCAACAAGGGGCATCTCCAGATCGTCGGCGCCGGCGGCTTGCGAAGACGAGAAGCGCCGCGCAACCCCAACCACATGAAAACCCCGCGCGCGCAGATCGTCGGTGACAAAGCGCCCGATCAGGCCGGAGGCGCCGAGCACAAGAATTTTTTTGGTCCCAACCATGCCGGCTTGCTCAAAAATCTGGTTTGGCGATCATCATCCAGAGGATGACCATCACCGAGCCGAAACCCGGAATGCCGAAGGCAAACCAGCGGCGAAACACCTCGAAATAGCGCTTCGGCAAGGGCTCGTGCTTTGTCGCGGCGGCGCGGGCGAGGTCGCGCATCTCGATCTGCATGAAAATCACGGGAATCCAGAACAGTCCGGCGAGCGCATAGAGGGCGATCGAAGCCAGAAGCCAGTGCTCGGCCAAGCTCGTTCCCGACAATGCCATCAATATCCCGCCGCTAATGGGCTGCAGAATCACCGCGCTCAAGGTGAACGCGATATCCGCGATCACGACTGTAGCTGCCGTGCGCGCGATGAATGTTCTGTCACCGCTGAGATGGGCCATCAGCATGAAGAAGGCGATGCCGATCCCGGTGCCGAGAATGACGATCGCGCCAAGCACGTGCAAATATTTGATGAGGAAATAGGCCGTCATCACTTGGCGGCCGCGCCGCGCGTGCGCAGCTTGAGCGCGCGATCGAGCTCCGCACTTGCGCTTTTGACGCCGGCCTCCGTCTCCGGCAACCAATGGCCCTCGCTGCCCGAGGCCGCCAGCACCCGAAAATCGACCCTTCCGCCGCTGGTGCGAAACGCGTCGGCGAGTTTCCTGGAAAACTGCGGCGAGAAATAACTGTCATTGGCCGCCACCAGCCAGGTCACGGGAATGCGCGCGGTGCGGCCGAACTCGCCGGCCGCCGCGATCAGCGTGTGCGGCGCGCAGATTTGATTTTCGAAGTCGTTGGCGTGACCGCCGCGGCCCGCGCCGAAGACGATGATGTTGGAAATGGCAGCCGGATCGCCGGCTGCCAGCACCAGCGCACCCCAGCCGCCGGCCGAATGCCCGACCACGACCGCACCATCCTGCCGGATCAAGGACTGTTCCCGCATATAGGTCAGCGCCGCCGCTATTTCCTCGCCGGTGGCGCGCCCCGAGCGGGAATAGTCGGCCTCGTCGCAGCCGCCCTGGTCCTCGAAATATTTTCCGCCGGTTGCACCATGGCCCGGACGTTCCGGCACCAGAACGGCAAAGCCTCGCGCCACCAGCCACGCGGCAAGCGCGCGGTATTCCGGCTGCGGCATTTGGGCGCGACGCAGCACGTTCTGGGTCGTGGCATGGGCAATCACTGCCAGGCGAAAAGGTCCCTCGCCCGGCGGCCGAAACAATACCGCATGCGCGGCGAGGCTCGGGTCGGGCGACGGCACCAGCCATTGCTGTTCGCGATTGGGTTCGCCCTCTGCCCCCTGCGGACCGAGGTGCGCTTGTGCGGCTGCGGCGTGCGCCCAAACCAACCCAAGCAAGGCCAAGGGGAAAAACGCTTTTAAGGATGCCATGAACCTTGCCCGCCACGGTTGTGAACTTCGGAATGGGCCGATTCTAACATTCGCTTCCCATTGCCGCGGACACTTTTGCAAATTGTGCCCACAGCCGGGTGGTCGCGAACCCCTCCATCAGCGCCGAATCAATCGGTGCAATTTTTGGTGAAGACGGCCTTTTTGGTGAAGGCGACAACCCTGCACAGGCTGTCAAATTCCCGGCAAGCCCCGGCGGCGCCCGGCCAAATGCCGCAACGCCATCGGTCTGTCCACTTTCGGCACAGTTCGGTCGGTAAACTGATGCAGAAAATCCACAGGTTAACCGATAATTAACGATAGACCTTGAAGCCGACGCGCCGACTTGCTTTGATCCGAACATGAGCACAACCCTGATCGAGGTACGACCGGCCAAAGCTGCGGACGCGGCTGCGGTGGCTTCCACCCATGACGAAGCCTGGCGTTCGGCGTATCAGGGCATCATTCCCGGCGCGGAGCTTGAGAAGCTGATCAACCGGCGCGGTCCGCAATGGTGGGACAGCGCGATCCGCAAGGGCAGCCGCGTGAGCGTGCTCGTGTTCGGCGACAAGATCGCCGGCTATGCCAATTACGGCCGCAACCGCGCCCGCAGCCTGCATTTCGAAGGCGAAATCTACGAGCTCTATCTGCGGCCTGAATTTCAGGGCCTCGGCTTCGGTCGGCGGCTGTTCACCGCCGCAAGGCGTGACCTGTTGCAGAGCGGCTTGAAGAGCATGGTGATCTGGGCGCTTTCCGACAATGAGGCTGCGACCGAGTTTTACCGCGCGCTCGGTGGCCGCATGGTGGCGCGTTCCTCGGAGAAATTCGGGCCGAAGTCGCTCGATAAGGTCGCCTTCGCCTGGACCAATTAAAACTTCGATCGTTCGAAGCACGCCCGATCCGGATTTTTTTGAGAGAAGCTAACGCGGGGTGGCGCAAACAGGCCGCCTCAAACCTTTCGAGCTTCGGGGCGGAATCAGACCAAAAACCTTGTGGGAGGCGAGCCATGCGCATTGACGCCATCTCGATCGGGGTCGATCCGCCGCGCGAGGTCAACGTGATCATCGAAGTGCCGGTCGGCGGCGAACCGATCAAGTACGAACTCGACAAGGAAGCCGGCACGCTCGTCGTCGACCGTTTCCTGTACACCGCGATGCGATACCCCGGTAATTACGGCTTCATTCCCCACACGCTTTCGAACGATGGCGACCCTTGCGACGTGCTGATCGCCAACACAAGGGCAATCGTTCCCGGCGCGGTGATGAGCGTGCGGCCGGTCGGCGTGCTGCTGATGGAAGACGAGGCCGGCGGCGACGAGAAGATCATCGCGGTGCCGTCCTCCAAGCTCACCCAGCGCTACGACAAGGTGAGGACCTATAGCGACCTGCCCGACATCACGCTGCAGCAGATCCGGCATTTCTTCGAGCACTACAAGGATCTCGAACCCGGGAAATGGGTGAAGGTGCTGCGCTGGGGCGATGCGGAAGAAGCGCATCAATTGATCGCGGACGGCATCGCGCGCGGGAAGAAGTGATGGCCTATAGCGTTTTCGAGCGAAGTGGATACCGGTTCGCGTGAAGAAAACGCGTCAAAACAAAAGATCAGAGCCTCGGTTCTGATTCAATCAGAACCGAAACGGCTCTAGCCGTCATTCCGGGGCGATGCAGAGCATCGAACTGTGGTGTGCAATTGCACATCAGAGAATCTCGAGGTTCTCAGGTGCGCAATCGCGCACCATAGTTCGCTCGCTTTGCTCGCGCCCCGGAACGACGGCTCTCACACCGCCGGCTTCGGCAATCCGGCAATGGCGCTGGCCGCGCGCAGCGTGTTGACCAGAAGACAGGCCACCGTCATCGGGCCGACGCCGCCCGGCACCGGCGTGATGGCACCGGCGACTTGCGACACTTCGGCAAAATCGACATCGCCGACCAGGCGGGCCTTGCCGTCGGCATCGACCAGCCGGTTGATGCCGACATCGATCACGGTGGCGCCCGGCTTGATCCAGTCGCTGCGCACCATTTCCGCTTTGCCGACGGCGGCATAGACCAGATCGGCGCGCGCACACAGCGTGGCCAGTTCGCGCGAACGCGAATGCGCGATCGTCACGGTCGCGTTCTCATTGAGCAGCAACTGCAGGAGCGGCCGTCCCACCAGGTTGGAGCGGCCGATCACGATCGCATTCATGCCTTGAAGCGAGGCGTGAACGCTTTTGGTCAGGATGATGCAGCCGAGCGGCGTGCAAGGCGACAGCGCCGCAAATCCGTTCGCCAGGCGCCCGGCATTGTTTGGATGCAGGCCATCGACATCCTTCGCGGGGTCGATGGCGTTGATCACTGCTTCGGTATTGAGCGACTTCGGCAACGGCAATTGCACCAGAATGCCATGGACGAGGGGATCGCGGTTAAGCCGGGCGATCAGCGCCAGCAGTTCGTCTTGCGCGACGTCCGCCGGCAACACATGCTCGAACGAGGCCATGCCGGCTTCCTGCGTCAGCCTGTGCTTGCTACGCACATAAACCTGGCTCGCGGGATCGTCGCCGACCAGCACGACGGCGAGACCGGGCGTCAACCCATGGTCGCGCCGCGCCCGCCCAGCCTCGTCGGCGACGCGGGCACGAAGTTCGGCGGCGATGCGTTTTCCATCGATGATCCGGGCTGTCATATCGATCCCATCATTGGTTCGCCGAAACAAGCGTGCGCAGCGCTTGCCCGAGCCTTTCCGGATCGCCATCGACGGCGACCTGCTTGAGGCGCGAGGTCTCTCCCGAGACAATCCGTACGCTCGCCTTGGGCACGCCCAGCGCGCTGGCCAGCAGTTTAGTCACCGCGCGATTGGCTTCGCCGCCTTCGGCGATGGCACGAACCCGCACCTTGAGCACGGTGCGGCCGTTGGCAAGGGTCTCGACACCATCAACAGCGTCCCGGCCGCCGCGCGGGGTTACCCGAAGCGCCATACTGACGCCTTGGGCGGAATAACGCCAAGGATCGGCCATTAAGGATCGGCCATTCAGGCACGCGATCAGAACACACTCGGATAGACGTAATAGGTGATCACCCGTTGAATGAACATGATGATCAGGATCAGGATGATCGGCGAGATATCGAGCCCGCCGAAATTCGGCAGGAACGAGCGGATCGGCGCCAGCAGCGGTTCGGTGATCCGGTAAAGGAATTCGGCCACCGCGGCGACAAACTGGTTGCGCGTGTTCACGACATTGAAGGCGATCAGCCAGGACAGGATGGCCGCGGCGATCAGAAGCCAGACATAGAGATCCAGGACAATGAGAACGATGTCGAGAAGGGCACGCATGGTGGGGCTTGCTCGATGGGACAGGCCGCGGATCGGACCGTCTGCTAGATATCGGTTCCACCTCGTGCAAACAAGGGAAGTTCCTTGCAAAAAAGCCCCGAAAAAGCCCGCGATTTCACCGTTCTTGACTTGACCTTGACGCGGATTGTAAATGGCGCCCACACTCGGTCGCCCATGTTCATCGAGGCGGCCACGACGGGGCCATAGCTCAGCTGGGAGAGCGCGTCGTTCGCAATGACGAGGTCGGCGGTTCGATCCCGCCTGGCTCCACCACGCTTCGCCCGTCGGGCTTCGCGCGGCACGGCCATGACAAACCCGAAGGGCGAAGCGTGCCCGGCGTAGCCCGAAGGGCGGCGACGGGCTCAAAAGACCGCGGCCGGTTCATTTTCGCTCAGCACTTTCAGGCGTCTCAGTGCGAGCCTTTTGCCGGATTCCGCCGAGCGCGTGAACTCCTTCAACAATTGTGCGAACTCATCGTTTGTCATGTCGCTGTCCTTTGCGCCCGCTGAACTGGACTCAACATGTAAGCAATCTGACGCGCGCATGGAATCCCCGCCACAAACTTGGCGTCATCACGGGCTTGTCCCGGTGATCCACGTCTTGTTTGCTCTGCTAAAGGAGACAAGGACGTGGATGGCCGGGTCAAGCCCGGCCATGACGAGGACAGGCGTCATGCCGGTCTCCAATGCACAGTTCGAGATTTACGAGAGCCCCCGCCTATTCCGCGGCCTGTGACATCATCGACGCCGGCACGAGGCTCAGCCAGCCATCGAGAAATCGCTTCAACCAGGCGCGCTCAGCCACATCATATTGTGCGCGGTCGGCGAAGTGTTGATGCCGCGGGTGAGCGCCGGGCAATTCGAGCCGCGCCGCGCCACGCGTCGTCCAGCGATGCATCATTGCGTAGGTCACGTCGGGATGAAACTGCAAGCCGAAGCAATTGACCGCCCGGAACGCCTGCACCGGGAAGTCGCCGCCCTCCGCCAGCAATTCGGCACCGTGAGGCAGTTCGAATCCCTCGCGGTGCCAGTGGTAGACATGATCGGGCCAGTCCGGACACAGCTTGGTCCCGGCCGCCGTGGGCCGGATCGGGTAATAGCCGATCTCCTCGCGTCCCTGAGCATGCGGCGCGACCCGGGCGCCAAGTTGCCTTGCCAGCATCTGCGCGCCGAGACAGATTCCCAGGAATGGACGCTGCTCGGCCAGCGGGACGGCGACCCAGTCGATCTCGCGGCGAACGAACTCATCACCGTCGTTCGCGCTCATCGGTCCGCCGAAAATCACGGCGCCCGCACGGCCCTCCAGAGTTTCGGGAAGCGCATCGCCAAAGCGCGGCCGCCTTATATCGAGCGGATATCCGAGCTCTCGCAGCGCGTTGCCGACCCGGCCCGGAGTCGACGTTTCCTGATGCAGGACCATCAGCACGGGCAGAAGGGATGTGGCAGCCAAGGGGCGATCGGCGGCTGGTTTGGCGCCGGCCGGAACGCGCCACACAGGTCCGGTGGCGATGTTATTGGCATGGAACGACATCAAGCTGTCTTTTCGCAGGCCCAAGGAGGCGATGGTAGCGAGGTGATCGTTAATTTTGGGTGAGTGCGAGCTCCAGACACGATCCTTGGACAAGCAAGCTACGGGCCAAAATGGCCTCGGATTGAGGTCATATCAGCGCTTGCGCAGCTGAAAGCCGGAGACGGCCGCGAGAATGAAGCCGCGGGGAAACAGCCGCAGCATCAGCGGCACCACCTTGATGCCGAATCCGGGCAGCACTGCCCGCTTGTTGTCCATCAAGCCGCGATAGGCGGCGCGAGCAACATCGGCGGCCGAAACGCTAAGCACCGTCGAATCAAATCCAGGCTTAAATCCCGCCCGTTCCTGGAATTCGGTCGGCACCGGGCCCGGACAAAGCACCGTCACCCGCACGCCGTGCGGACCGAGCTCGGCGCGCAGGGCTTCTGTCAGCGACAGGACATAGGCCTTCGAGGCGTAGTACACCGCCATTCCGGGCCCCGGCAGGAAGCCTGCAATCGATGCCACATTGAGAATGCCGCCGCGATGGCGGATCAGTTGCTCGGAAAACCGCAGCGACAAATCGGTCACCGCGCGGACATTGACCGCGATCATGCCAAGCTGCTGCGTGCGATCCAATTGGGCGGCATGGCCGGACAAGCCGAAGCCGGCATTATTGACGACATATTGAACTTCCACGCCTTCGGCAGTGAGTGCGGCGGCGATCCGATCACCAGCGTCAGTCTGTTCGAGGTCGCAGGGAACCACGATCGGGTTCTTACCCCCCACCGCAGTAATATCTTTAGCCAATGCCGACAGACGGTCCGCCCGCCGCGCCACCAGAGCCAGGCGATGGCCGTTGGATCCGAAGACCCGCGCCAGTTCGGCGCCTATCCCCGCCGAGGCGCCGGTAATCAGCGTCACCCGTTCAGTCACGATTCAATGCTCTTGAACACAACTATAGCCGCCTCCCCGGGGCGAGAGCCTACGCCTTAGGCGGGATGCAAGCGGCCCGCAAGCGCTTCGGCATCCTCGCGCCCACCAGAATCGAATACCAGCTATTGGAGCGTGACCGTTTCGGCGGCCGCAGGCACATTAAAGTTTTGTCATTTGCAGTGCCGCGAACGCGCGCTCCGCCTTGTGCCGTTATTTTCTTGAAGAATCCGAAGCGCGCCTGATGGACCGAAACGGGCGTCGTCGGCCCGGCGTGGCGGATCAGAACTTCAAGATCGCATCACGATGATGCGAGGTTCGGAATCGGGGCGCTTGCGGCAGCGCGGTGCTTGAGATCGATCCGGTCGCGGGAAGACACGCCCAGCAAGTCGGCGGCGCGCCATATGACGTTATCTTCAAACTCGCTCACCTGACCGTCGGCGTAGACCAATTCCCACATCATCTCGACAATGCGCAGCCGGCCCGCCTCGTCCACCGAACGCATGATGACGCTGGTGAAGTGGTAGAGATCGACCGCTTCGCCCTCGACCTGCGTGGCAGACGCAATCAGTTGGCCCGCGGTGCCGGGATCAAGGCCGAAGCGGCTTTCGATCAGACTGTGAAGTTTGCGCTTTTCGGCTTCCGACGGCTGGCCGTCGAGCGACATGACGTGAACCAGCAGCGCGGTGGCGGCCAGACGATATCCGCGATCGTCGAATGAGCGATGCTCGTTCGGGCTTGGAGAAATAACGTCGGCGATGAATTGGCGTAGTCCGTCGAGCATGATGTTCGCATCCAGGGTTTGCCGGTACGCGGGGACACCGCTTGCCACCATATATGAGTCGAAAACGCAAGTCGCACAATGCGCAAACGCCCTTGTGCGAGATTACGTTTCGGCAATTTAAGCGGTATTGCGAGGAAGCCTCCCGCATAAAGCGTAGCTTGAATCGCTTCTCACGATGACTGTCAGGGAATTTCGTACACCAAAACCTTGTCGGCGATGCCGCGAAGGGCTGCCTGTTTCTGGATCGGCGTGATCGCCTCCTTTTCCAGAATGGCGGCTACCGCCGGCGCATCGATCACGGGTCCGGTGACGTGGATCGCCTGCGATGTGGAAAGGCCCTGAACGCGGGCCGCGATATTGACGGTCTGGCCGAAATAATCCTGCCGCTCGTTGAGCATGACGGCAAGGCACGGGCCCTCGTGAATGCCGATCTTGACCACCAGATCGTCCCTGCCGCGCTGGACGTTGAGCTCGTCCATTGCGGCGCGCATCCGCAAGCCCGCGATGATGGCATGCTCGGGCCGCACGAAGGTCGCCATCACGGCGTCGCCGATGGTCTTTACCACCGCGCCCTTCTCGGAGGAGATGATTCCCAGAAGCGCCTGAAAATGCGCGCGCACCAGATCGAAGGCCGCGAGATCCCCGACGCGCTCGTACAGCGCCGTCGATCCCTTCAGGTCGGTGAACAGAAAGGTCAGGGAAGTGATCTTCAGACGCTGGTCGATATTGAGGTTGTCGGCCTTGAACACGTCGCGGAAGGTCTGGTTGGACAGCATCCGCTTGGCGGTCAGAAACCGCCGGCGCTTGCCGAGCATTTCATGAAGCGCTTCACCCGCGATAAAAACGGTAGGCAGCGTGCGCACGCCGGCCTGATTGTCGAGCGAAAGCCGCAAAGGGCCCGGTCGCAGGCTGATCGAGCCGGTCGGCGGGTGCGCCTTGTTGTAGACCAGCGCGAGCTGCTGCCGCTCCTTGGTCGGCTCACCCTGCACCTCGATGAAATGCGCCGAGTGAGTCACCGGCTCGAACGCGATGATGAATTGCTGTGGAAGCTGCAGCGACAGCACCGCTTTTTCCCCGGCAGGCAGTTCCAGCGCATCGAGCGTCACCTCATCGGCAAGGGAGGGGAAGGTGTCCCTGTTAAGGTCGATGCCCGAACTCCAGAAAACCTGCTTGTAATATTCCCACAAGGGCAGCGTGTTCGGATCGTGCGCGGCGATCTTCCTGATCCTGGGGCTGACGGTGAAGGCGACCTCGACCTGTTCGTCGACGGAAGGCTCGTAGCCGCAGGCACACAGGCCGCACTGATAGTCCTCATGGCGCAGCGACTTCAGCGTGTCGTGCGCATCGAGTACGCCGCTGCAGCCGGGGCAGAGCACGTTCCAGGTGAGATCGAACAGGCCGAGCCGCGAGGCGTGCAGGAAGGCTGAAATTACCTGCTCTTCGTCAAGACCGCGACGGCTGGAGAAATCCAGGGCGTTGATGCGATTGAGCTCGTGGTCTTCGCCTTTGGCGATGAGCTCAGCGATCGCGTCCGTCACGGCCGGATCGGCCGTCTGCTTCAGAACCGAAAACTGGGCCTCTATGTCGCTCATGGCTTCAGCCTATGGCATGACCCGGAACAGCGGAAACCCGTTTTCCGTCGCGACAAGCGCGAAAACGCGTTTGCGCCGATCTCATGCCCAAACAATAATCCAACGCACCGCAATCATTCGACCTTGAACCATCGCGCTTTAGTTGGGGATTGCCGGCAGCTCCGACAATACCCGTCAACGCGCAGCAATACGGAACATCGGCGAGTGGTCCGGCTGCGTGGTCACGACGCCGACCGGCATCACCGGCTCCTTGTCCACGAGCGTGACGCGGAACGCGCCAATGACCCTGGCGAGCGCGAGCGTCGCCTCGACCAGCGCAAAATGCGCACCGATGCAGATTCTCGCGCCGACCCCGAACGGCAAATAGGTGAAGCGGTCCGGCGGCGGCGCTGGCGGCATGAAGCGCTCGGGGATGAATGCGTTGGGATCGCGCCAAAGCTTTTCATGGCGGTGCAATAGCCAGGGCGCGATCAGGATCACGTCGTTCTTCCGGATTGGCATGCCGGCGATGGTGTCGCCTGCCAAGGCGGCGCGTGCGATCAGAAACACCGGCGGATAGAGCCGCATGGTTTCGTCGACAACCGCGCGGGCGAATTTCAGCTGCTCGACATCGAGACTGCCGTTGGCGGCGACCCGACGCGCCTCAGCCGCCAATTTTTCCTGCGTCGAGGGATCGAGCGCGAGCAGGTACAGCGACCAGAACAGGGCGGTCGCGGTGGTCTCGTGGCCGGCCAGGATCATGGTCGCGACCTGGTCGCCGAGTTGCTCGTCGCTGAACGCCCTTCCGGTTTCGGGATCGTGCGCGGCATCCATCAGGTCGAACAGGTCGCGCGCCGGCGCGCCCTCGTTCTTCCCGGCGGCGCGGCGCTCCGCCATCAGCAGACGGACGAACTGCGTCCACCGTTTGCGAAATCGCGCGCGGGAAAAATCCTGAGGGCTCGGCCAGCCCAGCGGCAAGATCAAGTCGAGAAAATGCGGCCGCGCCAGCCGATCGCCATATTCCATCACGAAATTGCGCAGCGTCGCTCCATGCCGTTCCATCCCGAACGAGAACATGGTGCGGCCGGCGATCTCCAGCGTCATGCGCTGCATGGTTTCGCGCAGATCGACCGGCGCGCCAGCCGCCGCCTGCAGCTTTGCTATCGTTTCGTCGGTCACCGCAACCATGTGCGGAACGAGCAGCGACACCGCGCGCGGCGTAAATGCCGGCGACAAGGTCCGCCGCTGATGCTTCCAGGCGCGGCCTTCGGCAATCAGCAGGCCTTCGCCGACCACGGGACGAAGCACCCTGATGCCAGCGGCGGTGCGGGTGTAGTTCTCGTAATTGTCGACCAGCACATGGCGGATCGCATCCGGCGTGTTGAGAATAAAACTCGAGCGCAGGAGGAAGCGGCCCTGGATGTTATCTTCTTCGTAGGCGCGCTGGCCCCAGGTTGCGATGGCGTTGTCTCGCAGCGCCGCCAACCGGCCGAGTGCGGTCATCGATTCCGGCGCGCGCGGGGGGCTCGGAGGCACCAGCGGCTGATGCGTGGGTGGAATGTTCCAGGATTCGGCTATGCTCAAATGCGTCCTCGCAAAAGCCACGACGGAGCGGGCGTTATCTAAGCATATCAGTTCCGAAAACCAGAAGCCACGAAGCCGTGCAACCACCGGCTTACCGGCATGCGAGGATCACGATTGAGGCATCGCGGCGGCCAATATGACGCCCGGACGATTTTGGGTATTTTGGCGAGCCAACCTGCACGGCCCTCGGGCCGGAGCGGGCTTCGCTCAAGCATTGCTAAAGAAAATGACGCCGGCTGATCGGCCGGCACCACGGAAGAGGACATGACTGCTTCATCAAAACGCTCGATGTTCGCCGCCGAAGGCGTCGCAGCCCCGCTGCGGCATTCCGTTTTCCGGCGGATATGGCTGGCGAGCCTGCTTTCCAATCTTGGCCTGTTGATCCAGGCGGTCGGCGCGGCCTGGGCGATGACCCAGATGACATCGTCCGCCGACAAGGTCGCGCTGGTGCAAACCGCGTTGATGCTGCCGGTGATGCTGATCTCGATGCCGGCCGGCGCGATCGCCGACATGTATGACCGCCGCATCGTGGCGCTGGTTTCGCTCTCGATCGCACTGTCGGGGGCGACGGCGCTGACGGTGCTGGCATGGCTCGGCCTTGTTACACCGCAAATCCTGCTTGTCTTTTGCTTCATCGTTGGCAGCGGAATGGCGCTGTTCGGTCCCGCATGGCAGGCGTCGGTGACCGAGCAGGTGCCGGCGGAAACGCTGCCCTCGGCGGTCGCGCTCAACGGCATCAGCTACAATATCGCGCGCAGTTTCGGCCCGGCGATCGGCGGCATCGTGGTTGCGACGGCCGGCGCGGTCGCAGCCTTCGCCGCCAACGCCATCCTTTACATCCCGCTCCTGGTCGTCCTCTTCCTGTGGCGCCGCACCAGCGAGCCGTCGCGGCTGCCCCGCGAGCGCCTCAACCGCGCCATCGTGTCGGGCGTGCGTTACATTGCGAACTCGCCGTCGATCAAGATCGTTCTGGCGCGCACGCTCGTGACCGGCATTATCGGCGGCTCGGTGTCGGCGCTGATGCCGCTGGTCGCCCGCGATCTCCTGCACGGCGGCGCGCAGACCTATGGCATCATGCTGGGTGCGTTCGGCATGGGCGCGGTGGTCGGCGCGCTCAATATCGGCGAGGTGCGCAAACGCTTAAGCGGCGAGGCCGCGATCCGCGCCTGCGCGATAGCGATGGGCGGCGCCATTGCCGCGGTCGGCTTGAGCCGTGAGCCGGTGCTGACCGCAGCCGCGCTGGTAATTGCCGGTGCGGTGTGGATGCTTGCGGTTGCCTTGTTCAATATCGGCGTGCAGCTTTCGGCGCCGCGCTGGGTGGCAGGCCGCTCGCTCGCGGCGTTTCAGGCTTCGATCGCCGGCGGCATCGCCATCGGAAGCTGGGGCTGGGGACGTCTCACCGACGCGGTCGGCGTCGAAATCGCGCTACTGGTTTCCGGCGCGCTGATGCTGGCCTCGCCGCTGCTCGGGCTCTGGCTGCATATGCCGCGCGTCGGCGCGCGCAACGAGGATGCCGCGGTGCTTGCCGACCCCGAAGTGCAGTTGTCGCTGACCGCGCGCAGCGGACCGCTGGTGGTCGAGATCGAGTATCGCGTGGCGCAGGAAAATGCCCGCGTTTTCCATAACGTCATGCAGGAGGTGCAGCTCAGCCGCCAGCGCAATGGCGCCTATGGCTGGTCGATCGCGCGCGACATCGCCGATCCCGAGCTTTGGACGGAACGCTATCATTGCCCGACCTGGCTCGATTATCTGCGCCAGCGCAATCGCTCGACGCAATCCGAACGCGCGCTGCATCAGCGCGCGATGGATTTTCACCTCGGACCCGATCAGGTGCGGATTCGCCGCATGCTGGAACGGCCATTCGGATCGGTTCGCTGGAAGGAAGACACCCCCGACCGCGCCGCCAGCGAGGTGTTGCCGATTGCCTCGGCCGCGGCCGGCGGCAGCACGTAGTGTGTACAAGTCTAGCCCTCGCGGTCCCGGCTCATGGTCTGGAGAGATGAGATCGCCCTCATTCCTGCTCCGGTTTCGCAACAAGTCCCGGTAGATTTTCGGCGCGCCGGACCTATGATGCGTCCAGCGACAGCCGACGCTGGCTTCGCTGAGCCCGATTCAACGCAGAGTCCAACGCAGAGTCCGCCATGAAACGCACGTGGCTCTTCAGGCTCACTGCGATCTTGTGCATCACGGCCTCGGTAGCGGGCTTGGGCCGCTCGATCGCAGAGGACAGCAACATCGACCTCACCCACTGGACACCGCCGGACATCGCCGCGGTCGCGGACGATCCGTTCGGCAGGCTTGTCAAATACGGGTACGCACTTTTTGCCGATACGGCGAATGAGATCGGGCCCACTGTGTCGGATCCGACGAGACGTTTCGCGGGCAATAATCTTACGTGCCAAAACTGCCATCTGCGGGGCGGGACCCAGCCGTATGCGATGCCGCTCATAGGTATTTGGGGACAATTCCCGCAATACCGCGCGAGGGAAGGCGCAGTCGACACGCTCGAGGATCGTATCAATGGTTGCATGGAGCGGAGCATGAATGGTCTGGCGCTGCCGCTCGATGGCCGCGAGATGAGGGCGTTATCCTCCTACATGCGCTGGCTGTCGACCGGGGTTCCGGACGGCGCAAAGCTCGTCGGCGCGGGCACCTTGAAGATAAAAGAGCCTGCCCGCGCTGCTAATCCCAGCCGCGGCGCGGAGGTTTTTTCTCGGCTATGCGTGGCTTGCCACCGGTCAGATGGATCGGGGCAACGCGCCCAAACCGGCGCCGGATATCTGTTCCCACCGCTTTGGGGTCCCGACAGCTACAACACTGGCGCTGGGATGAGCCGCCTTTTGACCGCCGCGGCCTATGCGATGCACAACATGCCCATCGGCACTGTGTTCAACGCCCCGGTGCTCACGGATGAAGAGGCTTATGACGTGGCAGCCTATGTCATCAACCAGAAGCGGCCACAAATGGCAAACCTCGACAGGGATTTTCCTACCCGCCTCCAAAAGCCGATCGATACTCCGTACGGCCCCTACGTCGACGGCTTCAGTCTGGAGCAGCATAGATACGGCCCATTCGAACCGATCCGCGCAAAAGTGCGTGAGCTGGCAGCGGCATCGCGCACGGCCAAGGCTGGCGAACCCGACAATGGATCGCACGCATCTGAATTAGAGAAATAAGCCATTTAGAGAAATAAGCCATGGGTTCGGGATCAGACTCGTTCAATCCCCCGATGAGTCCCTGGTTTCTTCGGAAATAGTGAGGATGGTTCGCGGGAATCCGCGGCCGGATTTACTGACCGTTTTCGGTCAAAACCCGCTCGCAGGCGCGGCTGAGCCGGCCACGATGCTGCTTGAGACAGCCCAAAACAACCTGATCGCCCTGGTTGATCACCGCCCGGCAAAGGCGCGAAACGTCGCGCGCGCAGGCGTCATGGCCCTGCTGCGCCAAAGCCGATGAGGCGACCACAACAAGCGGCAAAACGAAGAGCATCCTGGACATCTGATGGTGCCTTTGATCGTGCTTTCGCACGATCAAAATCCGCTGCGGCAACGTTTGTCAATGCGCGATGCCGCGCAAGCCGGCGCCTGAGCATGATCCGGACCCGAAGGGCCGCGTTAGCGCAAAGTGTGCAGCGGTTTTCCGAAAAGATCATGCGTAAACAATAAACTAAAGCGCGATGGCGATTCGACCTGAATTCATCGCGCTTTAGCAAGCCGCTTCAGCGCAAGAGACTTCCGGCAAGACAGGCGCTATCGGGCCGCAACGTTGCTGGATTTCTGGGCCAGATCGCGATCCATCACGGCGCGGCAGCCCGCGCTCAGATCCGTGCGATGCCTGACCATGCACGCGGTGATTTTCGGAATGTCCGGAATTTCGGAGCTGCAGAGACGAAATGCATCGCCGGTGCACATCTGCGCCTGTTCGGCGGTATAGGCGAAGCTCGAAGTCGGCGAGTACGAAACGAAGGCAGCAACGGCAGCCAGCGCGAAACCGGCCTGGCGAAGCGTTCTGGTGAGTGGTGCGGTCATCCCTGGGCTCCCTTGGCTATCGCCAAAACCGTTGGCGCGTGGTGATGCGCGAAAGGTGAATGAACCCCGGCTTTTGGACTGTGACGGCGGTCACTCCGCCACCAGACAGTGACGTCGCTCACTTAAGACCCGTCGGGGATCGGCACGCAAATACCGAACACGGCAGGGTGTTTAAGGGAACAGGCGGCGCGTTGGCAGGTCGTTAACGACTATTTCCGATAAATGACCTGACGATTTTTTCAGGCTCGATATTTAAGAAAGAGTAACCATGCGTAGCGCGTTAGGTCTGATGCTGGCGAGTGTTGTGGCCTCTGTCGTGATCACTGCCGTGTGGTTCTGGACGGTCGGGCGGCACGCCCACGTCAGCACCCCGCAGACCATCGCCGCGGCGCCCGCCAAACTGCTTCCACCGTCTCCAGCCGCAAACCCGGCCAGATCAGGCGCGCCGCGCGACGAGATCGAAACCACCGGCAGTATTGCGGAAAAGCTCGCCGCCGCTCCTCTGGTGCAGGCGAAGCCCGCATGCGCCAATCCCGACGCGCTCGGCGTGGCGCGCGTCGTGGAAATCGACACCACCGGCGGGCCGGGCTTTGGTTTTGAGCATTTCAAGCAGCTCGATTTCCTGACCGACAAGGAAGTCGTGCTGACATTCGATGACGGGCCGTGGCCCAACAATACGCCGGCCGTGCTCAAGGCGCTCGCCGACGAATGCACCAGGGCGGTGTTCTTCCCGATCGGCAAGCATGCGACCTTTCACCCGGAAATTCTCAAACAGGTGGCCGCCGCCGGTCACACCATCGGTGCCCATACCTGGTCGCACGCGAACCTCAATTCGAAAAAGATGACCGAACAACTCGCCAAGGACGAGATCGAGAAGGGCTACAGCGCGGTCCGCCTGGCGCTTGGCGCGGCACCGGCGCCGTTCTTCCGCTTCCCGGAATTGCAGCACGGGCCAGCGGCGATGGCCTATCTCGGCACGCGCAACATCGCGATCTTTTCATGTGACCTCGATTCCTTCGACTTCAGGGCCAAGAGCGCCGAGCAGATCGTAGCTACCGTCATGACCAAACTCGACAAGCAGGGCAAGGGCATCATCCTGATGCACGACTTCCAGAAGCATACGGCCGAAGCGATGCCGACCTTGCTGCGGCGCCTGAAGGCCGGCGGCTACAAGGTCGTACAGATGAAGGCGAGAACGACGGTCCAGACCCTGCCCGAATATGACGAGGCGCTGATCAAGGAAATCAAGCTACCGGTCGCGAGCACGCGACCGGTCGGCAGCGTGGTTCAGACGGTTTCGCAGTAGCTCAAGCTGGAATTGGCGCGGCTTAGCGCATGATCCGGACCCGAAGGGCCGCGTTAGCGCAAAGTGGAAACCGGTTTTAACTCGCGACAAACGCTGGAACGGGTTTGCGCGGAGATCACGCCGAGCCATGCAGGCGCGCCATCGCGCCGCGTTCGCAAGGTCCCTGCAACGTCATGGGGTGGATCACCGGATTTGACCCTGTCGTCTGCTGGCTCGTGGCAAGAAATTCGGCAAAGGCAACTTTGGACGACCAGTCCACATAGAAAACGATGGCGCCCGAGAGCGCGATCAGGACCAGGACTTGGACCAGCAAGATTCGCGCAATCGACGCCCAAAAGCCTTGGGCGCCGGTGGTCTTGTTCACGGGTGATGCCACGAAATGTCTCCCTCGACCGGGTTCGCCTTTGATTCTTAAGGGCGATCGCAAGATTCGACTGTGAACGGCTTCACAGATGCCGCCCTCAATTCGGCGTGAGGATCGACCGGACCGGCGCACCAGCGCGACCGGCCGATCCCAGAACCGGCCGGTCAAAATCAATGCGGCAGCGGTGTTTACCAATAGATTCCGTGGCGATGCAGTTCGTCAATCACACGCGCTTCGGTCGATTCGCGCCTGTGCTTCGGCTTTTCGGCCTTCCTGTCCGGCGCCGGCCTGGCCTGACCGGCTTGCGGCGCGGCCGAAGGCGTTTCGGCAGCTGGCCGTTCATCGATTTTCGGCGCTGCGGCGCGCGGCGCCTCGGTCTTTGGATATTCGGCGTTCGGAACGTCTGTGGCCTTTGGCTGATCGGCAGCGGGGGGCGGATCGTTCGCGGCCATGGTCAGGCCGCGGGAGGCCCCGGCCTGCGCAGAGGCGGAAATCAAAACCAACGCTGAGATCAGAATGAGCTTTCGCATGTGAGGTCTCCCTGTTTGAGGTCCTGACCTGATGGACGCGGGGAGACTAGGGGGATGCGAAACCGGCTTATGTGATGGAAATCACGCGGGGGGGCGCAGACTCTCTCTCTCTCTCTCTCTCTCTCTCTCTCTCTCGTCCCTGCGAAAGCAGGGACCCGCAACCACAGTTCTCGCGAGAACACACAAAGAACCGGGAGCTAATTCGCGCTCACTTGTCCGGAGCGACATCACCTTTATTTCATGCCGCGGTCGCGATCGTACCAGGTGCGCCCCCTCGCCTCACCTCGCCTGGGAGAGCCGTCGCGCGGCACGAATCCGCTCACGCAACTCCAGTCGAACAGGATCGCGCGCGCGCGAACCGTCGGCACCAAGTCGGTGCGAAGGGTGAGCGCAAGATGCGCCCGCGAAAGATCATTAACGTCAACACTGTTTTTGCCGAGCCGATGCACCATCCAGTCGGCGAGATGATCGACGATCAAAAGCGGCACGAGCACACCCGAGATATCCCGCGCCTCGCGTTTCAACAGATCGATCGAAAGCGTGCCGTCGCTCCGTTGCGCGAGCGTTTCGAGATCGGCGTAAGACATCCGCTCGCCCATGATCATGCGCGGCAGGGTGTTGGCGGCATCTTGCAGGATGTTGCGGGCCATTGGCGGGTCGAGACGTCAGAGACCTCACTTGCCGCTCATCTAGCAGAAGCGGTGCGAGGCTCTCAATAGCCACTGACGCAAATCAATGCGCGCAGCGGCGGTATTCAGCATCAATTCGTCGCGTACTGGCATGCGGCGCTGCAATCTCGGCGTGCATCGTTGACGATTGTGAAAGCGCAATCGGAATGGCCGACCAGGCGGTCACACTTAACCCAAATGCATTTCTCGCATGGCTCGCCAGAGGCCATGTCTACAGATTTTGTGGGACTACAGGAGGAAGCCCTGCGGCGCTACGAACGGGCTGGTTCCAAACGACGCGACAAAATTATCCGCTATTCCGTGCGATGAAGCTTCCGTTACAATGATCAGGAGAGCAGACTCTCCGTTTAGACGAGCGGGAAACAGAGAGCGAAGCATGATAGGCAAATTGAAAAGTGAGGAAAGGCTTTCCGACTCGTTATCTTTCGGTCCGTTCCGGCTAATCAAATCTCAGCGGCTCCTATTAAGAGACGAGATACCGGTCTCTATTGGCAGCCGCGCTTTGGATCTTCTGATTGCGTTGACCGACCAAGCGGGAGAGACAGTAAGTAACCGCGTGTTGCTCGAACAAGTGTGGCAGGGCCGCACGGTCGAGAAAGGTTCCCTTCGCGTGTGCGTTGCTGCGCTTCGCAGAGCGCTCGGCAACGAGAACGACGCCCACTATGTCGCCAATGTGACTGGCCGGGGTTACGCTTTTGTAGCGCCGATTCGACGAGAAGCGATCGAAGCCGCGACCGCGACCACCTCCGCAGGCCCAATACCACGGCTCAACCTTCCGCCGGGGCCAAAACTGCTGATAGGACGAGGTGATGCGGTCCAATCGTTATCCGATCTCCTGCTCTCACGGCGATTTCTCAACGTGGTCGGACCAGGCGGTATAGGAAAGACGAGCGTTGCCGTGGCGATCGCCAATGCACTTCGCCATCGGTTTGGAGACGATGGGGTCTGCTTTGTAGACCTCGGTTCGATCACCGAATGTGAGCAAGTACTCGGTACTCTAACTGCCGCGCTGGGATGTTCAGCACAAGGGTTAGATCCTGAGGCATTCGTCTGCGGCTTCCTGGCCGACAAAAAACGCCTGATCTTGCTCGATGGGTGTGAACACGTCATTGAGACGGTTGCGGCGATATCTGCACGAATCTTTCGTGAGGCGCCTGCGGTATATCTGCTAGCAACCAGCCGTGAAGTAATGCGAGCTGAAGGAGAAACCGTATATCGGCTTCGACCGCTCGATATGCCGCGCGAGCAGATCCCGACTTCCGAGCAAGCACTTACTTCGTCGGCCATCCAGCTGTTTATGGAGGATGCGAAATCGAGCGGATATGACGTCCCATTGAGTGATGCGGATGCAGCAATTGTCAGCCAAATCTGTCATCGCCTGGACGGTATTCCGCTGGCGATCAAGCTTGTGGCCAGTCGCGTCGGAGGTTTCGGGATTAATGGCACTGCAAGGCTCCTCGACGTCGGTGCAGAGCTTTTCTTGCCTGGCAAATGCGGTGAATCGCCGCGTCATCAAACCCTGTATTCCACGCTCGATTGGAGTTTCAAGCTCCTGTCGGCGGACGAGCAGGTGATCCTCAGTCGATTGTCGGTGTTCGCGGGCGAATTTTCGATGGAGGCGGCCCGCGCAATAGGCAACGATTCTAACTTTGATGAATACGTGATCGAAACGGCGATCGCCGGCCTGATCGATAAATCTCTCGTCTCAGTGTCCTCAACGGAACCTGTCTTTCTTTATCGTCTTCTTGATACGACTCGCGTCTATGCGCAGACTTTGCTCGCCGAGAGGGGCGATAGCGGGTTGATCGCGCGACGTCACGCGCTTTATTTGTCGGACCTTCTTAAGGTTCTTCTGGATGAAGGACCCGTCCTTTCCCGGGAAACCATCGCCGCATACGCTTCGCATATCGGCAATATTCGCAAGGCCCTGTCCTGGTGTTTCTCAACGGGCGGGGATGCTTCAATAGCCTGCGAACTTGCTGCCCGGGCCGCGCCGCTTTTCCTCGGACTTTCCCAATTGGAGGAGTGTCGCGATTGGTCGCGTAAGGCGCTAAACGCGTTGAATAGCGCGGGGGGACAAACACGACTGGAGCTCAGGCTTCTGGAAGCGTGGGCAATTTCATCGACATTTACCCGCTCTGATAGCAAAGAGGTGGCGTTGGCTATCGAGCGAGCTATCGGTCTGTCAGAGCCGCTGAACGAACACAGGCTGCAATTATACCTTCTGGCTGGTCTGAAAGACTTGCTTGTTCGCCGCGGTGATATCACTGGCGCTTTGAACACGGCAAAGCGTGCTGTGGCGGTCGCCGAAAACCTGACAGGAACGGCCGAAGCCGTACTCAAGGAATGGATGCTTGGTAACGCCTATTTTTTTGCAGGTGAACAGTATGCTGGACTTCATCATACTCGGCGGGGCTTCAGGCTTGCCGAGGAGGTGGCCGCCGAGCGATTGAATTCTTTTGGCTATGACCACCAGGTACGAGCACAGGTTACTCTTTGCATGAGTTTGTGGTTGTGCGGATTCAAGGACCAGGCATACCAAATCGCCAGACGTACGATCGATAACGCAGCAGCGTACGACCATCCTGTTTCATACTGCATTGCGTTGGTTTATTCGATTCTGATCCTTCTCAGGAGCGATTCTCTCGAAGGCGTAGAGACAGCCATCAATCTTGTCACTCAGCAAGCCGCTAAATATTCACTTCCAGCCTATCAGGCGGTTGCGCTTGCGCTCAAAGGTGAACTAGAGCTCGCTCGTGATGATCCGCGGTCGGGCATAGCACTGCTGACGCGTGCGCTCGGCGCAATGGATGCCGAACAGTATCTTTGCGCGAAGACGCCAGCTGTATGTTCGCTCGCAGAGGCATTGTGCAAGGTAGGCTCAACTCAGGAAGCGAGATCTCTTGTTGAACGGACGCTGGAGCGGACGGAGCATTGCGGCGAAAATTGGTGGAAACCCGAGCTCCTGCGCGCTCGGGGCGAGATACTGCTAAGCGGACCTGGTTCCGAGCACTCGTTAGCAGAGGCGAGCTTGCTTCTTGCCATCGAAACGTCCCGAAAGCAGTCAGCTCTCACGTGGGAGCTGAAGGCAGCACTCTCGCTTGGTCGAGTGTGGATTGATCAGGGAAAGGCCGACGTGGCGCGAGAGGTACTTGAAGCCGCATATTCGCGCTTCACGGAAGGCTTTGAAACCAGCGATCTTGTGGCAGCACGCAAAATTCTACGGAATGTGAGTTAGCGTCAGGCTACCAACGGCCACCCCGCGAGCCTTCGCGGCGAACCCAGGACGCCCCCGAAGCATTTGATCAATGCGTTATCCGCGGCTTCCACCAGCTCGATAATTTTTCCGTCCTGGAATGTGAACAAGTCGATTACGTCGGTGGTATGAGTTGCACCCGTCGGCTTGTGCCGCACAACGAGGCGAGAATGTACAGCAGCCCGGTCTCCCTCAACCACCTCACTCGGAATTTCTCGCTGGGGGGCATGTCGGCTTGGACCCAAAACCCGGAGCAGAAAGCTGAAATCCGCTTTGCAGGCGGCATCACACGTTGCAGCGCGAGTGTTGTCGCAATCTTGCTGGCGAGCTTTCCCGCGGTCGCGAGCGCGCAAGGAAACTGCGCCGCGATGGCTCTCGGACCGGCGCGCACCGATTGCTATCTCGCCTTAAGCCAGTTCTATCGGGCAAAATCAGACCTTGCCGCTGCTCAAGCGCGCGCTCAATCGGATGCCGCGTGGTATCGGGCCATTACCGGAACAGACTCTCCAACGCGTAAACCGCACCGGCGACGATAAGCCGAGGCTACGTTAGATTTCAGACCGTTAAATGGTGCGCAAGAGGGACTCGAACCCCCGACCCCGTCATTACGAATTACGA
>NZ_DATMLW010000158.1:0-2480 GCF_035570375.1 Bradyrhizobium sp. | reverse complement strand
CGCGAAGCCATGAAGCTTCCGCCGCCGGTGCCGAGCACGGCAATCTATACCCGTAGCGACGGCATCGTCGCGTGGCAGGGCTGCCGCGAACAGGAGAGCGCCACGACGGAAAACATCGAGGTCGAGGGCAGCCATTCGGGCTTGGGGTACAACCCCGCCGTGTTGTACGCGATCGCGGACCGGCTTGCGCTGCCGGAAGACGAATGGCGGCCGTTCGATCGCGGCGGGCTCCGCAGCCTGTTGTATTCCGATCCGTATCGTTGCGACGGCGATTGCACGGCGCCGTCGCGCGCCGGTCCAATCGAGGTCTAGTTGGCTCGACACATCGCCTGATCATTCACCGCAACCACCGAACCGAGAAGGACGAAATTCATGGAGACCGACAGACGGCAACCTACCGGCCCGGACGCAGGCGCGTTTCCCGGATTTGAGGATCTCAAAAAGCTGATCGAGAAATTCCAGTTGCCCAGCCTCGATATCGACGCGCTTATCGACTGGCAGCGCAAGGACATGGAAGCTTTAACAGAGGCGAGCCAGCAGGCTTCCGAAGGGATCAAGGCACTCGTGGCACGACGCAACGAGATCCTCCGAGAAACGCTGGCGGAATGGCAAGCAGCAGTCAAAGATGCCACGAGCGCCGAAGCGATATCAAAACGCGCTGATGTCGCAAAACAGGGCATTGAGAAGGCGATCGCCGATTTCCGCGAACTTTTCGAGATGGAAGCGCAATCGCGCAACAACGCGTGGAAGATCGTGCAGGAGCGCATGCAGGAGAATATGGTAAACTTGCAGAAGCTGCTGCAACCGAAATAGGGCGTGTTGACTGTTCCGCGCCGTCGCGGCAAGGTGAAATCGCGTCGAGACGGGCGGTTGACCGGTGGCTGTCCAGAAGATGGCCGACGCCCCGCCTATACCGACAGCAAAGGCGCGCTCGCGAACATGACGCGCATACTTGTCACTGAATGGGCGCCGCTCGGCGTCGACGTTTACGGGATCGCGCCTGGCGATTTCCCGACCAGGATGATTGCGCCTCGATCGGGGCGCGCCGGCGCAGTTGCCGCCGATGAAACGCTGTGGCGAGTTCGAAGACCTAAACGGCTTGATGGTACTCTTCGCCTCCGACGCCTGTGCCTTCATTACCAGCCACGCGCTGGCGGTCGACGGTGGGTCACAGCGAGCTGAAGCCCTGACGATTAAGAAGGGAGGGAGACCTGATGAACGACAAGCCCTGGATCAACTCCTATCCTTCGGGCGTCCTCTGGGATGCCGAGATCGTACCCGGACCAGTCCAGAAAATTCTGGATGACGCAGTAGCAAAATGGGCGGATCGCCCCGCGATTGAATTCATGGGAAAACGGATAACCTACCGCGATCTCGGTAACCTTGCGAACCGCGCCGCGCGGGGACTACAGCAGCTTGGCGTAAAGCCAGGCATCCATGTCGGCCTGTATTTGCCGAACTCGCCGCACTATATCATCGCGTTTTTCGGCGTGCTGAAGGCCGGCGGCACGGTGGTCAACTACTCGCCGCTCGACGCCGCCACGGTGCTGGAGCACAAGATCGAGGACAGCCGCACCGACTTATTGATCACGCTTGATATCGCATCGCTCTATCCGCAGATGGCGGCAATGCTCGGCAAGACGCGGTTGAAGAAACTGGTGGTGGGAAACCTGGCCGAACTGAGCGCCGATCCCGACTCGGTGATGACCGAGATGAAGGCCAGCCGACAACTGAGTGATGTGACATGGGACGACCGCCACATCAGCTTCTCCGAACTGCTCCGCAACGATGGGAATTTCCAACCCTATCCGGTCGCCGATCCCGCCGAGACGATTGCCGTGCTTCAGTATACCGGTGGGACGACAGGTCTGCCGAAGGGCGCGATGCTTACCCACGCCAATCTTACAAGCACGTGCCAGCAGTACAGGGCAACGACCGCCGGCTCTCCTCCGGTGCTTGCCGAAGGTCAGGAGCGCTTCCTTGCGGTGCTTCCACCATTCCACATCTATGCGCTCGCGGTGAATGTTCTGTTCGCTATTCTCCAAGGAGCGGAGATTATTCAGCACGTGCGCTTCGATCCAAAGGCCGCGCTTGAGGATATCTCGGCGAAAGCGGTAAGCGTCTTCTGCGGTGTGCCGACGATGTTCACTGCGCTGATCAACCATCCCGAGACTCCCCGGCACAGCTTGCGCACGCTCAAATATTGCGGCTCAGGCGGGGCGCCGCTGCCGCTTGAGGTCGCGCAGCAATTTGCCGCGATCACCGGCTGTAACCTGAGCGAAGGCTGGGGCATGACCGAGACCTCGCCGGCCGGCACCTTCACGCCGGCCCAGAAGGATGGCATGCGCAAGGTCGGATCCTGCGGAATGCCGATGCCCAGTATCATCATCAAGTTCCTCAGCATTGATAACCCGGAGCAGTACGTCCCGCGTGGCCAACGCGGAGAAATCTGCATCAAGGGCCCAAATGTGATGAAGGGC
>NZ_DATMLW010000157.1:0-14452 GCF_035570375.1 Bradyrhizobium sp. | reverse complement strand
CCATTGTCGCGATTGACAGACGCCTAGCTTCCCAAGCTGCATACGAGGGTTCGATTCCCTTCGCCCGCTCCAAGTATTCAGTCATTGCTTCGCGCTCAATCAAATTACCCGAAATGCTCGATCAGCAATTCCGTAAGCACTCTGACCTTTCGCGCGGGGTGGTGCCCCGGCGGTCGGACAATGAAGATTCCGATTTCGGTGAGCGGATAGCGATTCATGAGCGCTACCAAAGCGCCCGACGCCAACTCTTTCTCGATCAAGAAATCCGGCAGCGCGGCTATGCCGAGACCGGCAACGGCTGCGGAAGCGAGAGCCAATCCGTTGTCCGCCTTGAATCGACCTTGCGGGTGCACGGTGATCGTCTTGTCTCCATCCATGAAGGACCAGGCCTCGGTGCCTTGCATGAGACATTCATGCGCGAGCAGTTGGTCGGGCGTTTCAAGAGCGCCATGCTCACTGACATATTCCGGGCTGGCGACGAGCTTGCCACGGACGGGGCCGATCCGCCGCGCGATGAGGTTCGAGTCGCTGAGGTAGCCGACGCGAATGGCGCAATCAAAACCTTCGCCGACGATATCGACGAAACGGTCGCTGTAGCTGCATTGTACGTGAAGGCGCGGGTGTCGCCGCGCCAGCTGCGCAAGCACGGGCGCTAAATGCGTGGGGCCGAAGGATAGCGGCGCCGCGATCCGCAATCTGCCGCGCAGATCGCCCGCCGGCAGTATTGTCTCACGCGCAACATCGATTTCCGCGCAGGCCCGCGCGGCATGGTCGCGGAATGTCACGCCCGCTTCGGTGAGCGCGGCCCCGCGGGTCGTCCGCGCCAGAAGCTGGATACCAAGCTCTCCTTCAAGACGGGCCAACCGGCGGCTGACAATGGATTTTGACACGCCGAGCCGGCGCGCGGCCGCCGATACGCCACCGGCACCGGCTACTTCAACAAACGTCTCCAGATCCTCCAAATCCATCGCGTTCCACTTTTAGCGACACAGATAGCCTCATCGCGAGACTACCACGTCGCAAAATGGAACGATATCCCTGATGGCGAGCAACAGACGGATCAGTCCCGAGGGGGCCCATCCGCGCCACTCAGGTCCGCTGACCCGGTCCGTATCCAGCGCCATCGAACAAAAGGAGCCTGTCATGTCATTGGCATCGAAAAATTCGGGACGGTCCGCCGCAATTACCGGGGCCGGCGGCGGTCTTGGCCGCGACATTGCGCTAGGGCTCGCCGCCAAGGGTTACATCGTTTTCGGTACGGCCGTCTCGACCGGGGAAGTCGAGGATCTGAAGCAGGCCTCCGGCGGCCGCGTCAGCCTGACGGTCTGCGACATCACCAGGGAAGACTCCGTGAGAGCGTGGGCCGCCGGCGTGTCCGACGCGCTGGGCGGCAGCGGCCTTGATCTCCTGATCAACAACGCCGGCATTCTCACACCTGGGCCGCTGGAAGTTCTGCCGCTTGAGGCCGTGCGGCGCGAGTTTGACGTCAACGTTTTCGGCGCGCTGTCGGTCGTGAATGCATTCCTGGCGGCGCTTCGCAAAGCCCGTGGCCGCTTCGTGCAGATCAGTACCTGGACCGCCAGCCTTCCGCTTCCCTTCAACGGGCCATCGGGCGCATCGAAGGCGGCGATGGAGGTTTTCGCGAGCGTCTATCGGGCCGAATTGAAACCCTTCGGCGTCGACGTCGTCGTCGTGCCGGCCGGCAATATGAGAACCGGCGGTCCGGCGAAGACGGCAACGGCACTCGCCCGGACCGCCGACGCCATGACGCCTGAACAGCGCGATCTGTACGGACAAACATTCGAAACCTTCGCAAATGCTCTCAACGGCATGCAGGACAGCGGTCTCGATTCAGCCGCCGCGGCCCGAAGAGCGATTGAGCTTGCCGAACAAACGCCAGCACCGCGGCGCGCGCCCCTGGGGCCGGACGCGGAAGAAATGCTGCGGTTCGTGCGTGAGAAGTCCGACGTCGAGCAGGATGCGCTGCGCCTCCGGCTCGTCGGCCTGACCTGAAGCCTGCCCACTTTCACATCAGACAAACAGGAGAATGACCATGATTACCCTCGTCGATCCCAAAGATACCCGCGCCGTTCGCAACAAGGATAATGTCCTTGCCCTCTATGATTTGATGATAAACCGCAAGAAGTCGGAGGAGGCTACGGCCAAGCTTGCCAGTCCTTCTTATGTTCAGCACAATCCGCTGATCGCAGACGGTTCGGAAGCACTGGGCAAATATTTTGCCCAGGTCACGCGCGAACGCGCCAGGGCTCGCGTCGTGGTCCATCGCATCATCGCCTCCGGTGACTATGTCTGGGCTCACGTCAACTTTCTGAACCTGTTCAACGACGATCCGAATGATACCGGGATCGCCGGGGTCGACATCTACAGAATGGATGCCGACGGCAAGGCGATCGAGCATTGGGATGTGCTGCAATTTGCTGGCGACCCGAAAAACTCGGCCCCTTGGGTCGCGCCGAACTTGCCCCGCGCCAATCCGAACGGAATGTTCTGACACAGAGTGCGGGGCCACTAGTGTCCTGATTCCGAAGTTCGCATCATTTTGCGGCGATTTTGTTTGCGAACTTCTGAACCACCACACTAACCCCCCGCTTCAGAACGGAGGACGTACCAGCCGAAGCGCAGCGACGGCGCGTAAACGCGCTCCGCGTTTGTCTGCCAAGGGAAAACCGGTTTCCACTTTGCGCTAACGCGGCCCTTCGGGTCCGGATCATGCTCTAGCCGCCGGCATCCGAACCTGAAGCTTTCCGATCGGGGTCCTCGTCGAAGGGCGGAGGCCATACCTTGCAGTCGAAGCTGCGGCCACTGCCTGGGCAGACCGGACCTGACGGCCTCGCGACAGGCGCAGGCGCTTGACCGGCATACCAGGTGCTGCCCCACGCGCCGCCGAAGCCCGGCGTCCTTTGGACGTGCACATGCCTTTTGTGCTTCTTGCTGCTGCTTGAAGCGGCCTTCGCTGGATCGACCGTCGGAACCATCACCAATGAGGTCGCACAAACGGCCAGTATCAGAAGTCGGATCGCAGATTTGCCCATGCGTTCCTCCTCAGCAAGTCGGACGGAGAGGCTGCTCTCGCCCAACGTGTTTGTCGCCTAAATTAAAGTTGAACATTGCGGGGCTGATGGCCGTGCTGTTATCGAGCTGTTAACTCAACCGCGAGATCATCAAGACTTGGACGCCGTACTCTTTGCGATCGGAGCGGCGGTAAAAAGGCTTGTTCCATCTGTTGCAGAATCGTTTTCTTTGTGGACTGATGCATCAATGGTACGCCCGCGCCGTGCCCAAGCTGCTAAAAAACGCTTGGGGCTTGGGGGATCTCAACATGGACATGGCTAACGTTGCGAAGATCGTGCTTTTCGTCTCAGCGTGTGCATCCCTGTTCGGCTTAGGGCTGTTTCTGTTTCGCGATCAAATCTTCCCTCAAACGGGGGTCGATGGCGGCAGATCGTGAGACCTTCGCCTCGATCGCCAGATGAGCGATCAAACCGTTCCCAGGCACTCGACGGGTGTTGCCCGGTATCAAGGATAAATCGCCATGCTCCTGTTTTATTTGCCGATGATCATCTTCCAGGCGATGCTTGAACCTTCAGGTCGCGCGCGACGTTCATCGCCAAAAGCTCTCGAAACCGATCTGGGCTGAGCTTTCCGCACCTAACTATATGTTGAACATCCTTGTGCCCTCCCGCACAAGTGAACTGGACCCGCGCCCTTCAGAGGCCGCGTATTCAAGAATTCGTGTGCTTGGTGTGCCCAGTAAGCACTTGGGCAGGCGTAACAATTGGCTCCCCCGGCGCGAAGAAGGTGCACCGCTGCAAGGAGGATCGCCATGCTCTCGCGCTTAGTCTTGTCACTCGTCTTGATCGCCGGTTTTTCGCCCGCTGCCAGCCTCGCCGCCGAGCGGCCGGTCGTGGTCGAATTGTTCACCTCGCAGGGATGCAACTCCTGTCCTCCGGCAAACGCCTTTTTGAACGAAATGTCGAAGCAGCGGCGCGATGTGCTGGCGCTCGCCTTCCACGTCACTTACTGGGATCGCCTGGGATGGAAGGATCCGTTCTCGATGGAAGCCGCCACGCGGCGCCAGGACGTTTACGGCCGTCGGTTTGGCGATGGGTCCTATACGCCGGAAATGGTCGTCGATGGCGCCGCCAGCATGGTCGGCTCGGCGCGCGGCGAGGTCAACTCGGCCATCGAAAATGCCAAGCGCAACAGCCGCACCGCGGCCCCGGTCAGCGTGACGAAAAACGGCGAACAGGTTTCGATCGAGGTCGGCGCTGGCAGCGGCAGTGGCAACATCTTGTTGATCGGCTTCGACCACGAACACACCACCGCAGTCGGCCGCGGCGAAAACTCTGGCCGGACGCTGGTCGAAGCCAATGTCGTCAGGTCGATCCGCTCAGTCGGGCAATGGTCGGGCACGGCGATGCGCATCAGCGAGCGTTTCCCGGAAGGCCAGGACGTCGCGGTCGTGCTGGAAGCGCCCGATGGCCGGATCATCGGCGCGTCGCGGCTTAACGGCAGCGGTTCGACCTGATCGGTTTGCGCGAGATTAGAGCCACAACGGAGGTATGCTCCCTCTCCACCCAACTCGGGTCTACCCGAGTTGGGCATTGTCAGCTGTCGAAGTCGGATAAATCCAACTTCGATGGGAGAGGGTTGGGGTGAGAGTTACGGTCTTTCGTATCAGCGGTGCCCCCTTCACCCGGATCGTACTGGACGATGCTTTCGCATCGTCAGGGGCGATCCGCCCTCTCCCCGCCGGGAAGAGGTGAACTGCCCACTGAAAGAGTGATTCAACCGAAAATCATCACGCTTTAGCACACTCACTCCAACGGCGGTAACCCGTGCCGTCGCCGCGCGACGATGCATTCGGGATCGCCGGGCATGCAGGTTCGGCAGACCTCCGGACGAACGGCATAGATCAGGCAGGAGGTGGCCACTCCGATCTGGCCGGAGAGCGCGGCACAGCGGTCGCCGTTGCAACGCATGCCCGATCCTCGCTCGTTGACGAGTTCTGGCGGAACGAGATCGAGCGCGGCGTCATCCTCGGTGGTAAAGCGCGGCCAGTCCGACGAACAGGCGCAGCAGGCGCCGCACGCCTGGCACGGGCTTTCGACTGTCATGGCCGGATCATTCTTTTCCATGCGCGATGGCCTAGTGTGGCGGTTCAGAAGTCCGCATCCTTGCTGCTGCGAGTTCGTCATGCGGACTTCTGAACCAAGGCCACACTAGAAAACGATGACTTACTAGTGGAGTGGATTTGACATTCGCTGCCCAGCCGGCCGCAAGCTCGTTAAGCGAATGTCAAATCCTAAACTCCACTAGAATCCTATATTTGCTAGTGGTCCCTTGATTCTAACATTCGCAAAAGCGCCTGCCGCAATGGCGGGCGAATGTTAGAATCGGACCACTAGTGTCCTTTCGATTCCGAAGTTCGCAAACAAGATGGCCGCAAAATGATGCGAACTTCGGAATCAGGACACTAGCGCGGAAAGGCCTGATCGGCCAGCTCGCGAATGTGCGAGATCAGACATCGCTCGGATGCTCCCAAACCAGACTCCTTCGCCACTTCGCCCTGAGCAGGTCGCGCCGCTCCGGATATTTCTCGTCGAGATAGACGGCATCGATGACCCGGTCGGTGCGAAAGCTGCGAAAATCCGTTCGAAGCTCGCACCAGGCGGCCAGTATCCGCACGGCCTCATGGTAGCCGATCGCGATCGGCCAGACCGTGCGCTCGCTGTGGCGGCCGTGTTCGTCGCGGTAGCGCAGCGCGATTTTCTTTCCTTCATGGATCTGCGTGCGTGTCCGCGCCATGTCGATGCGATCCGGCTCCTTGCGTGAGCCGGCGGCGCGGCTTGCCGGTTCGAGTACAAATGGCCTCAGGCGCTCCGGAACGGTGTCGGCAATTTTCGCAATCAGATCCTGGGCGGCGCGGGACAACACGGCATCGGCATGGCCGGTGACCCATTGCGCGCCCAGCACCGCCGCTTCGATCTCATCCGGCGTGAGCATCAACGGCGGCAGGTCGAAACCCCGCTCCAGAATATAGCCCATGCCTGCCTCACCGCGGATCGGAACGCGCTGTTCGATCAGCGTGGCGATATCGCGGTAAATCGTTCGCTTCGAGGTTTCGAGCTCGGCTGCGATTGCGTCCGCCGTGAGCGGCTTCCGGCTTCGCCGCAGCACCTGGATGATCTGAAACAGGCGGTCGGCACGTCGCATGATCCATCTCGCGTTTTTCTTGCAAGGCTGCCGTCGGATGCTGACAGCATGTTGGCAGCAGGTGGCAAGTATAACGGGACAGCATTCAAACCGAGAGGATTTTATCCATGATCATCATCTACGGCCTCGATCTTTGGGCCGCGATGTCGCCGCTGCTGACACCACGGTGGCAGCAGGCGGTCACTAGCTTCAGGCGCCTGCTCAGGAAATCGGGAGTGCTGTCATGATCATTCTTTATGGCTTCGGCTCCGGATTTGGCCTGCCGGAAATCAGCCCTTTTGTGACCAAGACCGAAGTGCAGCTGAAGATGGCCGGCCTCCTTTATCGCAAGGAAAGGGCGAGGCCCACGGCTTCGCCCAAGGGGCAGTTGCCCTTCATCGAGGACGACGGCGAAGTGATTGCCGATTCCACCTTCATTCGCGCGCATCTCGAAGGCAAATACGGTTTCGATTTCGACGCTCCGCTCAGTTTGCAGGACCGCGCTCAAGCCTGGGCGTTCGAACGCATGATCGAGCATCACCTTTACTGGGCCATGGTCGGCGCGCGCTGGGTCGATCCGGAGAACTTTGCCAAGGGACCGGCGCATTTGTTCGATGCGGCGCCGGAACATCTGCGCGAGAAACTTCGCGAGGATGCTCAATTCCGTGTCGCGGAGAATTATCTTTTGAGCGGTCTTGGGCGTCACGCGCCGGACGAAGACGTCGATCTTGCGGCTCGATCGCTTTTGGCGCTGTCGGTCCGGCTTGGAGACAAGCCTTATCTGATGGGTGATTCACCTTGCGGCACCGATGCCACCGCGTTCGGCGCGCTGGCTGGAATCCTCACCCCCTTCTTTGACTCACAGCTTCGAGAGCGAGCCGATCGGTTCGAAAACCTCGCCGCCTATGTCGATCGGATGATGCTGCAATATTTCCCGGAGTTTTCGTGGAAATCGCAACGTGAGGCGGCGTGACCGCCGCTTGCCACAAACTGTCGGGCGTCTTCATGAGGTGGAATGACCAATGAAGCTTCGTGATATCTTCATCGCGCTGATCGCGGTCCTTGTCTTTGGCACCAGTTTTGTGGCGGTCAAACTCGGCGTCAGGGAGATTCCGCCGCTGCTTCTGGCGAGCCTGCGCTTTTTCTTCGCTGCCGTCCCTGCGATCTTCTTCGTCAGGCGCCCCGAGGTGCCGATACGATTCGTGGTGTCATTTGGCTTGACGATGGGGGCCTTCCAGTTCGCCCTGCTGTACAGCGCCATCAGGCTCGGAATGCCGGCCGGCCTGTCTTCGGTCGTCCTGCAGACGCAGGTCTGTTTTACCGTGTTGTTGGCGTATATCTGTTTCGGCGAAAAGCCGCTGCCGCTGGAGATTACAGGCAGCCTGGTGGCGCTTGTCGGCGTGGCGCTCATTGGTGTGCTCAAGAACGGCACTGTGGAACTTGTCCCATTTGCTCTGGTGTCGGCGGCAGCTCTTGCCTGGGCTGGGGGCAGCATCATCACGAAGGCGGCTCGTCCGAGCGACACTTTCGCCTTCGTCGTCTGGAGTTGTCCGGTTTCGCCACTGCCGCTGCTTGTCCTTTCTCTTCTTATTGATGGTCGCGCACCAGTAACGGCCGCACTTCTTCATCCGAGTATGGCCTCGGTCGGTGCGGTCCTGTTTCTGGCCTACGCGACGACGCTCGGCGCTCTCGGGCTCTGGACCAGGCTGCTGAGCCGCTATTCGGCAGCAGCGGTTGCCCCGTTTGGCCTGCTGGTGCCGGTTTTCGGGATTCTCAGCACGCACATGCTGCTCGGAGAGCAGATCACCCGCATCGAAATCGTCGGCAGCGGCCTGGTATTCGCCGGTTTGATTCTCAACGTTTCGGCGGCCTCTTTGGGCGGCCTCAGGCGGCAGGTCTGGGCTCGGCCTTGAGGTTTGCGATCTCCGCCTCCAGTTCCGCGATGCGAGCGTCGCGCGCGGCGAGTGCCGCCGCAACGTCCGCGGCATCGAATTTTTGCGGAATATGCTGCGGGCAGTTGGTGTCCCACCCCGAAATCCGGAACAGGATCGCCTGCTCGGGGCGGGCTTTGTAGCCTTTCGGCATCAGCGATTGTATCAGCGCGGGATCGTCGGCGACGACGCGCGCCTCGCCCCAAATCTTCACCCGGCGCCGATGGGCATAGTCCATCACGAAGATGTAGGCCTTCGGATTTTCCGAGAGATTGCCGAGCGTGATGTATTGCCGGTTGCCGCGGTAGTCGGCGAACGCAATCGTGTTCCTGTCCAGCACCTTGATAAAACCCTTTGGCCCGCCGCGATGCTGGATATAGGGCTGGCCGGCGCTGGAAGCGGTGGCGAGATAAAAGCTGGTGGCGTCCGCCAGAAACGCGGCGAGGTCTTCGTCGACCTCGGTGCGCCAGTTGCCGCGCTCCTCGTAGATCTCGCGCGATCCCTTGATGGCCTGGATCGCTTTCACGGCGGGCGTGAACGCTACGTCGCTGGAAAGAGTGCAGGTATCGGACATCGAAACCTCCTTTACTTCAGCTGTCGCGCCCATGCGGCGCACCCCGCAAAAGGTGCGCCGGGATCTTGGCCTCAAGCTGCCTTGGCGGTCACGACCGGGAAGTCGATCTCGGTCTTTGCGACCTCATTGACATAGTTGGTCAGCGTATTGAGGGCGACGTGCAGCACGATCTCTATCACCTGCGCGTCGTTATAGCCTGCCTTCTTGACCGCCTGAACGTCAGCATCGGCGACATGCCCGCGCGCTTTCACCAGCTTGACGGCGAAGCGAACCGCGGCGGCCGCTTTCGAATCGCTCGAGCTGCCGTTGCGATTGGCGCTGATTTCGGCTTCCGAGAGCTTTGCCAGATTCTTGCCGAGATAGGTGTGCGCCGACAGGCAATAGTCGCAGCCGTTGGCCTCGGCCACGGCGAGCGCGATGCGCTCACGCGTTGCGGCTTCAAGTTCACCCTTTCCGAGTGCGCCGTTCAGTCCGAGGTAGCCTTCGAGCGCGGCCGGGCTGTTGCCGACGACGCGAAACAGGTTCGGCACCACGCCGAGCTGCTTCTCGACGGCGTGAAGCAGCGGCTGGGCTGCGGCGGGGGAGGCTTCGATCGAGGCGGGAGTAGGCAGGCGGGGCATGGGACGTTCCTCTGGGTTCGCTGTCGCGCGAGCACTTGCTCGCCGGCGCTGGGAAATATGATGATCCCTGAATATAGGCACAATCGTCGCATTTGACATTTCATTATTGCAGTTTATGAAATAGTCTAATGGATCGGATCGATGCCATGCAGGCCTTTGTTGCGGTCGCGGACTTGCGGGGCTTCGCGCCGGCGGCGCGCAAACTGGGGCTTTCGGCTTCGGGCGTGACGCGCCCGATCGCGGCGCTGGAGGATCGGCTCGGCGCACGGCTGTTGCAGCGGACGACGCGCTCGGTCGCGCTGACCGAGGCCGGCGCCCGCTATCTGGAGCGCGCCCGGCAAATCCTTGCCGATGTCGAAGAAGCCGAAGGCGCGGCAGAGGGCGAACATGCGCTGCCGCGCGGAAGGCTGGTGGTGTCCGCGCCGGTCGGATTTGGTCGCCTCCATGTCGCGCCGGTGATGTCGCAATACCTGAAGCGCTATCCGGAAGTGGCGGCCGAGCTGCGGCTGTCGGATCTCATGATCAATCTGGTGGAGGAGGGCGTCGACGCTGCCGTCAGGATAGGTCACCTCGCCGATTCGAGCCTGGTGGCGCGCCATGTCGGCGAGATGCGACGCATCGTGGTGGCCTCTCCCACCTATCTCAAGGTGCGTGGCGAGCCGCGATCACCCGAGGCCATCGCCTCCCACCAGACCATTCAGATCAGCGCGCTATCGCCGCAGGCCGACTGGCGTTTTGTCAGGGATGGCGACGAGGTTCGCGTCGCGCCGGCGCCGCGGCTGACGACCAACAGTTCCGATGCCGCGATCCAGTATGCCGCAAAGGACGGCGGCCTGACCCGGGTGCTGGCCTATCAGGCTGCGGAGGCGATCAAGGAAGGCGCCCTGAAAATCGTATTGGCGAAGTTCGAGCAACCACCATTGCCGATCCACATCGTCTATCCGACGTCGCGGCTGTTGTCGGCCAAGGTGCGTACCTTCGTCGATCTCGTGATCGAAATCAGCGACTGGCATTTTGGTGAGGCCGTCGTTCCGGGGCGCGCTTAGCGCGAACCCGGAACCTCGAGATTCCGGGCTCGATGCTTCGCATCGCCCCGGAATGACGTCACAAATGACGATTCACTGCTTCTTCACCACGCGAAAGGTTCCGTTCGCGCGTGCGATGGCGACGTCGTCGGCGGTCACCAGGCACTGGGCGAAGCAAAGCGTGGCGCCGGTCTTGATCACGTCCGTCTCGACCGTGAGCCACTGGCCGATCTGGGCGCTGCTGATGAAATCTATCGACATGCTGACCGTCACCAGCGAATAGACGCCGCGCATTTTGTGGCCGCAACTGTGGCCCATGGCTTTATCGGCCAGCGCTGCAATCAACCCGCCGTGGACGAACCCGCGTGCGTTGGTATGCGGCTTGGCCAGCCGAAGCCCCAGGATGATCGCATCGGGTGTTTGCTTCGAATAGATCGGCTCCCAGGGATCGGTGAGAGGGCTGTGCCGGGTCTGACGCTCGAATCCGGCAGGAATATCCAAATCGGTCATCGCGCAAATCTTTGTGAGTGGCGATGGTTGATTGAACGCCAGGCTTGCGCGAATTGCACCGCCTACAAAGTTTGAAACAGAGTTTGAGCGAGAACGACCAGCGCCTTCAATACGGCAAGCCGACGTAGTTCTCCGCCAGCGACGTCGTCGCCGCGTTTGAATGCGTCACATAATCGAGCTCGGCGAGCTGGATTCGCGCGCCAAAAGTCCCCGTATCCGGGAACTTGTGCAGCATCGATGTCATCCACCACGAGAAGCGCACCGCCTTCCAGACCCGCGACAATGCCTTTTCCGAATAATGATCGATGCCGGCCGAGGAGCTTTCGTCGTAATATTCCCGGAAGGCTCGCGCCAGATAATGCGCGTCGCTTGCCGCAAGGTTCAGTCCCTTGGCGCCGGTCGGCGGCACGATATGGGCGGCGTCGCCGGCCAAAAACATCCGGCCGAACCGCATCGGCTCGGCGACGAAACTGCGCAGCGGTGCGATGCTCTTTTCGATCGACGGGCCCGTGACCAGCTTGCCCGCGGCCTCGTCGTCCAGCCGTCGCTTCAATTCATCCCAGAACCGGTCATCCGGCCATTGATCGATATGATCCTCGAGAGGACATTGCACATAGTAGCGGCTGCGCCTTGCCGAACGCATGGTGCAAAGGGCAAATCCGCGCGGATGGTTGGAATAAATCAGCTCGTGGCTGACCGGCGGCGTATCCGAAAGAATCCCGAGCCAGCCGAACGGATAGATCCGCTCGAATGTCTCGATCGCGGAAGGTTTTACGCTGGCGCGGCTGATGCCGTGGAAGCCGTCGCAGCCGGCGATGAAATCGCAGGCGATCTCGTGGGTTGCGCCGTCCTTGACATAGCTGACGCGCGGGTGATCGGTATCAAAGTCAAGGGGTGTGACGTCGGCAGCCTCATAAATCGAGGCCAGGCCCGCGTCGCGCCGCGCATTCATCAGGTCGAGCGTCACTTCGGTCTGGCCGTAGATCGTCACCGTCTTGCCGGTGGCGCCCTTCAGATCGACCCGATGGCGGCGGCCGCCGAACGCAAGCTCGATGCCCTCGTGGACCAGTCCCTCGGCGTGGGCGCGGCTGCCGGCCCCGACTTCATCGAGCAGTGCCACCGTTCCCTCTTCAAGGAGCCCGGCGCGAATCCGGTCGAGCACATATTCGCCGGTGTGGCGCTCCAGGATGAGATTGTCGACGCCGTAAGTGTGAAGCAATTGTCCCAGCAACAACCCCGCCGGCCCCGCGCCAATGATCGCTACCTTTGTTCGCAACACTTGCTCCCGCAATTGTTTTGGGTTTGAACCTGAGCCACCATGTCGGCTGGCGTGGCCGCGCAGTTGCGCTGTCAATTATATCATATAACAATGTCTGCAAAGGGCCACCGAAGCCCTGATGCTGCAAGGGGACACTCGATGAGGAAAACGCTATTAGTGCCCACTTTCCGAAGTTCGTGCTCCATCGCAGCACCCACCTTTCACGAACTTCGGAAAGTCAGGGGCACTAGCAAACTTATTGATTCCAGCACCGCTTATCGATCTGAAGTCCCTGAACGAACTCGCCGCTTGTGGTGCAGGGACTTCAGATCGGCGGTACTGGCGCTGCTGGTTGCAGCCTTCGTATCGCCCGCCATAGCGCAGGAGAAGACGTTTGAGCTGAAACTGTCGCACTGGGTGCCGGCGAGCCATCCCCTGCAGAAGGCGCTCGAGGATTGGGGCGCCGCGGTCGAAAAGGCGTCCGGCGGCACAATCAAGTACAAGGTCTTTCCGGCCCAGCAACTCGGCAAGGCGTTCGACCATTACGACATGGCGCGCGATGGCATTGCCGATATCGCCTATGTCAATCCGGGCTACCAGCCCGGCCGTTTTCCGATCATTGGCGCCGGGGAGCTTCCGTTCCTGATGTCGGACGCCAAGGGCGGCTCGATGGCGCTGGATGACTGGTACCGCAAATACGCCGAGAAGGAGATGAAGGACGTCAAGTTCTGCCTTGCCTTCATCCATGCGCCGTCCTCGTTCCATTCGCGCACGAAAAAAATTGTCGTGCCCGACGACATCAGGGGCATGAAAATCCGGCCCGCCGACGCCACGATCGCGAATTTCGTGACCCAGCTCGGCGGCACCAATGTCCAGTCTTCGGCCCCGGAAGTGCGTGACATCATCGAGCGCGGCGTTGCCGATGCCGTCACCTTCCCGTGGGGATCGCTGGTGCTGTTCGGTATCGACAAGGTGACAAAATATCAGATGGATGCGCCGCTCTACGTCACGACATTCGCCTTCGTCATGAACAAGGACAAGTACAACCAGATGTCCGACCGGCAGAAAAAGGCGATCGACGACAACTGCAATACCGAAGCCGCCGGTCGCGTCGGTGAGCCCTGGGGCAAATTCGAAGACGCCGGTCTCGACAAGGTGAAGGCGGAGCCCGGTCAGGAAGTGTACACGCTGACACCGGAGCAGACGGCGCTGTGGAAGAAGGCGTCCGAGCCGCTGATCAAGACCTGGGCCGACAGCGTCAAGAAAACCGGGGTCGACCCGGACGCGGCATTGACTGAGCTGCGGGCATCGCTCGCCAAGTACAACGCCTTGACGCAGTAAGGCCCCCTGCATGGCACGGCGGTCTCCCGCCGCCGTGCTCTCGCCTCGCAATACTGAAGGCCGTGTGGAGCGGAAATGAAGCGCACATCTATGGATCGTTTCATCGACACGATCGAATGGATTGCGGCCGGATTTGTCGGCATTGTCGCCCTCAACATCTTCGTCGCGGTTCTGCTGCGCAATCTTTTCAGCTATTCGATCCCGGATTCCTTCGATATCGGGCGTCTGCTGCTCGGCATTTTGATCTTCTGGGGCATTGCCGCCACCAGCTATCGCGGCACTCACATCACCGTCGATCTGATCTGGGGTAATGTCGACCCGAAATACCAGCGCTTGATCGACGTATTTGCGACGCTGGTTCTGTTGCTCGTGGTGACGGTGCAGACGTGGACGCTGTTCGACAAGGTGCGCGGCACCTATAACGACAATGTCACGACATTCGATATGCACATGCCGACCTGGCCGTTCTTCGCGGTCGCGTGGGCCGGCGACGTCTCGGCGGTGCTTCTGATCGCGATCCGTACTTATCGACTGATCTTCCATCCGGAAGAGATGCACGACCCCAAGATCGCGGGCACCGAGTGAGAGCGGCATGAGCACCGATGCCGTCGCGGTCCTAGGATTTGTCGCATTGTTTGCGCTGATGCTGTTGCGCGTGCCGGTCGGCATGGCGATGGGGCTCGTCGGCGTATCGGGCTTCGGTTATCTGGTCGGCGGCACGCCGGCGCTGAAACTGGTCGGCCAGACCTCGATGCGCACGGTGACCGACTATACTTTCGGTGTCATTCCGATGTTCCTGCTGATGGGGACTTTTGTCAGCAATTCCGGCATGAGCCGCGATCTGTTCCGTGCCGCCAACGGCTTCGTCGGACATCTGCGCGGCGGCCTCGGGATCGCCACGGTCGCGGCGTGCGGCGGCTTTGCCGCGATCTGTGGCTCGTCCGTGGCGACAGCTGCGACTTTTTCCGCGGTGGCCT
>NZ_DATMLW010000156.1:0-7574 GCF_035570375.1 Bradyrhizobium sp. | reverse complement strand
ATGCTCAAGCAGGTCATCGAGGAGCGCTGGTACGAGGCGCGCGGCGTGGTTGGCCTCTGGCCGGCCAACGCCGACGGCGACGACATCGTGATCTGGACCGACGAAACCCGCACCGCCGAGCGTGCGCGTCTCTTCACGCTGCGCCAGCAGATGTCCAAGGCCGAGGGCCGGCCCAACCTGGCGCTGGCCGACTTCATCGCCCCGATCGGCGGCCCGCTCGACTACATCGGCGGCTTCGCGGTCACCGCCGGGCACGGCGAGACGGCGGTCGCGGAGCGCTTCAAGGCGGCGGGCGACGACTACAACGCCATCCTCTCCACCTCGCTGGCCGACCGCCTGGCCGAGGCGTTCGCCGAGGCGCTGCACCACCGCGTGCGCACCGAGCTGTGGGGCTACGCGCCGGACGAGGGGTTCGACCTCGAGGCGCTGCTGGGCGAGAAGTACCGCGGCATCCGCCCCGCGCCCGGCTATCCGGCGCAGCCCGACCACACCGAGAAGGCGACGCTGTTCACGCTGCTCGATGCCGAGAAGACGGCCGGCGTGAAACTCACCGAAAGCTTTGCGATGTGGCCGGGCTCTTCCGTGTCCGGGCTTTATTTCAGCCATCCCGAGAGCTTCTATTTCGGTGTCGGCAAGATCGAGCGCGACCAGGTCGAGGACTATGCCGCGCGCAAGGGTTTTAGCGTGCAGGAGGCCGAACGCTGGCTCGCGCCTGTCTTGAACTATATCCCGGCTCAGGACCAATCGGCGCAGGAGCGCTCCTTGCGGGAAGCGATGCCGAAGGAGCCGGCACTCTCCGCCGCACCGGCCAACGACATCGAGATAAAGGAACTGCGCTCGCATCCGCCCGGCTGCACCTGCGCGGTGCATCTGCGCTGGCGCAGACAAGCGGTGAGCGCGGGGTGATACGTAAGCCCTGAACGCATTCCTTACCCTCCCCTGGAGGGGGAGGGTCGATTGCGAATGAAATGAGCAATCGGGGTGGGGTGATACTCGTTGGATGCGCCACCCCACCCCGTCACGCATTTCGCTTCGCTTATGCGTGCCGACCCTCCCCCTCGAGGGGAGGGTGAAGAAGCTGCTCATACCCAGAGTTTCATTTTCAAACAGCCCGACGTCATTGCGCGGAGCGAAAGCGACGAAGCAGTCCAGGGCCAGAGCAAATAAACTGGATTGCTTCGCTTGCGCTCGTATTGACGTCTATTGCGCACGCCTCCGCATTCCCGCGGCACGATGGTGCCCGAGCTCTGCCAGACTTCACGCCCGAAAACAGAGGGCGCAGGGAATGCCGGATGCGAGGTGCGCACCCGCAGCCTCGCGTGCGAAAAATAAAAGCACACGAGCATAGTCACCACAGGTACACCGGCCCAACCCGGCATTCCCCGCGCAATGGTTTTAACGGCTTATTCCGTGCTCTCCCTGGTGAGCCGGGCTTTGTTGCCACCATCGCCTGAGAGATCATCGCCTCAACAGGCTTGACACCAGCGTCGGGGTGTCAGGACCACACGACTTCGCCGTCCGCTTGCAGCATCGTTCGTCGTCTCGATGCTGCCGCGTCCACCGCATCCCGCACCCAACGTTCGTGACGATCGCGAAGCGCCCCTCTTTGCAGAGCGCGGGACGTCGCGATTCGTGAAGTGTTTCGGGAGCATCGCACAAGCGCTGTCGCCTGCGACAGATTGGCACGACGGGCAAATCAGGGTGCGCACGAAAAACCATGTCAAGTGAAGAGCAATTGCTTGCGGCTTACGTGTCCCGGACGCGGTGCGCATTGTGCCGGGCGCCACCAGACCGCGCTGATGCCGTCATTCCGGGGCGCGAGTGTAACGAGCGAACCCGGAATCCATGGCGCCGCAGGAATACTTGGAAAAAATGGATTGCGGGCCTGCGCCTCACGGCGCATCCCGGAATGACGAACACTGGATCGCTTCGCCCGCAATGACGGTGTCCATTTTCCTAATCGGAACGATTCGTTCTTTGCATCGCAACTTAGGACGTGGATGGCCGGGACAAGCCCGGCCATGACGAAATTCAGCATTGTTATTTGGACGGGGCGGTGAAGAATCGTCAATCTCCGCTCGGCGGAATCAGCGGCTGCACGATTTCCTTGAAAGTCGCCAACGCCTCGCAACGCGCCGCATGGGCGCCAAGCGCCGGATAGCGCGCAGGCCCGAACAGTTGCCGATGTGCCTCGGCCGTAAATCGCAGCACGCAGGCGACCGCGACGTCGGCGTGGCTGATCTTCTCGCCGAACCAGTAGGGTGAAGCGACCTTGGCGCGCGCCTTTTCCAGCACGTCCAGCACGGCGACGATCTGCGTCTCGCAACGCTCAACCCAGATTTTCGATTGCTGGTTCTTGCGCAGCACGCGCTCGTAGAGGAGGCTGACCGCCTTGTCGGCAAGGCCGGTCGCAAGCGCGCAAATTTTCAAGCATTGCCGACGCTGCGGCCCGGTGCGCGCGATCATTGCCTTGTCCGCGCCGATGATCTCATCGAGATAATCGAGGATCGCCGTGCTCTCGATCAATGCTTCGCCATCGTCCAGAACCAGCGTCGGCACCCTGCGCAGCGGATTGAAGGCCGCGATCTCATCACCTTGGCCGAAGGTCGACCACGGACGGTGCTCGAAGCCAAGGCCATAGAGCCGCATCGCGATTGCGACACGGCGGACGAACGGGGAATCATATTGGCCGATGAGGATCATTGAAGCCTTATTGTCATGCCGGTTCCCCTCTCCCCTTGCTGGAGAAGGTGCCGAGCTAAGCGAGGTGGGTGAGGGGTCTCGCTCGCGGGAGGTAAAACCCCTCACCCGGCTCGCATCTTACAATGCTCGCCGCCCTCTCCCGCAAGGGGAGAGGGCAAGAAAAACGCGGCGCCTCCCTCGCCTTCACCTTTATCTCCAATGCGTTTGGCTAGAGCAGTTGCTATCTTCAGACCTTGTCGTGGATGACTCGTTTGACCGAAGCGATCGCGTCTTCATCCCGCCTGTACATCGTCCACTGCTTGATCCGTTTTGCCTTCACCAGCTTCGCCGCGATCAAGACCCGCATGTGTTCGCTCAGCGTGGGCGCGCTCACGCCCAGCTTTTCCGCAATCAGAACACCGCACACGCCATCCTCCACCAGATCCCCGTCCACCTGCTCACGAAAATGCTTCTTCGGGTCGCGAAGCCAGTCCAGGATCTGAAGGCGGCGTCCGTTGGCCAGGGCGCGTAACGCAATCGCGATTTTCATTTAGCCATTTTGCTAATTATCTAATTGATGTCAAGCTCGCCTGTAGCTATGAGTATCCTATGGCTGACATCACCCCGATCACGCGTGAACGCATTGCGGAAACCGAAACAACCATCCGGCCTTACGTGCGCCGCACGCCGCTGGTGCGCCTGGGCGGCTCCGATTTCGGTCTGTCGCTGCAATCGCTGACCTTCAAGCTGGAAATGCTGCAGCATTCCGGTTCGTTCAAGGCGCGCGGCGCGTTCGCGAACCTCCTGCTGCGCAAAACGCCTGAAGTGGGCGTGGTGGCGGCTTCCGGCGGCAATCACGGCGTCGCCGTCGCCTTCGCAGCGCAACGATTGAACGTGCCTGCGACCATCTTCGTGCCTGATATCACTTCGCCTGCCAAGGCCGAGGCTATCCGCAATTATGGTGCAAACCTCGTGTTCGCAGGCTCCCGCTATGCCGACGCGCTGATCGCAAGCGAAGCGCATATCGCCAAGTCAGGCGCGATGGCGATCCACGCCTTCGATCAAGCCGAGACTCTTTTGGGACAAGGGACGGTCGGGCTCGAGCTCGAGCAGGACGCGCCCGAGATCGATACGCTCTTGGTCGCGGTCGGCGGCGGCGGATTGATCGGCGGCATCGCCGCCTGGTATGGCAGCCGAATCAAAATCGTCGCCATGGAGCCGGAGAGCGCGCCGACCTTGCATGCGGCTTTTGCCGCGGGCCACCCGGTGGATGCGCCCGCCGGCGGGATCGCCGCCGACAGTCTCGCCCCGCGCCGGGTTGGAGAGCTGATGTTTGCGATCGCGCGCAACCATGTCTCGCAAGTCACCCTTGTCACCGATGACGCTATTCGTGAGGCGCAAGCCGCGCTCTGGTCGAAACTGCGGGTGGTGGCCGAGCCCGGCGGCGCCGCGGCGTTCGCCGCGCTGCTCTCGGCGCGCTACCAGCCATCGAAGGGGGAACGCGTGGCCGTGCTGCTTTGCGGGGCCAATACAACGGCGGTGCGGTTTGAGGGTTAGATATGCCGCTGGACTGTCATACCCCGCGAATGCGGGGTATCCAGTACGCCGCAGCTTCTCGGATGATCGCTTCTGCTCTGGAATGCTGGATCACCCGCTTTCGCGGGTGATGACGGGCTGGCAGGTTACCCCTCCCCCTCGTCGCTTGCCAAAACGCCCCTCACCGCGCGCGCCCAGCCCTTTAGTTTGCGCTCGCGCGTGGCCGCGCCCATGGCCGGCTTGAAGCGGCGTTCGAGCCGCCAGTTGTCGGCGAATTTTGACGGCTCCGGATAGACGCCCGCATTCAGGCCTGCGAGATAGGCCGCCCCAAGCGCGGTGGTTTCCTGGATCACCGGACGATCGACGGGTGCGTCCAGGAGATCGGCAAGCCGCTGCATGGTCCAGTCGGAAGCGGTCATGCCGCCATCGACGCGAAGTACATTGGCCGCCTTGCCGCCCGGCCAGTCGGCGCGCATCGCCTCCCGCAGGTCGAAGGTCTGGTAGCAGACGCTTTCGAGCGCCGCATGCGCAAGCTCGGCCGGTCCCGTGTTGCGGGTGAGCCCGAACAGCGCGCCGCGCACACGCGGATTCCAGTACGGCGCACCGAGGCCGACAAAGGCCGGCACCAGATAGACCTGTTGCGTGACGTCGGATTTGTCGGCCAGCGGGCCGGTCTCGCCGGCCTGGGTGATGAGGCCGAGCCCGTCGCGCAGCCATTGCACCGCGCTTCCCGCGACAAAGATCGAGCCTTCGAGCGCGTAGGTACGCTTACCCTTGAGCTGATATGCGATGGTGGTGAGCAGCTTGTTCTTCGAGGCGACCGGTATGTCGCCGGTGTTGAGCAGCGCAAAACAGCCGGTGCCGTAAGTCGACTTGATCATGCCTGCCGAAAAACAGGCCTGCCCGATGGTTGCGGCCTGCTGGTCGCCGGCAATGCCGGAGATCGCGATCGCGCCGCCAAAAAGATCAGGCGTGCTGTCGCCGAAATGATGGGAAGAGTCCTTCACATCCGGCAGCGTCGAGCGCGGCACGCGCAGGATCTTCAAGAGATCGTCGTCCCACTGCCCGGCGTGGATGTTGAACAAGAGGGTGCGTGAGGCATTGGTGGCGTCGGTGGCGTGAACCTTGCCGCCGGTCAGACGCCACAAGAGATAGCAGTCGATGGTGCCGAACAACAATTCGCCGGCTTCCGCACGTTTGCGCGCGCCGGGGACTGAATCGAGAATCCATGCGACCTTGGTGCCGGAAAAATAGGGGTCGATGACGAGGCCGGTCTTCGCCGATATCGCGGCTTCGTGGCCTTCGCTCTTGAGCCTGGCGCAGATGTCGGCGGTGCGGCGATCCTGCCAGACAATGGCGCGATGCACGGCCTGTCCGGTGACGCGATCCCACACCACGGTGGTCTCGCGCTGGTTGGTGATGCCGATCGCGGCGATGTCCTTTGCCGCTATGCCCGCCTTCTCGAGCGCATCGCGGCAGGTGATGACGGTCGAGGTCCAGATGTCCTCCGGCTCGTGCTCCACCCAGCCGGAGGCCGGAAAATGCTGCGGGAATTCGGCTTGCGCCACCGCAGCGATCGAAATGTCGTCGCGAAACACGATCGCACGCGAGGATGTGGTGCCCTGATCGATGGCCAGCACATAGGACATGATGTTTTTCCTGGATCGCTTGCCTCACCCCACCCCGGCTAGCGTTTTCGTTTCGCTCAACGCGAGCCGACCCTTCCCCTCCAGGGGAGGGTGAAGTGGAGCGCAGTTTCGGCGCGATCGCAAGTATTCGTGCATTGAAGAAGGAGCGCACACGCGCGAGCTGCGATCACACCGCCGCGGTCGTGACGCCGCCGTCAACCACGATGGTCTGGCCGGTCATGAAGCTCGAGGCGTCCGATCCGAGATGGGCCACGGCGCCGGCGATTTCGTCGGGCTCGCCGATGCGCCGCAGCGGCGTGGTGGCGCAGCGGCGCTTCAACCTCTCTTCGTCTTCCCAGAGGGCACGGGCGAAATCGGTCTTGACAAGACCGGGCGCGACGCAATTGACCCGCACGCCTTTCGGCCCCCATTCGCCGGCGAGGCTTCGGCACAACGCAAAATCCGCCGCTTTCGAAATTCCGTAGGCGCCGATCACGGTCGAGCCGCGCATGCCCCCGATCGAGGAGATGATGACGACCGCCCCCTTGCCGCGCTCGGCCATCGGCGGAATTGCCAGCGAGCAGAGCCACAAATTGCTCTTGACGTTGGCGTGCATGATCTTGTCGAAGGCCTCATCGGTGATGTCGAGCAGCGGGCCGTAATAAGGATTGACCGCGGCGTTGCAGACCAGAATGTCGATCCGGCCGTAATGGGCCGTGGCGCCGTTGATCAGGGCCTCGACTTCCTCGCGGCGCGAAATGTTGCAGGGGATGACGTGGGCGTCGCCACCCGCCTTGCGAATACCGTGGGCGACCTCCTCGCAGGCATCGACCTTGCGGCTGGAGATCACGACTTTCGCGCCTAACCTCGCCAGAAGCTCGGCCGAAGAACGGCCGATGCCGCGGCTGGAGCCGGTGATGACGGCGACGCGGCCGGTGAGATCGAAGGGGGTAGATCGCAAGATTGATCTCCTTTGCAGTCATTCCGGGGCGCGCGACTCCGCGCGAACCCGGAATGACGGGAAATCCCTACATCAGCCCGCCGCCCGCGGTGACGCGGCGCAGGTGATAGTCGGTGTCGCCGAAACTGTTCTCGATCATGGTCAGCCGCTTGAAGTAATGGCCGATCTGGGCCTCCATGGTCATGCCGATGCCGCCATGAAGCTGGATCGATTGCTGGCCGACGAACTTTGCGGATTTGCCGATCTGCACTTTCGCGGCCGCCACGGCCGTGGCGCGCTCCTTGGCGTCATCGAAATCGCAGGCCATCGTGGCAAACATCGACATGCTGCGGGCCTGTTCGACCGCGACGAACATGTCGGCGGCGCGGTGCTGCAAGGTCTGGAAGCTGCCGATCGGCACGCCGAACTGCTTGCGCGTCTTCAGATATTCGACGGTGGCCTTCAGCGATTCATCCATCAGCCCGACGGCCTCTGCGCACAACGCGGTGCGCGCCTCATCGACCACCCGCTCGATCAGCGGCAAAGCATTTTCGGGATCGCCGATCACAGAATCCGCAGGAACCTCGACGCCGGTGAAGGTGATATCGGCGGCGTGCAGGCCGTCCTGGGTCGGATAGCCTTTTTTGGCGATGCCCTTGGCGTTGCCGGGCACCAGGAACACGCCGATGCCGCCAGCATCGCGCTGGCCGCCCTTGGTGCGCGCGGTCACCACCAGCATGTCGGCGGTTTCGCCGTTGAGCACGACGAATTTCTCGCCGTCGATGATC
>NZ_DATMLW010000155.1:0-25435 GCF_035570375.1 Bradyrhizobium sp. | reverse complement strand
GAAGACGAGAATATCGGCGTCATCGCGTGCCGCAGCGATCCCAGCCTGGATCGCGCGACCATAGCCGCGCCGCGGCTCGACGATCACGCGAGCCCCCGCGGCTTTGGCGCGCTCGGCGGTGCGGTCCTGCGAGCCTCCGTCTACAACGACGACCTCGCTCACATCTTGCGCTCGCACCGCAGCTACGACCTGACCGATCGCCGTTTCCTCGTCGAGGCACGGTATGATTGCTGAAACCACGGGCACCTGGCGCAACGAGAGAGGCTTCACTTCGATCTCCTGGGTCGCTGCTTTCACAGGCTCCAGCGCAGGCCACAATTGGCGCAGCTAACCGGGGGTTTGTCCGAAAGGAGCGCCGCACGAAAGTCCCGATACGCGCGCCCGTTCCAAATATCCGGCAGGGACTGCTGCCCCGCATGGCCGAGGGTATAGTTGTCATAACCATGCTGCGAAAACGGCGCGATGCAGCAGGGCAGGGCGCGGCCATTGGCGGTGAAATACATCAATGACCACGGCCGGCGGCAGAGCGACCACGGCGAAACGTCACCGCTGCCCTTCAGACTTAGGCCCGGCTCACTCGCTGCGCCCGACGCACTGAACGTTATGCCAAGGGAACGCGCCAGCTCTTCGGCCTGCTTCAAGTAGGCCGCGTCTTCCTCAGTAAGGCGTTCGAACAGGGCCTGATCGGGCCGTGCTTTGCCGATCGCCGATTCATTGAAGAACACGAGTCGTTGCAGATAGACCTCCTTGACACCAATTTCTGCTGCAAGTTTCACAAACGCCGGGAGCTGCTCGACAGTCTCCTTCAGGCCGGTGAGCCAAACCGAAACCCGCGGCCTGGTCTGTCCTTCCCGCTCCTGCAGCTCGCGAAACGCGCGCACGTTGCGAATGATACGGCCAAAATAGTCCTTGCCGCGGATCGCCTTGAAGCTCTCGCGGTTTGACGCGTCAAATGATACGCGCAACTCATCAAGCCCAGCGTCGATCAGCGCACGGCCGTTGCGCTCGCCGAGGACCGTTCCATTGGTGTTGAACAGGACGTAAACGCCGCGATCCTTGAGGTACCTGACCATTCGAGGCAGGTTTGCGACCAACATTGGTTCGCCGACGCCATGCAGGACTGCCCGCGCAAGGCCGGGGACCTGGTCGACAATCGCCGTGAAGAGGTCCCAGCTCATGTCGGCTGGCGGCTCGAGCTCCTCGTAGGTGCGCGGGCAAGTGGTGCACAAGAGATTGCAGCGGTTTGTCACTTCCAGATAAAGGCAGACCGGCGGTCGGGCGGCTACTTCGGTGCGCTCACCCGCGACCGACTCGTGATAGCGGCGCGGATCGAACGGCGCTTGAGTGACCGACACTTTGCCGGAAGGACTCATTGCGATGATCCTGCATCGGCGGTCCGCTGCATTCGGGTCCGCCAGGTCGTAAACGCCCAAGCCAGGATGAGACCTCCGAACAGAATTGATTTTGTCACCATCCTCGGAATGTAAAAATCCCAGTCCAGTTGTTCGGACAGGAGGAGCGCGGCGATCGAAACGAGCCAGGTTGGAAGCGAGCCACAAAGAGCAACAAACGGTGTGATGACCAAAAAATACCAGGGATAGTTTGGCGACAATAACAGTAGGGCGAGGAGTAACAGCATGTTGATGCCGTCGAGCGTGGGCAACATGGTTCGATCAGAACGACGGGCCACCGAGAATCCCTTGAACAGGAGCACAATCGCGGCCACGACGACGTAACCGACAACATCGCCCGGGTGCTCGCCAAACACAAGGCGCCAGAGCGACAAAAGCCAAATGTCGTTCCCGTCTCTGATGCCCTCTTCCACCATGTAGCCCTGGGTCAGGAATCCAAGGACCCCCCAACCGACTGACAGATAGGGAAGATAGGAAAGCGCGATGGCTGCAGTAACAAGCAGCGGCATTTTCAGGTCCCATGGGCGCCAGATCCCCGCAAGTACGGGTGCAGCGATTGGCTTTACCAGCATCGAAAACGTGATCAAGACGGCCCCGCGGAGCGCATGACCGGTCAGGGCAACCCACAGGCCAAGCAGCATCAGCGCTACCATGAGCGCATCGACATGGCCGCTGTTGGCAATCTCCCATAGTGGAAGCGGATGCCAGACATAAGCGACTATGCGCGTTGCCGGGCGGTTCATGCGTCGCAGAAAGCGATTGATCAGTATTACAGTGACGAGCTCGCACCCTAGCAGGGCGAGACGCATCGCTGTCACGCTTTCACCGATGCGGGTAACGATGAGGAAGAAAAACTGCGCCACCGGAGGATAGATCGTGAGGGCAAAATCGGCGCGGTTGATATTGGGAAAGATTGTCGCGTCGCGCAGAAACGCTAGCGCTCCATGGGCTGGGAAATAGCGGTACGGATTTATGCCGGCGGCCTGAACCCTCCCGTCCCAGATATAGCGATAGATATCACTGGACAGAAGCGGATCGAATAACAGCACATAGATCCTGATCGTGATTCCAAATCCGAAGATGAGCCAAAGCGCGCGATCGGCTGGTGCGCGCTCTGCGGCATGCGTCGCCGCAATGGTCAGCAATCCTGCGACGATGGTCAGAGCGATGAAGGCATTGTCGCCGTAATCCTGGAAGGCAAAGGGAGTTACCAGGGTCAGACCAGCCAGGGCAACACCGATGCCGGCCAAGAGATAGAGCGGAGGCACGTCGTTGGCGGCCCGCGCCAGTCGACTGAGTTGAATTGCAACAGCGCCCGGCATTGGCTCTACGCGTTTATTTGCGGGCCGGCCTCGAGAAAAGCCCGGCTCGCGGCTGCAAATCCGCCGTCACGAAAGCGGGTTGAACGGCCGGCCAGTTCGTCCTGCAGCCAACGCAGCGTCTTGACGTCGTCGACATCGTACCATTCCGGAAGGAGCGTCGTGGCGAGTCCGATTTCGGCGGCGCGCTCGCATGTAGTGCGAGCGACAGTTTCTGTTCCCCATGCGATCTGCGTAAACAGCTGCTTGTGTGGGTGCTTCAAACCGATGAGGTAATAGCCGCCGTCGCTCGCTGGCCCAAGCACCATCCTGTCCCCCGGCTCACGCAGGGTTTTAACAGCCTGTACCAGCAGGTGAGTTGGCAAGGTCGGGCTGTCGCCATTGACAAGCAGGACACAGTCATGTCCGGCAAGCAAAAGAGCGCGCGTCGCGCCAATCAGCACGTACCCCAGGTCATCGCCGGCCTGTAGTAACATCCCGAACCCTGCGGGCAGCAGCTGCTGCATGATGTGTTCGGCTCCCGCGGGAGCATAGACGCCGTAGCCACGTCTGCCGAGCGTCTCCGGTACTGCCTCGATCGCTGCGCCAACATCTCGGACGAAGCAGGCAGAGAGCTCCGATGCGGCAACTTCGCCAATGGCAGTGGCAAGCCGCGTCTTGGAACGGCCGGGTTCCGGCGCCTTGCAAATGATCCCGATCGCCGCGACGCTCACGGCGGGAGCCGGGACCACAGGCGATCAGTGGCGAGCGCGATCAATTGCAGCGTGTGACGGCTACCGTCCGCTTCGCCCTTTTCAAAATTCTCGTCGATACGGCCCATTTGATCGATCACCTGAGCGACTACAGGACAGGCTTCTGGCAGAATGTGACGATGATGTCACAAACTGCCGGGCCACCTGACAAGATAGGCTCCAATAGTGTATTAATCACAGATACCACCTAGTGTCCCGGTTCCGAAGTCCGCATGACGAACTCGCTGCAATAATGATGCGGACTTCTGAACCGCCACACTAGTGGGTAGGTAGATTGTGGCAAAGGATTAGTTTCCGGCCACCAGGGTGTTTTGATGGTGAGGGCCGTCATGAATCACGAGACCGCAGTTTCCAAGACCAAGGAGATCGCCGATCGCATCCTCGCGCCAGCAGCCAGGCAAAACGACAAGGATGCTCGATTTCCTTCCGACACAATTACAGCCCTCGGCTCGGCTGGATTGCTGGGGATCATGCTCCCCGGCGAGGTGGGCGGGTTGGCTCTGGGACCGCGAACTTTCGCTGCCGTCATCGCGACACTTGCCGAAGCGGACGCCTCCGCCGCGATGGTTTATTTGATGCACGTGTGCGCCACCGCGACGATCGCCGCGGCCCCTCACGGTGCTGCAGTCGTGCAAACGCTAAGAGAAATTTCAGCCGGCCGACACCTGACTACCCTGGCATTCAGCGAAGCCGGATCGCGCAGCCATTTCTGGGCACCTGTCTCGCGGGCCAAACGCAATGGCGCCAACCTGTACATAACGGCAAAGAAATCGTGGGTGACGAGCGCAGGCCACGCCCAAAGCTACGTTGTCTCGGCCCTGGCTCCTGAAGGGAAAGGCCCGACGGATTCGACTCTTTACCTTTTCACCAGTGGTACGCGAGGACTGTCGGTTGCGGGCCCATGGGACGGCTTCGGGATGCGCGCCAACGCTTCCGCGCCGATGATACTGGAGGATTGCGAGGTCGAGCCCGGCCTCCAGCTGACCGACGACGCCGCTGGCTTTAAGGCGATGCTGGAGATCGTACTTCCGCTGTTCAACCTCGGAACATCGGCGGTTGCGCTGGGCCTTTGCCGCGCCGCGGTGGCAGAAACGGCCGCTCACCTGAAGACCGCTCGCTTCGAGCATTTGGGACAGACGCTCGGAGAGAGCCTACCGACCCTTCGTGCGCAGCTTGCCACGATGCAGATCGACACTGACGGGCTCGCGGCACGCATCGATGACCTTGTCGATCATCTGGAGCGCCCCCGGGATACGACGGTGTTGCGCGTGCTCGAGAGCAAGGCGTCGGCAGGTGATGTTGCCATCGCCGTCACCTCGGCAGCGATGCGGGTTTGCGGAGGCGCTGCGTTTTCCAAGCACTTGGCCATCGAGCGATTGTTCCGCGACGCGCAAGCGGGCGCCGTCATGGCGCCGACGGGCGATGTTCTGCGCGAATTCATCGGCAAAGCCATTTTGGGAATTCCGCTGTTCTGACTGGATAGCGCTGCGATTCTTGGCAGCGCTCGGGCGCAATTGATCGCATTCAAACACTGTGAAGCGGGAAGCAATCATGAGCCGGACGATCTGGGTAGGTGCCGTCGCATATGATCCCAAGGTGGTGGGTATCTGGGAGGGCATGCGACGTTATTTTCACGACGAAGCACATCTACCGCTCGAAGTCGTGTTGTTTCAGAGCTACGAGGCTCAGGTCGCCGCTCTCCTGGCCTCGCCTGGCGAGCCGCTGCCACGCATTGACATCGGATGGAATACGAACCTCGCCTATATTCAGGCCGATGCCTGGAGCGAACACCGTTGCCGACCCATCGCGATGCGCGATACCGACGTCGGTTGGATGACCAAGATCGTTGCGGTGACCGGTGGACCGGTCGCCAGGCTTGCCGATCTCAAGGGCCGCACGCTTGCTCTCGGCAGCCGCGACAGCGGCCATGCGGCAATCCTTCCGACTTATTTTCTCCAGCGCGAGGAACTGGTTGAGGAGAAAGACTATCGAACTCTTCGGTTCAACTCCGACCTCGGCAAGCACGGCGACACCGGTACGAGCGAATCCGATGTGGTTCGCGCGGTTCTCGATGGCCGCGCCGATGCTGGCGCTATCGGTAGCCCATTCTGGAACGCGGTGCGCAGCGAGCGTCTCGTGCCCGAAGGTGCACTCACCGAAATCTGGACCTCGCGGCCGTATAATCATTGCATGTTTACGGCTCGATCCGATCTGGACCCCGCGTTGGAGCGGCAGTTTGCCAAAGCATTGTTCGGCATGAGCTACGACAACCAGGCGCATCGACCTGTGCTCGAGGCGGAAGGGCTGCGCCAATGGATAGCGCCGCAGCTCGAGGGGTATGCAGAACTACGGGAGGCGTCCAGGCAGCAGGGATTTCTGACGCGGCCCTCGGCTTAGCGGGCGTGACAAGATCCAGTTGCGCTCTTTAGGAAATTCAGCGGTCTTGTCACGCGCAATTGAAAATCCTCGCCAACCGGCGCTGATGCTCATTTTCGCGATCGAAGGCACGGCGTACGGCTGCGAAGGAGTCAGCAAGCGGAAAGATCTCGCGGCTGACCAGCAGGTCGTCATCCTCGGCTCCGACCGGATGCCAAAAGACGCCTTCCGCCGTTAGGGTCACTTCGGGAACCAAGTCGGCTTTTGCCAAAGCGATACCCTGTATCGCGGATCCTCGCAGGGCAATTCGCCTGATGACCCGGTTCTCCTCGCCGACTTGGTGGACATCAAGGAAGCTGCGGAATTCCTCGGCCTCCAAATCAGTCGACACTGTTGCCGCCAATCGTACCCGGAAACCTTCGGCGCGGACCAGCTCGATCCCCTTCCATGTGCGCGCCCATGTCCCCTTTCCACGATGGCTCTCGTGAAGCTCCGGCGTTGGGCTGTCGAGGCTGATCTGGAAAGTCACGCGCTCGCGCGACAATGAGCGCAACGTTGCGAGCCTGCTCCCTGCAAACAGCATTCCATTGGTGAGAACCGTGGTTGGCGCCGCCGCAGCGCATGCAGTGATGATCTCGCCAATATCCGCCAGCATGAATGGCTCACCGCCGGTAACAAAAATCTCGTTTACGCCGAGTTCGGCCGCCTCGATCGCGATTCGCCGCACCCGCTCGATACCTAGCGGCCGCCGCGGCGCTTTGGGTGACGAGCGCACGCAACAATAGTCGCAGCTCAGATTGCAGTCGAAATTGGTGTAAAGCCAGAGGCGTGATCCGAGGGGCCGATCTTCTCCCACATTCTCGGGCGCCTCGCCATACCGTAGCACCCAGCGCGTGAGGCCTTCTTCATTTCTGGTGTCGACCAAGGTGTTGCGCGTAAACCGACACCAGGTCTCAAGCTCGGGGCCGATGCCTGGATCGCCGCTAGTCACCGCCACAAGATCGCCCTTACGAATATGGCGCAGCGCAGCTATCAAATCCGGCAAAAGACCTGACGCAAATGTCTTGCTGCCGGCGTCGAGTTCCACCTTGACGTTGGTTGTCGTGCGCAAATCCGTAGTCCTTCAGACGTCTGACCGCACAGCAGTTTCGCACCAGAAACCATCCCGTCAAATCACAACGAACGCGCTCGATCAGCGAAAAGCGCCGCAAAATCGACCGAGATCCCAAACCTCCCGCTCGTAACGGTCTGGTTGTCGGTTCAAGTTCAAGTCTCACCGAAATGTCGCCTCTTGGTCCAAAGCTGGTGCTTACCGAGCAAACCGAGAAAGCCAAAAGGAAGCGCAGAGGGCTTGCTTCGATTACGCAATGGCCCTTGATCATCCCGATCTAGCATTCCCGTTCGAAGACGAAGTTGATTATGAGAAGCTTACGTTTACAGAACTCAAAGGACTTAAACATGTACAGAACTCAAAGGACTTAAACATGCGCCAAAAATAGGTGCCTGCGAGCGCTTTTGCGAGAGCCTAAAGCTGTCGGGTGTGACGTAGCGGTAACACCGGGCCTGCTGGCATCCTGCTATGCTGCCCATAACAATATTTGAGGCATTCCATGAAAAAAATCGTTGTCGGTTTTTCCGTTCTCTTGGGGCTAATGGGTGCGCAGGCGCTCGCGGCTGATCTGCCTCTCAGATCTCCGCCCCCTGTGGCGCCCCTATTTACTTGGACGGGTTGCTATGTCGGTGGACAAGTTGGCGGCGGCTGGGGACGCGAGACCGCCTCTGCTCCGGTCCTTGCCCCGGGGATTTCTGTTACAGGTGATACCAGCGGCGTGATTGGAGGCGGCCAGATCGGCTGCAACTATCAGTTCGCACCGACTTGGGTGATCGGAATCGAAGGTGATGGTTCGGCCACCTCACACGAACGCGACTGTCTTGGGGATTACCGGGACCGCACATGCTCAAACGGACTGGATAGCGAGCGTCACCGGGCGTATCGGCTGGGCAGTGGATCGCTGGTTCATCTATGCAAAGGGTGGCGCAGCATGGGCCGGTGATAGGTATTCGGCAGACGTGCCAATCTTTGTGGAACATATCGAGGCGAACGAGACGCGGCCAGGCTGGACCGTTGGCGGTGGCGTCGAATGGGCTTTCTCGCAGAATTGGTCTGCAAAACTCGAGTACGACTTCTACGACTTCGGCACACGCAGCGTCACATTCACCGGGACCATTTTCGGCGTCCCCGAAGTGGTGCCGGGGATCAACATCAAAGAGACCATCTCCACCGTGAAGTTCGGCATCAACTATCGCTTTGTTCCGTAACCCGGCAAGAACAGGATAACCCTGCTTAATAGCCCAAGGTCTGCGCCCCAGGTCTGTCCCAATCGAAATCGGGCCGCACGTCAGCACCCCGCTTGCCACAAGCTGAGCATGTGAACTCAGGCTCGAGATCAGACAGGCGAACATCATCGTGCCATCGATCGCCGCCGGGAGACTCTGCATCGCGGCAGCGACTCAGGTATTAGTATCAAGCATGCAATGGAAAATGGGCGACTGGCACAGCGAGGTAGCATATGCTGCTTTTCCTCCTCCTCCCCTGGATGTTCTTTAAGATCTTCACGTCGTCGTCTCTGCCGGCGCTTGCGTGGGCAGGATGATCCGATGGCCTCATCGCGCGGCCATCGGTCTGCGGCACCCGCGCAATAGATCAGCATGCCGCGCACACCGGCGGAACGCATTTCAGCAAACGTGATCTTTTGCAGGCGGCTGATCCTAATGTTTTCGTCGCCACCAACCAAGCCGCGTTCGCGCGGCGGTTTCTGCGGACCTCTCGCTAGTGCGCGGCTCGTTTTCGGCACCGCGCTCCATAGTCGAAGCGATGGACGGCGATTGGTCGTCCAACTCGCGGAACCGTTCGATCCAGTTCCTGATGCTTGGCGGTAACTCAGGCTCTACCCTTAGCGACGCTTGCAGTCGTTCGCCAATCTCTCGTGAAATTGCCAGACTGTGACGGTGGTCAATTCAATGCGGTTGTGCATAGGAGGACCTCCCGTGTGAGCGGGTCCAAACTGAAGGTCTCCAATCCCTATCCACGATCGCGCGGGACCACGTTCCCTTGGAGCCGAGACCGCCGCCTTTGGCTATCTTCGCAAACGCTGTTTTTTGAACAGCGGGTCCGAGAAGACCTTTGGCTATCCGCGACATGCGCCGTCGTTGGTAACGGCGAGCGGCGGTCTCTCAGACTAAAGTCGCGGCGGGGGCTTTCGTTCCGGCTCCACATCTGGCTCACGCGGACTAACATCCCCGAGAACCTCGTGAGTTCCTGTTTCGGAACATCAATACCCAATCATCGCTTATCCCAATCAAAGTCAGGCCGAACGTCGGCGCCCCGCTTGCCGCAAGCCCATTGCGGCAGGTTGCTCGGTCACAATGCCCAAATCCAGCGATGGAGCTCTGAACCCGAGATGATACGACGAACTGGCTGATGAGCGTTCAGAAATGTGCCCGCGATGATCTTGCTTCTTTCGGAGAGCATCTCCTTCGCATATTGCTTGGCTTCAGCCTCCGTTGGAAATGTCTTCGTCTCTCTGGCAAATGGTGCGAGTCGATGCCCTGATCTTAGAGCTTGAACTGAAACGAACCAATGATTGCTTACGGTACGCCTGGCCATGATGGCCGACTCCGACTGACAAATAACGCCCAGCTCGGCTGGGCAATGTTGTCGTGATTGCGTCGTTTCCGGTAGGCAAAAGGAGTAGTCCACAAAAACCCTTGGTGAGTGCGCCCGGCTTGTTCGAAGTCGGGTCGCACGTCGGCGCCATGCAGAGCGCGTTCTTCGGGTGGCGCCGACGGGTCTATTGCAGCCAACTCCTGGGCGCGTCGAAGGCTGAGGTCTCAACTACACTGATTCGATCCCGCTGCGCCGTACTCGGCGGCATTGTTCTGCCCGGGATGCCCTACCGCGCCAGGAGACTCCGACATAGCCATCCGTTAACTTTTTGGGCAAACGGCCGTCGCTGTATCGTAACAGCGACGGCTTTTTGCCGCGGACTTGCCGCTAGATCGACTGAAGAATCACATCTGTTGAATCGTTGGTTTTATTTGAAGGAGATTTGAAGTGGGTATGGGAACGGTGAAATGGTTCAGCGCGACGAAGGGCTATGGCTTCATTAAGCCAGATGGTGGCGGGGCTGACGTGTTCGTCCATATTTCGGCTGTTGAGAAGGCTGGATATGCCGGTCTCGCCGAGGGCGTTAAGATCAGCTACGAGCTTGTGACGACGCGAGGTGGCAAGACGGCTGCCGAAGACCTCCGCATCGGCTGACTGCCTGTCGCATGACCCTTCGAAGTACTGCGTTTGAAGCGGACGTAATTCGCTGCGTCCGATGCCAAAGGAAGGCTGAGCTTATGCTCAGCATCAACAGCCCAAAGGACGGCCGGACGCTTCGCATATTTCGCTGCGAATGTGGGAAACTAACATCGGCTGCAAACAGCCCTCTAAAGTAAGCGAAGGCTTCGGTCCCGCGCTTACACATCCGACGCAGGCTTCATACTCGCTGCTTCGGCACGCCTTCGGCGGAGGCTGTGTGCTGAGCCGCCGAAATCCCTGCAAGGCAGGTTCCAATGAAGATCGTCCTTGTCGTTGGCCCGCTATTTATTGCACTCGGGCTTTTCTGGTTCGGACAAGGGGTGGGATTGCTCTCAGGATCGCACAACGCTGTGCTTGTCGATGTCGGCGCCGACGTCACTGCCTTGGGGATCGGCCTTGTGTGGTTCGCGTTGCGGTAGTCCAGGATTGGCTGGCACCGATCGGCCGGCACCCGACTGCCCGAGGCGGGTGGTCAATTTGATTGTGCCAGACTGCCCGGCTGGAAAAGAGACGGTTCGGAGCGCCGCAGGTTTCGGTCGCGCCTCTCTTCGTAACCGGCAAAGGCTGGCGACTACAACGCGAGAGATAATTCGACAGTGTTGCAGTCGCGCATGTTCTCAGAATCGCCCATTGTTGCCATCATCTATTCCAGCCGGTTCACTTGACCAGCGCACTGGCTAGGCTCGGCACACTTTCGGCGGGGGCTGTGTGCCGGGCCGCCGAATTAAAAGGCGTTCATGAACGAAATCCTGATCCTGGGCGCCCTCCGGTTCAATATCGACGCATGGAGCCGGGAATCAGAAGCATCGTCGACGCGTCCGCCTTCGCAACCGCAAGGCGCTCGATGACCTGAGAGCGCATCGGGGAAGATTGATCGCTGAACTGGCGATCCCAAGCCTCGCACCCTTCGGCGACGACCTCGCCGTTCTTTGGATCGATGCATTCACTCTCCTTTGATGCTCTTGTGATGGTCGCGGATTTTTCAAAACGAATGTTCTTGTGATGGTCACGGAATTACCAAAACGAGTGTCATGCCTTACGTGATCTCGAGTAACCAAAAACGAGGCAATTATGCGCAAGATCGTTCTCGCTTTTCTCGGTGCAGCCTTGATGACCACAGGGACTGCCTACTCAAAAGAGCGTCATCACGTCCGTGATGCGAGGCTGTTCACAAGCCAGCACTTCCGCAACTCCAATGCTGGTGAGATTCCCGCTCTGCCGGAAACGAACTATTCCAGTGAGGCAGGCGCCTGGGGGAGCATGACAGGCTTTAATTGAGCTTCGCTCGCACCGCCTCATCGAGGATGGTGATCCCGTGTTGATGCGGTCTCCGGGTTTGGGTCCGGGGCCGCCTCAACTTTTGGCGACGCCGCGAAGAAAAATCCAGCGCCTCGCAATTGCTCGAAACCCCTGCAAACAGTCTATTTTCTGTGGCCTCTGGCCTGACCGCCTCACGGGCCGGACTCGGAAGCGCGTAGAGGCGCAGCCAAACCACCGTAATTCGCTAAGCCGTGTCCGATTCACCACCCAGGTTGATCGTCAAGCGTTGAAGGACCTGCAACGGCATCAAACAAGTCGATCAGGTTCCCGCAGCAGGCGTCTCCGGCCTCCTTGGCATTCGAAAAACGCCTCACGAAGCTGCGGCACGTTGTCGCTTCCCATAACCAAAATTGGGAAACAGGCAGGCAGGCGATTCAGGCTAACAGTTTGATTTCGTTGGTGAGCGCGCTGGGGATCGAACCCAGGACCCCGTGATTAAAAGTCACGTGCTCTACCGTCTGAGCTACGCGCTCGCTCGCCGCGCTGTGTAGGGGGCAGCCGGTTGCCGGTCAATAGCGCACTCAACGCCAACAACCGCGCCAGCCTGAAGATTCTGCCTGTCAAAAAGCCCTCCTCGAGCGCCGCCTGCCAAACAGGCGCGCGCCCTGTCAACTCGCCTCCCGGCGGATTTCGGAGGCGACGGGCTGGGACGGGCCTGCCACGGTTGGCATCGCCACAGGTCGCAGCCCGATCAGTTCGGCCGTCCGGATGCCGGTCTCGCGCCAGAAGGTAAACGAGTTGATCCGTGAACTCTCCAGGATCGCGATCGCCACCGCCGACAGGAACGGCAGGCTTTCGAGCACCAGCACCACCGCAAAAATATAGATTTCGCGAATTTCCTTGAAGTTATTGGTGACGACAAGAACGGCTGCGCCGACCAGAAGCAGTACGCCGATCACCGCTTCCCAGAACGCCTGGAATTCGATCGACATCCGCGACAAGCCGCCTTTGGAAGTGCGTGAGAACGGAAGATGTTCGGTGATGAGGCCATTGGCGACTGCCCGCGACACCGTCCACTGCACCGACATCGCCGCGACCATCGCGCCCAGCATCTGTCCCCATTTCACCGGCACGCGCAGGCGATAAAGGATGAGGAAATGCAGGAGTGAAACCACAAAGGCGGCGATGATCGGCAGGGTCAGGATCTTGTCGGGAATGGCAATGTCGGCGAAGGCGACGATCGGCACCCAGATCAGGTTGAGGATGGCGACGAGCACCCCGAGGCTTTCGGCGCCCAGCCAGTTCAGCCAGCCCAGCAGGAACTCGCGTCTCTGGTCGCGCGTCAGCCGGCTTTCGCCAGGCAGGAAACGCCGCCAGTGCTTCTTGACGATCTGGAAACCGCCATAGGCCCAGCGGTGGCGCTGTTTCTTGAACGCCTCGTAGGTATCCGGCAAAAGCCCGTGGCCATAGCGGGTATTGGTATAGTGAGTGAGCCAACCTTGCTCCTGGATCGCAAGCCCGAGGTCGGTGTCCTCGCAGATCGTGTCGCTGGACCAGCCGCCCGCCATGTCCATCGCCGCGCGGCGGATCAGGCACATCGTGCCGTGCACGATGATGGCGTTCTCCTCGTTGCGCTGAACCATGCCGATATCGAAAAAGCCGGCATATTCGCCGTTCATGACGTAATGCATCAGCGAGGTGTCGCCGTCGCGATGATCCTGCGGGGCCTGCACCAGACCGACGCGGGGATCGGCGAAAACCGGAACGAGATCCTTCAGCCAGTCCGGTTCGACCACGTAGTCGGCATCGATCACGCCGATGATCTCTGCATCGGCCGCAGTGCGCTCCATCGCAATCCGAAGCGCGCCGGCCTTGAAGCCCTCGACCTTCTCGGCGTTGACGAACTTGAAACGCTCGCCAAGCGCGCGGCAGTGATCCTGGATCGGTTGCCAGAACGCCGGATCGGGCGTGTTGTTGATGATCACGACGCATTCGAAGTTCGGATAATCGAGCCGTGAGATCGCATCGAGCGTCTGCTTGAGCATGTCCGGCGGCTCGAAATAAGCGGGAATATGGATCGAGACTTTTGGATGGGCGCCATCGGTGACGGCGACGGTGTCCTTGACCAAGAGGCGGCGCGGCCTTCGGCCAAAGGCGATGGCGGCGATTTCCTCGACCCTCGCCATCGCGATCAAGACCAGTGGAACCAGCAGGATCAGGCCGAGCGTCAAGGCAAAGGCCGAGCCGAAGACGAAGTAATGGCCGGCCCAATAGGCGAACACCGTGGCGGCCCAGGCGCCAACGCCATTGGCCGCGGCGGACAGCAGCAGCGCCTGCATGACGGTCGGCTGCGCCAGCGCCAGGATCGGCAGCGACAGCAGGATGCCTACGAGGAGCGCAATGGTTGCAAGCTTCCAGTAATCAGGATTGACGATCGGTCCGGTCCAGCTGAATTTCGGTTCGCGCGCCGCGTTCAAAATGCCCCAATAGGGTCCGACGCCGCCTTCAAAGAATTTCCAGGGCTGATCGATCGCCTCGACGATGTTGTAATCCATGCCAATGGCTTCGGCGCGGGTGACGAAATTGCGCAGCACCGAAGCCTGCTCGAAGGGGCCGGGGACAGCGTTGCGCAAATTGTAACCGCCGCTCGGCCAGCCGAACTCGGCAATCACGATCCGCTTTCCCGGAAACTGGTCCCGCAACAGCTGAAACATCGCCACCGCCTGGTCCACCGCCTGGCCGGCGGTGAAGTTTTCCCAGTAGGGCAAGACGTGCGCGGCGATGAAATCGACAGAATAGGCAAGCTGCGGAAAGTCGCGCCAGATGTTCCAGATTTCGCCGGTCGTCACCGGCACGTTGACCGATTTCTTCACCCGCTTGATGAGTTCGATCAGGTCGTCGACCTTCTGCTCGCCGCGGTAGATCGTTTCGTTGCCGACGACGACACCGATGACGTTACTGTTGCGTCGGACAAGATTGATGGCGGCATCGATCTCGCGCTCGTTGCGATCATTGTTCTTGTCGATCCAGGCGCCGACCGTGACCTTGAGGCCGAATTCGGCGGCAATCGGCGGAACAAGCTCGACGCCGCCGGTGGATGAATAGAGACGGATGGCGCGCGTGATCGTGGAGAGCTTCTTCAGGTCGGCGCGAATTTTCTCGACGGTGGGAATGTTGTCGACGTCGGGATGGGCGGTTCCTTCAAACGGAGCATAGGAAACGCTCGGCAGAATACCGCGGAAATCAGGAGCCTGTTGCTTTTCCTGGAATATTCCCCAAAGCGCAGCGTGAGCAGCGGTTACAAACACCAAAACGGCGACGACGGCGCGCATCGCAACTAGACCATACGGGGCCTGCAATGGAGACAAGCGAACCCGTCCCCTAGGTTCGGCCGACACGGGAGCGATTCTGAAGATAATCCTGCCACGTGATTTAACAACTGGTATGACGCAGTGGCGTTTTAAGGGCGCGCCGTGTCAACCCGCCGATATCAGCAGCGTTCCAACACCCAGGCCGGCTATTTTGCCGGAGCGGCCTGGGATGCGGCTGGCGTAGGCGAAGGGGAGGCGGCCGGCGCCGCGGCGGCATTGCCGGCCGTGGCCGGGGGAGCAGGGGATGCTGCCGCCGCAGCCTGGGGCTGGGCGTTCGGGTTGATCCAGCAGGCGTGGACCCGATCATCCAGGCTCTTTTGCACCTTGTCGTCGATTTGCGCACCAAACCGCGTCAGGCAGCGGAAGGTGGCCTGGACATGCCCGCCGGGGCAACCGAAACGATCGTAAAGGTCGAGGTGGCGAAAGGCGGTATCGAGGTCGTCGCGCCACATCAGGCGAACGACCCGGCGGCCGAGCCAGACACATTCCGGGTTACCGGCGGGGCCGTTGATCGCTTGCGCAGCTTCCGCAAATTCATCCGTCCTGCGCTGGTTGTCCTTGGCGGCTTCGGCGCTGCCGGCGGCTGGTTTGCCGGACTGGTCCTGATTGGCCGGGGCTCCACTTTGGGCAAACGCGCCGCCGGCGCCGATCAGCAGTGCCAACCCGGAGACGGCGAGGTGACGCAAAACCGCAATCTTGAGCTGAAGCACCCGCTGACGCATGAATTCCCCGATCTTGTTCCTGCCCGTCCTGCCGCTACGCAATGCCGTTCAAATGGGTCTCCAATGCGGCGAAGCGGTTTGGCGCAATCCCATGACGGACATTTTGGATTTTGTCCAGCAAACTCACAACTTTATCGCGCTGTGGTAAAAGCGCACGGCGTTGCCGGGCCAGCGATTGCCGCCGTTCCTGCTCTTGGCAGACGGCCAGCGACCGGCTAATCGACGATCACTACTGGAGCCGATTTGCCGTTCGCTACCCCTTCTGCCGCGAATCCTTCAGGCGAACGTCAAATCGCGAGCTCCACTAGCATTAATATCTTGCTGGTTGTCCCTTGATTCTGACATTCGCGAACTTGGCTCCGCATATGGGAGCGAATGCTAGATTCGGACCACTAGTGTCCCGAATCCGAAGTTCGCCGCGTTCGCGGCGGTTTCTTTCGCGAACTTCGGATTCGAAAGGACACTAGAAATCTATGATTCTAGTGTGGTTTAGGTTCAGAAGTTCTCTTGACGAACTCGCGGCGACAATGAAGAGAACTTCTGAATCACCACACTAGCCGGAGGACGGAACTGATTTCTCGACGCACGCCGCTGGCGCTTCTCCTGATATCCCTAGGTGCGATTGCCGCGGTGTGGTGGTGGCTGGCCACGCCGATCAATCTGGCGCGCGCGCCGATCGATCCGGATGCCAGGCTGCAATGCGTATCCTACGCCCCGTTCCGCGGCGAGCAGTCGCCGCTTTCGCCGGCGACGCAAGTGAGCGCGGAGCAGATCGCGGAGGATCTCGCCCAGCTTGCCAAGATCACGGACTGCATCCGCACCTATTCGACCGATAATGGGCTGGATCAGATTCCCGAATTCGCGGCGAAGGTCGGGCTGAAAGTCATTCAGGGAATCTGGCTGTCGAGCAATCGCCAGAGAAATCTGGCGCGGATTTCGACCACCCTCAGACTCGTCAAGGAATATCCGTCGACGATCACCGCGCTCGTGGTTGGCAACGAGGTTTTGTTGCGGGGAGAAATGACTGTATCCGACCTTGCCGCCACGATCCGCTCGGTCAAGGCGCAGGTCTCCATCCCCGTCACCTATGCCGACGTCTGGGAATACTGGCTGCGCAACCGGGAAATCTACGACGCGGTCGATTTCGTCACCATTCACATCCTTCCATACTGGGAGGATTTTCCGGTCCGCGCCAGGTTTGCCGCTGCCCATGTCGACCAGATCCGTCGGCGAATGGCAGTGGCATTTCCCGGCAAGGAGATTTTGATCGGTGAAACCGGCTGGCCGAGCGAAGGACGGATGCGCGACGCGGCGCTTCCCTCCCGTACCAATCAGGCCCGGGTCGTCTCGGAAATTCTCGACATGGCCAGGCGCGAAAACTTCCGCGTCAACCTGATCGAGGCTTACGATCAGCCGTGGAAGCGCCAGCTCGAGGGCACGGTCGGCGGATATTGGGGTCTGTTCGATTCCGTGCGGCGAGCACTGAAATATCCACCCGGCATCGCAGTCACCAACTTTCCGTCCTGGAAGCTTGCGACGGGAGGCGGAATGGCGCTGGCGATCCTGGTGTTCGGCTCGGCCTGGCTGGCGTTGCGCCGCAGGCCCTGGCAGCCACGGCTTGCTTCCTGGTTCGCCGTGGGAATGTCGGCAACGACGGGCGGGATCCTGTTCGGGGTCGCCGCCCGCAAGATGTTCATTGAAAGCTACGGAGTGGGTGGAGCGCTGCTATGGGGCTGGCTGCTGGTGGCCACCACAGCCGCTCCCCTTTTCGGCGCTCATGCCCTGATGTCCGGCCGCGCGTTGCCGACCTTTGTTGAATTGCTGGGTCCGAAGGAGCAAAGGAGCCGATCGGTCCTGACGATCATGCTTGGGCTATCACTGATCGTGACGGTCGTGATCGGCGCAGAGACGGCGCTCGGCTTCGTGTTCGACCCGCGCTACAGGGATTTCCCGTTCGCCGCATTGACCATGGCGGCGATCCCGTTCGCCGCCCTCACGCTCCTCAATCGCCCGAAGGAGGGAACGCGTCCGGTTGCCGAACAGGTATTTGCTGGCTTGTTCGCGGGCGCGGCGGTCTACACCGGCATCAACGAAGGACCGCAGAACTGGCAGTCGCTGTGGACCTGCGCGATCTATCTGCTGCTTGCCGCTACGCTGTGGCAGGCGCGGGCCGCGCAAATCCCAAAATAAGCAGCCCGATCGCAAGACCTGACAGGGCGACGTTGTAAAGCACGACGCCAAGACCGGCGGCGATCAGGCCGCCCGTGAGCAGGACGATCGACGGCCGGATGACGTGAAGCGTCGCGATGATCAGCGCGACAACGCCAAAAACCGAATTTCGAAACAGATAGGTCGCCAGCGAACGGGCCTTGCAGAGCATGGTCTGCAAACCGGCATCGCAGGCGAGCGCCTCGCCGGAAAATTCGATCGCAAGATAGCGGATATAGAGCGCGTAGCCGACGGTGACGAAGCCAACCACCAGCAGAAACTGCACTTGATAGGGCGTGAGCCGAAACGGAGTTTTCTTCACGGGCCTGTTTTCCGAAAACCAAGAGCGATACGCCGCGTAAGTCTGTCGGGAGCAGCCGTACCCGCTTTTCCAGAAGTGGCAAGCAAGATTTTGCGCGAGGGCCGCAAGAGACCTCCGGAGCCGGTTACCGCGCGTCAGCAGTCCGGGAGAAACCTTCTGCAAGCCATTGAGAATGAAACAATTCTTACAGACCGAACTTCTATTGGCGCCGGCCGAAAATCTGCGAAAAGCTCGATTGTTCGGGTTTCTGGCCCGGCTCTTCGTTGGGCGCCGCTCGCTTTGGCGCATATCGCTTTTGGGCGGGTTTGACGTCGGGAGCAGGCGTTGCATCCGCGGCAGGCCTGATAGCTGCCGCCGGCACTGCAGGCATTTGTTCGTCGGCATTCATCGTCAGGCGCTGGCCTTCGAACACCGTCGTCGCGCAGGTTCGATCATTGGCCATCATCGCGGCACAGACTTTGGCTGCCGCCGCGGCATCATTGATCGGACCGGCCACAAGCCGAAGCTGCATGCCGAGCCCGTTGCGGTTTTCCTTGATCACGATGATCGGTCGCAAGTCGGCGAGCGGCGCGTTCGACCTCGATTTGAGCAGCCCGCGCCACAGCGCTCGCAAGCCGGGGATCGAGTTCGCACCCCCGACATCGACTCCAAATTCGGTTCGCTGAACCGCGAGCTTTGGCACTGACGGAGCCTGGTCGTCTTCCGTGATCTCCTCGGTTGGCGATGCCGAAGCCACCACGTCCGGCATCGGCGCTGCCGTAATGACCTTCTGCGGTGGAAGCGGTTCGATCAGCTTTCCGGCTGCCGGATCGGGCGGCCCCATCATGGATTTCGAGGCCACGAGCGAGGTGGATGGCGGGATTGCAGGCGGCACCGTCGGCGTTGACGGAGCTGCTGCCGAAGGCGCCGGGGTCGGACCGGGCTCCGCACTCGAGGCAACGATTGGCGGCTTTTCGACTGTCGCCGGTGGACTTCCGGCCATGGGGGATACGACGGGGGCGGCCGCAGGGGGCTTTTGCGGGCTCGCCGGCGCTTCCGTCGGTTGCACGGGCGCTGGCACGGCCGCAGCGGCAGTGGCCGTGGTGGAATGAGCCGCGGCCGGGGCAGGCGGGGCGGCCGCGGCATTGGTGGAAGCACTGCTTGATGAAGCGGCGTTTTGGGCGGCGGCACTTTGAGCCGTATTCGGAGGAATGACGCTCGCGGAAACGGCCAGTGTGCCACTGGGCGGGGATGGGGGTTGCGGATTCTGCCGAGATATCGCGCCGGTCACCGAATCCAGGCCTTGCTCCAGGACCCCAATCCGCGCATAGAGCCGATCTCGATCGCTGTTGAGCGTGTCGATCGCCGATGCCAGCCGCCGGGCTTCGCTCTGGTTCTCTCTGGCGACCTGTTCGATCTGCTGCGACTGCCGCGCCAGGTCGGCGGAAGCTATCTGCTCATGCCGCATTCCAAGCTGGCTTGCGAGAATGGCCACGACCACCGCGCCGACCGAACCAACCGCCCAGGACCCGAGCCGCCACAGCGTTCGCCGGTCGAATTCATCCTCCTCGGCCAGGAGCCCGGAAAGCACGCCGCCCGAGTTCTCGATCTCGAAAGGCTTCTCCAGATTGCCGGAATCCTTTGCCATGGCAAGTTTAGGGTCCTGACCGAATCAACCCAGACATTAACAGGAATTCTCCCCTCATCCTTAATCCCGGCCCCTTATGGTTGCAAATCCGCCTTATTCCAAACAGTGCAAAAACGCTTTATGACCGCGCACATCGAAGAACTTCGGGGAAATTTCGGATGACCACCGGCAGGACTGCCGTCACCATCGTGCTTGCGGCCGGCGAGGGAACGCGCATGCGCTCCGCAAGCCCCAAGGTCCTGCACCCGGTTGCGGGGCAGTCGCTGTTGTCGCACGTGCTGGCCGCAGTCCCGAATTCGAGTGCGCTCGCGGTGGTGGTGGGGCCGGATCACGATGCGGTGGCAAGAGAAGTCAGGCGCGTGCGGCCGCAGGCGTCGATGTTTGTCCAGCGCGAACGTCTGGGAACGGCGCACGCGGTGCTCGCCGCACGCGGTGCCATCGCGGCTGGCGCGGACGATCTGCTCATTGCCTTCGGCGACACGCCGCTGATTTCGGCGGCGACATTCGAACGGCTGCGCGAAGCCCTCAAGAACGGCGCCGCTCTTGCCGTGCTCGGCTTTCGTGCCGCCGATCCGACCGGCTATGGCCGGCTTGTGGTCGAAAACAACCACCTGGTCGCGATCCGCGAACAGGACGATGCCGGCCCGGCGGAGTGCGCGATCAGTCTTTGCAATGCCGGCGTGATGGCCTTTGACGGAAGCAAGGCGCTTGCGATTCTCGAAAAGATCGGTAACGCCAACAGCAAGGGCGAATATTATCTGACCGACGCGGTCGCGATCGTTCGCGACCTGGGATTGGAGGCTGTTGTGATCGAAACCAGCGAGGATGAAGTGCGCGGCATCAACACCAAGGCTCAACTCGCCGAAGCCGAGCGAGTGATGCAGACACGGTTGCGCAAGGCGGCACTTGATGCCGGCGTGACCATGATCGCACCGGAGACGGTCTTCCTTTCCACCGACACGACGTTCGGCAACGATGTGACGATCGAGCCGTTCGTCGTGATCGGTCCCGGTGTTTCGATCGCGGACGGCGCGGTGATCCATTCCTTCACCCACATCGTGCATTCTTCGATCGGAAGGAACGCGCTGGTCGGACCGTTCGCGCGCCTGCGACCGGGAACGTCGCTCGGCGAGGGCGCCAAAATCGGCAATTTCGTCGAGGCGAAGGCCTCAACGCTCGATGCCGGCGTCAAGGTCAATCATTTGAGTTATATCGGCGATACGCATGTCGGCGCCCACGCGAACATCGGCGCGGGCACCATTACCTGCAACTACGACGGCTACGGCAAGCACAAAACCGAAATCGGTACCGGCGCATTCGTCGGCACCAATTCCTCGTTGGTGGCCCCGGTCAAGATCGGCAGCGGCGCCTATATCGGTTCGGGTTCGGTCATCACGCGCGACGTGCCAGATGACGCCATGGCCGTGGAGCGCGGCCAGCAGATCAATCGTGAAGGTGGCGCCAAACGGTATCGCGAACTCAAAACGCGCAACAAGGCGCCGAAGAGCGGAAGTTAAGGTTTCGGCTTAACGCTGTTTCAATCGGCAATATTCTCGTAGTTTCCTGCAAGATCAACGGTTTCCCACTCGCCGTTTCCCAATTTTGTTCCATGGGCGTTCACTGGAGCGCACGCTCTTTAGGTTTGTCCTGGTGACCTGCTGATCGCTCGCCAGGTAGGGTTAAAGCCTTCACGGACATGCCCTGCCGTCAGACGGTTATCGCGGGAGCCGCTTTAGCAATCTGCCCAGCATATTGACGTGCCGAAGCAGGGCTAAGCCCGCCTTGGTGCTGCCGCCGTGCCGATAATTGCCGTTGCGCTGACCCTTGGGAGCGCCACCACCGGCACCACCGTGCATTCTGCACGTCCGCTTTCCGCGAACGGCAGGCCCTCGGCAACGCTCGCCAGACTGTTTAGATTTCGCCTGACAACGAGGGGCGGTATTTAGACGAAGAGTGTCAAAACGTGCTGATTTCTTCGGGCGCATGGGGTTGAGTCACAAACATAAAGCCGACGCGGCTTGGACCCCATATTCTAGCACGTTCAGAAGGTTTATATTTTACGGAATAAATATGAGGAAAATACTCCCTCGATATATTTGACGAATATTCGTCAGTATTTTTATTCCCAGCTTTACAGCGATCCTGAAGCAGGCCGAGGTCTGCTCTGCATCCGATAAAAAGTACTTTGGGGGGTGACGAACGAACGCAATTTTATGGGCCCGCTGACACGTTTCGCGCGGACGTGAGGGACCACATCGCTTACCAGAAAAACTGACCGCTACAACCCCGATACCTGGACTGATCGGCTTCTGTTACACAACCAGCTGCCTTTTTTTGGGGGCAACGCGCGTTCGCCCCCAGTGTCTGATCATGGATCAATCAACACACCGGGATTCATAATGCCCTTCGGATCGAGTTCACGTTTGGCGCCCCGCAGCGCACGGGCAAAAAGTTCGGGCCGCTGCCTGTCATAGAACGGCCTATGGAACCGGCCCACCGCATGATGGTGGGTCGTCGTACCGCCATGCTCGACAGTCGCCGCCGTACAGGTCGTCAGCACCGCCATGAACTGGTCGAGCATGATCCGCTTGTCGAGTATGCCGCCAAACGTGAAGTAGAGGCACGGCCCGTCGGGATAGACATGCGTGAAACGGCAGGTGACCGTACCCTGGCGGCCCGTCACCTGCCTGATGGTATCGTGGGTGATCTTCGTGATCTTCGCGTGGAAATCGCGGAACCGCTCCCATGTCATCGAGGTCTCGAAAGTCGAGGAGAGCAACCCGCGCGCGACCGCGTGTTCGCTGTAATGGGGAGCGCGGATAAATTTGTTGCGCCAGGCGCCGGCGGCGCCTTTGCGGTGCGAGTTCTCTTCGTCCACTGCTGCGGCATCCGGGACACCGCCACTATCTCGGCAGATTTCGAGCGCGCGGGCCATCCAGGCATCGAGCGGGTGGTCGGCCGACTCGAACGTGAGCATCAGCACGGCCTCTTCGTTCTCCCATGGGATATTAGGCAGAGCCTCGCGCGCCTCGAGCAGCCGGCAGTTGGCGGGATAAAGGCCAGCCTGCGTGATCCCGCGCACAGCGTCAGCTCCAGCATAAAAGTTCTTGAAGCGCACGCTGGTTGCGGCGCGGAAAGTTGGCTTCTTACGCAGCCGCACCCATGCTTCGGTGATGATGCCGAGGATACCCTCGGAGCCGATGAACATCCGATCGGGGCTTGGACCTGCACCGGAGCCCGGCAGGCGCCGCGTCTCAAGGGTGCCGACCGGCGTCACCACCCGCGTGCTCTCGACGAAATCGTCGATGTGGGTGGTAAGGGTCGCATAGTGACCTCCCGAACGCGTGGCGATCCAGCCGCCCAGCGTCGAGCAGCGGTAAGCCTGCATGTAGTGGCGCATCGTGAACGGCGTCTCGCGCAACTGGTCTTCGATGTGAGGCCCGTAAACGCCGCCCTCGATACGCGCAGCGTGACTTACCGGATCGACTTCCAGCACCTTATCCATGTGGCGCATCGAGATCGTCACGACCTTTTCGAACTCAGCCGCAGGTTCGATGCCCTTCACCACGGACGAGCCGCCGCCGTACGGAATGGCTTTGGCGTCGATCTGGTCGCACCAGCCGAGGATGCGCACGATGTCCTGTTCATTGTCGGGAAAGGCCACCGCGTCAGGCGGATTGGGCACCGAGCGCAGGAACATGCGGCAGGCGTCGAACCAAGCCTTGCCATAAGAGTGCTCCAGCCGCGTGAGATGATCGGTGCGAACGACGGGTTGCAGCGCGGATGGTACGACAACGCGTGACGGACGCAGCGTAATCTCTTCAGCCTTGGGCGGCGGCGTGACGTCGAACCCGGAGAGCCCATATCGCTTTGCGACATCTGTTTCCCAAGGCTTGATTTCGTCCGGGGTCAGATCCTCGTCGGCATAGCCCCAGGCATAGAATTTTTTCCGCCGTCTCATCTGTTCCTCCGGCTGATTTCCTGACCGGGATAGTTTCCTTGATCAGCGCGATGTGACGATAGTCCCAAAGAACGGCAATTCGCAGAAGTTTCTTGGATTGTTACGGCTGCGATGTCAGTTGTGGGGGTCAATTTCGGAAGTCGGACAACTTCCGGGACAGGTCCGTTCCTCCCTCAACAACGGACATGCCCCGACGGCATCGGCATGTCGGTTTCGTGCCAAAAAGGGACTCATGCACTGCACAAATTTCGAGAAGAATGCTGGTACCCACCTCCATGACACTCACCGTGCTGTGGACGAGCCGTCCACAGCGTCAATGGCGGAAATTGGTAATTCCCTTTCAGTGCCGCGCGCCAACGCCTTTCACACGGCCAAGCAAAGCCATCAGATCCGCAACTTGAATGTTTTCGAGAGAATGCACGGCATCTTTGATCTCGCGGCACGTCCCTTCGTCGGCGTGACCGGCCGTGAGTCTGTCGAACTTTTCGACGGACTCCTCCCACGTGAAGGGACGGGAGGCGAGCCCTGGAAAATCCTGAACCTCGTGTTCGATGACCTTACCGTCCTGTAGCCGGACGACAATCTTGGCAGGCATCTTCGCAGGATATTGGTCGGTGAATTCCTGATCCGGCCGGACCGAAACCTTCTTGAGGAGCTGCTGCACATCGGCGCGCATGATGCGGTCTGGCTCGAATTGCGCCGGCATCACATCGCCGTCAAGCAACGCCACCGCGAGCAAGTATGGCAGACTGTGATCCGCCTGTTCCTTGGTCCTGACGACCTTGTCCACGCCGTAGAGGCCGCCGCCGGCAAAATCATAGGCGATCCGGATCACGTTGGCCTCGATCGAAACTACCTTGCCGGGGTCGAGTTTGTTCTGTCTGACGAGTTCGACCATGCAATGGACCGCGGACTGCGTATGGATCATGGAGTTGTACTTTTTGATGGTGCTCTCCAAAACGCCCTCGTAACCTTGCTTGTCCCAGTCGATGTGTATCTGCATGTGCAGCAAGTTGTCGATGCCGTTGGGGCCTTCTATCACCTGCAGCGGTCCTTCCACGCCGCGACGTGCCAGAAACAGGGTGTTCATTGCACCCAGCGCTGACTGCGCTGAGGCCAACCCTTTCCACTGCGATAGCGGCTTGGCCCGCACGACGGCGAATGAGGCATCGCTCACCGCTGCCATGGCGATGGCATCCGCAATCTGCGGCTCGCTCAGGCCGAGCAGCTTGCCCGCAGCGGCATTGAGCGAGAAAGCGAGTTGTGCGGTGTGATCGAAGCCGCGCGTCATGAAGTTAGCGTGATCAACAAAGCGCGACTGCACTGTGTACGCCAGCGCCACTGCCAGCATTAGGTCGCGCCCGCTACCGCCCACATAGTCAGCAATGGTCAGCGCCACACCAAAGTTATCGGCTGTATGGCAGGTCTCGGTCGGCGCCAGGAAATTGTCCATAAAGTCCACGTAGCGCACCAGCGCGGTGTGCCAGAACGCTGCGAAGATTGGGTTGGCGTTGCCCCCGCTGATCAGCGCGCACGGGCCGTTGCCGCCGAAATCCGCGACTTGTGCGCGGCAGGCCTCGACCGGGCCGGCACCCAAGGCGGCGATACAGCAACCGAGCGAGTCGAGAATGTGTACCGGCAACTGCTGGCGCGACTGCGCCGAGAGATCGGCGAACGAGGCGCGAGCGGCATATTTGGCGAGGGCTTCCACTTGGGTCATGGCAAGTCTCCTTCCGCTG
>NZ_DATMLW010000154.1:0-51987 GCF_035570375.1 Bradyrhizobium sp. | reverse complement strand
CGGCGGAAAGAATAATGTCATCGCCGTGATCGGCGACGGCGCGATGTCCGCCGGCATGGCCTATGAGGCCATGAACAATGCGGGCGCGATGAATTCGCGCCTGATCGTCATACTCAACGACAACGACATGTCGATTGCACCTCCGGTCGGGGCGATGTCGGCCTATCTGTCGCGACTGTATTCCGGCAGGACCTATCGCAGCTTGCGCGAGGCCGCCAAGCAGCTCAGCAAACACCTGCCGAAAGTGCTCGCCGACCGCGCCAACCGCGCCGAGGAATATTCACGCGGCTTCATGGTCGGCGGCGGCACGCTGTTCGAGGAACTCGGCTTTTATTATGTCGGCCCGATCGACGGCCACAATCTCGACCACCTTCTGCCGGTGCTCAGGAACGTCCGTGACATGGAGACCGGGCCGATCCTGGTTCATGTCGTGACTCAGAAAGGCAAAGGCTATGCGCCCGCCGAAGCCTCCGCCGACAAGTACCACGCGGTGGTCAAGTTCGACGTCGCCACCGGCGCGCAGAGCAAGTCCAAGCCGAATGCGCCCGCCTATCAAAACGTCTTTGGCCAGAGCCTCGTCAAGGAAGCAGGGAAGGACGACAAGATCGTCGGCATCACCGCGGCGATGCCGTCCGGAACCGGCATCGACATTTTCGCCAAAGCCTTCCCTGATCGCACCTTCGACGTCGGCATCGCCGAACAGCATGCGGTGACGTTTGCCGCCGGGCTTGCCACCGAAGGCTACAAGCCGTTCTGCGCGATCTATTCGACTTTCCTGCAGCGCGGCTATGACCAGGTCGTGCACGACGTGGCGATCCAGAGCCTGCCGGTGCGATTTGCGATCGACCGCGCCGGACTTGTCGGCGCCGACGGCGCAACGCACGCCGGTTCGTTCGACAACGCCTATCTCGGTTGCCTGCCGAATTTCGTGATCATGGCCGCTTCCGACGAGGCGGAACTGGTGCACATGGTGGCGACCCAGGTCGCCATCAACGATCGGCCGAGCGCGCTGCGCTATCCGCGCGGCGAGGGTCGCGGCGTCGAAATGCCCGAAATCGGCGTTCCGCTCGAGATCGGCAAGGGCCGCATCGTCCGCGAAGGCACCAAGATCGCGCTGTTGTCGTTCGGCACGCGCCTTGGCGAGTGTGAGAAGGCGGCGGACGAACTGGCCGCGCACGGGCTTTCCACCACGATCGCGGATGCGCGTTTCATGAAACCGCTCGATGTCGACCTGATCTTGAAGCTCGCGCGCGAGCACGAGGTTCTTCTCACCATCGAGGAAGGCGCGATCGGCGGTTTCGGCTCCCACGTCGTGCAGATGCTGGCCGAGCATGGCATGCTCGACGGCGGCCTGCGGATACGCTCGATGGTGCTGCCGGACGCGTTCCTCGACCACGACACCCCGGCCGCGATGTATGCCCGCGCTGGCCTCGATGCCAAAGGCATCGTCGCCAAGGTGTTCGAGACGCTGGGCAAGGACTTCAAGACCGAGGCGGTCAAGCTCGCCTGAGGCGGCTCAGCGGCTTCGGCCTGCAAGGCCGGCGCCGCCCACTCGCCATTCAAGGATGAAAATATATCTGGCCGGCCCCGACGTTTTCCTGCCCGATGCCATTGATATCGGGCGGCGCAAGGCCGACATCTGCGCGCGTCATCACCTCGTCGGATTATATCCGATGGACAATGCCATCGACGTTGCGGCCAAAGAGGCTTCCCTGCAGATCTTCCGTGGCAACGAGGCCATGATGAACGAAGCGGACGCCGTCATCGCCAACCTTACGCCGTTTCGCGGACCGAGCGCGGACGCAGGCACGGTCTACGAACTCGGCTACATGGCCGGTCGCGGCAAGCTGTGCCTTGGATATTCCAACGATCCCTCACCCTATGTCGATCGCGTGCGTGAATTCACCAAAGTGACGTCAGACGAGGGAGGCCTGAAAGACGCGCTGGGATTAACGGTGGAGGATTTCGGCCTCGCCGACAATCTGATGATCATCCATGCGCTCGATCTTCACGGCTGCGCGCTGGTGATGCCGCGGCAAAGACCCGTTGATACCTGGCGCGATCTCGCCGCGTTCGAGATTTGCGTGCGCCTGGCGGCCGCTCGGCTCGGCGTCTCGCAACCCGCATCGGGCTGAACATGGCCGCGCGGGACACGAGCCGAGCCGTTCCCCGCAGGCGCGCGGATATCTTGCTGGTCGAGCGCGGGCTGTTTGAAAGCCGCGCGCGGGCACAGGCTGCCATCGAGGCGGGGCTCGTCTCGGCCAATCAGAAGCAGGTGCTGAAAGCTTCCGAAACCGTTCCCGCCGACGCGGTGCTGAAGGCGGAGCCGGCGCACCCCTATGTTTCACGCGGCGGAGTCAAGCTCGCGGGCGCGCTGGAGCAATACCCGATTGCGATCGAGGATCACGTCTGTCTCGATGTCGGCGCATCGACCGGCGGATTCACCGAAGTATTGCTCGCGAACGGCGCCAGCATGGTTTTCTCTGTCGACGTCGGGCGCGCCCAACTGCACCCGTCGCTGCGCCACCATCCGAAGATCCGATCCATGGAGGAAACCGACATCCGCTCGCTCGAGGGCAAGCGCCTGCCCGCGCGGCCCGATATCGTCGTGATCGACGTCAGCTTCATTTCGCTGAAGCTCGTGCTTCCCGTTGCGCTGTCGCTTGCGGCAGCACCGATGTATCTTCTCGCGCTGATCAAGCCGCAATTCGAGACTTCGCGAAAACATTCAAGGCGCGGGATCATCCGCGACGCGGCGGTGCATCAGGAAGTCTGCGACGGCATCGCCGCATTCGCAGCTTCGCTCGGCTGCACGGATATCCGCGTCTTTCCCTCGCCAATCAGCGGTGGCGACGGCAACGCCGAATTCTTCATCGGTGCGCGACGTGGTTGAGCGTCTCACCATCGATCATGTCGGGCATTTTGGCGACGGCGTCGCCTTTGCCGGCGGCGAGACGCTTTACGTGCCGTACACGCTTGGCGGCGAGACCGTGGAGGTCGTCCCGGCGCCGGGACAACATCCCGACCGCAGGCGCCTTCTTAAGGTCGAGCGCGCAAGCAGGGAGCGCATCGCACCGATCTGCCAGCACTTTGGAACCTGCGGCGGCTGCGCGATCCAGCATTGGGAAACCGAACGCTACCGCTCATGGAAGCGCAACCTCGTCATCGAGACGCTGGCGCAAGCCAAAATCGCTTGCGAGGTGCATTCGCTGATCGACGCCCATGGCCGGGGGCGACGGCGCATGACCCTTCACGCGCGCCTTGGCACCCACGACGTGCTCAAGGTGGGATATGCGGCGGCGAGCTCCCACGACATTGTCCCGATCGATCGCTGTCCGATCCTCGATCCGGCGCTTGACGGCGCGCTCGACGCAGCCTGGGCGATTGCCGAGCCGCTGAAGCCGAGCGGAAAGCCGCTCGACATCCAGCTCACCGCAACGGATGGCGGCCTTGACGTCGATGTACGCGGCTCGGGGCGGCTCGCGGCTGCGATGATCTCGACCTTGTCGCGCGTGGCCGAGCAACATCGCCTGGCGCGGCTGACGCGCCATGGCGAGCTGATATTGCTGCGTAACCCTCCCGTGATCGCGATCGGCACTGCGCAGGTCATGCTGCCGCCCGGTTCGTTCCTGCAAGCCACAGTTGCGGGGGAAGAGGCGCTGGCGACGCTGGTATCGGACCATTGCAAGGGCGCCAGACACATCGCCGATCTCTTCTGCGGCGTCGGTCCCTTCGCCTTGAGATTGGCGGAAAAATCGCGGATCTCGGCATTCGATAATGACGCGGGCGGCGTGGCCGCGCTGCAGAAGGCAGCAGGCACGACGCCGCGGCTGAAGCCGGTCAGGGCGGAGAGGCGCGATCTCTTCCGCCGGCCATTGGTGATGCAGGAATTGCGCGAATTCGACGCCGTCGTGTTCGATCCGCCGCGACAGGGCGCGCAGGCACAGGCGCAACAACTGGCAGCGAGCAAGGTCGGCGTGATTGTTGCGGTGTCCTGCAACGTAGCGACCTTCGGCCGCGACGCGCGCATCCTGATCGAGGGCGGATACAGAATCGAAGGCGTGAGCCCCATCGACCAGTTTCGCTACAGCCCGCATGTCGAGCTGGTGGCGAAGTTCGCGAAGTAGTATTCGCATGTCCGGACGCGGTGCAGCGTGCCATCAGCGCGTTTACGCGCGTCTTCGACGCGCTATGGCTGCTCCCAGAGCGGGAACCCAAACGGACCCCGGTTCAGCAGTTTCCGGGGCACATTGCGGCTTCAGCGGCCCCAGCGATCCTGCCAGATCTTCTCGCCGATCAGGCACGACACGCGCGGCTCCCTTTCCGCCGGCGCCTTCTCCGCCACCGGGACGACGCGGCGCTCTGGCGCGCGGCCCGCGACCTCGAGCAGGAGTTTGGTCCTTATCGCCTCCCTGAACTTGTCCTTGTCCTTGATCGGCACCACGAAGGAGCCCGGGCCGCCGATCACGCAATCCTCGTAGTACCAGTCGAGATTCTCGATATCCATCGACGAAAAGGTGGGCTCCTTGACCATGATCGGAAGGCCGTTGATGGTAATGCCCTTGGCGAGCGCGGCCTCCCGCGCGGGAAGGACCGGCGAGCCGTTGTTGTTGGGCCCGTCGCCGGAAATATCGATGACACGCCGCAACCCGCGATACGGGTTGGCCTCGAACAGCGGCATGGCAAAATAGATCGCGCCCGAAATCGAGGTGCGCGAGGCGCGACGGATCGGCGCCTTCATGATTTCGTCGGCGACCGCGTCCGCGGTTTCGGGGCCATCGATTACCCGCCAGGGAATGATAATCTTCTGATCGCTCGAGGCTGCCCATTCGAAATAGGTGATCGAAATCTTGCCGTTGGGGAGGCTCTTGAGCGCCTGCAAGAATTCCCTGGAAACGAGGGCCTGCGCATATCCATCGCGCTGCACCGCGAGTTCGTCCATGTCCATGGAATAGGAGACATCGACCGCGATCGCGAGTTCGACATCGACGGTGGCCGCATCTTCCTTGTCCGCCGTTCGCGCGTCCTGTCGGTCGACCGAAAACGGATGAAAATTCGGCGCGGCCAGGCCCGCAGCGACACCGCCTGCGATCACGCCTGCGACAAGCACCGCTCCGATCGAGATATACCTGCGCATGAGCGGCCTCCCGTCGTGTCCGATCATGTTGACACGCAAAGTGGCGAACGGAAAGGCGGAACGCGCATTCGCGTTCACATTCAGGTTAGCTTCAAGATTGCCTCGAAGCAGACAAGTTGCGCGGCGCTGAAACAGGCCGACCCGGCCGACGTCATCGCTGTTCCGCGCAGGAAACCCGGCAGCGAAGCGGGCTGCCGCAAATCCGCCGGTTCCAACGCCGGCCTTAAGGCTATATTCTCAATCGACCATGGCGAACGTCAGGAGGTGCTGAACGGAATGATCGAAACCGTCACCAAGCCGAAGACCAAGGTCAAGACCAAGACCGAACGCCCGCGGCTGCACAAAGTCATCCTGCTCAACGACGACTACACGCCGCGCGAATTCGTCGTTGCGGTGCTGAAGGCGGAATTCCGCATGACCGAAGACGAGGCGCACCGGGTCATGATCACCGCGCACCGGCGCGGGGTATGCGTGGTTGCGGTCTTCACCAGGGACGTTGCCGAAACCAAGGCGACGCGCGCCACCGACGCCGGCCGCGCCAAGGGCTATCCGCTGCTGTTCACCACCGAACCCGAGGAATGAAGCGGCGCGCCAGCCACCTCTGCGTCCGAGGTCTCGTCCAGCAATCCGTACACGCGTTCCGGCTTTGAAAATCCCGCGATCGGAAATTCGCCGAGGTCCGTCCAGCCGCCGGGGCAGGCGTCGGCAAATGCCCGAGATGCCACTACCGTGCGATGCAGGCGCCCTGCGATCTTTTCCAGCCGAGCCGCAAGATTGACCGCGGGTCCGATACAGGTGAAGTCGAGCCGGTCGCCGCCGCCGATATTGCCGTAAAGAATTCGACCGACATGCAACGCGACTCCGAAGCGGAAGTGCTCAGCGGTGTCGCCGATCGGATATTGCAGCGCTTCGACATTGGCGCGCGACTCGCGAACGGCTTCCACAACCTGCGTGGAGACCTTCCTGACGTCGCCGACATACTCATCGATCGGAAACACCGCGAGCAGCCCATCACCCATGAATTTGAGGACCTCGCCGCCATGCGTCCTGATTGCACCCACCTGACAATCGAAATATTGATTGAGAATATCGACCACGGTCTCTGCCGGAAGGCGGTCCGAGAGCGCGGTAAAGCCACGCAGGTCCGAGAGCCAGATCGCCGCATTCATCGTGTAGCCGTGGCCGCGGCGAATCTGCCCGCCGAGAATCCGCTCGCCGGCGCGGTTGCCGACATAGGTGTCGAGCAGGACGGATGCGGTGCGGCGCCAGCGCATGATCTCGACCAGCCGGGCAAGCGGCGCCATCAGCGAACGCAGGCCGACCAGCTGCTCGTCGGTGAATCCTCCGGGCTGCTTCGTGGTCCAGCTCGAGGCATGAAAGGAGCCATCGATGTGTACGAGCGGCAGAGCGATATAATCGGTGACGCCCTCCTCGCGCAAATCATCGAACAGCGGGAAGCGCTTGCCGTCGGGCCCGTCGAGCAGCGCCCTTACCTCCCGCCCCTCGCGAAAGACGATTGCGAGCGGACTGCTCAAAAATTCCGGCGAACCCAGCATGTCGTAATTGGCGGTGCCGACAACCACCTCGGCCCCCTGCCGCCATATCAAATTGCGGCCGATGATGTCGGGGTGCAACGTCCGAACAAAGATGCCGACGCGCCACAGCGGCAAACCCGCCGCAACCAGGCGTTCGCAGGTCTCGGCCATCATCCGCGGCGGGCTGGGCGCTGTCCTCGCACCGTCGATCAGCCATTCGGCCAGTTTCTGCAGGTCGGAAGCGTTCATGGACGGGACATTGCTGCGCGTTTTGCGGCTACGTCAAGGCCGGCAGCGACGTTCAAACGTTTCGCGCCTTACCCGCCCACCTGTCCGCGATGGCGCAAAAAGTGATCCGCGAGCACGCAGGCCATCATGGCCTCGCCGACGGGGACGGCACGGATGCCGACGCAAGGGTCGTGACGACCCTTGGTGACGATCTCGGTTTCATTGCCCTTGCGATCCACTGTGCGGCGGGGCGAAAGAATCGACGACGTCGGCTTGACCGCAAAGCGCGCCACCACCGGCTGTCCGGTGGAGATGCCGCCCAAAATGCCGCCGGCACGATTGGAGAGAAAAGTGACGCCCTGATTGCCCATTCGCATCTCGTCGGCGTTTTCCTCGCCGGACAGTTCGGCCGCCAGAAAACCCGCGCCGATCTCGACGCCCTTCACCGCGTTGATGCTCATCATCGCGCTCGCAAGATCCGCATCGAACTTGCCATAGACCGGCGCGCCCCACCCCGCAGGCACACCATCGGCGACCACCTCGATCACCGCGCCGATCGAAGAACCGTTCTTGCGGATGCCGTCGAGATAGTCTTCGAAGAAGGCGGCCTTGTCCTTGTCGGGACAGAAGAACGGGTTGCGCGCGACCTCGTCCCAGTCCCATTTCGCCCGATCGATCCTGTGCGGCCCCATCTGCACCAGCGCGCCGCGCACGGTCACGCCCGGAATGATTTTTCGCGCGATCGCGCCGGCCGCGACCCGCATCGCGGTTTCACGCGCCGAGGAACGCCCGCCGCCGCGATAATCGCGCAAACCGTATTTTGCGTCGTAAGTGTAGTCGGCGTGACCGGGGCGAAACTTGTCCTTGATGTCGGAATAGTCCTTCGAGCGTTGATCGGTGTTCTCGATCAGAAGCCCGATTGGCGCTCCGGTCGTGACCTGCACGCCCGTTTCCGGATGCGCCATCACGCCGGAGAGAATTTTCACCGCGTCAGCCTCCTGTCGCTGCGTGGTGAAGCGCGATTGGCCGGGGCGGCGGCGATCGAGATCGCGCTGGATCTCTTCTGCGGTCAGCGGCAACAACGGCGGACAACCATCGACCACGCAGCCGATCGCAACCCCGTGGCTCTCGCCGAAGGTCGTGACGCGGAACATGTGGCCGTAGGTATTGAACGACATGCTGTCCCCAGCTTCGCTCGCCCATGTTGACAATCAACATAATACGTCAAATGTCGGTAAAGCGCGCGGTTGAAGCGGTCAATCTCCACTCGTCATGGCCGGGCTCGTCCCGGCCATCCACGCCTGGCCTTGCCATTAACAAAGACGTGGATGCCCGGCACAATGGGCCTGTGCTCGGGCCGGCGAAGCCGGACCCGAGTGCCGGGCATGACGGTGGTGGGATGGGGTTTGCCACCAATTCTTAACCATACTTCGCAATACGTCGGCATGCACCCGGCATATTTTTTCCAATGCGCGGATCGAGCCCGCGCATGACATTTCTCATTCCCTGGCGAGCGAAATATCCGGCGCGTCCGGCCGCTTCATGCCGACGACATGATAGCCGGAATCGACATGGTGCACTTCGCCTGTGACCCCGCGCGACAGATCCGACAGGAGATAGAGCGCGCTGTCGCCGACTTCCTCGATGGTCACGGTGCGGCGCATCGGCGCGTTGTATTCGTTCCATTTCAGGATGTAGCGGAAATCGCTGATACCGGAGGCCGCCAGCGTCCTGATCGGCCCCGCCGAGATGGCGTTGACGCGGATGCTCTTTTCGCCGAGATCGGCGGCGAGGTAGCGCACGCTCGCCTCAAGTGCGGCCTTTGCAACGCCCATGACGTTGTAGTGCGGCATCCATTTCTCGGCGCCGTAATAGGTCAGCGTCAGCATCGAGCCGCCGTCGGTCATCAGCTTTTCAGCGCGCTGGGCGATCGCGGTCAGCGAGTAGCAACTGATCAGCATCGTCCTGGAAAAATTGTCCGCCGTGGTCTCCAGATAACGACCATCCAGCTCGTCCTTGTCGGAAAAGGCGATCGCGTGCACCACGAAATCGATCCTGCCCCATTTCTCCTTCGCGACGGCGAAGACGGCATCGATGGTTGCGGGATCGGTGACGTCGCAGTGCCCGAGCAGGGCGCCGTTCAGTTCCCTGGCCAGCGGCTCGACCCGCTTCTTCAAGGCGTCGCCCTGCCAGGTCAGGCCGATTTCTGCACCGGCCGCGTGGCACGCCCTGGCAATGCCCCAGGCGATCGAGCGGTTGTTGGCGACCCCGAGGATCACCCCGCGCTTGCCCTTCATCAGATCCGGATACTTGGTCATTCGATTTCCTGATCGAGGAGAAACAGGTTTGGAGGTACATTAGTGTCCCGGTTCCGACGTTCGCAGGACTTAGCCGCACGCATTTTTTGAACATCGGAAGGGACACTAACAACTCCATGAGTCTTCATGAGTCTAGTGTGGCTTTCGATTGGACGTTCCTATAACGCACTCGCGGCGAGACGGATAGGAACCTCAAATCCGCCACACTTGCCTCATGGACGGTAAGTCTCGATTCTTCGTGCCTGAGACCGTTTGTCGCGCAACCTTAGCGAGGGAATAGCCCCTTTATCCTGGTGTTAGTTGTGTGTGGCGCTCGAGACGCCCGGCACAGCAGTGGCGCGGACCAGACATTCGCTGCAGCACCAAACCACTGGCGCCAGTGCCCGTCTTGAGCCAAAGGGACAAGTTGGATCGCGCGCAATGACTGCGTTTCGCGAGAGTGTGGAAGCCATGATTCCAGCGCTGCGCCGCTATGCGCGCGCCCTCACGCGTGACGCTGATATTGCCGACGATCTGGTGCAGGATACGCTGGTGCGGGCGCTGCGTTCGGAGCGACTGTTTCTTGGAGGCGATGTCAGAAGTTGGCTTTACACGATCCTGACCAACCTGAACAAGAACCGCCGGCGATCGCTGGCGCGAAGACCGCAATTCATGCCGCTTTTGGAGAACAATCCCGATGCGAGCGGGACAGAGGCGGAGGGACGCGATATTGCCAAGGCGCTGGCAACTTTGGTCGAAGAGCAGCGCGCCGTGCTGCTGCTCGTGATGTTGGAGGGATTGAGTTACCGCGAGGTCGCCGACATTCAGGGCGTACCGATCGGCACCGTGATGTCACGCCTGGCGCGCGCTCGCGCCCATGTGAAGGCCGTTCTCGAAGGAGAACGCCCTGCATTGCGGAGAGTGAAATGACGATTAATTCCGTGCGTGAAGCATAGATGCGAGAGCCGTTTTCTGCCGGGTTTTCCGGGGCAACCACATTGCAGCCAGGCTTGTCCTTCCGCGGGGGCGGAAGGCAAACGGAATGATTGCGAAAGAGAAGAGATCACGACCATGAACGATACGAAGATCCCTGTTACCGAAGACGAACTCCACGCCTACGTAGACAATGAGTTGCCGGCGGAGCGGCTCGACGACGTCGAGGCCTGGCTCGTCGCCCATCCGGACTGTGCCAAACGGGTAAGGGCATGGCGCGAAATGGCCGAGATGCTGCATTCGCGCTATGATGAGGTCGCCGACGAGGCGGTGCCGAAGCGGCTTGAGATCGAGCAGCTGGTGCGGACTCCGCGCAAGTGGATGTACGGCGCGATTGCTGCAGCGTTGGCCGCGTTCGTGATCGGCGGCAGCGCGGGCTGGCTGGTGCGTGGCGTTGCGGCTGCGCCGTCCGCCCTTCAGAGCCTGACCGCCGACGCACTCGACGCGCACCGGCTTTACGTCGTGGACGTTCGCCATCCGGTCGAGATTCCCGGCACCGATCGGGCGCATCTGCAGACCTGGCTGAGCAAGCGATGCGGCTGGGACGTCCGGGCGCCGGAGCTCGATTCGACCGGGCTCAAACTGATCGGAGGCCGGCTGTTGCCGGGTCCCACCGGGCCGGCATCCTTCCTGATGTATGAGTCCGCAACAGGCGAGCGCTACACGCTTTACGCTTCACGCGCGAAGACCGGAACCGAGCAGATGCGCTACGCCGCCGCCGAGAACTCGGGCGCGATGTATTGGTCGGACGAGGACGTCGGCTACGTGCTGAGCGGTCCTGGCAACAAGGAGCGTCTGCAGCAGGTCGCCCGGCTGGTCTACGAACAGAACGAGAGGGGCGGCTGAGAGCCGGTCGAGCGGCGCGCGCGGCTGGTGTGGCGGTTCAGAAGTCCGCGTCATTATTGCCGCGAGTTCGTCATGCGGACTTCTGAACGAGAAGCCACACTAGAATCATAGATTTGCTGGTGTCCTTTCGATTCCGAAGTTCGTAAACGAGCGTGCCGTTGCAATGATACGAACTTCGGAATCAGGACACCAGTGTCCAAATTCGGACATTAAGAATCTGAAATTGGAACATGGACACGTCTCAATATCGCACCATGTACCCACGACAAATTGTCGCGCGTTCGATCCGCCGATCGACGCAAGCGGCCTCGCCTGGGGTCTTGTACCGCGCTGGTCCCCCAGGCCGAGGCCGCACCCTTTTTTGCGTCTCGCACCCGCTCATCAAAAATCGCTGCGCGGGTTGTAGGGATGTGTTTCCCGCCATTTCTGCATCAGCTGTTCCAGCTCCGCGTCATTGCCGTCCGGCAACATGATCCGGGTGGTGACGAACAGGTCGCCGGCGCCGCCGGCCTTGGGCAAGCCCTTGCCCTTCAGGCGAAAGATCCTGCCGCTTGAGGTGTTCTTGGGGATCGACAATTCGACCGCGCTGCCAAGCGTCGGCACGCGGACTTTCCCGCCGAGCACCGCTTCATACAGCGTGATCGGCAGATCGAGGCGCAGATCGCTGCCGTCGACCTTGAAGAACGGGTGCGGCGCGATGTTGACCGTAATCAGGAGATCGCCGGGCGGATGACCTGGTGCGGACTCGCCCTGCCCCTTGAGCCGGATCTGCTGGCCCGCAACAACGCCTGCGGGAATCTTGACGTTGAGCTCCTTTCCGTTTGGCAGCCGGACGCGTTTCTCGGCCCCCTTGACCGCCTCCTCCAGCGACACCGCCATAGAAACCGAAACGTCGAGGTCGAGCGCGATCGTGCCGGGGTCGAATTCGAAGGTGCTGCCGCCTGACCCCCTTCGCCCGCCGCGTGCGGCGCCGGCGCCGAACATGCTGTTGAGGATGTCCTCAAAGCCGCCGCCGCCGCCGAACCCACCCCCGGTCCGGAAGGTATGGGTTTCGAAGCCGCCGGCGCGCCCACCGGGGCCGCCTCCGGGGAATCCCTGGAATCGCGGTTTGCCATCAGCATCGATTTCGCCGCGGTCGAACTGCTTGCGCTTCTCATCGTCACCGATGATCTCGTTGGCCGAATTCAGTTCGGCAAATCGGGCCGCCGCCTTCGGATCGTTCTTGTTGGCGTCGGGGTGATACTTCTTGGCAAGCTTACGATAGGCGCTCTTGATCGCTGAAGCGCTGGCACCCCGTGGCACCCCCAAGACCTCATAGGGGTCGCGCATCCGTCAGGTCTCCTTCCGGGGAATCTTGAGATGGGGCGAAGCGCCCGTTTGAAAATTCATTTGGGGTCGTCGTGGCATTTTTGCAACGGGCATGATCCGCCTGGAACGAGGAGCCTCGGGTCGAAATGCACCAGTGCGGCGAATTTGAAGTTCCTATCAGTATCGCGGCAAGCTCGTGAAGGAACTTCAAATTCAAAGCCGCTACTCAAATCAACAAGTTGCTAGAGCTCCTTTGATTCCGAAATTCGCATCGGAGGTGGCCACGATAGCTTGCGAACTTCGGAATCGGGACACTAGTGTGGCGGTTCAGAAGTCCGCATCATTATTGCTGCCAGCTCGTCATGCGGACTTCTGAACCAAAGCCACACTAGAAACAATGACTTGCTAGTGTCCTTTCGATTCCGAAGTTCGTAAACGAGTATGCCGCGCAATGATACGAACTTCGGAATCGGGACACTAGCGCCCTTCCCATAGTTTAGAACCCGACCAGACGCAAAACCGGATTCTCGAGCGGATCGGGCTTTGCGGTTCAGCCCTGCCTCCACGGTTTGAGAGTGTGAATTTCCCACTGCCCATGGCCGGTCTGGCACGCTGCTCCCTGCAGCCAGCTTTCGGCTGTGCCGTTGACATAGCTCGCCAGGAAATCCCGGCAGGTCCGCCCGTCGGACGTGTAGGCCTGGGCCAAAGGCGTCACCGAGCCCCGCGCGCCGGTCTCGGGATTTTCCCAGGGCTGACTGGCATCCTTGTCGCCCTTGGTCAGTACGTCGGAGGCCGCATTGCGGGTAAAGGCCAGATCCGAATCGGTGGGCACCGGCGCGCCGGGTGGGCCGAGCGAACCGGTAAAATCATTGCCCGTTTTCGCGAAGCTGCCGTCCTGGCGGCCCATGCTGCAGCCGCCGGCGCCAATGCCGATGAGAATCAGCGCCATCACGGTCCCCGCGGGCGCGATCGCCGATAGGCCAAAGCGCCCCCATGCCCTATATAGAGCGAGCCTGGCATGAGGCTGCAAACCGCATCTGGCCGCGGGCGGGCGCAATCCGGAACTCCGAAAATGACGGACACGACCTCCATCAAACACCCGACACCCTTAACATCCGGTGATTTCACGGCAGCCGAAGAGCCGTTCGCGCTGTTCGGCGAATGGTTCGCCGAAGCGGTGAAGGCCGAACCAAGCGACCCCAACGCCATGGCGCTCGCAACCGTCGACGCGGACGGCCTGCCGGACGTGCGCATGGTGCTGATGAAGGGTTATGACGCCGAAGGATTCGTGTTCTACAGCCATGTCGCGAGCCCGAAGGGTCGCGAACTCGCCGCAAATCCCAAGGCGGCGTTACTTTTTCACTGGAAGTCGCTGCGCCGCCAGGTGCGCATCCGAGGACCCGTGAGCGCGGTGACGGAGGCGGAAGCCGACGCCTATTTCGCCACCCGGCCGAAGCAGGCGCAGATCGGCGCCTGGGCCTCCAAGCAGTCGCAGCCGCTGGAAAGCCGCTTTGCCTTTGAACAGGCCATTGCAAGCGTCGCGGCCAAATACATCGTCGGCGAGGTGCCGCGGCCGCCCGGCTGGAGCGGCTGGCGCATCGCGCCGTTGCAGTTCGAGTTCTGGCACGACCGTCCCTTCCGCCTGCATGACCGCATCGAATTCCGTCGCGACGTTCCAGGTCAAGCTTGGTCCAAGACGCGGCTTTATCCCTGACCCACGTCATTCCGGGGCGACGCGCGAGCGTCGAACCCGGAATCTCGAGATTCCGGGTCTGGTCCTTCGGACCATCCCGGAATGACGTAGACCGAGAGAATAGACTATGCCCACTTCATCCAATAACGGACCGCGTCGCACGCTGCTTCTGACCGGCGCCAGTCGCGGCATCGGTCATGCGACCGTGATCCGCTTTTCGAGCGCCGGATGGCGCGTGATCACCTGTTCGCGCCATCCGTTTCCCGAGGAATGTCCCTGGGGCGCAGGGCCCGAGGATCACATCCAGGTCGACCTTGCCGACCATGACGACACTTCGCGCGCGATCTCGGAAATTCGCCGGCGCCTCGAAGGCGGCGTGTTGCATGCGCTGGTCAACAATGCCGCGATCTCGCCGAAGGCCGAAGGCGGCGCCCGGCTCGGCTCGATCGATACCGACATCGAGACCTGGCGCCATGTCTTCAGGGTCAATTTCTTCGCGCCGATCATGATGGCGCGCGGGCTGATCGAGGAATTGAAGGCGGCCAAGGGCTCGGTGGTCAACGTCACCTCGATCGCCGGCTCACGCGTGCATCCCTTCGCGGGCGCAGCCTATGCGACTTCGAAGGCCGCGCTGGCGGCGCTGACCCGCGAGATGGCGTCCGATTTCGGCCGGCTCGGCGTGCGCGTCAATTCGATCGCGCCGGGCGAGATCGACACCTCGATTCTTTCGCCGGGCACCGAAAAGATCGTCGAACAGCAAATCCCGCTGCACCGGCTGGGTACGCCGGACGAGGTCGCCAAAATCATCTATGTACTGTGCACGGAGACGAGTTCTTACGTGAACGGCGCGGAGATCCACATCAACGGCGGCCAGCACGTTTGACGGCCGATGTGCTGCATCGGCGCGCCATCGCGTTCCCTGCGAGTTTTCGAAAAGGCCAGCGCGACAGTCGAGATCAGACCAATCCGCGCAGGATTTGCGCGGCCTGAAGCCGCAGCGACGCCTCGATATTGGCAATGCTCGAGCACTCGTCTTCGCGCTCGCCCTCCGACAGCACCGCGCCGCAATGCCGGCAGGTCCGCGCCGAGATCGCCTGCGCGCGGGCACCGTTGCGGCCCTGCTGATAGCTGGCGAAGTCGACGACGTTACGCGCGCGCATTATGACTTTCTCAACCATTGCTGTCCTTTCGATACAGGCCAGCGTTATCGCAGAAAGGCGTCGCGCAAAGGTTCAGTCCAACGCTCAAATTTTACCGGAGGGGCTCGCGCAGGCATCGACCTGGCCGCAGCAATTTTTTTAACCTCAAGGGAATGCGAATCCGATTGCGGAAAGAGCGCCAGGCGGTTCCCTACAGCCACTTCTTCCACTTGAAATACATGTAGGGCCCGATCGCGGCGAGCAGCATCGCCAGTATCGCGAGCGGATAACCGTGATGCCATTCGAGCTCCGGCATATCCTTGAAATTCATGCCGTAGATCGAGGCGATCAGGGTCGGCGGCATCAGGACCACCGCCATCACCGAAAACAGCTTGATGATGTTGTTTTGCTCCAGGTTAACGACGCCGAGCATGGCGTCGAGCATGAAAATGATCTTGTTGGAGAGATAGGAGGCGTGGTCGGTCAGCGAGATCACGTCGCGCTGCATGGTCTTGAGCTGCTCGCGCATGTCCTTGGACCATTTGACGCCATCGACCGCGGCCGCAACGAAGGTCACCAACCGCCCGATCGAGACCAGGCTTTCGCGCACTTTCGAGGTCAGGTCGCCCTTGCGGCCAATCGCGATCAAAATTTCGGAGTAGCGTCTGGCGTGGCCGGTGCGCGCGGCACCCTTGGGCTCGAAAATCTCGTGGCTGATCGCATCCATGTCGCCGGCGGCGCGCTCCAGAATGTCGGCGTTGCGGTCGATGACCGCATCCAGCAATTCCATCAGCACCATTTCCCCGGTAATGCCGGCCGAGCAGAAACGCGCCAGCTTGTTCTCCACCAGCACAAACGGCCGCGGGTCGTCATAGCGCACGGTCACCAGGCGATGGTTGGCCAGGATGAAGGTGACCGCCGTGGTGCGCGGGTTTTCCGTATCGGCCCCACACATCAGCGTCGCCGTCATGTAGCGCGCGCTGTTCTCGATATAGAGGCGGCTCGAAATCTCGATCTCCTGCATGTCTTCCCGGGTCGGTACGGCGATGCCGGCGAGCCGCTCCACCGCCTTGTCCTCGGCCGCCGTGGGCTTGACGAGGTCGATCCACACCGCGCTGTCCGGCAGGGCCTCCAGATCGGTAACGGCTGCCTTCTTCAGCGAGGATTCGGATGGGACGAACACCGAGAACATGGGTAACTCCGGGCGGAAACGGCGAATTGATCGAGAGTATTAGCCGGCAGATTTGACATCCGTTACCGTACCGGTCTCGATCTCAAAAGCGACCGTCAAATCCAAAACTCCACTGCAAACCAGCATTTGCAGGAGGTCGTTTGCTGCCAACTTGCGCAGAAACGGGCGGCTGAAGCGGGATGCGAGAGCCAAAATCGAACCCCGCCGGTTCGTTCCCGGCAGAGCCTTCCTGACCGGGCGGACGAGGGGGAAGTACACATTTTTGGCAACCTGGTGGCGACAGGATGGCAGGATTCGCTGGCAAAAGGGCGGCATTTCCGAGGGAATCGTGCCTTCTTCGTGGAACTTGCGGCAAAAAAGACACAACCCGACTGCCGCAGTGCAGGGCAAGCATCTAAGCGCTGGAATTGTACCCAAGTTGAGCGATAATGCGGGCCTTGTTAGTGGAATCGTGGCGTTAAGGCACAAATAACCGCCTTCACGCGTGGCTTTCGATTGGAACTACACCATGTCGTCTATGAAGATAACCTTGGGTGTACTGGCTGTCGGCCTGCTGCTGTCTGGTTGCATGGAAACTGCGACTTATGAGGCGACCAACACCGGCAACTTCAAGCAGCGCGACAAGGAGTTGTTGGCGAAGATCCGCTACGAAAACGTGCAGCCGCCGGACAATTTCCGCCGTGCGATCGTATCGTACCATCGCAAGGAAGCCCCCGGCTCGATCGTGGTCGATTCCGACAGCCACTACCTTTATTTCGTGCTGAACGACGGTAAGGCGATCCGCTACGGTATCACGGTCGGCGAGGAAGCCATGACCTGGTCGGGCATCGCCAAAATCGGCAGCATGGCCGAGTGGCCACCCTGGCATCCGACCAAGAGCGAGATCGAGCGTCTGGGCGTTCCGACCTTTGTGGCGCCGGGTCCGGACAATCCGATGGGTTCGCGCGCGCTCTACCTTTATTCGGGCGGCAAGGACACCCTGTTCCGGATTCACGGCACCAACCAGCCGGAATATATCGGCTCCTCAATCTCGTCCGGTTGCATCCGGATGACCAACGAGGACGTCATTGACCTTTACAACCGCGTGAAGATGGGCACGATCGTGGTCGTGCTCGAGCCGCACCATGGCGACACGCCCTGGGGCGCCGGTAGCTCGCAGATCGCAAGCCACACCAACTTCGGCGCGGTGCAGTAGCGGCCGAACGGACCATTTTCGGACCAACAAAGCGCCGGTCTTACCGGCGCTTTTTCTTTGCCGGCTTCTCGTTCGAGGATTCGGCTGGCTGTTTGCGATTGGCATCGCTCTCGTCGGCGTCGGGTTCTGCGCCGTCCGGCTTGGCCGCGACTTCGCGCGGCGGCGCGCCCTCGGGGCGCGGCGCGGGCAGCATCGGTGCGATCTGCGGCAGCGCCTCCCATATATCCCATTGACAGATCCTGTAGCCGTTACGGCGCTCCATCAGATCGAGATGGATATGGTCCTCGTGATAGCCGTCCGAACCCGGCCCAAGCACCGTCGTGAAGCGTGCGCATGCCGAACGCAGCACGGCCTCACGCACCTCGCGCGGCACCGTGCGATCGGTAAGTGATATCGCCCGGCCATTGGCAAGCGCGAACGAGCGCACGTCGAGCGCATTGGCACGGCCATGCTCGGACAATCTCGCACCGGCGATGCGGTTGCGGCCGCGGCACTCAAACGAGTCGAAATTGTCGAGCTCGGTAATGCCGCTGCCAAGACCCTTCGCGAGCTTCGTCATATCGGTGCGAATCCAGTCGGCGACCACTGAGGCCATTTCGCATCGCAGGATCGCCGCAGGCTTGACCGCAACTTGATGCTTGTCGGGCAGGACCACCGCTTCCAGCCGCACGAGATCTTCTCCGCCGCAACCGCCGGGACCATGGATATCGGGAATGCTGGGCGCGATCGCGATGGCGTCGCTCAGCGCGGCGCGGCAAGCCGAGACTTCACGCGCCGGTGGCGCTGCCGCAGGCGGTTTTGCGCCGGAGGACGTCTCCTGCCCGTCCGCGGGCCCCTCCGGTTTAGCAGGCGGAGCTTCGGCGGGCCGGGGTCTTGGCAGCGGTACCGCCGCCGGCCTGCCTCGCGACACGGCCGCGCCCGCTCCGGCATGCCAAAAGGACGCAAGCATCACCGCCGCCGCGGTAACCATGGCCCATTGGCGGCGGAAACCCCCGCGACAAGGCCATTTGCGGCGCGCACCGGTCGCGCTACAGTTCATGGCAATTCCGCAAAACAAAGCCGCGGGAAGCAATCGAACCTTGAGGAGGGACGTCCGTATGCTTGGGTTGATGCAAGACTGGCCTTTGCTCTGTCACCGGATTCTCGAACATGCCGCACAATTTCACGGGACACAGGAGGTCGTCACACGGTCGGTCGAAGGTCCCATCTACCGCACCAATTATGGCGAAATCCACAAGCGCGCGCTGAAGATCTCGCAACGGCTGGAACGCGACGGCATCAAGCTCGGCGATCGTGTCGCCACCATTGCGTGGAACACCTGGCGCCATCTCGAGGCCTGGTACGGCATCATGGGTATTGGCGCGATCTGCCATACTGTCAATCCGCGACTGTTTCCCGACCAGATCGCCTGGATCATCAACCACGCCCAGGATCGCGTGGTGATGACCGACATCACCTTCGTGCCGATTCTGGAAAAAATCGCCGACAAGCTTCCAAGCGTCGAACGCTACGTCGTGTTCACCGACAAGGCACATATGCCGCAGACCCCGCTGAAGAACGCGATCGCCTATGAGGACTGGATCGCAGAGGTCGACGGCGATTTCAAATGGAAGACGTTCGACGAAAATACCGCAGCCGCGATGTGCTACACTTCCGGCACGACGGGCGATCCGAAGGGCGTGTTGTATTCGCATCGATCCAACGTGCTGCACGCGCTGATGGCCAATTCCATCGATTCACTGGGCGCAAGCGCCAGCGATACGATGCTGCCGGTGGTTCCGCTGTTCCACGCCAATAGCTGGGGCATCGCCTTCTCCGCCCCCTCGATGGGCACCAAGCTGGTGCTTCCGGGCGCCAAACTCGACGGCGCATCGGTATTCGAACTGCTGGACACCGAAAAGGTGACCCACACCGCCGGCGTTCCCACCGTCTGGCTGATGCTGCTCAACCACATGGCCGCCAACAACCTGAAACTGCCGCATTTGCGAATGGTCGTGTGCGGCGGTTCGGCGATGCCGCGCTCGATGATCAAGTCTTTCGTCGACATGGGAGTTACGACCCGGCATGCCTGGGGCATGACCGAGATGAGCCCGATCGGCACGCTGGCGGCGCTGAAACCTCCTTTTGCCGAACTCAAGGGCGATGAGAAGCTCGACATTCTCCAGACGCAAGGCTACCCGCCGTTTGGCGTGCAGATGAAGATCACCGACGATTCCGGCAACGACCTGCCGTGGGACGGCAAGACTTTCGGACGGCTGAAGGTGAAAGGACCGGCGGTGTCGAAGGCCTATTTCCGCGTCGACGCCGACATCCTCGACGATGACGGCTATTTCGACACCGGCGATGTCGCCACCATCGACAAGCATGGCTACATGCGGATCACCGACCGCTCCAAGGATGTCATCAAATCCGGCGGCGAATGGATTTCATCGATCGATCTGGAGAACCTGGCGGTCGGTCATCCCGCGGTGGCCGAGGCTGCCGTGATCGGCATCCGTCATCCCAAATGGGACGAGCGTCCGCTGCTGATCATTCAGCTCAAGCAGGGCCAGAACGCGACACGTGAGGAACTCCTCAAATTCATGGATGGCAAGATTGCCAAATGGTGGATGCCCGACGACATCGTGTTCGTCGATGGCATCCCGCACACGGCGACGGGAAAGATCCTGAAAACCGCGCTTCGCGACCAGTTCAAGAGCTACAGGTTCCCGAACGCGGCCGCGTGAGCACCGCCGCGGGCGTCATCGCGCGGCGCGACCTCCATGGCGCTGGCCATCCGATAAAAGACTGGAATGCCCGGGACAAAGCCCGGGCATGACGGTTCCTGAGCAATGCGGCCGAATCCCTACCTTGAATTTGGGGCGGGTCCGTGGTCTCAAAGGGACACTAGTGTCCCGATTCCGAAGTTCGCATGATTTTCGCGGCGACCTCGTTTGCGAACTTAGAAATCGAAAGGACACCAGCAAGTCATTGTTTCTAGTGTGGCTTTGGTTCAGAAGTCCGCATGGACGAACTCGCAGCAGCAATGATGCGGACTTCTGAACCGCCACACTGGCAAATATCGGATTCTGGTGTGGTTTTGGATTTGATATTCGCTCTTTGAGGACTCGCGGCGGCACTGAAGCGAATGTCAAATCCACCACACTGGTTCGATGGTCAGGTCCATTTGGGCCGGCAAGATCCAACCCGGCAGAATTGAAGCGATGGCGCGCAGGTTTTCTGCTCCCTACCAATCGGAGCCCGTGTCTGGCCTCGCGTCCTGGTCGCGTAATCTGGCCATATTTTCGGTCGTGGCGGTGCTGGTCTCCGTCATCATCGTCCGGTTCGGCATTCTCGAGCTCAAGCCGGCGCTGGCGACCTTCTTCGGCGCGCTGGCCTTTGCCGGTCTGTCGATGCTCGTCGGCCTCGCCGGCGCGATCGCGATCTGGCGCGACGGCTCGCGCGGCATCAGCCGAATCCTGCTGGCATTTTTGATCAACGCGGCGCTCCTCGCCTATCCCGCCTATCTCGCCGTGCAATACCGCAGACTGCCTCCGATCCACGACATCACCACCGATCCGATCGATCCGCCTCGCTTCGACGCGCTGGCGCGGCTGCGCACCGGCGACGGCACCAACCCTGCCGTCTACGCCGGGCTATATTCGGCCGAACAGCAACGGATCGCCTATCCGGATATCGAAACGGTGGAACTCGAGCTGCCCGTGCAACGGGCCTATGAGATCACGCTGCAACTGGTCAACAAGCGCAAATGGCTGGTCATCGACGAGCGTCCGCCGCAGCTGCCGCGCCGGATCGGGCGCATCGAGGCGGTGGCACGCACGCCGATCATGGGGTTCCGCGAGGACGTGTCGATCCGCGTGACGCCGGATCGCGAGGATTCCCGCGTCGATATCCGTTCTGCATCGCGCTATTTCGAGAGCGATCTTGGCAGCAATGCCGCTCGCGTGCTCAAGCTGATCGATGATATCAATACCGCCGCCGAAAGCGCCGCCAACAAGCCGGCGGTCAAGAAGCCGCCCCTGCCGACACCCAAGACTCCGCCGAAGGTTGTGAAGAAGTGACGTGGCGCGCCCTTGCGCAGAAGCGTTGACACCACGCGGAATGACGTGATGCGCGTTCTGCTCAGCGAAGGCTCGGGATTGACATCGCGCCAGGTCGCAACGCGGCTTGGCGCGCTCGGCCATCATGTGGAAATCCTGTCCTCGACGCCATTCTGCCTCACCCGTTTCACCCGGCATGTTCGCGCGCTTCACGAGGTGCCGCGCTTTTCCGATGATCCGGTGGAGTGGTTTTACGCCGCCAATCGCATCGCAAAGGCACGCGCGATCGACGTGTTGCTGCCGACGCAGGAGCAGGTCGCAGTACTTTCGGCACTGCGCGCACGGCTCGAGGTCGCAACCGTGGTGCCGGATTTTGCCGCACTGCGCCGCGTCCAGGACAAGATCGAGGCGTGGCGCACCTTACAGGCCGTCGGGGTTCCGCAGCCAGCCTCCGTCGTCGTGCGCGGTATCGATGATCTGGCAACGGTGACGCAGTTTCCGGTGTTCGTTAAGCGGCCTATCTCGACCGCTAGCGCCGGCGTGCGTCGCGCCGCCACGGCTGACGAACTGATCGCGGCCGCAGCAGCGCTCGGGCTCGGCAAAGACGAGCTGTTGGTGCAGGTGCAGGTCTCGGGCGCCCTCGCGATGGTCCAGGCGCTCGCCGACCGCGGGCGCCTCATTGCCCATCACGCCAATCTGCGCATCGTCAAGGGCATCGGCGGCGGCGCTGCGGTGAAGGAGAGCGTTCGGCTGCCTGAGTTGGCCGCTCATCTGGAGCGCCTCGTGCAAGCGCTTGGCTGGCACGGGCCGATCTCATTGGACGTCATCGTCACGGACAAGGGACCACTCGTTATCGACGTCAATCCGAGGCTGGTCGAGCCGGTCAATGCACTATTTTCCGGTGTCGACCTTGTGGGCGCGATGCTGGAGCTGGCGAAAGACGGTCACCCGCCGGCGCAACCTGCCGGGAAGGCCGGGGTGCGCTCGCACCAGCTCCTGCTCTGTGTGTTGGGCGCTGCCGAACGCGGATCACGCCGCTCCGTGCTCCTTGAGCTTATGGCCGCGCTGGAAGGCCGTAACGACTATAAGGACGCCGCGGAAGAATTGACGCCGGTCGGCGGCGACCCGGTTGCTGCGATACCAGTCGTCGTCGCCACGCTCGCGACATTGATCGAACCGTCACTGTGGCGCCGGTTTTACACAGGCGCCACCGGCCCATATGCGCTGACGGCCGAGGCATGGCGCAAGATCATCGCGGCGAGCGAGCAATAACGCACCCAAGCGTGCAAGGCCGCGGCTAAGGCGCCAGCCTGTAGGTCCCGTCGATCACCGGATCGCCGTCGGTCGTTACGATCCCGCGCCCGACAAGGTCCTCAAGATGCGCCAGCACCGAATAACCTGCAGCCGTGGTGAGCCGCGGGTCGATGCCGATATAGACGGCCCGCACGATGGCCGGAATGTCCGCCTCCCCTTTCGAAAGGCGATGACGGATCGAAGCCTCGCGCGCCTGGCGGTGACGGATCAGAAAACGCACATAACGCGGCCCATCCGGGATTTCCGGTCCGTGACCGGAGAAATATAGATCCTCGCTGCGCGTCGTGAGCCGCTCCAGCGAGGCCATGTAGTCGACCATCGAGCCGTCCGGGGGCGCGACGATCGAGGTCGACCAGCCCATTACATGGTCGCCGACGAAGGTCATCTTCCGCTCGGTCCATGCGAACGCCAGGTGGTTGGCGGTGTGGCCGGGGGTCGCTACCGTCTCGAGTTTCCAGCCCTCGCCCTCGATCACCTCGCCGTCCCTCACCTCGACGTCCGGCCTGAAGTCGCGGTCCGCGCCGGATTCCGGATTGTGCTTCTCGCTTTCGAAGCGTGGCCGCGAGGCGCGATGCCGACCCTCGGCATATACCGTCGCGCCGGTTGCGGCCTTGATCGGCGCGACATTCATGGAATGGTCGCGGTGGGTATGGGTGACCAGGATATGCGTCACGGTTTCACCGCGTACCGCATCGAGCAGCGCAGCTGCATGGGCTTGATCCGCCGGACCAGGATCGATGATCGCGACCTTGCCCCTGCCCACGATGTAGCTCACCGTGCCGGTGAAGGTGAACGGGCTGGGATTGTTGCACAGGATGCGCCGCACGCCGGGCCTTGCTTCCTCGACGACAGCAGGCGGAAGCGGGAAGTTGCGGTTGAAGGGGACGTCGTCGTTATCGGCCATGCTTTTCTTTACCGTCATTCCGGGATGGCCCGGAAGGGCCAGACCCGGAATCTCGATGAGATGGAGTGATAAAGCCCGGGATTCCGGGTTCGCGCCCCGGAATGACGGTGTGAGGCGTTACGAAAACGCCTGAATGCCGGTGATGGCGCGGCCCAGGATCAGCGCATGGACGTCGTGGGTGCCCTCGTAGGTATTCACGGTTTCCAAATTCGCGGTATGCCGCATCACGTGATACTCGATCTGGATGCCGTTGCCGCCGTGCATGTCGCGCGCCACGCGGGCGATATCGAGTGCCTTGCCGCAATTGTTGCGCTTGACGATGGAAATCATCTCCGGCGCCATCTTGCCCTCGTCCATCAATCGACCCACCCGCAAGGAGGCCTGCAAGCCCAGTGCAATGTCGGTCTGCATGTCAGCGAGCTTCTTTTGCACCAATTGCGTCGCCGCCAGCGGACGATTGAATTGCTTGCGGTCGAGCGTGTATTGGCGCGCGCGATGCATGCAGTCTTCGGCAGCGCCCATCGCGCCCCAGGAAATGCCGTAGCGGGCGCGGTTGAGGCAGCCGAACGGCCCCTTCAGGCCCGAAACATTGGGCAACAGCGCGCTCTCCGGCACCTCGACGCCGTCCATCACGACTTCGCCGGTGACGGAAGCGCGCAAGGAAAGCTTGCCGGTGATCTTCGGCGCCGAAAGCCCCTTCATGCCCTTTTCGAGAATGAAGCCGCGGATGTGGTTGTTGTGTTCGGCCGATTTCGCCCACACCACGAAGACGTCGGCAATCGGCGCATTGGAGATCCACATCTTGGAACCGGTCAGCCGATAGCCGTCCGACGTCTTTTCGGCACGGGTCTTCATGCCGCCGGGGTCGGAGCCGGCATCAGGCTCGGTCAGCCCGAAGCAGCCGACCCATTCGCCGGTCGCAAGCTTCGGCAGGTATTTCTTGCGCTGGTTCTCATCGCCGTAGGCGTAGATCGGGTGCATCACCAGCGATGACTGCACCGAATTCATCGAACGATAGCCGGAATCGACGCGCTCGATCTCGCGCGCCACCAGCCCATACGCGACGTAGCTCGCATTGGCGCAGCCATATTCCTCCGGCAAGGTAATGCCGATCAGGCCGAGCTCGCCCATCTCGTGAAAGATGTCGCGATCGACCTTCTCCTCCAGATAGGCTTTGGTGACGCGCGGCAAGAGCTTGTCCTGCGCGTAGGCGCGCGCCGTGTCGCGGATCATGCGCTCGTCTTCGGTGAGCTGCTCGTCGAGCATGAACGGATCGTCCCACTGGAAGTTCACCGGGGACGGCTTGTCCTTGGCCTGAGGGCGTACGCTCATGGAAAATCCTTTCGCATCGCTGCCGCGTGTCGTGAGTATATCAAACTAATTAAATTCTTGAAGTTCAGCCTTCAAGCTGTTCGCTGGACACGATCTCGATTCCGAAACCTGACAGCCCCTTGTAGTCGTGCACCGACGACGTCAGATTCCGGATCGAGGTGACGCCGAGATCGCGCAGGATCTGCGCGCCGACGCCGACTTCGCGCCATTGCTTGTTGCGGTCTGCCTCCGCAGTCTTCTCCTCCGGCAGCGGCGAGACCGGCACGCCGGCGGCGCCGTCGCGCAAGTACACCAGAACACCGCTTCCGTTCTTCTTGAAATGCGCCAGCACCGACTGCATGTGCCTGGGCCCGGTGAAAATATCCCTGACGATGTTGGGCTTGTGGAAGCGCGTGAGCACGTTCTTGCCGTCGCCGACACCGTTGTAGACAAAGGCCATATGCGCGATCGAATCGAAGGGCGAACGATAGGCATAGCCCTGCATCGGCCCGATCGGGCTCTCGCTGGTGAAAGTGCAGACGCGCTCGATCAGCTTCTCCCGCGCCTGGCGATAGGCGATCAGCTCGGCGATCGTGACGTGTTTCAGCTTGTGGGCCTTGGCGAACCGCGCCACCTGCTCGCCTTTCATGACGGAACCGTCGTCGTTCATCAATTCACTGATGACGCCGACCGGCGGCAGGCCGCTCAGCTTGCAGAGATCGACTGCCGCTTCCGTATGGCCTGAGCGCAACAGCACGCCTCCGTCCCGCGCAATCAGCGGGAATACGTGGCCGGGCCGAGCAAAATCGCTGGCGCCGACATTCGGGTTGGCCAGCGCCCGGCAGCAGGATGCCCGCTCTTCAGCCGAAATTCCGGTTCCACCGTCCGGCTTGTAGTCGATCGAGACGGTGAAGGCCGTCGTGTGGCTGGATTCGTTGTGGGCCACCATGGGATCGAGCCGCAGCCGGCGCGCATCTTCGATGGTGATCGGCGCGCAGACGATCCCCGAGGTATGGCGAATGATGAACGCCATCTTCTCGGCGGTGCATAGCGACGCTGCGACGATCAGATCGCCCTCGCCTTCGCGATCGTCATCATCGGTCACGACGACGAGCTCGCCATGGGCGAAGGCATTCAAAACTTCCTGGATCGGGTCGGCCATTTAGGGGTCTCGTTTTGCGGTTGCGAGCAATATAGCGACTCGCGTGCCCGCGCCAGCTTCATTAACGCAGCCAGAACGGCGCCGGTGGCGTAACGATGCCATGACGGCAAGGGTGGCGATTCAGAACTCCGCATCATTGCTGCGGCGAGTTCGTATGCGGACTTCTGAACCAAAGGCCACACTAGAATCATAGATTTGCCTGTGTCCTTTCGATTCCGAAGTTCGTAAACGAGTATGCCGTGCAATGATACGAACTTCGAAATCGGGACACTAGTATACATATTTGCATAGGGCGAGGATCGATCAAGAGAGGCGGGCGATAGCTGCCACGCTGACCGGGCCGCGACAGAGCGAGGCCGCGTCGTCCCGGGCGGCTCGGATCGCGTACGCAATCCGAAGCAGCAGCACGATCGACACGTTGCCAGGCCGCAAGGATGTCCGGGATCGCATCACGCGCCACCTCACCCCCTTAACCCCGGGGCATGCTTGCCGAAGGTGAGATGGCCTGCATCGATGCGGATCAATCGACACTTGGTGACCCTTGGTGAGCCTTGGCGGCAGTGACCCTTGGCGGCAGTGACCCTTGGCGGCCCTTGGCGACCCTTGGGCCCGACAAAAGCCGGAAAGTCTTTCCGCACTACCTCACCGAGAACGGCGCCTGATAGGGCCGTCCGAACGGCACGCCGTTAACCACCGTCTGCACCGGCTTGAGAAGCACCTTGCCGTCGCGCTTGTTGTTGCGGGTATCGACGAAAGTGACGGGCCCCTCCACCACGTCCATGATCGCGACGTCAGCGGGTGCACCGACCTGAAGCGTACCGATCTTCGGCGCGCGGTTGATGATCCTGGCCGGAGCCGCGGTCGCCATCGACACCACCTGCTCCAGCGAAAAACCCAGCGTCATGAACTTGCTCATCACGTTGGGCAGATAGGGGATGCCGGGCGAATTGCCCGAGAATACGTGAATGTCGGAGGAGATCGTGTCCGGGGTGCAACCGCCGGGAATCGCGACTTCGGCCACTGTGAAATCGAAACTGCCGCCGCCATGACCGACATCGAAGAGTACGCCGCGCTGCTTGGCGGCAAGCGCGGCCGGCAACAGCCTGCCATCCTGCACGATATTGGTGGCGAGCCCTGCGTTGTTGAGAAAACCGGAATAGGAATGGGTCAGGACGTCGCCAGGCCGCAGCAAGTCGAGAATCTCCGACATCAGTTCCTTGGTCTCGACGCCGCCGATATGCACCATCATCTTGGCCGGCCAGCCGCACATCTCGCAGGCCTTGATGCCGCGCTTGAGCGGCTCGAGCCCATGCTTGAAGATCACGTTCTCCGACATCCTCACCTTGACGCCGATCAGAAAATCCGGGTTCTCGGCGAGCGCCATGGCGCAGGCCTCGACCTGCGCGTTGTCGATATTGTAGAGCTCCGCGACCGGGAAAGCCGACAGGCCATTGTTGGCGATGTGGACGAAGGCGTAAATTCGCGCGCGCGATTGCGCCACGATATAGCGCCGGAGCGCGGCCAGATTGTTGACGCCGGCATCCCCTGCGGAAACCACCGTGGTGGTTCCCTGGAATTGCACCAGCTCGTCGGCGGGAATGCCAATGGCAGAGCCGTAGGGGTAAACGTGGCAATGCAGGTCGACCAGGCCCGGCGTCACCAGCTTGCCGGACGCATCGATCGTCTTCGAGGCGCGCGCGGCTGGAATTTCCGCTTCCACCGCCTCGATCACGCCCCAGCGGATGCCGATGTCGCGCTTACCTCGCAGCGACTGGCTGGGATCGAGCACGTCGCCGCCCTTGATGACGAGGTCGAACTTGTCGGCCGGCCCCATCGCGGCGAAAGCGGAATTTGCAAGATGCCCCGACAATGCGGCGGCGGCGGAGCCGGCAAGAAAATGACGGCGTGACAGATCGGACATGCGAGGCGCTCCCCCCAAAGATGTTTTCTTATGCGGCGATGATGCGACGGCTCAAGGTTTTGCGCAAGCTGCCGGCGCGTTTGCAGCAAACGCAACCAGTGGCCACTTTTCGAAGTTCGTACTCCGTCGCAGCACCTCCCTTTACGAACTTCGAAAAGTCGAGGGCATTAGTGGTCCGATTCCAACATTCGCATCCCTTCCCGGCGGCCACTTTTGCGAATGTTAGAATCATGGGACCACTAGTAAATATAAGATTCTAGTGGAGTTTAGGATTTGACATTCGCTTTTCCGGACGCGCGGCCAGATAGGTAGCGAATGTCAAATCCACTCCACTAGCAAAGTTATGATTCCAGTGCCGCTTTTCCATTTGAAGTTCCTGATCGGAATTTGTCGCTTGTGGTGCAGGAACTTCAAATGGGCGGCACTGGCCGAAGGGTGGCGGTTCGGCATAGTCTGTCCGTGACGGGCCGCGCAGAGCCCGAACGGGAGACGTCCATGACTGGCCTTCGAGTTCTCGCGACCTCACTTTACCTGCTGGCTACCGGCGCAGCCTTCGCCGAAGACCCGCTGCCCCGGGCCAGGCCCGAGGAAGTTGGCCTCTCCAGCGAGCGGCTGGCGCGGATCGGCGAAACGCTGAAAGCCGACATTGAAACAGGCCGGATTCCGGGCGCAGTGATCGCGATCGCCCGCCACGGCCGACTGGTCGTGTTCGATGCCTATGGCTGGCGCGACAAGGCCGCCGGCATTCCCATGACCACCGACACCATCTTCAACATCGCCTCGATGACCAAGCCGATGACGACTGTCGGCGCGTTGATGCTTTATGAGCGTGGCAAGATGCTGATCGACGAGCCGCTCGCCAAATATTTCCCGAAATTTTCGACGATGCGCGTCGCCGCGCGCGATGCCGCAGGCGAACCCACCGCAGAAACCGTTCCGGCCAACCGCCCGATCACGATCCAGGACCTGATGCGTCACACCTCGGGCCTGATCTATGGCGGCCGCGGCAATACGCTGGTGCATAAACTGTATCCGGCGGGAAGCAGCGACGCTGCGCGCGAATATGACGGTCCGGCTTTCACCGACAAACTGGCTACTCTGCCGCTTCTGCATCAGCCCGCGACCGTTTGGGACTACGGCTTTGGTCTCGATGTGCTTGGGCTAACCATCGAAACCATCGCGAAACAATCCCTCGGACAATATCTGCAAGCCAACCTCTTCGCGCCGCTGGGAATGACCGACACAGGATTTTCGATTTCCGCCGACAAAGCCGCACGCTATGCCAGACCATTGCCGAACGATCCAGACACCGGAAAGCCACAAGCCCGCACCCCCGAACTGACGCAGCCGCTCAAGTTCGAATGCGGCGGAGGTTGCGCGGCCTCCACGGCGTCGGACTATCTGCGCTTTGCGATGATGCTGTTGAGTGGCGGGCGCAGCGGCGAAGCGCGCCTGCTCGGCCCGCGAACAGTTGCCTACATGCTGTCGGATCAATTGGGCTCCAACATCAAGAATCTTGTCGGCAATGCCGATCCGACCCGCGCCGATTACGGTTTCGGCCTCGGACTCGCGGTGCGCACGACGCCGGGCGTGGTCAGGATGATGGGTTCGCTCGGGCAATTCTCCTGGCCCGGTGCCAGCGGCACGGACTGGTGGGTCGATCCCAGGGAAGAACTTGCCGTGGTTTACATGTCGGCGGCGCCGGGTCCGATCCGCTGGCACTATCGGCAGAAGATCAACGCGCTGGTGTATCAGGCGATCATCGAATAGCGCATCGCCAATTGCGTCCCGCGCTCGAATTTCGACGAGACGATTCCAAAGCTGAACAGCCGTTCAGAATTCTCCTGCGGTTCCCGCGGAACGTTCCTCCTGCCTGCGGATTTAATTCCCCACTCAATGGAGGAGGAGAAAATGAGGAAGCTTGGATACGTTATCGCTGCGCTTGGCGCGATTGCGGTAGCGGCGCCGTCGATTGCGAGCGCCGAAACCGTCGTGATCAAGCATCGCGATCATGGCTGGCACCACGGCTGGCATCGCGATTGGCATCGCGCTTACGGTTATGACCGCGGTCGCGACTTCCGCCATCACGATCGAATGGTCATCACCAGGCATCGCGACGTCTACTGACACGGGAATGGCCCCGATAAGGGGCCATTCTTTTTTAAGTGGCGCGGATCCCTAATCCCAATCGGGCCCCCCTGCCGGATCGACGCAGCGCTTGTTCTTCGGCAAGCCTGCGATCGCCTGCCTGTCCTCGTCGTCGAGGCCGATGTTGAGTGCATCGAGATTGGCGCGCTGGCTCTCGCGCCGAGAAGCTTTCGGGATTGCCGCCACGCCGTCCTGATCGAGCAGCCATTTCAGCGCCACTTGCGCGGCACTCGCGCCGTGCTTGCGGCCGATTGCAACGAGCGTCGGATCGGCAGCTGCCCTGCCCTGCGCAAGCGGGCAATAGGCGACAAGCGGGATCGCTTTCGTGGCGAGATATTTTCGTAAACGAGTCTGATCGAGCATCACATGATATTCAACCTGGTTGCAGGCGATCGGCGCCTTGATCTCCTCGACCGCGGTCCTCAGGAGCGCAACGGGGAAATTGGCAACGCCGATTGCGCGGGTCCGGCCCTGTTCCTTCAATTTGAGAAGGGTTTCCAACACCGCCTGCAGGTTCATGTCGCTCCTCGGCCAGTGCACGAGGTAGAGATCCACATAATCGAGCCTGAGCTTTTTCAGGCTCGCATCGAACGCCTTTCGGATCGCATCCGGCGCCAAATTTTCGTGCCAGACCTTGGTGGTGACATGCAGATCGCTGCGCGCGATCCTGGCTGTCGCAATCGCGGCGCCGATCGCCTCCTCATTGCCATACATCTCGGCGGTGTCGATGTGCCGGTAGCCGAGCGCAAGCGCGCTTTCGACCGCCGCGCGGCAGGCCTCGCCCTGCATGCGGAAGGTGCCGAGCCCAAGGCGCGGCAGGCGGATGCCCTGGGTTTGCAGATATTCCATGGATGACTCCAAGACCAGAAACGGCTGTCAAGACGTTGCGGCACGCCACCAACCGCACGGCGAGCGCCGGCTGAGCACGATGCCCGCCACTCGCCACTTACTAATCTGCGTTTGGGACAGCGTCCAAATCAAAATGAGGTTAGCCCGTCGAGCCGAGCGCGAAAAGCTCAGATCGGCTGCGACGGCAACAACCCCGGCCGCGCGTCCGGTCGCGGTTCGATATCGACCGACCAAAGCGCGCGGTCATCGACATCCTTCAGCGTCACGGTCATCACTTCGGAACGTCCGTCGATGTCGACGCGGCCGAAAAACTGGAGTCCGAAACACGGCGCAAGATTCTCACCCTGATCCGCGCTGCACCCTTTCTGAAACATCGCCACCGGTCCGAACGTGTTGTCGAGTCGGCCCGGCGGCCAGGTTCCGGCGTGAATTGGACCGGAAACGAATTCCCAGAACGGCTCGAAATCGGAGAATACCGCCCGGTTTGGATCGTAGAAATGCGCAGCCGTATAATGCATGTCGGCGGTCAGCCAAACGATATTGCGTATACCGGCGCGCTTGGCGAAGCAGAGCAGATCGGCGATCTCGTGCTCGCGCCGCTCCGGCGGACCGTCACCGAGTCCTATCGCATCCATGCTGATCAATCCGATCGGAAGGTCGGCGGCAATCACCTTCCAGGTCGCGTCGGACGCTGCCAGTTCCCGCTTCAGCCAGGCCAGTTGAGCCTTCCCGAGTATGAAGGCTTCGGTCCCGGCGTCGCGCCTGTTCCAGGTCGAATCGCGATAGCTGCGCATGTCGATCAGAAAAACGTCAAGCAGGGGCCCGTATCCGATCCGGCGATAGATGCGGCCGGCTTGTTCGGGCACCTCGCGGATCGGCATGAACTCGAAAAACGCGCACCTTGCCCGCTCGACCAGTCGCGATTTGCCATCCTCGGTGTAACCGGTCTCGTCCGCTGTACCGATCGGCGACCAGTCGTCGCACACTTCGTGATCGTCCCATTGCGCAAACATCGGCACCCGCGCGTTGAAGGCGCGCAAATTCTCATCGAGCAGATTGTATCTGTAGTTGCCGCGAAACTGCGCGAGCGTATGCGCGATGAACGATTTGTCTTCTGTGACGACGTTGCGCCAGATGCCGCCGTCCGGAAGCTTCAACTCGGAAGGCACCGGGCAGTCGGCATAAATGTGGTCCCCTGAGTGAATGAAGAAATCCGGATCATTCTGCAGCATGGTGCGGTAGGTACGCATGCCGCCGCGGGAGCGATCGATCCCCCACCCCTGGCCTGCGGTATCGCCGGACCAGACAAACGAAATCGAGCTTTTGTCCGCGGGAGGGGTACGAAAATGCCCGGTCTGCGTTTTGCCGGCGAGCCCGCTCCCGAAGAGGTCTTCGAACCGCGCCCGGTAAATGATATCCTGACCCGGCGGAAGTCCGTTGAGCAGCGCCTTCGCAGTGAAGTCACGATAAGGCACTGCCTCCTGCTCGGCGACGCCGAGCAGGGCTTCGAAGCTCTCCATCGTGGCGTATTCGACCCGCAAGCGCGCGGGCCGGTCGGCTCTCGCCCACACGATTGCGGAGCCCCCCGTCACGTCGCCCGATTGCACGCCGCAACTGATTTCCGGGCGATCTGCTGCCCGGCTAAGGTAGGGCCTTGCGAGACTGCAGGTGCCAGCGAGCGCAAGCGTGGATGCGGATTTGACCAGCAATTGACGCCTGGTCAACGATCTGTTCGAGCGGATCGCAATCGCCATTTCGGCAGCCCTCGTCGAATCACGACGAAGGGTGCGCGCGCAACTTGACTCCTGGCCGAAGCTTTTACGACGAGCGTGTGACTCTCATGAGAGCCATGTGACTCCCGACGTGAGGGCGTGATGGAGATTTCTGCGTGGCCCGGTTTTCGCTACCGCTTCCAGTTGCAGATGCCGCCGGACCTGCAGGGCCAGACCTGGATCCGGGTATCGAGGGCCTGGGCATCGAGCGGGTTGCGATGGTGACGGGCGATCTTCGTGCGCGCCATCAGCCGCGGCTCGGCGCGAGCGTGTGCGACGCGCGCGCGCGGAGCAACCACCTTGGGCTCGGCTTTCGGCTCAGCAGTCACCTGCGCGCGGTTGCTCTTTTGATCGACCGTTACGTCACGGGCCCGGCGTGAAACTGGCGGCTGGGCCGAGCGGCCTGGGCGAAAGCACCGCCGTGGAAAGGTCGAGGCCGAGAAATTCGTCCGCCCGGTATTCGTCGGCGACCGCGAGGCTGCTCCAGACAAAAGCCGTGGCGCAAAAGCCTGCGATCAAAACCTTCTTCAGGACCATCAAGGCCTCCTGAAAAGCTGCAAAATACAATTTTACAATATCTAGGATACGCTCGGGGCAATTCCAATGCAATTTGCCGGCAAGGTTACCGCACGGATGCCGCGCTCCGATCAGCTCCAGGCGCATTTGGCGAGCCCTTTCGGGTGCTATAGAGTGCGCCGGCCGGGTTGCTGACAGAGCGCCCCCAAGAGGATTATGATGAAACTGGCGTCCAATTCGCGGTCAAACCTTCTCCTGTTCGTTGCCTTCGCGGCCTTGTCGCTTCTTGTTGCTCCGCCATCTCGGGCGGAAGACAGGGTTTTGCGGGTGGGCACGCTCAAACTCATTCACGGCATCACGCCTTATTTCTACGAGAAGTTCGCGCCCCCCGGCTACCGGATCGAGGTCGTGCCGTTCGAGAGCCCGACCGACGGCAAGAATGCCGTGCTGACCGGCACGGTCGACACCTGCATCCACGGGATTGCGGCCTTTCTGCTGGGCGCTGCCGCGGGCGAGCCGGTCGTCATCGTCGCGGCCGCGACCAATCGCGGCATGGGGATCGTTGCGGATGCCAAATCCGACATCAAGAGCATCAAGGACCTCAAGGGCAAGCGCGTGGCCATCTTCCCAGGCTCGACGCAGGAAGTCGTCATCCTCGAGCGCCTCAAGGCCGAAGGCATGTCGATCTCGGACATTCAGCCGATCCGGCTTTCGTTCAGCGACATGCCGGCGGCGCTCGCCCGCGGCGATGTCGATGCCTATGTCGGCGCCGAGCCCGGCCCCGGAATCTCACTTGCCAACGGCACCGGCCGTCTGGTCGAGTATCCCTATTCCACCCCGATCGGCTCGCTCAACATGATCCTTTCGACCAGCGAGAAACTGATCAAGGGCGACCCCGAGCGCCTCAAGCTGATCATCGACATGCACAAGAAGGCGACGGATTACGCGATGTCGCATCCCGACGAAATGGTGCAAGTCGCGATGCAGAAACTCGGCCAGCAGCGCAAATCGATCGAAATGGCCGTCCCCAACGTCGAATTGACCTGGAAGATCGATGACGAGTTCATCAAGCGCGCCAAGGCCTACAGCGAATTGATGGTCGAGAAGAAACAGGTTCGGCAGGCGCCCGACATGTCGCGGGCGATCACCGAACAATTCATGTAGACGGCCAACGTGAACGACCACGCCACCGCCTTGTCCGAGGGCGCGGAACGCACCCTGCCGGAAACGGCCGCCGCCGATCGCCGCAACCACCGGCAACGGCTGGAGAGGCTGCGCGCTTTCGTCCTCGGCGCCGGCTTTCCTATCCTGTTGATCCTGATCTGGGACCGCGCGGTTGCGGTCACCGGCACGCGGCTCATCCCGAGCCCGTACCAGGTCGCGGTGATGATGTATGACTTCACCTTCGGAGGCGTTTATGACGACGCCTTCTCCGGCACGATCCTCACCCACATCTTCAAATCGATGCAGCGCGTCTATGGCGGATTTCTTCTCGCCGCAGCGGTCGGCATTCCCTTAGGGATGATAATCGGGCGCATCAAGGTGTTGCGGCAACTGCTCGACCCCACAATCTCGCTGCTGCGCCCGATTCCCGTCACCGCCTGGCTGCCGCTGTCGATGATCTTTTTCGGGCTGGGGCCGAACGCGGCGATCTTCCTGGTCTTCCTCGGCGCGTTCTATCCGATCCTCCTGAACACGATTTTCGGGGTGCGCTCGATCGATCCGCGACTGTTCGAGGCGGCCGCGATGCTTGGATGTTCCGGCGCCGGGATGTTCCGGCAGATCGTGCTGCCGGCATCCCTTCCCGCCATCTTCAGCGGCTTGAGGATCGCGCACGGCTTCGCCTGGATATTGATCGTGGTCGGCGAAATGACCGGCGTTCCCACCGGTCTCGGATCGGTGGTGATGGACGGCCGCACGCTTTCACGCACCGATCTCGTGATCACCGGCATGATCGTCATCGGCGCCTGCGGTTTCGTCACCGACCGGATCATTGTCGCCATCAGCAACCGATTGCTCAGCTGGAGCCCGCAGCACCGTGAGTGAGGCCGCAGCCCAGGACATTTTGACCATCCGCGGCGTGACCAAACGCTTCGCCGTCGGCGACGGCGAGGTCGAGGCCTTGGCGGCGGTCGATCTGTCGATTCCGACGGGCGAGTTCGTCTGCATGATCGGTGCATCCGGCTGCGGGAAATCGACGCTGTTGCGCATCGTTGCAGGCTTCGAGGAGCCGACGACCGGCAATGTCGCGATGTACGGCAAGGCGATCACGGGTCCCGGCAGCGACCGTGGCATGGTGTTCCAGGACTACGCGCTGTTTCCGTGGATGACGGTGCGCGAGAACATCAGCTTCGGACCGCGGCAACGCCAGTTGCCGCGCGAGGAGAGCGCAAGGACCGCCGACGAATTCGTCAGGATGGTCGGGCTTGAACGCTTCGCCGACCGCTACCCCAACCAGCTCTCCGGCGGGATGAAGCAACGTGTCGCGATCGCCCGGGTGCTGGCCAACGACGCCAGCATCCTTTTGATGGACGAACCGTTCGGCGCGCTCGATGCGCTGACGCGCGAGCAGCTTCAGAACGAATTGCTGCAGATATGGAAGCGCACCGGCGTGACCACCATTTTTGTCACCCATTCGGTCGAGGAAGCCGTGCTGCTCGCCGATCGCGTGCTGGTCATGAGCGCGGGACCGGGACGGATCGAGAGCGATTTCCGCATCGATCTGCCGCGCCCGCGCGACGTGTCGTCTCCGGAGTTCAATGCGCTGCGGCGCGATATCGCGCGCCGGCTCACCAGCCATCTCACGCTTGCGCGGGCGTAACGCTAGCCGCATAACTTGAAAATCGTCATCGGCATCGCTAGGACCTTCCGACATGAACGATCCAACTTCACGCTCCCGCTCTGGCGGGGGAGTCCTTGAGCTTCTGCGCCGCTTCAAGGACGATTTTGCGCTCGCGGACAGCTACGCGACATCCTGCCTTGAGAAGGCGAAGGCCGCCGAGCCCGTCCTGAAGGCATTCGAATATCTTCCGCGGGATCTGACGCGCCGGCCGGGTCCGCTGTCGGGCATTCCGGTCGGGATCAAGGATATCATCGCTACCTCCGACATGCCGACCACCAACGGATCACCGATCTACCGGGATCACATTCCCGCAAGAGACGCCTGGGTGGTGGAACGCCTGCGCAATCTCGGTGCCACGATCTTCGGCAAGACGGTTTCGACCGAATTCGCCTGGCGTCATCCTGGGCCGACCACCAATCCCTGGAGTTCGAAGCACACGCCGGGCGGCTCGTCGTCCGGCTCCGCGGCGGCGGTAGCGGCCGGGATCGTACCGCTGGCGCTCGGCACGCAAACGCTGGGCTCGGTGATTCGGCCGGCGGCCTTCAACGGCGTCGTCGGTCTCAAGCCGAGTTTCGGCGCCATCCCGCGCAGTGGCGTGCACCCCTTGAGCCCTTCGCTCGATCACGTCGGTTTCTTCGCCCGCTGCGTGGATGACGTGGCCTATGCATTGTCACTGCTCGCGGCCACCAGCGAACTCGACCCGCATGGCCGGCCGGTGCCCCGCTTTGATGTCGACGTCAAAGAGGGCGTGGCGCCGCTTGAAAAGCCGCGCCTGCGGATCGTGCGATTCCAGAAATGGTCGCGGGTCGAACCGGATCAGCAGAAAATGTTTGAGGCAGCCGCGGCGAAATTGCGCGATGCCGGTGCGGTTGTGGAAGAGCGCGAATGGGAAGAACTCGATGCAACGAATTGGAGCACGGTCAATACCATTCTCTCCAGCGAGGCCGCGCTGATCTACAGCGATCTCGTCGAAAATTATCCCGATCGCACCAGCGATCATTTGAAGTCGGCCGTCAAGGCCGGAAAGGCGCTCACTGCCTTTGATTATCTCGCTGCCAGGTCGCTGCAGGAAAAATTGCGGGCCGCACTGACTGCAGAGATGTCAGGCGTCGATGCGGTCCTGACCGTTCCGGCGTTCGGCGAAGCCCCGGAAGGTCTCGGCTCTACCGGCAACGCCGAATATTGCGCGCCATGGACCCTGCTCGGCGCGCCCGCGCTATCGCTGCCGGCGGGTTTCGGCAAAAACGGCCTGCCCTTGGGCATTCAGATCGTCGGTTCCTATCGGCAGGACCTCCGTTTGCTGCGAGTAGCGAAATGGATCGAAGGCGCGCTCGCTTTCGATCCGGGCATGCCAAAAATTGCGGCCGGGTAGATCCAGTCTGACCAGAGCGGGTTTGACCTTTGCTTGAATGGTTTGTCGCTTCGACTGTTTGTCCATAAAGCCGGCGACCTGACCTTAAGGTCAACGTCCGCTCGTCTCTGACCGGCGCAGTTGCTGCGCAGCAGCGAAAACACGATGGCCAAACGGTAACGTGTGGCTGGTTGAGCGGGTCTTCGCCGGCCGAATTTGCTCAACCAGCTTGTCTCGCATCTCCCGATCCCTTTCCAAAGCACAAGCAGGATCGTAGAATTGTAGCGTCAGGCGGAGACCATTGGCATTCCGAGCCTGGTGATGCCCTGACCGTTGTGTGTGCGGAAAGGAAGGATCCGGCCAATATTTGCCTCGATCTGACGTCGCCTCGAGGGTGAAAATTGTTCGGTTGCGCTTCCTGCAGCGCGGGAGGACATCCATGAATGCGATCAATCATTCAAGTACGCAGACGAAAATCTTGTGGATTGCCGTTGCTCTTCTGGGTGCGCTGTCATTTGGGATCGTGGCGCTCCACCGGGGTGAATCGGTCAACGCCGCCTGGCTCGTCGTCGCCGCGACCTGCATTTATTTCATCGCGTATCGGTTCTATGGATTGTTCGTCGCCAACCGGGCGCTCGGAGTAGATGCCAGGCGGCAGACCCCTGCCATCCGGCACAATGACGGTCTCGATTACGTCCCGACCAATCGTTACGTCCTCTACGGCCATCATTTCGCGGCGATCGCCGGCGCGGGTCCATTGGTCGGTCCGGTGCTTGCGGCGCAAATGGGCTATCTGCCGGGCACGCTCTGGATTCTCGCTGGTGCGGTATTTGGCGGAGCGGTCCAGGACATGACCGTGCTGTTTCTGTCGACACGGCGCGATGGCCGCTCGCTCGGCGACATCGTGCGTGCCGAGATGGGACTGATGGCAGGCACCATCGCAGGCATAGGGATTCTTTTGATCTGCGTCATCGTGCTTGCGGTGCTGGCGCTCGTCGTCGTCAAGGCGCTGATCGGCAGCCCGTGGGGAACTTTTGCGGTATTCTGTTCGATACCGATCGCGCTCCTGATGGGAGTTTACAGCCGGTATATCCGCCCGGGCATGATCGGCGAAATGTCGGTACTCGGCTGCGTATTGCTTCTCGCGGCGCTGATCTATGGCAAGACCGTGTCCGAAGCGCCCGAGCTTGCCCGCTATTTCGATCTGAGAGGCGAGACATTGGCGCTGATCATCATCGGATATGGCTTCGTGGCGTCGGTGCTGCCGGTCTGGTTGCTTCTGGCTCCGCGCGACTATCTCTCGACCTTCCTCAAGATCGGCACCATCGCGCTGCTTGCCATCGGCATCCTCATCGTTCGTCCCGATCTCCAGATGCCGGCCGTGACCAAATTCATCGACGGCAGCGGACCGGTTTGGGCCGGCAACCTGTTCCCGTTCCTGTTCATCACCGTTGCCTGCGGCGCTGTTTCAGGATGGCACTCGCTTATTTCGTCCGGCACGACGCCGAAGATGATCGAGAACGAAGACCAGATCGCCTTCATAGGCTATGGCGCGATGCTGATGGAATCCTTCGTCGCCATCATGGCAATGATCGGCGCCAGCATCATCCATCCTGGCGTCTATTTCGCGATGAACAGTTCAGCGGGACTGATCGGCACCACGGCCGAGCAAGCGGCGCAAGTGATCTCGGGATGGGGGTTCACGGTGACCCCGGCCGATATCACCCAGGTTGCAAAGGACGTCGGCGAGAACTCGATCATGTCGCGCACCGGCGGCGCGCCGACGCTCGCCGTCGGCATGGCCCATATCCTGTCGTCGTTCCTCGGCGGCCGCACCCTGATGGGCATCTGGTACCACTTCGCGATCCTCTTCGAAGCCCTGTTCATCCTTACGACGGTCGATGCAGGAACGCGCGTGCTCCGGTTCATGATTCAGGATCTGATCGGCAACGCCATTCCAGCCTTCAAGGAGACTTCGTCCTGGACCAACAATATTATCGGTTCGGCGCTTTCCTGCGCACTGTGGGGCTACTTTCTCTACGTTGGCGTGATCGATCCGTTGGGTGGCATCTGGACGCTGTGGCCGTTGTTCGGGACTGCCAACCAGATGCTGGCGGCCATCGCGTTAACGCTGTGCACCGTCGTCCTGTTCAAAATGAAGCGTGAACGCTTCGCGTGGGTGACGATGGTGCCCGCGGCCTGGCTCGTGATCTGCACGACGACCGCGGGTCTCCAGAAGGTACTCAGTCCCGATCCAAATGTAGGGTTCGTCAGCCACGCTCTCAAATATGGCGACGCGATCGCGGCGGGTCAGTTACTAGCACCTGCGAAGTCGCTCGGCGAAATGCGCCGGATCGTATTCAACGACTATGTCGATGCAACGCTGGCAGCCGTGTTCGTGCTGGTGGTGGTTGCGACTGTGGTCTACGGCCTGATCAGCATTAGGCGGGCGCTCGGCAATCCGCGTCCGACCGTCATGGAAATCGGGCTCGCCGGAGCGGGCGCGGGAGGTGGCCATGCGTGAGCTACAGGATCTGTTCGACCGGTCCGCCAGTGCGGCGCGCGCCGCCCGCTATTGGAGCACGCGTACCGCGCGCCTCATGATCGGCGTTCCCGATTATGAGACATACGTCGCGCATCGGCAGGCGAAACATCCCGACCAGCCGATCATGACGTATGTGGAGTTTTTCCGCGAGCGTCAGGAAGCGCGTTATGCGATCGGGAAAGGCCGCTTCAGAGCCTGCTGCTGAAGCTATGCAGCAGGCCGGCGGACACGCTTGAGCAGCGGTTCGAGCGCTCGTTGGACTGGTTCGGTTCACCTCTCCCGCTTGCGGGGGAGGTCGCCGCACTCGCCAAGTGCGGCGGGTGGGGGCCTACTTTGAAAATTGCGCGGTGTTCGCAGTGAATACCCCCTCCCCAACCCTCCCCCGCAAGCGGGAGAGGGAGTTACTTCCATCGTCAGTTCAACCAAACTTGTCACGCCTAGCCGGCAGCCGGCGCCTCGGGCAGTTCATCGAGATGGCACGCCGCCCACTGGCCTTCCACGATCTGGCGAAGTTCCGGTACCTCGGTTCGACAGCGATCGAACACGAATGGACATCTTGTGTGGAAACGGCATCCGCTCGGCGGATTGATCGGGCTCGGGACATCGCCCTTGAGGATCATCGGTTTGCGGCGGGCCGCGGGGTCCGGCACCGGCACCGCCGAGAGCAATGCCTTGGTGTAGGGATGCCTCGGCGCGGCGAAGATTTGATGCCGTGACGCCATCTCGACGATCTTGCCGAGATACATGACTGCGACACGGTGCGTCATGTGCTCGACGATCGCGAGGTCATGACTGATGAAGAGCAGGGCCAGGCCAAATTCCCGCTGCAGATCAGAAAGCAGGTTGACGATCTGCGCCTTGACCGAGACGTCGAGTGCCGAGACGGCCTCGTCGCAGACGATCAAGTCCGGCTCTGCCGCGAGCGCCCGCGCGATGCAGATGCGCTGGCGCTGGCCGCCCGAGAATTCGTGAGGCCGTCGGTTGAGCACATCGCGCGGCAGCCGCACCGTATCCATCAGTGCAGCGACTTTCGCGTCGAGCTCCGCGGACGATCTGGCAAGGCCAAAATTGCGGATCGGCTCGGCCAGGATATCGCGCACGCGCAGCCGCGGATTAAGGCTGGAGAACGGATCCTGAAACACCACCTGCACGCGTCGGCGTATCGGGCGCAGCCTGTCGGCTGACAGATCGTCGATGCGTTGGCCATCCAGCACCACCTGGCCGGCGGTGATGTCGAACAGGCGCAGGATGGCGCGCCCAACCGTCGATTTGCCGCAGCCGGATTCGCCGACGAGTGACAGGGTCTCGCCACGTCCGATCTCGAAGGATACGCCGTCCACCGCATAGACCCAGCTTGCCTTCCGGCTGAACAGGGGGCCGCGAACCGGAAAATATTTCTTGAGGTCGTTGACCTGCAACAGCGGGGCGCTCATGCCGCGGCAGCTTTCCAGTGTCCCGATTCTGAAGTTCGTATCATTTGCGGAACCCACGTTTACGAACTTCGGAATCGAAGGGACACTGGCAAATCAAGTTAATCTGCTGTGGCTTTGGTTCAAAAATCCGCATGACGACCTCGCGGCAATAATGATGCGGACTTTTGAACCGCCACACCAGGTGCAAAATGACAGGCGGCGAGGTGACGGGAGGATTTTTCCTCAAGTCCCGGCGCCACCTCACGGCAAAGATCGGTGGCAAGAGAACAGCGCCCGGCAAAGGCGCAACCCTCGACGCGTTGGCTGGGACCGGGCACCTGTCCCGGAATCTCGGCGAGACGCCGTGCCGCACCGGTGAGCGAGGAGCCGAGCCTGGGCACCGCGCCGAGCAGCCCCCTTGTATAGGGATGCAGTGGAGCGCGGAAAAGCTCGGCCACCGGCGCCTCCTCGACCTTGCGGCCGGCATACATGACCATGACGCGCTCAGCGACTTCGGCGACCACGCCGAGATCATGGGTGATCAGGATGACAGCCGCACCGACGCGGCGTTTGAGGTCCAGCATCAGCTGCAGAATCTGCGCCTGGATCGTGACGTCCAGCGCCGTGGTCGGCTCGTCGGCGATCAGAAGCTTCGGACTGCAGGCGAGCGAAATCGCAATCACGACGCGCTGGCGCATGCCACCCGAGAGCTGGTGCGGATATTCGCGCACGCGACGCGCCGGTTCGGGGATGCCAACCAGGGTCAGCATCTCGATGGCGCGTGCCTCGGCGGCCTCCTTGTCGAGCCCCTGATGCAATCGCAGCGTCTCGCGGATCTGGCGGCCAACGGTCAGCACCGGATTGAGGCTCGTCATCGGCTCCTGGAAGATCATCGAAATGTCGTTGCCGCGGATGGCGCGCATTTCGGCATCGGAGAGTTTTAGGAGATCCTTGCCGCGGAACCGGATTGTGCCCGAAATCTTGCCCGGCGGCTCGGGGATGAGCCGCATCAGCGACATCGAGGTGACCGACTTGCCGCATCCGGACTCGCCGACGATGGCCAGCGTCTCGCCTTCGTCGACATGGAAGGAGACGCCGTCGACGGCACGGTTGATGCCCTCAGGCGTGCGGAAATGGGTCTGCAGGTTCTCGACCTCGAGCAATGCCATCGGCTAGCGACCCTTTTTCCGCCCGCGCATCATAAGCCTTTGGCCATGCGCGGGTCGAGCGCATCGCGCAAGCCGTCACCGAGCAGATTGACGGCGAGCACGGTGACCGACAGAAATGCGGCAGGAAAGAATACGATGAAGGGCTTAACCTGCCACAGCGCTCTTCCCTCGGCCATGATGTTGCCCCACGACGGAATCGTGGGCGGCGTGCCGGCGCCGATGAAGGAGAGAATGGATTCCACGATCATGGCGCTGGCGCAGACGTAAGTGGCCTGCACCAGTATCGGCGCCAGCGTGTTGGGCAGGATGTGGCGAAGGATGATCATCGGCGTTCGCGTGCCGGAGGCGACGGCGGCGTCCACGTAAGCCTGCTCGCGCAACGACAGCACCACGCCCCGCACCAGGCGCGAAACGCGCGGGATTTCGGCAACCGTGATCGCCATGATGACGTTGCCGACACTGCCGCGCGTCAATGCCATGAGCGCCACCGCGAGCAGGATCGGCGGGATCGACATCAGCCCGTCCATGAACCGCATGATGACGGTGTCGGCCCATCGCACGAAACCCGAGACCAGGCCAACGACAAGACCGGCGAACGTGGCCAATACAGCGACCGAGAGGCCAACCGTCAGCGAGACCCGGGTGCCGTAGAGCACGCGTGAATAGATGTCGCGGCCAAGTGCGTCGGTGCCGAACCAGAAGTCCGCGGACGGAGGGCGCGTACGCTTTGCAGGTGCCAAGGCGGTGGGATCAACGGTCCCGAGGTAGGGCGCGAAAATCCCGATGAAAACCAGGCCAAGGAGCAACAGGCCGCCGATCGCGACCGTCGGATTATTGCGCAGAAAGCCGAACACCCCGCGGTGGACTTTCACCGGCAGCAACAGGTCCGGCAGTTGCGGCGCGACGACGAGACCGGGCGGCACTGGCGCCGAGCTGGTGGCCGAGACGGTCAATAGCGTATCCTCGGATCGATCAGGGTGTAGGTGACGTCGACCACCAGATTGACCAGCGCATAGAGAAAGCTGAACATCAACACGATGCCCTGGATGACCGGATAGTCGCGGCGCAGGATCGCATCGACCGTCAGGCGGCCGAGGCCCGGAATCGCGAATACGCTTTCGGTCACCACTGCGCCCCCGATCAGCAAGGCTACCCCAATGCCGATCACCGTTACGATCGGCACGGCCGCGTTCTTGAGCGCATGAACGAACAGGATATTGCGCTGGCCCAAGCCCTTGGCGCGCGCGGTGCGGATATAATCCTGCTGCAACACCTCGAGCATGGAGGCGCGGGTAATACGTGCGATCAGCGCGATGTAGACGCAGCCGAGCGCGACAGACGGAAGGATCAGGTTCTGTAGCCAGGGCCAGAAGCCGTTGGCGAGCGGGCTATACCCCTGCACGGGAAGCCATTCGAACTCAAGCGCAAACACATAGGCAAGGACATATCCGACCACAAAGACCGGAAGCGAAAAGGCGGACACGGCGAATGCCATGATCATGCGATCCACCCAGGTTCCCGCCTTCCAGGCCGCCAACACGCCAAGCGGAATCGCGACGAGGATGGTAAGGACCAGAGTAAGAGACATCAGCGAAAGCGTCGGCTCGATCCGCTGCGCGATCAACGAGGTGACCGGCAGGTTGGTGAAGATCGACGTGCCGAGATCGAAGTGCAGAATTCGCCAGGACCAGGTTCCGAACTGGACCAGGAACGGCCGGTCAAGGCCGAGGCTCTCGCGAATCCGTTCGACGTCGGCAGGGCTCGCCTGATCGCCGGCGATCACCGCCGCCGGATCGCCCGGCGCGATGTAGAGCAGGCTGAAGACGAACAGCGCGACGATCGCCATCAACGGAATGGTCAGGAGGACGCGGCGGAAGATATACGAAACCATAAGGGTTCACCGCACCGTCACGCGGTCTTGGACACGCCCCAGAAGAAGGGCAGCGGCCCCTTTGCGATACCGGAGACGTTCTTGCGCCAGGCCGTGTAACTCAGGAAGAAACCGGTCGGCGCATAAATAACATCCTCGAGCGCCGCCTTGTTGAGGCGACTGACCGCAGCCTTCTCCTCATCGAGGTTTCCGGCGGCAAACCAGGCGGCGACTTCAGCCTCCACCTTCTCGCTCGTTGGCCAACCAAACCACGCCTTGTCACCAGTGGCGCGAATGGCGATATAGACGGCAGGATTGACGCAGTCCGCGCCGGCGTGCCAGGTGTGGAACATCTCCCAGCCGCCCTGGCTGTGAGGCGCCTTCTGGGCGCGGCGCGCGCCGACCGTGCCCCAATCGGTGGCGACGAAGTCCACATTCATGCCCATGCGTTTCAGGAGGTCCGCCGTGACGTCACCCTGCGCCTTGGTGATCACCTGGTCCTGCGCCACGATGCAGGAAACCGGCTGGTTGGCATAGCCGCTCTCGGCCAGAAGCTTCTTGGCGAGATCGAAGTCGCGCTTGCCTTTAAGGATCTCACCGCCCTCTTCCGTATAGAGCGGGGTATTGGGCGTGAAGTAGCCCGGCAGCGGCTTCCACAGCGAGGTATCGTCTCCGACCAGCGCCCGCATGTAGTCTTCCTGGCTCAGCGCCGTGAGTACCGCACGTCGCGCCCGCACATCGTTGAAAGGCGGGTGCAGATGGTTCATCCGGAATGAACCGATGTTGCCGAGCGGGTCGGCGATGTCGACGCTGATATTGCGATTTTTCTTCAGCACTGGCACGAGATCGGGAAGCGGATTCTCCCACCAGTCGACCTCGCCATTCTGCAAGGCGGCCGCCGCGGTGGCAGGATCGGGGATGACCACCCATTCAATGCGATCGAACAGCATCTGCTTGCCGCCTGAAAGCCAGGACGCCTTTTCCTGCCGCGGCACGTAATCGGCAAATTTCTCAAACACCGATCTGGCGCCCGGTACCCACTCGCTCCGGACGAACCTCATGGGGCCCGAGCCCACATATTCGCTGATCTGCTTGAACGGGTCGGTCCGGGCGATGCGCTCCGGCATGATGAAGGCGCAAGGCGTGCTGTTCTTGCCCAGCGCCAGCAGCATTTTCGGATAGGGCTGCTTCAGCACCCATTTGAATGTTCGGTCGTCGACAGCGGTGAGTTCGTTCTGGATCGCCTTGAGCATCAGCCCCATGGAATCGCGGTTCGACCAGCGGGTCAGGCTCGCCACCACGTCCTTGGCCAGCACCGGCTCGCCGTCATGGAACTTGAGACCCGGCCGCAGGCGAAAGGTCCAGATCAGGCCGTCATCCGACGTCTCCTCCGACTCAACCATCTGGCGCTGCGGCTGCAGCGAGGAGTCGAAGCCGTAGAGAGTGTCCCACACCAGCGCAGCCGCGTTGCGCACCACATATTGCGTGGTCCAGATGGGGTCGAAATTCGCAAGATCCGCCTGCGGCACAAAGCGCAGGGTGCGCGCGGCGGCCCCCTGCGAGAGCGCCGGCATGGAAAGGCCACCCGTTGCCGCCAGGCTTCCCGCTCCGGCCAATCCCTTCAACAATGTCCGGCGATCCATCGGGCCCTCCGGTTCAAAAATCGCGATTGCGCCTCGAGCTAGAGCTCCGATTCCGAAGTTCGCAAGCTATCGCGGCGACGTCTAATGCGAACTTCGGAATCGAAGGAGCTCTAGCAACTTGTTGATTCTAGTGCGGCTTTGAATTTGAAGTTCCTATTACGAACTTGCCGCGATGCCGATAGGAACTTAAAATTCACCGCACTAGCCGGTCGGCCAACGGCGAACAGGCTTTGTCGTCTGCAAATGATGTGCCAGCGGCCCCCGATCTACCGGCGGGTCTGGTCGAACAAGGCAATTCAAGTATTCGTTTTGCGAACCGATCACATCACTTTCAGCCCGGCTTGGCCAGACTGTTAGTGCGGCGGATTTGACATTCGCGTCGCATCACCGCGAGTCCTCATGGCGAATGTAAAAATCCAAAACCGCACCAGAAGCTTTTATTTTACTGGTGTCCCTGCAACATGACACGAATGCCAGAACCGGGACATTAGCTGAATTTCGCCGACGGTTTCGGATGCCACCAGCGACCGCCGATCACCACGCCTTCGGACACGATCTTGCGCTCGCCGATCAGGTGCTCACCGACGACATCGACGTAGTCGAAGCGGCCCTCCTTGACCGAGATCATGGTTGCATCTCCGACACTGCCCGGCTTGAGGCTGCCAAGCTCGGGGCGGCGCAGCGCCATCGCCGCATTGACGGTCGAGGCCGCCACCACATCGGGAAGCGACATTCCCATGCACAGGAACTTGGACATGGTCGTCACCTGATCGAAGGCGGGGCCGTTGATGCAGAGGATATGGACGTCCGAGGAAATGGTGTCCGGGTAAAAGCCGTTGGCAAGCATGGCGCGCGCGGTCTTGAAGGCAAATGAGCCTTTGCCGTGGCCGATGTCAAACAAGACGCCGCGCTCGCGTGCTTCCAGTACAACCTTTTTTACCGTTCCTTGCGCGGTGGCAGGCGAGTTGGGAAACGGCCGGAAGGCGTGGGTGAGAACGTCGCCCGGGCGCAGGCGACTGACCACCTCCTCGTAACTCGGCGGCGGATGGTCGATATGTGCCATCAGCGGCATGCCGACCGCGTCGGCGACCTCAAGGGCAATTTCGAGCGGCACGATCCCCGAGGTGCCGGACGAGTTCCGGCCGACCCGCACCTTGATGCCGACGATCAGGTCGCGGTTGGCGTCCGCGACCTCCGCTGCGTCGATCGGATTCATCAGACGTATTTCCTCGCTCTCCCCGACCATGACCCGATGCGAGTAGGCGTAAATGCCGGCATGTGAAACATGCAGATAGGCAAGGATGCGGACCTGGCTCGGTTCGATCACGTGCTTGCGAAAGCCTGCAAAATTGCCCGGGCCGGCGCTGCCGGTATCGATCGCCGTGGTGACGCCGGAGGTGCGGCAGAACTCCTCGGCGTCGATGCCGATCGAGGTGCCTCCCCAATAAACATGCGTGTGCAGATCGATCAGGCCGGGGGTGACGATACAACCCGATACATCGCGCACCTCGGTCCCGCGCTCGGCCTTCAGTGCGTTTCCGATTACGGCCACCTTGCCGTCGGCGAAGCCGACATCCGTGACGGCGTCGAGTTTTTGAGAGGGATCGACAACGCGTCCGCCGCGCAGGATCAAATCAAGGGGCATCATGTTCTCCGAATGAAGGGGTGACAAAAGCAACCGGAGCATTTCGGCCGGGCGCAAATAATTGAGCAAATAGTTGCATCGCTGTCACCTTTCGCGGCAGGCGATGTCGCCGCTTTTTGCCCGGCCGCGATCTCCAAAAATCGAATGGCGAGGACGACGCGAATTAGCCGCTCGCCCCAAATCATGATGCGATTAACTAAAATCGCATCATGATCTCATCTCTTTGGTTGAGCATGATCTCAGCGCCAACGCGTTTTCGCGTTTGTTAGCTGAGGGAAAACCGGTTCCCACTTTGCGCTAGCGCGGCCCTTCGGGTCCGGATCATGCCCTAACCGAGCATCTGGGTATCGCCGCAGATCGAAATCGCCTGGCCTGAAATGGTCTTGCCGCGCGGGCTGCACATGAACAGAATTTGGTCGGCGAGCTGATCGGGCGTCACATATTCCTTGATCGAGGTGTAGGAGAACGCGGTGCGCTCCATCTCCGTGTAGGAAATGCCGCGCTGCTGCGCCTTGGCCTGAAGCACGCGCCGCTGCCGGTCTCCCGCGACGAGCCCGGGCAGGATCGCGTTGACGCGGATGTTGTCCGGACCGAGTTCGATCGACAGCGATTTGGTGAAACCGATCACGCCCCATTTCGCCGCTGCATAGGGCGTTCGCATCGCAAAGCCGAGCCGACCCGCGGCCGAGGAGACGTTGACGATCGAAGCGTTTTTGCTCCTGCGCAGCAGAGGCACGGCGAGCCGCGAGCAGTTGAACTGCCCGGTGAGACAGATTTCGAGACAGCGGTCCCAGTCTTCGGGATTCATCTCCTCGACCTTCGACGTCGGCCCGGCGACGCCGGCATTGTTGACCAGCACGTCGAGGCCGCGAAGGTTTCCGCTCGCTTCCTCGAACAATCGCTTCACGGCACGACGGTCGGAAACATCGCACTTGGTCTGCGTGATCGAGGGATCGTTGTTGGCAAGCGCGGCCAGCGCCGCGTCATCGACGTCGCAGGTGTGAACCCGCGCGCCTTCGCGGACGAAGGCCCGCGCGATCGCAAGCCCGATGCCGTTGGCGCCTGCCGTCACCAGCACGCGCAAGCCTTTGATGTCGAGGTTCATGATCGCTCCGAATTATCGTCGAGAATGTCAACCCGAAAGCCCGCCGCGCGAAACAATGACCTCAGCCGCGCCGCTGATGTCGGCGGCGATGCCCGCCTGCGCCGCCGCCGCATCGCCCTCGGCAATTGCCTTGCGCACATTGGCGTGAAAACGGATCGCATCGCCCTTCGCCAACCGTTCGGGATTGGCACGCAAATCGAGATTGATGACCGGGCCGGCCTTGAGCCAGAGCGCGCGGATGATTTCCACCAGGATCGGCGAGCGCGCCGCTTCGTAAACCGCAAAATGAAACGTCTTGTTGAGTTCGACGGCGCGCGGCAGATCGGGCCTCGACTTCATGCTCTCGGCCCGCATTGCCTCCTCGGCGCGCGCGATCGCGGCAAGATCGTCGTCGTTTCGTTGCAGCGCCGCCTGGGCTGCGGCATGGCCCTCGATCGCGATCCTCACCTTGGTCAAATCCCGAAACTGCGCCACCGACATCAACGGCACGCGCACCGCACGGTTCGGCATCACTTCCAGCGCCCGGTCGGCAACGAGCCGCGATACCGCTTCGCGTACCGGCATGATCGAGACGCCGAGCACCTCGGCCGCGGTGCGCAGCGACAATCGCTCGCCCGGCGCAAGGCGGCCGGAAATCAGGAGATCGGCGAGTTGCGCATAGGCGCGTTCACCGAGCGTCTGACGGTCGAGCGGTTCGACCAGGTTGAGCGCCGCCGGTAAATTCAACGCGTGGTCTCCAGCGATGGTTTTGAAGACGAGGAGGACTCGACAAGCCCGCTTTCTTTTGCAACTCTAACTGTGATCACAGAACCCCGTCGTTTTCAACCGCACAAAACGCAGGTGACGCAGGAGCCTTGAAATACAAGGCTTTATGCTTACACTTATCGTGACGGATCGGGGCGGGAAGCGGCAGATCACGCACCAGACTGCTTCCCATATGCTTCCCAGAGGTTTGTGATGACGAAACGACAGAGTAAGCCGGAAGCCCTGCGACTGACAGATGCGAGCGTTGCCGGGCTCGAGCTGCCCGAGGGCAAAGACGAGCATTTCGTCTGGGATGCGGCATTGCCGTCCTTCGGAATTAGGATCCGCGCCGGCGCCAAGCGCTGGTACATCCAGTACCGGGTGGGTCGGCAGCAACGCCGTGAAAGCCTAGGCGACGTTCGCAAGATCAAACTTGTCGACGCACACAAGATCGCTCGGCAGCGTTTCGCGCAAGTCGAGCTGGGCGCCGATCCCGCCGGCGATCGAGCCCGCTCTCGGGCGGAAGCCGCGGCCATCAAGCAGACTGTCGGGTCGGTGGTCGAGCTCTACCTCACGGCCAAGAAGGGCGAGCTGCGCCCCGCGTCTCTGCAAGCGGCGAGCCGATACCTGCGATCGCATTGCCGGGCGCTGCACTCCATTCCGATCGCGACTGCTGCGCACGCGCGCGCCGACGTGGCTGCCGTTCTGCAGACGGTCCATTCCAATAACGGCCGAATTGCCGCAGCCCGGTGCCGTGCCAATCTGTCGGCGATGTTCGGCTGGGCGATCCGCGCCGGGATGTGCGACGTCAACCCCGTGCTCGCCACCAACAATCCCGGGAAAGGCGCCCGAGCCCGCGAGCGTGTGCTCAGCGATGCAGAGTTACGTTCTATCTGGCGTGCGTGTCCGGATGATCTCTTCGGCCGCGCCATCAAACTGTTGGTCTTGGTTGGGTGTAGGCGCGGAGAAGTCGGCGACCTTCGCTGGGACGAGATCGATCTCGAGACCGGTGTGATGACAATCCCAGGCACGCGCACGAAAAACGGCCGGGCGCTGGTCCTGACTTTGCCGGAAATGGCCCTCGAGATCCTGCGCACAACGCCTCGACGGCCCGGGCAGCCGTACGTCTTCGGCAAAGCCGGTGCCGCGGGCTTTAACGCCTGGAATTATCATCTAGGCCCACTCAACGCTCGAATTGCCGCCGCCGGCGGCGCCTTGCCACCCTGGACAATTCACGATTTGCGCCGATCGATGCGTTCCGGCCTGGGCCGGCTCGGCGTGCCGCCGCACATCGCAGAATTGGCGATCGGCCACCACCAGCGCGGCGTTACAGCGGTTTACGATCGATATTCGTACCAAGCCGAGATCAAGACCGCGCTCGCCCGCTGGGCTGATCACGTTGCGGCCATCGTCGACGATCGCCAGAGCAACGTGGTGTCGATACGGGTATAACAAAACGCGCGAGGGATAGGCCGGCCAGCCGACAAGCCGAGGTGCACCTCTCGGTTTCCCGCGCGCACCATAAAGGTGCTTGTGCGAGGTGCGCACATGGGTATCGATTATGGCGAGCTTGACCTAGAGGGCCTTGTCCGGCTTTTGATCGATACCGCCAACACGTCCCTGGAGTCCAAGATCGACGATCGCGAACCCTTGCAATGGGCGGTCGGCAAGCTGAGCAGGTTTTGCGCCGCGATCGAGGCGCTCGAACAATCAGGATTTAGTCCGGCACAGAAACGCGCAGAAAGGCGGTCCCTCATCTCGCGCGCGTTGGCGGCCGCCTTCGAAATTGGCTCTCTCGCCACGGAATCCAAAAACACTGTCAGCGTCATCAAGCATCGGGGCACGACCCCAGCCCGCGCAGAGAGAAGCCGGCTAAAACGAGAGAGCGACCGAATCTTGTCGGAGATCGTTGCAGGGTTGCAGCGTCCTGGCGATGAAGCACATCCCTATAAAGCAGCCGACGCCATCTTGGGCAGGGTCAATCAGGCGCTTGAAGCGGAGGGCCACCCTCACGTTGGCCGTGATCGAGTTGCCGGACTCCTCAAAGGTCAACCTGCGCGCTCTTGAAGTTTCGCGCGTTCTGTCAGTCCACGACTCAAAGTTTGTCGCGTTCTGACAGTCTGCGACAAGCTCCGCGCGACATAAATCATCCTATCGGTTT